>JBBDYH010000037.1:143800-173384 GCA_040901795.1 Pirellulales bacterium
GGGCTTCGCCCACCGCGTTTCCATCGGCGGCGCTCACCGCGTGCTCTTGGTGGGCAGAGCCCACCCTACCAGCCTCATCCAACGGTCGCACGGTGGCCGCCGGGACCGCTTCGACCGTGAAGGGGCCGGTGACGCGGGCCTTCGATTTATCGACCAGCGGCTGATCGTAGAGCGTTTCCTGGTCGGCGTACTTGGCGATCGCCGTGTCGATCTCGGCCCACGTCACGCCGGGCTTGATCTCCGGGTTGTTGGCGATCGACTTGAGCGTAACGTGCGGCACGGTTTTGTACTTGAAGCCGCTGCCGACTCCTTCGTCTGAGTGAGCAAGCTGATAGTAGTCGAACGCAGCGGTCATCAGCCGCTGCTTGGCGAGCGTTACCGCCACGCGCGACGTGTCGCAAGTGATCCACCGCCGGCCCCACTGCTCGGCGACGTAGGCCGTCGTGCCCGAGCCACAGGTCGGGTCGAAGATCAAGTCGCCGGGATCGCTTGTCATCAGCAGGCAACGTTCAACAGGGAGCCGACGAGTCTGGACAACATAGATCTTGGGATCAGCCGAGCTGGCTCCGCTTGTTGTATCGGCCCAAAGGTTTCGTATTTCATTTGCAGCGTAATCTCCAAGGTACCGTTTGAACATAAGGGTTCGCTCGTGCGAAATAATACGTTGAGCGACCATTAGACGTGACATCCCTTCCTGGTGAGTTCTCCATCCGCGCCGACTGCTTGGTCGATACGTATTTCCAGCAAAGCTGACTTCGTAGGTTATTGATTCAGCTCCCGTTTGCGATGTTAGATCCTCATACAAAAAAGGTCTCCAAAGAGCCGGTAGAGGTGTGATTCCACGGCATTCATTCCGTGTCATTAGTCGAATCGCTTTCCCGTCGGGCGACTCAACATGGCGATACTTTTCAGTTCCTTCATCGCCCAAGCTCTTCGACTTAAAAAGTCGTCGATACTTCACGTGTTCTTTGTTACGCGCGTACCAAATGACATAGTCAGAAATAGACCCCAGCACATCAGTTCGAGCAGTTGGACTATTTGGGCCGCTCGTCTTAGCTGCGGTAATTACCGAGCAGAAGTTTTCGGGTCGAAATACTTCATCCATAATTGCACGGACGCGATGCACGTTCTCATCTCCGATCTGCACGAAGATCGACCCGCTTTCGTGGAGCAGTTCGCGGGCCAAGAGCAGCCGGTCGCGGAGATAGGTGAGGTAGCTGTGGATGCCCAGCTCCCACGTGTCGCGGAACGCGCGGATCGTTTCCGGCTCTTGGGTGAGGTCTTCGTCGCGGCCGTCCTTCACGTCACGGCGGTTCGTGAACGGCTGGAAGTTGCTGCCGTAGCGGATGCCATAGGGCGGGTCGAGATAGACCATCTGTACCTTGCCGGCCAGCCCCTCCTTTTCCAAAAGCGAATTCATCACCAACAGCGAATCGCCCGCGATCAGCCGGTTCGTCCAGTTGTGCTGGTGCTGGTAGAACTCGACGGCGTCGCGGATGGGCGGGTTTTGTTCCGCATGTTCAAACAATCCTTGCTGCCGCAACTGACCACCGACCACTGATACCTGACCACTGCCGTTCTTCCGCACCGCCTGGATAATCGTCTTGGGATCGATTCGCTCGTGAACGTGCAGCGAGACGGTCGGCACCTCGAAGCTGGTGTGCTCGGCCTTGCCCGCCCAGACAAGCTGCGGGTCCAGATGGGGATCGTACTGGTACGTCTTGCGGCCGGCGTCGGGATCGGTTTCGGGGGTAACGAGCCCGACCGGTGGATTATTGACGCGCTTCTTGTCGCTGTGCTCGTACTGCTCGATCGGTTTCTTGGCCGGCTTCTTGGGCGCACTCTTGGGCCCGCGCTTGGCCATGCTCGCACTCCTGGGTTTCGGCTCATGGGACGGCAGTTTCTCGGCCCTATCGTAACGGTTGGTGTTGTGCTTGCCAACGTTTTCAATCGGCGTGGAAACGTAAACGTGCCACTCTGCGGCGCGCAGGAGGTTGCGGCAACCAGACAACCACGACGCAGAGCGTCGCGGATTGCGTTCGCACGGAGACCGTGCGAACGAGAAAGCAGCGCGCCGAGCGCGTGGGCCGCTCGGCTGAGCTCGCGCCGAAGCCTCGCGGACTCGGCCCACCCTACGTGCTGGCACTCGAGTCCGCCGCAGCAGACTCGGCCACGTGGGGCTACTTGTCCTGCCCGCGCCAGGCTAGCATCCGCCATAGGAAGCGCATGCGGATGTCGTCGTGGGCCGCTTATCCGCCGGGCGGCTTGGGCGGCGTGAACTTGATCTTCTCGACCAGATTCACGGTGGTTTGCCCGTCGTCTTCGAGGTAGCCGGAGACGTGGGTGATGGCGTCGATGACGTGCCGATAGTGCAGGTCATAATCCGAATCGATTTCCACTTCGGCGGATTCCTTGAGCGCCTGATCGTTGCCGATAAACGAGACGATCTGGCTGCGTAATGCTGCGAAGCTCGGCAGCGGGCGGCCATTGTAAACGATCTGGGCGAGTGACCCGTCCACCTTGGCGACCAGCCGCACTTTAAGCGAAGGTGGAGCGTCGATGTTTTCGACCATTGACTTGGTCGGGCTGGGCATCTTGATGTTGAAGTCGCCCTCCACTTCCGCAATGTCGAGCGTGAACATGAAGAACGCCAATAGCTGAAACACGACGTCGATCATCGGCGTCATGTTGAGATTGATCTTGTCGGGCATGGCGCCCGTGGTTTTGCGGATTTTCACGGCTCACCTATCAGGCTGCTTGGCCCGGAGCGAAAACCTCTCAAAGCCAGTTTCCTGGCACTGCTTGATCAGCTCCTGCACCTTGCCGGTTTGAACCTCGGCGTCGCCGCGGAGGATGATGGTCGTGTTGGCCTGGTCCTTGTTCTGCCGGTCCAGCAACTGGACTTCGCGCTGTAAGTACGGCTTGATCTTGTCCAGGGGCACTTCATCGCCGGTGATGTAGACCGTGCCGGTGCGGCTGACCTGCAGCGTGATCGGTTGTTCGGGGGCCACCTCGGGCGGTTTGGCCAACTGGCTGAGAGGTAACCGAATCCGCTCGTCCGTCTCGGCATCCGAAAAGTTCAAGACGAACATGAAAAACGCGATGAGCTGGAACGTGACGTCGATCATCGGCGTCATGTCCGGTTCGATGATCGCACGGGCATCGCGGTGGCGGATTCTCATGGCGGGGGACTCTTCGACGCACTAACAAAAGGGGACAGGCACCTCGCGATTGGCCACGGCACTGCTCGCGGCGAGCAGTGGCACAGGCGGCGATTCTCATGGCGTGGGACTCTTCTTACCGACGTTCTGGAACCGGCTCATCAACGTCTCGGCCACGATGCCGACTTCCAGCGAGAGCCGTTGGAAGCGGTTCTTCAAAATGCCGTACATGCCGATGGCGGGAATGGCTAGGATCAGTCCAAAAATCGTCGTGACCAATGCCGTCGAAATGCCTTTGGCAAGATCCTGGGGCGATGGGTTCACCGCGGACCGCTGAATGACCATGAACGACTCCACCATGCCGTGGACCGTACCCAACAGCCCGATCATCGGGCTGATGCTGCCAATCAGCGCGATATAGCTCAGCCGGTGCTCGAGCTTCATGGTCTCTTCTTCGCCGACCTCCTGCATGGCTTCGATCGCCTGCGGGTAGCCGGTCGAAAGCTTGGCAAGTCCGGCGGACAACACCTGGCCCAGAAACGAGTCGTCACTCTTGGCCAGCTCGTACGCCTCCTGGTATTTTCGTTCGTTCAGGAATTGCTCGAAACCCTGGACCAGCGCGACCGGTACGATGTTCTCGCGGCGGGCTCCCAATAGATTCATCACGATCAGCGCGACGAGGATAAACGACAGGGCCAAGAACGCAATGCTGTAGGTCCAACCGAGAGACACAAACACGAACTCCAGCACGCTCTGTTCTTCGGCCGGAGCGGTCTGCCCCGACGTCGCGCCACCTTCCGCTGCGTCCGCCGCGTCACCGTTTGCGGCCGGCTCGCCCTCCTCGTCCTGGGCATACGCTTTGGCGGGCGCCAATAGCGTCGCGGTCGAAAAGCAGGTCAGTGCCACCCACAATGCCAGGAGGGCGCAAATGCCGGTTTTGAATTCGCGAGACTTAAGCCAACGGCGCATGATCGCCTCCCCTCAGGACTAATGCGTGACGAACAAGAAAACCGTCCGCCGTGCCAAAAACGACTCGGGCTGAAGAGCCATAAAGAACTGTTCCGGAACCACTATTGTAACTTCCGGCCGCGAGCCCGCCAAGAAGCCCGAGCGCCGCTGCAATTAGGGGGATCCAGCGGGCCGGACGTTTTTAAAGTCTGTATGCGACCCGCTAAGAACCGCTAACAATAGTAACCCGACGCGTAAGCGAGGCCGAATCTGCCGGTTCCTCGCTCACGCTTCGGGTTACTGTGTGCCGGTTGTGTTAGCGGTTCTAACTCAAAACGGGGTCATATGTTTTCGCTCAATAAAGTTGGATCGGCAGGGAGCCACCGTTGGGCAGCGCGATGAGGCCCCACGCCGAGCCCTCCGCCACCTTGATCTTCTCAGTCTGCGGCCGCTGACCGGGAGTTTTCAAAACCACGGTGTACGCGCCTGGCGCGACGGAGTAGTTGAGCGCCTGCTTCTGGTCCTTGGCCCCTTGGCCCGGCTTGAGCGTGTAGTTTGCGGTGCCAATGCTGAAGGTGACGGCGACGTTGTTCGCGTTCCCTAAGATCAGCCGCCCCTTGCCAGGTTCCGGCAGGATCCCTTCTTGCCTGGCCAGCGCGATGTCGCGCGTGATGACTTCGATCGCAGTCTTGCCGCGCTCTTGTTTGAGAACAACCGAAAGTTCGATCTTGTCGTTCTTGAACCGCATCGTGTCGTCGGCCGATTCCGCATCTTGCCGCTTCCAGCCCTTCGCGGCCAGCTCTTGGCGATAGAAAGAGGCCACCTCGGTCAACGGCATGCCGACCACGCCGCTGTACGTTTTGCGGAACTTCGATCCTTCCCGGCCGACATTCTCGATTCCTTCCGGAAAGGGGACAGGCGAATCGGCCAAGATGGGACTATCGGACCGCACCACTGGGTCGCCAGGTCCCGTGATCCGCGTGCCTGGCGTGATGATGGCGGCGTCGGCGGTTGCTGTGAACGAGAACTTTTCCCCCCTAAAAATCTCTATGGGCGGCATCTTCAATGTTCCGTGTACGCGGGCGGCTTCAAGCTTCATCTCGTTGACCGAATTCTCAACGGGATGACCAAGGCCGACGCCCGGAATGCCGAACGAAAAACTGGGGTGCTCGCCGAGCTGCAGAGTCAAATGATCGGGTGAGCTGAATTCGTACAAGTCGCCAAACGAGAAGTCGTCGTTTGTTGCGATCAGCGTTTGCATCTTTTGGTAAGGAATGGGCTTGCCGGAAAACACGACCGTCGTGGCATCGCTGCCACGGCTCTTTGTCCGAAAGCAGGCCACGTTCGTGAACTTGTATTGCTTGCCCGCGTAGCTGACCGTCGCCGACCCCTTATTCTTCGTCACGTCGATCGGCGTCGCGTCAACTGGAACCGCGGTAGTTTCGCTGGTCGCGGGTTTGTCCGCTCCGCCGCCCTTGATCGGCAACGATGCAACCGCCGGCAGCGGTCGTACCGGCGGTTCCTTGGCATTGTCCGCGTAAGTCAGGACGATGCGCGAGCCGACGTCGTCGCTGAACACGTTGACGCTAAGTTCAGCGGCGCCTTTCCTGAACTCGGTATAACGGCGAGTCTCCGTGATGATCGGCCGGCGCGATTCGCGGAACCCTTTGCCGGGAACCAGGCGCATGAAATAGGCAAAAGCTTGTGGCAGAGTCAGGGAAGACTTGAACGTCGAACCGTCGCCGGTGTAACGCAGGTCCACCACACCCGCCGGCAGCGGCAGCTCCTTCTGCAGGAACCGGGCTGCTCTGGGTACAGGGATGCCCGCCGCGGCGAGTTTCGCCGGGTCGTCGGTGCCGGTGAACTCCAGGTTCTCGCAGTCCAAACTGATATGCACTTCCTTCGACCACTGGCTGAGGTCCAACTCCACTTTCGACCCACCATGCTTGAACGTGAGCTCGATCGAGTCCTCATCGATCTCCGCGGCCGACTCGTCGTGTTCCCAGCCGCGGGCGGCCATCTCCTTGAGGTAGAAGGCGGCGAGCGATTTGAGCGGCGACTGGCTCTTGTAGTTGATGTCCTCCGCCCACGCGACGAACTCCAGCTCGCGGGCGTCAGGCGGAAATGGCAGCGCCGTGACTTCGGCGCTAAACTCTGCCGCCGCCAGCTCGCAAGTTCCAGCGCTTGCCAACGTGAAAGCCAGCGCGATGCTCAATCCGACAAGCGTGGTTTTAGCCATTGCGAATCCCCCTTTTTGAGCGGCCGGAGAAATGTCTTTAAGCCGGGGCGGTCCATTTCCCTCTGGCCACTAGTTGTAGCGATCGATTTGGCTGAAACAAGATGGCCACGGTCGGTTGCGCCGTCAACCAAAGTGCCGGCCGATGTATTGCAGGAACAGCCGCTCTTGCGCACTGGTCTCTTGGCTACCCCGCCAGTTGCCACTGCTTAATGCTTTCGAGCGGATAAAAGAGCATCAGAATGTTGAGCGTCAGGTTGTCCCGAATGAGATACGCCAACACCAGCTCGATTCCGACGACGAGGGCCAGGACCCATTTCCAACCGCACTTCCATGCCAACCAGAAGCCCAGCATCGCTGCGATCAGGTCGAGCGTCGAATTCAGAATGCTGTCGCCGTAGTAATCGAGCGACGCGGTGGCGGCGCGGTAGCGATCGATGATATAGGGCGTATTCTCTAGGATCTCCCAGCCGGCCTCGATCAGACTGGCGATTAAGAAACGCGATCCGACGGTCAGCCGCTGTTGCAACGGCAGCAACAGCCAGTAGAAGAAGATGCCGTGCAGGATATGCGAAAACGTGTACGGATCGGCCATCCATTGCGACGTATGCCGTGTCCAGGCCCCGGTCCAGATGCCGAGACCGGAATCGCTCGTAAACTGGCGGCCCAGGAACCACAGGGCAAGCCAAAACCCGACGAATAGCAGCATGGCTGCCATGAACAACCGTCGCGTGACCAGGTTTCCGATCGCCTTGTTCCCCGCGTCCGCCATGGGAGCAGTATAGCCGTGTGGCATTGCTCGCCGCGAGCAGTGCCAGGACGAACCAACGCGGCAATTAGGGATTCTTACGCTCAAGGCGGCGGGCAGGCCCGGACTTGGCTATCATTACGGCGTCGCCGGCCATCCGGCTGCCGTGTGCCACTGCTCGCAGCGAGCAGTGCGTTCATTTCCCGCACCGGTCGACTAACGCCGGCCATTAGGACCCACCCATGCAGCAAATCCGCTTACTTTGCTTCGCAGTCGCCGCATCCGGCCTGTTGCTCGTATTGTCATCCGCTTTCGTCTCCGCCGCCGACCATACCGGCCTCGAGCACTTGCCCAAGCTCACCGCGAAACGCGATTGGCCCTGGTGGCGCGGGCCGTCCCGCAAGGGGATTGCGACCGCTGCCGCGGTTCCGGTCACGTTCAGCGACAAGGGCGGGTACCTGTGGAAGGCGCCAGTTCCCGGCCGGGGGCATTCGTCGCCGGTCGTGGTCGGCGAGCGGATCTTCTTGACGACCTCGGACGAAGCCAATCAAACCCAATCCATGCTGGCGTTCAGCCGGGCCAGCGGCGAGCTGCTGTGGAACGAAAAGATCAGCCAGGGAGGCTTTCCGGCCAAGAATCATCGCAAGAACTCCGCCGCCACGCCCACCGTCGCCTGCGATGGCGAGCGCGTGTTCGCGTCGTTTTTTCACCACCAGGCGATTCACGTCACGGCGCTCGGCCTGGACGGCCAAAGAATCTGGCAAAAGACCGTCGGGCCGTTCAACCCCAAGATGTACGAATATGGCTACGCCCCCTCGCCGCTTCTCTATCGCGGGACGGTGATCATTTCGGCCGAGTACGACGGGGACAGCTTCCTCGTGGCACTCGACCGCAAAAACGGCCAGGAGGTGTGGCGCACGCCGCGGCCGGCGAGCATTAGCTACTCCTCGCCGGTGGTCGCCCACGTCGCCGGTAAGGACCAGTTGTTGATCAGCGGCTTCGACCAGGTCTCGTCGTTCGATCCTGCGTCGGGCAAGCCGCTGTGGAAGGCGAAGGGCACGACGATGGCCACCTGCGGCACGGCCGTCTGGGAAAACGACCTGGTGTTCGCCAGCGGCGGATATCCCGGCGCTGAAACGGTCGCCATTCGCGCCGACGGCAGCGGCAAGGTCCTGTGGAAAAACAACCAGCGCCAGTACGAGCAATCGCTGCTCGCCCACGATGGGTACGTGTACGCATTCACCGGCCAGGGTATCGCGTTTTGTTGGCGCGCCTCCGACGGCCGCGAGATGTGGCGCGAGCGTCTCAAAGGTCCCGTCAGCGCCTCGCCCGTCGTCGCGGGTGACAACATTTACTGGGCCAACGAACTGGGTACGCTGTTCGTGTTCAAGGCCAACCCCGAGCGGTTCGAGCTGCTGTCAACGAACCAGGTAGGAACGGACTCGTTCCCCAGCCCTGCCATCTGCGGCGGGCAGGTCTTTCTGCGCGTGGGCGACAGCTCCAGTGGTAAGCGCCAAGAGTTCCTGTATTGCTTTGGTCAGCCGCAGTAAATGTGTCGATGTGATCGGTCGTGACCGGACGCTAGCGCGTGCCGGCTGATCGCTCCGCCGCATCCAGCGGTCGATGGCGAGGCACCATCGAATGAAAATCGCCCAAGTTATAGGGCCCGATGTAGGGCTGGCCGAGGTCGACTTCGGCGACTGCGACCGTGCCATACTCGTCGGCGGTGGCGATCGGTTTGCCGGTCTGATCGAAAACGGCCGAGATCATCCAGCCGTCTTTCGGTTTCATGTACGTGCTGCTGATCAGGTACACGTGGTTCTCGCAGGCGCGGGCGGTCGCCAGCCGCAGGTTGCAGCCCCAGACCGGCCAGGCGATCACTTCGGCGCCGCGGTTCGACAGCTCGCGGGCGACCTCGGGGAAGAAGCCGTCGTAGCAGACCATTAGGCCCACCTTGCCGAACTTCGTATCGAACACCGGGTAGTCGCTGCCCGGGGCAACGCCCTTTTCCACTTCGCCGTGCGGCAGGCAAACCTTGCGATACTTGCCGGCGAGCTTGCCTTCGGGCGAGAGCAACACCGCGGTGTTGTACACGAGATGCCCCTCGCGCTCGTACAGACTGAGCACGATGTGCAGATTGTGACTCGCCGCGAGCTGGCCGAAGTACTCCGTCGTGGGACCCGGTACGGCTTCGGCGGTTTGGTGCGGCTGCTTCTTCACGTTCACGTACGGTACGGTTTCGCCGAGCACCACGAGATCGGCTTTTTGCCGGGCGGCCTCGGCGACCAGCGGCGCGAACTCCTCGCAGTTCTCGCGCTGCGACTTGCCCGTCGGCTTGTAGTGAATTGTGGCCAGGCGCACCTTGCGGGGCGCGGGGGCCGCGGTGGACGCGAACTCGACGTCGCTCCATTCGGCAACGCCGTTGGGCGCCCATTGCAGGTGCAGTTCGACGACGGCGCGCGTGGCCTTGCTCGGGGCGCGGTAGACGCCGCTGACCGTGGTCCAGCCCTGCGAATCGGTCTCGCCATCGGTGGGATGTTCTGGTTCGGCACTGGGAACATTGCCGGTCTCCGCAACTTGCTGCTTGGGCACGTCGGCCGAGACCATCCCGCCTCGCTCGTTCTGCCACAGAATCCGGACCAGCGCGCTGCGCCGCGGGACGGTTACGCCGGTCAACTTGCGGAGCGCCTCAAAGCGGTAGTACTCGCCTCCCTTCACGGCAAAGGACTTTTGAAACCAGCCGTCCAAACCATCGCGCTCATCATGGCGAATCACCAGGCTGCCCGCCTGTTTTGGCCCGCCCTTGGGCTCGAAGGAGAACGCCGGGCGGATCTCGTCACGCGGCGCCTTGGCCGACCATCCGTCCGGGAATGTCTTGCCGCTCGGTGACCTGACCACGTCGGGCGTCGCGGCAGAAACAATGTCGCCCGACAAGAGCATCAGCACCGAAACC
This sequence comes from Pirellulales bacterium, assembly GCA_040901795.1. Lineage (GTDB taxonomy): Bacteria > Planctomycetota > Planctomycetia > Pirellulales > JALHPA01 > JBBDYH01. Next base: position 153,847 of record JBBDYH010000037.1, read on the forward strand.
CAAAAACCGCACGGTCGCAACGTCGTAGTCATTTTCTTATATTCCTATCCTTGGAGCGTTTAACCCGTTGCCGTAGGCGAGGGTTGTGCCTTTCCGAGTCTACCAAAAGCCCCACATGATGCCAGCCTGAGCTGGCAGGTCTTAACATGACGAAAATCCTCTTCGCCTTGATTGCCGCAGCGGCGGGTGTCGCAACATCGTTGCAGTCGGCGGCGAATGCCGGTCTCGCCTCGCGCATCGGCCTGGGGGCCGCACTCATCCTGAATACGTTGATGGTGCTTGTGGGCACCGTCGTCTTCTATTTGCTCAGTGGCCGGCAGGGGACGTTCTTCCCCGCGGCCACGCCCTGGTTCCTGTATATCGGCGGACTGTGCGGATTTGTGGTCATCCTGTCGCTGGCGTTCGTCTTCCCGAAAATCGGCGCGGGAGTCACGATCGCGATCCTTGTCCTCGGCCAAGGGGCCGCGGCGCTGGCGATCGATCATTTTGGCGTGATGGGAATGCCCAAAGAACCGCTCACGCTGGCGCGCCTGGCCGGCATGCTGCTGGCTTGCAGCGGCGTGGCGCTGATGCGCGTGTAGCAGCGTGTTGAAAAATTGGGACCGGCGCCCAGACCAATCGCTTTGACCGATCTTGTTACACACTGCTCGAAGCCAGTGCCACGGTCGGCTAGCGGTGGGCAACGATTAAGAGCTGGCTTCGAAATTAATGGCGCTCAAGCCCCCTAGCCACGAATTGTCAAAATTCGGTGTATGGAAAAAGTCACCCCCTGGGCCTCCATCGAAGAGGCTTGTGCCGGTCACCGTGGTTCCATACAGCGAGACCCGATCGTCTCCTTCACCAAGCTGGGCGAAAAGCTCACCCAACAGCGATCTAAGCACCGTGGTCAAATCTTGATCAGCGCCCGGCGCCAGACTCAAACTGGGCGCGGTTATGTTCTGGGCCGCCATCCAATCTTCGCCGGCATCGCCGCTGATCGACGCTCCGCCGGCGTGAATGCAGTTGAGCAGATAAAGTACATCGTCGTCGGCCTCGCCGAACATCTGAAACAGCGTCGCGAAGTAGTTGGTATCGATCGTCAGGCGATCGGCGCCTGCGCCGCCAAGCACCGCGACGGTGCCGCTGATCGCCGAGCCGTAGACGCTAAAGATATCGTCGCCTCCGCCCGCGTTGACAATCAGGTCGCCGACGATGAACCCGTAGCGCATGTTGAGGCTGTCGCTTTCTTCACCCGATGCGATGACCGTCGTGCCGCCAGACGACAGGCTCAGGACGAAGTTTGCGCTCGTTGGATCGAAGAGGTTGAGATCGTCGCGGCCGCTGCCAGTGAAAATGTTGATGTGGCGTGCGATGTAGAGGTTGAGCAGGTTCACCGTGTTGGAACCGTCTGCCAGTGACAGAACAAAATCGCCGCGCGTCGAAACAATTCCATCGACACCAATGTCGTATTGGCCGCCGCCGCTGCCGGTGATGAAGAGACCCCCGCCAAGGTACAGGTCGTGGACGTTCAGGCTGCCGCCGCCTTCATTCAAGGCCAGCGACACGCTCCCGGACACGTCGAGCACCGTGTAGCTCCCAAGGGAACCATCGACGAACAGCGTTGCAGTAGTGACGTCGCCGGAGATTTCGAGGTTGTCGGGGCCGGCCGCGCCCTCGATCGAGATATCCCCATTGCTCCGATTCAAGGGACCGAGCTGACCCCCGACCGCAATCGTGAACGTCTGAATCTGTGTATCCTGGCCTCCGTTGGCGGTGCCCCCATTGTCGGTCACCTGCACATCGAATGTCGACGTGCCCGACTGGCCCGCCGCAATTTCGAACGACAACGTGCCGTCGGCCGCCAACTGCGGAGCGGCTGCGAACAGGCCGGGGTTGGTCACGTCGACGATGTTGTAGGTGTGCGTCTGACCCGCCTCGTTCGCCGCGCCCGGATCGAGGGTTCCCCATCCGATAAGCTGCCGTGCGCCAGAACGCTCAGGAACAGAGATGTGGCTGGCGATGATCCTGGGAGCATCGTTGACAGAATTGACGGCAAGCGAGACCGTCGCCAAGCCGCTTACGACGAAGTTCGGCTCGACAACGCGGTATATAAATGAATCAGGCCCGAAATAGTCGGCCTCGGGCACATAGACAAAGGAGCCATCGGCGTTGAGCGTGACGCTCCCATGTACCGGTCCGACTACAACCTCCGCCCGCATATCGGAGCGACCCACCAGATTGTCGCCAGTATCGGGCGTGCCGTCGTTGTCGTCGTCCGTGTCGGAAACGTCCGGGACCGCATCACCGTCGAAGTCGCTGGCCACACCGTCCCCATCCAGATCGTTGTCGTTGCTCAACAGGCCAGCCGCCGCAGGCACGTTGAGCACCGCGACTTCGGCGAGTGAATACACGTCGTCACCCACCGCCGGCGTCAGATCGTCGGCCACGGTGAAACGCTGGGCGCGCACCTGTTCCGGATGTCCATCGGGATACGAATCGCGGCCCCATGCCACGAGAAAGTTGCCAGCGGAGTCCAACGAGACCGTCGGGGAATATAGGTGGACCGGCTGATCGAGATGGACTTGAAACTCGGCGGTGACGGCGCGCCCGCCGGCTGTGAACCGCCGGGCAAACACTTCAGTGGGATGATTAAACCCGTCAGGCACGGCATGCGTTGACGACCAGGCGATCACGAAATCGCCGTCGCCATCGAGCGAGACGGACGGATTGCTTTGATGGTCGGATGTCGTCTCGTTTACCAGGAACGGCGACCCCTGCGGGACTCCCGCTGCGTTATAGCGCGCTGCGTACACGTCCTGGTAAGGCTGGCCCTGATGGTTAGGGTCGGTCCAGGTGATTACGAAATCACCATTGGGCGCCATCGCGATGCCGCCCAAATAGGCATCGGACACGACTTCCCAAACGGGGCCCTGCCGCGCGCCGGCGGCGTCAAAACGCTGCGCGCGAATATGGTACATTCCATTGCCTGGCAGATCGGTGTACACGAGCACAAAATCGCCGTCGGCGTCCATCGCCACTTGCGGGCCGTAAACGCGCACGCCCGCCACTGCACTGACGGCGAAGTCAGGACCGCGCGGGCCGCCGGCCGCATCAAAAAGCTGGACGCGAGCCTCGAAGCCGGGATTCGCTCCACCTTCCTCTCGCCAGGTGACAGCGAAGTTGCCGCTATCGTCCATGGCGACGTCGTAGTCGGGATTCCACGGCCAGACGCCGCTGATCAAGAATTCGCCACCAGCCGGCGTGCCGTCGGCGTTGAACCGACGCGCATACAATCCCCGCTTGGTCGAATCGTGCCAAATGACCACGAAATTACCGGCCGTATCCCCAACGATGCGGGGACCGAATCGCCATCCGCTGCCGGGGTCGTTGACAACAAACTCACCCCCCAACGGTGTGCCGGCGGCGCTGTAGCGCTGCCCGTGAATCTCGTAATCGGGATACCGACTCGCTTGCCAAACGACTATTGCGTCGCCGTTGTCGGCGTGTGCAATCGCTGGAGACGTCCGGGCGTCGCCCGATCCGGGTGGTGTGCTGTCGACCTGGAACTCCGAGCCGACGAAGACCGGAGCTTCCACGAGCGTCGATGCCGCACTGAGCGTTCGACGGCGTTCGAGGCATTCGATCGTCGACCTACGCCGCCGCGGTGAAATTGGCGGCCGCTTTGCGGTAGCCGATTTCGTCAGGCAGCCCACCAGAAATGAGAACCAGCCGGGCATCGACGTCTCCGATTAATCAATAACGCGTCGTAGGACCGCGGTCGCGGCAAACGAGTTGTTTCCGCGTCTGGATAATCTCCCCAAACTACGCAGTTTCATCCATTACTATCTTAGTCCATTTCGTTCATCGGCGCTAGGGCTGTTTCGCGAGAGGCGCGATGGGAGACGGAAGAGGCGGCAGTCTCGTCCAGCTCAGCTGCGAGTTCGGTTGAATAGTCGTTGGTTTAGGCGAGTTTGGCCAACTCGCCACTGTGGGCTTTGATCTTTCGAATCGCTTCGACGATTTGATCGAGCTGACTGCGCTTAGCCAACAGCACGTTTTGAGGTACAGCCACCGTGGTCGAGCAGACTTGCCGGTTGCCTTTCAACTCTTGAAAACTGTCGCGATAGTCCTTCAGCCGCTTGGCGCTATAGAGCCGCTGGTAGCCGCGCGAGCTGATGGCTTCATCCAGCAAGCCGTCGAAATACTGCTCGTGATAGACGCCACTGCAGGGGACTCCCTCGGCGCGAAGCGCGTTCATAAATCTTTCGCGCGGCAATCCGCTGAACTGCTCCACGTCGTAACGCAGCGGGTAGAGATGCCACACCGCCCGGCTGTCTTCCGGCAGACGCGCCGGAGTGACACCGGGGATCTCCTTGAGTTGGGTAGCCAGATAATCCGCGTTTTCACGGCGGACCTGGGTCTCTTTGACCAGCTTGTCGATCTGTTGCAAGAGAATGGCTGCCTGAAAGTGCTGCATCCGGAAGTTGTTGCCGCGCGTGAAGAAACCATGGCCCTGGAAGGCGCCCGTTGCCTGACCACAGTTATGAAACGCGTGGCAGCGGTCGAGCAGCTCATCGCTGTTGCCCGTGATGGCGCCTCCTTCGCCCGAAGGGAGATGCTTGGAATTCTGAAAACTGAAGCAGCCCAAATCGGCGAGCGTGCCGCACATCCGCCCCTTGTATTCGGCCAGCCAGGCCTGGCAGGCGTCCTCAACCACACCGAGTTTGTTTTTTTTGGCGACCGCGTTGATCGGGTCCATGTCGCACGGCATGCCAAAAATATGCACCGGCACAATGGCTCGCGTTCGATTCGTGAGCCGGCCCTCGATGGAGGCCGGATCGATCGTCAACGTCTCGGGGTCCGTGTCGGCGAACACCGGCAGGGCCTTCAGTGTCAGCACCGCGTTATAAGTCGCGATGAACGTATACGGCGACACGATCACTTCATCGCCCGCATCCACGCCCATCACGTGCAGAGCGGTAATCAAGGCCGTCGTGCCGCTGGCCGTGGCCAAACAACGTTTGGCGTCCAAGAGTTTCGCGTAGGCGGCTTCGAACTCGGGCACTTTTCCGCTGTTGCCGGAGCGGTACCACTGCCCGCTTCGCAAGACCTTAAGAATCTCCGGCTCCCAGGTGTTGCGCCACTCCGGCCACCCAGGCCACTTCCCCGTGTGGGTTGGCGCCCCGCCGAGCAGTACCGGTTTGTTGGTCTGGGCCGCGATGACTGTCGGCGTCGCGCCGGCGGCCAGGCACGAAACGGCGGAACCAGCGGCCGCACTTTGGATGAATCCACGTCGCGTAAACAGCTTCTTCATGACCATGAGTCCTCCTGTTTCCGGCTATCGTCGCAGCGCCGTCATCGCCGGGCAAGTCCTCGCGTGCCGGCTGACTCCCCTATCAGCCGCCGGGCGCTAGCCCGCGGTTTAAGGTCGGACGTAGGCGCGGCGGAATGATCGGTCAGAACCGGACGCTAGCGCGTGCCGGCTGATCATGTTTTATTCCAGCGGCTGGTGGCGTACCGCTGCTGGAGGGCCTCGGCGGCAGCGCGGGCACGCTCCGGGTGACGGGCTTCGTTCCACAACTGGGAAAGATAGTACAGGGCCTCGGCGTGGGCGTCGGGAACCGAGTTGAAGAGCAAATCCACCTTCAAGTATTCCAAGAGCGCGTCCTTGGTTGCCCCTTTCTTCCGAAAGCAACTACCAAGCGCGTTGTAAGCGCGAGCGTAGACTTCGCTACTGCCTTCGTCGGTTTTGGCGATCACTTGATTCAGGATCTCGATCGCCTCCTCCGCACTGCCGGTCTCGGCCAAGCTGGCCGCTTTGCCCACGCGCGCCAGATGCAGTTGCGTTTCGGCCTGGCTGCCGGTCGCCGCGGTAGCCAGCGCGGCGTCGAAGTGCTTGATCGCCGCAGCATGGTTGCCGTGCATTTGTTCCGCCTGGCCCTTGAGCAAACCCGCGCGAATCTTGTAATCGGGCCAGGGGGCGCCGGCGACGACGTCGTAGTAGCGGAAGGCGTTGGGGTTTTTGAGCACGGACAGCAAGTCGCCCAGCGCCTCGTTGACCTCATAGAAGTGATGGCTGTTCTTGTGCTCGGTGAGAAACCGGTTCAGCTCCATGCCGGCCGTGGTGGCGGTTTTCTGGTCCACGCTGCCGAAACTGGCCAAGCGCGCCGCCGCCATCGCGCGATAAAACTCGATTTCGGTCCGCATCTCGTCGCGGCGCACCTGCTCGGGTTTGATTTCGTTCAAGGCGGCGAAGACATCGGTGTAGCGGCCGGCGTCATAGGCGGCGCGCGCTTCGACAAGGCCACGGGGCTCCAGACCGTAAACTACCGCCGCTATCTCATTGACCGGCACGACCGTCTCGCTCACCGACCCGCCAATGGTGACTTCGGTCGCGGACATGCTCTTCACGGTGCCGGTGTGTTTGCCACCGTCGAGTTTGCGAACCTCATCGGCGCGAACACACAGCGTGACCAGCGTAAGCGAAATGAATGTCAGACTTACGGCGAGCTTCATTTAAGGGTTCAGGGTTCATGGTTCAGCACCGGCGTGGCTGGCGAAGCGTGGCACTCGGCGCGGGGCTTAGGTTGGGGCTACTTTCCGACGGATTGGGCTTGTTGTTGCTTGCGTTGTTCGAACTCTAGTAAACCCATCGCCGGTTCGCCGAGCGCTGACTGAATGTCTTTCAATAACTGGTCGTTTTTGGTCTTCCATTGGCCGCCGCCGAGTTGGGAATCGACAATCGCAAAGACCGACCAGATCCCCTGTTTGGCGGTCTTCAGAAGCCGCGCCTTCTCGCTCGGATTCGTCACTGATTTCGCCAAGGCAAAGGTGCAATAGACGCTGTTGTAGCGGGCTTCCTGATAGCGCTGGCGGTACTGCTCGGCTCGCTCGGCGCTGGTCGGGTCGTCGGCGTCGCGCCGCAGCCGCTCGTGTTGAGTGCGGATCTTTTGCGCCAGCGAATTCCAGCCCCAGATGCTGCGGGTGTCGTCCTGTTCGCCACCAAGAATTGCTTGCCGGAAGTACTTACTGAATTTGCCGGGGTCGCTCTCGGCAAGCTCCTGGTACGTATAAGCGGCGTCGAATTGGACATCGAGTACGTTGGGTTTTTCCTTAAGAATGCTCGCCAGCAACGTCAAGGCTTTGGTGTAATCGCCCGCCCCCCGATAGGCCTTGGCCAGACGCAATTGCACCAGCGGCAGATACTTGTCGGGCATGAAGTCCGCGTTGGCCCGATCGCGCTTGAGGATCTCCTCAAACGCCGTCACCGCCTGGCGGTAGTAATCCCTGCTTGGCTTCCGATTGTCCGCCGATTCCGCGGCAGCCTGATCGAGCCCAGCGCCAAGTTCGGAATACGTGTCGGCGACCCAGAAGAGGGAACTGAACGTATTGCCGCTGTCCCGCCCGGCGAGCCGCTCGAGGAACGTCTCGAAGGCGGTCGACAGCGCCGCCACTTCGCTCACATCGCCCAGCGCGAGCAGACGTTTGATTTCATCTTGCAGGTCGCGGCCCATCGCGATGTATACCGTCGTGAGCATCTCGCGCCCCTTAGCGTCGTTGCCCGTGATCTTCTCCAGGGCGTCCATCGTCGATAGCGCCTTGTCAAGTTGTTGCGGCTTAACGGCGATGTAGGCCCGCAGCGCGAGCCGATACGCATCAAACATCAACCCCTCAATCTCGGCCGCCTCGTGTTTGTCGTTCACCAGCGTCAAGAGGCCGAGCTTTTCATCTTCCAGCCAGGGTATCGCTTTCTCGGGCTGCGAAGTGGTCACGTACGATTGCACGAGCGCCCACAGACCCAAGACGGCGCCGCGATCGATTTCCTCGCTGGCGCCGGCGGCCTTGAGGCCCGACTCCAGCAATGCTTGCGCCTGACTGGCCGATTGGGCAAGCGCTTGTTGGTTGGCGGCCTTCGCGTCCGGTTGCCCATAACCTGAGCGCGCGATGGCGGCGCCCTGCGACTTCGTGGAACTGTTCTGCAAATCACCGTTTTGCTCGGCATGCTGCTGCGCCTCGTCGAGAGCCTTTTTCGCGCGGACGTAATGCGCCCAGATGGCGCGACCGAGCCGCAGCTCGACGTCCGCTCGACGTGCGGAGCCCGGTTTCAGTTTTTCGACGAATGACCGAGCCGCGTCAAAGTCTTGCCGCTCGACCGCGACGGCGGCCAGCACCGCGACTGCGTCGGCGGCCTCCTCTGCAGCGGGCCATTTGGCGACCGCGTATTCCGCGAGTTGCGACAGCTTGTCGGACCAGCCGGCCACGGCCGCATCGACCGCCGTGCGAATTTCGTCAGCTCTCAAGCCCGCTTTTTCGGCGGCTTGTTGTGATTCTTCGACAACGTCCTGGCGAATCTTCTGGTACGACGCCATGGCGATGGCCATCGCCTGCCGTGCGTGGGCATGGTCGGGAAACCGCCGCGCAAGAAAGTCGCCCAGCACCGCGGCATCGAAATAATTGCTCGAAACCTTATTCTCTGCGGACTCCGCCTGAGCGTACTCCCAATGCAGAAAGCAGACGTAGAACCGCGCGGTGTTGAGTTGCGTCAGATCGCTTTTCTCGTCGGCCAGCGATACGGTCCGCCGGACGAGGCGATAGGCCGATTCGCGGGTGTCGATCAACTGCTGACCCAGACGCGCGCGCTCCGCTTGATTGACGTCGGCCGTCTGCCGCGCCGTATCGTAGGCCAGCTTGACCGCTGTATAGTCTTGAATTGCCGTCGTCGCTTTGTCCAGGGCCTCCGCGAATGTCTTCACGTCCCCAATCTCGGCGTCAACCGGCCGGCCGAGTTTACCCAGCAACAGCCGTGTATCGTCTTGGACTTCGCTACGATACTTGACGACCTGGCCGGCCAACTTGCGGGCTTCGGTTTCGAGTTTCGTCCGCTGCGCATCACCGGACCGCAGGGTTTGGGCCTGTTGTTGATACGCCAGAGCCAGCAGATACTGCATTTCCAGCCAATCCGGCCGCTTGCTTTCCGAGGAACTGGGGTTGGCAACGTAGGTCTCGGCTTTCTCAAGGGCGGTCTTAAAATCCCCCTTCTTGTGCCAGGCTTTGAGAGCCACCAGGTGCGCAGGAGTGAAGACGGTATCTCGCAACGACTCGTCCTTTAGCTGCAGCGAGAGCACATTGGCGAGTCGCGACAAGGCCTCGTCTGGTTCGCCGAGCTCAAGATAATTGGCCGCCTCGTGCACCCGCGCGGCGTACGCTGCAACGAAACCATCGTTCTCATATTTCTTATACAATTCCGCGTAGCGGTTGATGCCTTGCTGGAGCGCCTGCGTGGCTTGGGGCGCGCCGGCGTCGTAGGTCTTAGCCACGTCGCTGAGCGCTTGTGCGATTCTCAGCCGCGCCCCGAGGATCGGGCCACCCAGCTCGTTGCGCTTTTCGCGGTCGGCAGTCGGCGATTGCTTTTCAAACGCGGCCAAGTGATGTTTTTCGACCGCTTCATACGTTTTGGTTGCTTCAACCAACAACGCCCGCGCTGTTCGGAGAATCTGCTCGCGGTCACGGCTGCGATCGGCGCGGGCCACCAGCGCCCGACCACGCTCCAGCAACGTGTCAGCCAGCTTCGCTTGAGCGTCGCCTACGAGCGGATCGGCGGCATTCGACGCCACAAACTCCTTGAGCTTCCCGATTCCCTGCTCGGCAAGTTGATCGCGAACCGCCGGGTCGCCGGCCGCTCGCGCGGAATCCAGCAAAACCGAGCCCAGCTCATACGGATACCGTCGTTTGAAGTCATCATCGACGTGCGACGAACTGACAACGCGGGCCAGATACTCCACCGCCATGTCGTGATAGCCATTGCGGCGCAGCGCCGCCAAAAACTTCTCCACCGGTTCGGCGGCCGAAATCGCCGCGGGCAGGGCCCAACACGCCGCGACCGCGACAAGACATGAAACGATCCTGTGGAAGACGATCATGCTGTTCCAGAGCCGCCCGCTAAAGGATTAAGCCTCAAAGCACCATTATAAGCTCAATTCGGGGCGATCGATCAACCGCCCTTTTGCTGGAGTTCGGGCAACGGTTGGAGTTCAGGCTTTAGCCTGCTTGAGGACAAGCTAAAGCTTGAACTCCAACAACTCGAACTGCTATTGCGACACGACCCCAGATCGCTGCGCCTGTTCGATGAGCGTCATCAGCTTCGCAAAGGACGGTCGCTCGCGGAGCCGCGGATTGAGCTGAACACTCAGTTCCGCCACGTCCGAGAGCGAATGCGAATGGGCCGGAGCGAAGAAGGAGTTACGCAGAATCTCGGCCGTTTGCGCGGCCAACGCGCCCGTTTGCAGCGACAAAGGCGCCTGATGGAACGACGGTGCAAGCTGCAGGCGGCTCACTGTCTGGCGGCGCGACTGCTCGGCGCCGGTTTTCGGATCGCGCCAGGTAACTTCGACCGTGGCGATGGTTTCGCCGCCATCGGGCTTGAGAATCACCTCGAACAGGCCGGTCGCCGCTTCACCGGCGCGAAGATCTGCTTCCACAGTCGTGTTGACCAGCGCCGCGAACGACGTGGCTTCATGCCCTAGCAGACGATACATCGCGACGGCGTCGGGCTTGAAGGTAACCTTCATGGTCGCATTGGCGGCGACAACCTGCGATTGGCCATCGGCAATCTCCAGCAAACGCCAACGGATCCAATCGGCTGTGCTCGTCTGCGAGACCGCGCCGCTACTGCCTGCCTTGCCGTTCGCCGCTGCAGCAATCCGATTGAGCTCGGAGTCGATTGTCCCGTCCTCGCGGAGGTCGAGCACCTCGAAGCGATGCCCTTGGTTGACTACTGCCTGCACGACACTTTCGATCCGCAGATTCACCGGCTCGTTGAGCTGCACCTGCCCATCGGTCAACAGCACGACCCGCCCAGCGGCCTGAGCAGCCCCGCGGACGGCTGCTTCGTTGGCCATCTCGACGGCATCCACGACGTTCACGGCTCGGGCCGATGGCTGATCCGGCAGCGCCTCGAGCGCTCGCAGCGCCTCGGCGGGGGATTGCCGCTCGGCGACGATCTCGGCCTTGTCACCCATCAAGACAATCGAAACGCGGTCGGCCGGCGTCATTCGCTCGATGAGCTTGCGTAAGCCGAGTCGCGCCGTCTCCCAGCGGTTTTCCCAGCGCATGCTTGCCGACGTATCGAGGATTGCCACGACATGCCATGCCCCCTTGACGCCGCGAGAGAGCGCTTTGCCTTGGGCCGCCACTTGCAGCAGGCTCGAACCCGAAGTACCGAACGGCGACGGACCAATGGCCGTACGGATGCCAAGGGCGCTCCCCTCGGGCAAGGGGAAACCATAGTCCATCGCGGCCAGGAACTCCTCGGTGCGGATCCGATGCGGCGGTGGAAGCCTCTGCTCCGCCACCAGCGCCACCGTAGCATCGAAGCTTGCCGAGCTCGTCACCAGCGGGACCGGGCATGTCTCAAGCGCTGGATTGGCAGCCGGCGACGCAAAGGGATGGACGCCATGCGTGAGCTGAAACCTCAAGTCGTAACCGCGGACACGCGGGGGCGTCACTCCGCGCCACATCGGCGTCGGCATGCTCTCGAGCGGCGGCAGGCGGTCGGGGGCCACACCAGCGGCCAGCACATCCGGCAGGAGCGGATCGCGACCCAGGTCGTTCGTCAAACGTTGCGAATCGTCCGATCGACTCTCCGCCACCTCGGAAGTCGCCGGGGCGGGCCCCTCAATATCGCGCGGCTGAGTAACGGAACCATCGCGGACGGCCTCTGACGGTGGCGCACTTTGAACCAGCTTTGACCCGTTGTCGGTGATTGGGGCCGGTGGAGTTGTGGGTCGATCGCGCTGTGGCTGTTTTGCATTGGTCGCCGGCTGGCCGGCCAACGGGCGTTTGTCGACGAGCTGCTGCCGAGGCCGATTAAACAAGGCCGGAGAAATCGCCGCCAGATAGCCAACGCCCATTGCCAACAGCAGCGACGCCGCAATGGCAAACCGGCGCACTACGACTTTGGTGCGCTTACTTCGACGTACGGCGGACGGAATCCGCCGGAGGCGCTCGGCCAGTGAAACAGGCAAGACGACGTGCCGCAGCTCGTCGTCAACATCGAGCTCGTCCCGCGAGCCGATCGAACGCAGTCGATCGAGCAGCGCCGGCGGCGGTGCTACATCGCGCAGCGCGCGGTCCAACTCCGCGTCATCCAGCGCAGCAATCGCGTGCAGCTTCGGCAGCAGATCTGCGGGCAGTGCGACGTTTCTTAGCTCGTCGTCGATCCAGGCATCGCCAGGCTGAGGGGACATGGGAAGGGCTCAGAGTTCAGCGTTCATTCGGTCGATAGTTTGTCGGTTTCGCGGTCCCTCGCGACAACAACGACACGACTCGTTTGCCGCTCTGCGACCGCCCTCTGGCCCTTGTTCCTTGGATCAACGTCGCCACTCTTCCGGTTTCACCGCCGGACCTGCCAACAGCACTTCTCGCAGACGAGCACGAGCCCGGCTCACACGCGAAAGGACTGTTCCCAGCGGAATATGGAGCAAATCGGCAGCCTCTTGATGGGTTAATTCCGCCACGACGACCAGCAGAAGCGTTTCCTTCAGCTCGGTCGGGAGCCGTCCCAAGGCATGCTGCATTTCATCGGAATAATCGTTTGCCAGCGGATCGTCGGCGTTCACGCCAACTTCGAAGGTATTTTCGGCCGCAACCACACTCAGTGTTGAACTGCGACGCCAATAATCCACGATCCGACGCCGCAGAATCGCCACCAGCCACGCCCGCTCACCTCGTCCCGCCTCGAACGACCGGCGGCTTTTCCATGCCGAACGGAAGGCGTCCTGGACCACGTCCTCGGCCTCGTGCCGATCGCCCACCAGGCGGTAGGCAATGCGATACATAGCCGGACCGTGGTCGGCCACCCAGCGTTGAAAATCCGCCTGCGACAGTGCCAACCGCCGCTCCTCGATGTTTGTCCGCCGCAGAGTCCTAGGCCCGCAGATCCACGGCGACAACAAGATTCGATTCGCACGGGCCTGCTCTGATTATTCCCATTCGGACTTGCATATGCAAACCGCTGGGCCCCCTTCTAGACCCTCTGGCGCCGACCCGGTTGAATGTGCCTGTCACAACGTGTTACCGTTAACGCAGTTGAAGCCGATCAGAGGCGCCCCTGCCAGGAGAATGCTAGATGTCTGATCAACGATTTGCCCGATTTGTATGCGTGACCGTCGCGGTTGTCGGGGTAATGGCCACCCTCGCCGTCGGTGCGGTGGCTGCGGCCGCCGAGAAGCCGAATGTGATTCTCATCCTCGCCGACGACCTTGGCTATGCCGAGCTCGGATGTTATGGCCAGAAAAAAATCCGCACGCCGAATATCGATCGGCTGGCCCAGCAGGGGATGCGGTTCACACAGTATTACTCGGGAAGCCCGGTCTGCGCGCCGTCGCGATGCGTGCTCATGACGGGCAAGCACAGCGGCCATGCGGTGATCCGCACGAATCGAGAGGTGAAGCCCGAGGGACAAGAGCCGTTGCCAGCGGCGGAAGTGACGATCGCGGAGCTTTTTCAGCGCGCCGGCTACACCACCGGCGCGATCGGCAAGTGGGGCCTTGGTCCACCGCAGTCCGAAGGTGACCCGCTGCGCCAGGGCTTTGACTTCTTCTACGGGTATAACTGCCAGCGGCATGCGCACAACCATTATCCCACCTACTTGTATCGCAACGCCGAACGAATCGAGCTGCCGACCGGCGATCCACCCGACCTGGGAAAGGAATATTCGCACGACCTGTTCGAGCGCGAGGCGCTGGGCTTTATCCGCGCCAACCGCGAGAAGCCGTTCTTCTTGTATCTGCCGTTCATCATTCCCCACGTAGCGCTACAAGTGCCGGAGGATTCGCTCGCCGAATATCGCGGCAAGTGGGACGATCCACCCTATACGGGCGGCAAAGGCTACCGCCCGCACGCGCATCCCCGCGCGGCCTATGCGGCAATGGTGACCCGGCTGGATCGCACCGTCGGCCGGCTCGTCGAGCTGGTTGATGAGGTCGGTCTGGGCGAGGAGACGCTGATTGTTTTTACTAGCGACAACGGACCAACGCACGGCGGCGTCGGGGGCTCAGACTCCGAGTTCTTCAACTCGGCGGGCTCGTTCCGCGGGTTGAAAGGCAGCGTCTACGAAGGCGGCATTCGCGTGCCGTTCATCGCTCGCTGGACGGGAAAGATAAAGCCGGGCACAACGAGCGATCTGGCGTGCGTCGCCTATGACCTGATGCCTACTCTCTGCGAGGCGGCAACCCTTGAACCGTCGGAAAACATCGACGGGATTAGTTTTCTGCCGACGTTGTTGGGCCGCGGCGAGCAGAGGCGGCACGAGTTTTTGTACTGGGAGTTTCCCAGCTACGGCGGTCAGCAGGCGGTGCGCATGGGCGACTGGAAGGGCGTGCGACAGGCGCTGGCCAAGGGAGCGATCAAAACTGAGCTGTACAACTTGTCGCGCGACGTCGGCGAGCGCCAGGACATGGCGGCCGAAGAGCCGGCGATCGTCAAGCAAATCGAGCAGATCATGGCCGAGAACCACGTGCGGTCCACATTGTTTCCATTTAAATCGCTGGATCAGTAATACATGAAACGATTGCTCCTCGGACTTTCCTTTTTGTGCCTTGCGGGCTTGCCGTCGCTCGTGGCAGCACAGCCGAAGCCGCCGAACATCTTGTTCGCGTTCGCCGACGACTGGGGACGCTACGCCAGCGCCTATGCCAGGCTCGACGGTCCCGGTAGCATCAACGATGTGATCCGCACGCCGAACTTCGATCGCATTGCGCGGGAGGGCGTGCTCTTTCGACGAGCGTTTGTTTCGGCGCCGTCCTGCACGCCGTGCCGCAGCGCGTTATTGTCGGGGCAGCATTTTTGGCGCACGGGCCGGGGCGCCATCCTGCGCGGCGCGGTTTGGGACGGGTCAAGAGTCTCGTATCCGCTGCTGCTTCGCGACGCCGGCTATCACATCGGCGAGACGTACAAGGTCTGGAGTCCTGGGACACCGGTCGATGCTCCGTTCGGCGCCGGCAAGCACGCCTACGAAAACGGTGGACGCCGCTTCAACCAGTTTTCACAGAACGTGACCAGGACGGTCGCGGATCGCCAGGATGTGACATCGGCCAGACGGGAGCTGTACGACGAAGTGTTGGCGAACTTCAATGCCTTTCTGCAGGACCGCCAGCGTAATCAGCCGTTCTGCTATTGGTTCGGTCCGACGAACGTACACCGATCGTGGGTCAAAGGCTCCGGCAAAGCGTTGTGGGGCATTAACCCCGACGCCCTTCAAGGAAAGATGCCGCCGTTTCTGGCCGATGTCCCTGAGGTTCGCGAGGACTTGGCCGACTACTTCGGCGAAGTGCAGGCGTTCGACGCCGCGCTCGGAGTACTCCTCAAGCGGCTCGAAGAAGTTGGCGAGCTGGACAATACGCTGATCGTGGTCAGCGGCGATCACGGCGCGCCGGGCTTTCCGCACGGCAAGTGCAACCTCTACGACTTCGGCTCGAGCGTGTCGCTGGCCATGCGCTGGGGCGGCGCGAACGGGGCACGAGTCGTCGATGATCTCGTCAGCTTGACCGATCTGGCGCCGACGTTCTTGGAGCTCGGCAAAGTCGCTGTGCCCACGGCGATGACCGGACGCAGCCTGGTCGAATTGTTGACCTCGGAGAAATCGGGGCAGATCGATCCGCGACGGACCGCAGTCTTCATCGGCCGCGAGCGTCATGTGGAAAACGCCCGCGCGGGATTCGAACCGTATCCCCAGCGCGCCATCCGGACGCACGATTTTCTTTACATCATCAATTTCAAGCCCGAACGTTGGCCACTCGGCGATCCTTATCGGCTCAACGGCGACAACCCGCCAACCGCCAAGGAACTGAGCAACCAGACGCGCGTCACGCTCGCCGACGAAGACGCGGGTCCGGCCAAGGCGTGGTTGGTCGGCC
Organism: Pirellulales bacterium; assembly: GCA_040901795.1. Lineage (GTDB taxonomy): Bacteria > Planctomycetota > Planctomycetia > Pirellulales > JALHPA01 > JBBDYH01. The sequence continues at coordinate 169,740 of JBBDYH010000037.1, forward strand.
GGCGCAACGATCCAAAATGGAAGCCGCTGTTTGAGCTTGCGTACGGCAAGCGACCCCGCGAGGAGTTATATAATCTGAAATCCGATCCGCATCAGGTGGTCAACGTCGCCGCCGATCCGAAATATGCGAAAGTGCGCGCCGAACTGGAGCAGCGGTTGCTGGGCGAGCTGCGGCGGACCGGCGATCCCCGCCTGGTCGACAACGGCAAGTTTTTCGAAACCCCGCCGCTAGCCGGCCCAGTGGCCGAAGAAGAACCTCGCCCACGAAAAAAGAACTAGCGCCAGTCTTTTGGGAGTGCGGCGACTCGTCGTCGCTTTCTTTTTCAAACCACGGCGGCGATTTAATCGTCCTTCAATCCACCCGAACGCTCCAAACCTTCCGGGCGTCGATTGTCCCAGCCCCGATAGGGTGACATCCGGCGTCAAAAACCGCAGGGTCCTACTGCTACCGCGGTAACTCTGGTGTGAACTCTATCTGTTCATTACTCGTTGCTTCAAGGAGCAGCAGCTCCGCTTCAGCAACGTAGAACTGAGTGGCAGCAAACTTCTCGGCTTCGCCCCCCTTTGCTCCTTGTCTGCCGAGGGCCGCAACCTTGTCATGCAGTTTTCGCATTCGATGGAGATGTTCCTGGCTAGCCTGAGTCACCTGTTGTCTGGAATCGGCTGCCCGGAGTTCAGATGACCGTATCTTACTCGACCAGACATACAGCGGCTCGTAGGTAGTCGTACCGGCTTTGAAGAGCTCGTCAAAGGCCTCGTAGGTGCGCCGCGCCGCGTTGATCATGGCCTTTTGTTTTTCCGCCCGTTTCGAGTTCAGGACGACGCTGATTTCAGCGTTCGTATCCGCATCGAGGGGAGCCTGTGCCACAAGCTCGACGCGAACAAGTCCGGCGACAAGTATCGCCACTGCGCCGGCAGCCAATATGAGCTTCTTCATGATCGAATCCTCCTTCGTTTGAGTTTCGAGCAATCGACGAACGCGACGAGCGACTCCACTACCGCGAGCTGCGGTCGTTGGCCACATAGCCAATGGCGGCGGCTCGCACAATCGAACCAGAGCACGAGCATACTCAGTTTCCGCATTTGTGGCGGCAAGATCGTCGCAAATCCACTCCGCTGCCTCATCAAACTCGCGCACCGCCCACCAGGCCAGAGGATTGAACCAGTGCGGAATCGCAAGCACGCGGATCAACAACGACTTAACCAGGTCGTTTCGCTTGAAGTGGGCCAGCTCATGGCGCAAGACAGCGCGACGCTGCGTACCAGTTAGCTCGCGCCACAAGGCATCCGGTACAAGTAGTAGCGAACCTCGTGGAGTCCAACACAACAGTGGCCCCGAGGCATCGGTTAGTTGGAACTTCAAACGCCCGACGACGTTCATCGTTGAACGAACTTCCTCAAATTCGTTGAGCCAGTCGGCCGCCATTGGGTGTGCCGGCGGTAAGTGACGAACGAATGCGACGTAACGCAGAAGCGAGACCGCAACGAAGGCCGCAATGCCCAAGATCCATATTCCGCACATCAGTAGCGGCCAGCTCATCCGCCAGGCGGGGGCTGATTCATTGCGCCGGCGGGCGAGAATCACAGGCGCTGGCGCTGCATTTCGAATTGGCTCCGCCGCGGGCGCCGCAATCGGCAGCACAGGCGCGTCACTGTTGCCCACTATGCCGAGCGGCTCAGGGTGTACCGGCTCACGATCTTCGTCCGTTTGGTAAACGGGTTCATGCCACGGCACCGCCAGCGGCAGTTGCACCCACAGCACACCCTGCATTAGGGCCAGCACAGCGAGGCCCCGCCTCCAGCGGGCCGACCGTAAGCACCCGAAGCGCACCACAACCATGAGCACCGCGACCGCCACGGAAAGCAGTGCCGTCGTGCGCGCAAGCCGCATGAGTGTGTCGAAGGCCAGTTCATTCATTACGAACCTTGCTCCCCGCCAGATTGCAGCGAGTTCTCCTCTGCTTCCTTGAGCAACTGCTTGAGCTCTTTGAGCTCTTCAGAAGTTAGTGAACGGTCCCGTACCAGATGGGCGACCAAGAATACGACGCTGCCGCTAGCCACGCGCTCAATGAGCAGATTCAAATCGCTTGCGCCCACTTCTTCGGGCGTTACTGCGGCCTGGTAGCGCGCTGGCCTCTCGCTCGAACGCCGTGCCAGCCGCTTTGCCACGAGCCGGTTAAGGCGCGTCTGCACAGTGGTATAGCCGACGCGCTCACCCAAAGCCCGATGCGCCTCGATCAGCGAGACAGGACCGGCGCTCCAAAGCATTTGCAGCAGTTCGAGCTCCCCTTTGGCGAGCCGTCCGAGAGTCGTTGATTTGCGCGCCATTTGTGAGTCCTACGACACGTGTCGTAAATGATATTACGACTTCTGTCATAACTTGTCAAGCACGTCGGTCTTTTTAAGAGTTGATCAAATGCGAGTGTCAGCCACGGTAAGTCATACGCCAAGAATATCGGACCCGGGCAAGACAAAGGTGTCAGGAACGAATGGCACTGCCGATTGTCGTGCTTGAGTTTACGACGATTGTTGTGTCAGCAACCGTGCTCGTGCAAGCGGACGAGGTTCGGTCAGCAGCTTGTGAGGCTTGGGGCGGCGTTTGATGGCGCGGGGTTCAATTCGACCGGGTCGGTGTCCCACACGATGGCTGGCGATGTGCTGCAGTTTCATTTGAATTAACAGCGACAGGTCGCCCATGCCAATCGCCGCCACCATTCCTGCGGCAGCCAGCGTCTGTAAAGCCGCAGTGAAACTCAATGAACGGGGTGAAACGTCCGCCGCCAGCGCCGCCTGCAGCATCGTTTGCCGGATCAGGTTGTAGGCCAACAAGCCCGTGTATAGTTCCTTACGCACCATCTGCGGAGTCTTGCAGCGCAACACGTCGAGACTCAGCATGGACTTGATCGAACGAATGTCCAGCTCCACCAGCCAGCGTTGACGGTACAGATCAGCCAAGGCGTCGCGCGGCGTTTCCGCGGCGTCGGTCAGCGTAGTGACCACGACCAGCGATTGCGTGCGAAAGCCGACTTCCTTCACCTGCACTTCGACCTCGCGCACGCGCAGCGTCGCCGGCATGCGCGCGTAAGTGGCTTCGTCCATCCAGTCGGGCCTGGGCGGCCGCGGCCACTCGACGATGTGATCGCCTGATCCCAAACGCTGTCCCCGGCTGAAGTCGGCCTTGCGCAATTGATGCAAGCGAACAACGAGGTCTATGTTCAACTCCTGCAACAGCGCAATCATGAACCAGCCGCAGTAAAACCGATCCGCCAGCACGACGTCGCCGGCTTGTAGCCGCCCAAACAGTTCCCGTAACAGTGCGGTTTCTCCAGCTTCTTTGCCCGCGTACGGTCCCACCGCCGCGTCACGCAACAATCCGGTGGCCAGCGAGACCAGCGCCACCAGTCGCAGCAGCGGAAAGCCCAACCCGGGCTTTTGCGCAGGTGGCTGGGGATAGGCCGCTTGATTTTCCGGCGTGTCGGGCATGGAGACCGTGGTGCCATCGACCAGCCAGACGTGTCGGTTGCGCCACAGCCAAGAGTCGGGTGTCTGCGCTTCGCAAGCCTCCGCCGTTTCCCGGACCAGGCGTTGCACCAGGCCTTCGGTCAGCTTGTGTCGCGCGCGGCAGTACGCGCCGGTGTTGCTATCG
>JBBDYH010000038.1:0-6329 GCA_040901795.1 Pirellulales bacterium
GGCCACGCTTCAATCGACCAATCGTCAAGCCCCTGTGCTAGCTACAAAGCCCTGGGCTTTAGCCTGCTGTGCTGCAAGCTAAAGCTTGAACTCCAACAGGTGACAATCTCGATTTCTCGCTAACCTGACCTTGGAGAAAACCGAACCCGTCCGCTATGGTTAGCCGCTTCGCGCTTGCTATGCCGGGGTCGTCAAGTCCCTTGGCCATAGGTATAATCCACAGTCTTCGGAAGAACTGGGAGAGGGATCTCGCTCGCCGGTACACCGTTGGCATTCGCAAGGGACTCGCATGAGCCGCACCGAAATCGCCCCCCTGGTTTCCAAAGAAGGGCCAATTCTTTCCGAACTTTCAGCTCAGACCCTTTACGACAAGCTCGTCGCGGTCGCCCATAACCTCTGGTGGAGTTGGCATCCCGAGGTCACCAATCTCTTCCGAGACCTCGACCCCATCCGCTGGCGGCAGCTCGACCACAACCCGATTGCACTCTTAGCGGAGTTCACGCCCGACCGCCTCGAGATGCGTGCCGCGGAGCTCGTACTTTACAGCCGCATCAACCAGTCTTACCGCCGGATGAAGGAGTACGTCAGCGCCAAACATACGTGGAGCAGTACCCATGCCGGCGTCCTCGGCGCCAAGCCCGTCGCTTACTTCTCGGCCGAGTTCGGCATCCACGAATCCGTGCCGATCTATTCCGGGGGCCTCGGCGTGCTCTCCGGCGACCACATCAAAAGCGCCAGCGGCCTGGGCGTGCCACTGGTGGCGATCGGTCTGTTTTACGATCAAGGCTACTTCAAGCAGCACTTGGATGTCGACGGATACCAGCACGAAGAATACCTCGACACCAAGGTCGAGAACGTACCGATGAAACCCGCCGTCGGCGCCCCCCCGCCGCCCCCGCCGCCCGATCGATCACGATCCGCATCGACACGCGCACTGGCCCCTTGTTTGCCAAAGTCTGGCTGATGCAGGTGGGCCGCATCAACCTGTATCTCCTCGACTGCGACGTGGAGGAAAGCCGCCCCGAAGACCGCGAGCTGACCAGTCGATTGTACGGCGGCGACCATCGCACGCGCATTCGTCAGGAATTGGTGCTTGGCGTCGGCGGCGTGCGGGCGCTGCGGGCCTTGGGCATCACGCCCGGCGTTTACCATCTCAACGAAGGTCATAGCGCGTTCGCCACCTTGGAGGCGATCCGCGAGCGGATGCACGACGACGGGATCAGCTTCGACGATGCCTTGCGCGAGGTTACGCAGCGCTGCGTCTTCACCACGCATACACCAGTCCCGGCCGGTCACGATCGCTTCGATGCCGGACTGATCGAAGAACATCTTGGTCCGTTGCGCGACCAGTTGGGCATCTCACTGCAGCAGTTGATGGGTCTCGGCCGAGTCGAGCCCCACAACGAAGGCGAAACGTTTTGCATGACGGTGATCGGACTCAAGCTCTCGCGGCGCGCCAATGCCGTCAGCGCGCTGCACGGCCACATCAGCCGCCGCATGTGGGCCCACTTGTGGCCCTGGCGCGTGGAAGAGGAGATCCCTATCGGTCACATCACCAACGGCGTGCATGTGCCGACCTGGCTCGCCTGGCAAATGCAGCAGCTTTATGATCGCTACTTCCCTGCCGACTGGGTCCGCCGGATGGGCGAACCGGAAGTCTGGCAAGAGCTGCACCGCGTCGATCCCGGCGAGTTGTGGGAGACACACTATGCGCTGAAGAACATGCTATTGCAGTTCGTCCGCCGGCGCGTCAGCCGGCAGTGCCGCCGCCGCGGCGAGAGCGACGAGGCCGTCGAGGCGGCCCGCAACGTGCTCGACCCGAATATCCTCACCATCGGCTTCGCACGCCGCTTCGCCACCTACAAGCGTGCCGACTTGCTACTCTCCGATTTCGATCGCATCGCCGGATTGCTCAACGACGAGGAACGCCCTGTACAGCTCATCTTCGCGGGCAAAGCGCATCCCGCCGACGAACCCGGCAAGCAGTTGATCAAGAAAATCGCCAACCTGCGGTACGAGCCGCGATTTGCCGGCCGGGTGGCGTTTGTCGAGGACTACGACATCAATGTCGCGCGGCACCTGGTGCAGGGGGTCGACGTTTGGCTCAACAATCCGCGCCGGCCGCTGGAGGCCAGCGGCACCAGCGGCGAAAAGGCCGTGCTCAACGGCGCCTTGAACCTCTCGATCCTCGATGGTTGGTGGGCCGAAGCCTACGATGGCCGCAACGGCTTCGCCATCGGCAAGGGGACGACACACGTCTCCGACCATATCGGCGACGGCCGCGATGCCGAGGACCTGCACCGCGTCCTGGAGACGCGCGTGGTGCCGCTCTTCTACGACCGCGACAGCGACGGTCTGCCCCGTCACTGGATCCAGATGATGATCAACTCGATCAGCTCGCTGGCCTGGCGCTTCAGCGCGCACCGCATGGTCGCCGACTATGTGCGATCATGCTACGTCCCTGCCGCCAGCGGTCTGAGCTGCGATATGAACGTCCGCTAATCCGGCGAGCGGGGCGACGTTAGTCCCCCGATGACGTGGTCGTTACCGCACGATTATTCACACCGATCTCGCGCTGCCAATCGCGTCGCCTGCGACGTACAATTGTGGTATGAGCAACTTCAGATACAAAAGCCAACTCATTCCGCCGCCGGAGCTGGCGCCTTCGATGCCGGACGATTCCACGCCCGCCCAGCGCGTGGCGGCTTGGGTGGACCTGATGAATGCAAGCGAGCAGTTTGTCTTGGCTGGCCTTCGCAGAGACGTGGGAAAGGACGGCGACTTGGCCACAGCGTATCGCGCTTGGTACGCGCGGCAGATGGAGGAGCACGATCAGACTGTCTCGCATATGCTGACGGAGTTGCGGCGCCGGGAGAAGCGAAATGCTGGGTGACGCCGTAATGGGTGCACTTACGCGCGCCTCCGCAGCTCTATCACAAGCGCAGGTGCCACTGGCCCTGATGGGAGGCGTCGCCGTATCGATTTGGAAGCACGCCCGAGCCACAAAAGACGTGGACTTACTGGTTGGTCTCCAAACAGAGGAAGTGCCGCAGCTTCTGCGGCAGCTCAGTATCTCGGGCATTCACTCTAAGCGCCTTCCTCCAGTTATTGAGATCGACGACGTACATATTGTACCGCTGACCTGTCAGCCGACAGAAACGCTGCTCGACATCCGCATCGATCTGCTGTTGGCCGAATCGGCGTTTCAAAAACAAGCGCTCGATCGGGCGATTCCGGCAGAATTACCTCCACCAAATGAAGCAATCCGTGTGCTGACCTGTGAGGATCTTCTGCTCTTCAAACTGCTGGCGGGAAGAATCATCGACCGCGCCGACGCGGCATATCTGCTCCGTGAAAATCGCAAGGACCTCGACTTCGCGCACCTTAATCGCTGGTCGCGCACGCTTGCGATCGAATCCAACTTTCAGGAGATTTGGAAGGAGGCGTTTCCCGACCAGCAGCCGCCATTTGTTGGTACTATTGCTTAATCAAACGCTCCTCTTCTTCCTCTTGATGAATCACACGAGGTGTGACACCGCCGAAGTTTAAGGGGGCCGGAAACACAGCGCCTTTCGCCGCCGGCGCGTAGGACGCCCGCACAGCCGGATTCACCACCGGTTCTGTGCCAGCGAGCCGTTTGGGGGTGATCAGCACAATGGTTTCCATTGCAGTATCAACGTCACCCTTGTTCGCATTCGGGTTCGGTTGAGGTTCGGAATGCTCCCGCGTCACGCCGCGGAGCATGAAAACGCGATCGAACGCCAATTCGACCTCCGTCTGCAGTTCATGCGCGTTGACTGCTGGGATCGCCTCACCGTCCCGGCGGTCATTCTGATCGGTTACGCGAAGCTCAAGCGCGAGTCGCAGCTTACCATCTTCCGTCAGCACGGGTCGAGCTTCGATCAGCGTACCCACGAAGAGGTTCTTGGCGCGGGGCCGTCCGTTTTCAACACCGTGGATCATCTCTTCGGCGCCCACACTGAACAAGACCTTCCGACCGCTTATGGTCGCCAACGTCGGCGCCGCCAGCACCTTGATCAGCCCTTTTTTTCGCAGTGTGTCGATCGCGGCGCCGACTTCGGACGGATCTTCGAGGACCGCGAATCCTTTCGTTTGGCCATCGCTTTTCGGAAAGAAAAGTTTGAAGTCTGGAGGGCTGCCCGACTTTAGCTTCGCCGGCGAAACTTCAATCACCTGAAAGCTTAGAGAGATCATTGTCTGCCTCTGAACCATCTTGCGAAGCTGCTCCACTTCCGCTTGCAATCGGTCCAGCTCCTTTTCCTTCTTCGCCAACAGCGCCGCCGCCGGGGCGCTTTCCGCGGCAGCCGCCTGTTCCAGCAGCTTGGCGGCCTCCGCCTTTCTCCCCGCTTTGGCCAGGTGTTCGGCCGCCGCTTTGAGGTGCGTAAGTTGCTCTTTGGACAAGGCCGGTTGAGGAACGGCCGGCTGCGGAACCGCCGTCGGCCCCTGCGGAGGAAACTTTTCGGCAGCCTGCACGATCTGCGGCACGATCGCGATGAACGAAATGATCGATAGCACGAAAAAGCGCATGGCATCCTCTCCGGCGATGGGGTTGAGACGGGTCACGCGGACCTTGCAGTCCGGCGCGGGAAGGTAGCCGTTCGCTACGCATTCAGCAATAGCTGTCAGCCGCAAAAAACGTCATAATGAGTTGGCCGGAAATCGATGCTCCCGCGCGGTCCCGCCAATCCCACCAATCCACCCTTCGGCCTTCACATGGAAGGTTGTCTTATGCGACATCTCTTGCGAACGCTCACAATCACCGCGCTGTTGTTTCCACTGGCCGTTTCGGTGGCCCATGCGCAAGACAAGGGCCAAGAGGCGCTCGACCAGGCCACCGATAAAAAGCTCACCGCCGAAAACCTGGCCGACCTCAACGACGTTATCCGACTCTGCGATCAGGCTCTGAAACAGGGCCTCGACGAAACCAACACGCAATACGCGAACAACTTGCTCACCGGAACGCTGCTGCAGCGCGCCACCGTCTTGACCGCCGCCATCTTCCAGCAGAGCCCGCCCGACCGCCGCTGGCCGGAGCTCCGCGGCGTGGCGATCCAGGACCTGGAGCGCGCGATCAAAATCGATCCCAAGCTGGGTGAGGCGCATTACCTCATCGCCCGGCTCCACTCTTTGCCCGGCGGCGACCAGGACCGTGCCCGAAAGGCGATCGAGCTGGCGATCGAACACACGAAAAAAGACAAGCTTGCGCACGCCAAGTCGCTGACGCTGCGCGCCAACCTGATTCCGTTTGATCCCAACCCCAAGACCGACGAAGAGAAACAAGCCGCTGAAAAGGCCGCCACCGAGCGCCTGGCCGGCTACGCCGCCGCCATTGAGATCGCTCCGGCCGACGACGAAGCCGTGCGGTCGCGCGGACGGTTCTATTTGGCCCAGAGCAAATTCAAAGAGGCGATCGAAGATTTCAGCAAGGCCCTGGAGTTGGACAAGGAGAATCTTGAAGCGCGGCTGCTCCGCGCGCGGGCCTACCAGCAGGACGGCGACGCCAAGCGCGCCCGCGAAGACCTCGACGCGCTGTTGAAGAACCAGCCCGGCCTGGTGGCGGCGCTCGAGCTGCGTGCGGTGCTGGCCGCCAGTAATCGCGAATTCAAGCAGGCCATCGCCGACTTCGAAGAGCTGCTGAAGGTGGCGCCGAACAACGCCGAGCTGCTGGCCCAGATTGGCTTGCTCTATCAGGCCAGCAAGAAACCCCGCGCGGCGATCGAAAAGTTCAATGCCGCCCTGGAACACGACAACGGCCTCTTTGCCGCGCTGCGCGGCCGTGCCGACGCCTATCTCAGCATCGGCAAACAGGCCGAAGCCATCGCCGACTACGAGCAAGCGCTTAAGGTCCGACCCAAGGAACCCGGCCTGCTCAACAACCTGGCCTGGGTGCTGGCCACGTCGCCCGACGAAAAAATCCGCGACGGCCAGCGGGCGATCGAACTGGCCAAACAGGGCTGCGAGGCGACCGAATACAAGGAGGCGCACATCTTGAGCACGCTGGCCGCCGGATATGCCGAGTCCGGCGAATGGGATGAAGCGATCAAGTGGTCGAAGAAGGCCGTCGAGCTCGGCGGCGAGGCGATCGATGACCAGCTCAAAAAGGAGCTGGCCAGCTACGAGCAAAAGAAGCCTTGGCGCGAACGGCAGGAGATCACCGAAGAGCAGGAGAACGCCCCGGCGGAGGAAAAACCCAACGCCAATCAGACGTTTAAAAAGGACGACGACGCAAAGTGAGTGAGAGTAGGGTGGGCTCTGCCCAATGGTACTAACCTTGGATTGACAAAAAGCGAGTCCTCGCGGACTTAAGT
>JBBDYH010000039.1:0-38691 GCA_040901795.1 Pirellulales bacterium
TTGGGCGTCACGGTGATGATCTGGGTGCGCTGGACGTTGCCACGCCTGCGGATCGATCAGGTGATGAAGACCTGCCTGAAGTACTGCATGCCGATCGCCGCCGTGATGTTTGTGGGCGTCGTGGGTTGGCAATACCTCACGCGGGGAAGTTTGATGAAGCTGGGGGAGTCCCCTGGCATCGTGCGTGAAACGTTCATTCAAGGCGGCGGTCAGGTCCGTTCGATCGAACCGGTGAACGCAGGAACTTCGCTTGCCGGCCCGTCGGTCGCGCGCGTGGAAGGGAGCGAATAACCGATGAATTGGCATTCGTTCTTTTTCCTCCTCTTCGCACTCATCGCCTGTGCTTTCGCTGTCGCGGTCGTGCTCACGAGCAATATCGTGCGGATGGCGTTTTACCTCACGCTGTCGCTAGGCGCGACGGCGGGCTTGTTCTTTTTGGCCGGGGCCGACTTTGTGGGCGCCATGCAGTTGCTGATTTACGTCGGCGGCACCTTGGTCCTCTTGATCTTCGGAGTGATGCTCACCGCTCAAGCGCACTTCATCACCATGAAGATCGAGCGGAACCAGTGGGTAATCGTCGCCATCGTGGGCGGATCGTTGCTCTTCTTGTTGCTGACGGCGGCGTTCCGCGTGCCCGAGTGGCGGCTTGGATCGGAGGTGGCGGAGTCGCAGGAAGCCGCCGCGTCGCACAGCCGGCCGACTGCCACTCCGCTTGGCATGGCGCTGCTCGGCGTCCGTGTGGATACCGAAGAAGTCAGCGAAGAGAAGCAGCCTGGACTCGCCGGTTACTTGTTACCGTTCGAAATCATTTCAGTCCACTTGCTCGTCGTGCTCATCGGCTCAGCCTATTTGGCGCGAGCCAAGCGGCGCGCGAGATCAAGAGCGTTGGAGTGAGCTTTTTCTAGCGTTGCGTTATCGGGAGACTCACGTCTCCCGCTCGCCTGATCACTGACCACTGACCACTCCGCCATGGACCTCCTCACCCAACCCGTCGGAATCGCCCACTACCTCGTCGTGGGCGCGATTCTGTTCGTGGCGGGCGTCGTCTGCATGGCGACGAAGCGGAATGCGCTGGGTGTGCTGATGGGCATCGAGCTGGTGCTGAACGGGGCCAACGTGAACTTTGTAGCGTTCGGAAGCGAGTTGCTTCGCGGCCGGTCAGAAAGTTCAATCGGCCTCGATGGCCAGGCGATCGCGCTGTTCGTGATTGTGCTCGCCGCGGCCGAAGCGGCTGTGGCACTGGCCATCACGCTAAACTTTTACAACAATCACGCCACGGTCGACGTCGATCGGGCGGATGAGCTGAAAGGATGAACCAAGTTCGGAACGCGGAGTTCGGAGTGCGGAGTTGACCTTGGTCCTCCCCTAAAACTCCGCACTCCGCATTCCGAACTCCGCACTCTGAAGCATGGACCTTTCGCAAACACTCCCCGTGCTGCTCGGCATCGCCTGGCTTTTGCCTTTGGCGAGCTTCGTGCTAATTGTGTTTCTCGGTCCCCGTATGGGATCGCATGGCGTGTTCGCGGGGCACGTGGCGACCGGCGCGATTCTGGGGGCGTTTTTGCTATCCGTCGTTGCGCTCGGCGGCTGGCTGTCGTACTATCCGCTCGGTGACGCTCACCACGAAGAAGTCACCACCGCAAGCGAAGAATCGGGCGACACGGACGTTGCGCACCACGCTGCCGAAAAGATCGCCTACACTGGCCACTGGTACTCATTGGTCGAGATCGGCTCGTTGTCGATTGGCATCACTTATTACATTGACGCGCTGACCGTGGCCATGTTCTGTATGGTCACGCTGATCGCCACGTGCATCCACTTCTATTCGTGGGGTTACATGCACGATGAGCTTCACGACATCACGGATCACGAAGTCACGCTTCCGCACGGCCACCACCTGCACCGGCCTGGCCGCTACTCTCGGTTTTTCCAGTACCTATCGCTGTTTTGCTTCAGCATGCTCGGCCTGGTCTATGCCGGCAACATGGCGATGGTGTTCGTGTTCTGGGAGCTGGTCGGCATTTGCTCGTACTTCCTGATTGGCTTCTATTACGAGCGGAAGACCGCCTCGACGGCTGCCAACAAGGCCTTCATCGTCAACCGCGTCGGCGACTTCGGCATGCTCATCGGCATGATGGCGCTGTGGGGCAGTCTCGGGACTTTTTCGTTCGGCGACTATACGCAAACCGATGGCACACGCGCGCCCGGCATCTTCAGCCTTGTACGACCCGAAACCAACGATCACCGGCTGACTGTTCCCGACGGCATGGTCCGCGCCGCGGCCGCCGACGAAGTGGCCGCAATTGTGCGCTACGAAGCCGGCCGTCCCGCGGATGCCGCCGCGCAGATCGACTCCCAGATCGAGCAGTGGCGCACCGACGGCCTGGGCTATTGGCTGCTGATCGTTGCCGGCATCGGCATCTTCTGCGGCTGCGTCGGCAAGAGCGCCCAGTTCCCGCTGCACGTCTGGCTGCCGGACGCGATGGAAGGCCCCACGCCGGTTTCGGCGCTTGTCCATTCGGCCACGATGGTTGCGGCCGGCGTGTACCTCGTCGGGCGATTTTTTCCGGTTTTTACGCCGGAAGTGCTGTTGGTCATCGCCTACACCGGCATGATCACGCTCTTCATTGCGGCGACAATCGCGTTGACGGCGGTCGATATCAAACGCGTGCTGGCTTACAGCACCGTGAGCCAGTTGGGTTACATGATGCTGGCGCTAGGTGTCGGCGGTTGGCTGGCCGGCATCTTTCACCTGATTACGCACGCGTTCTTTAAGAGCCTGTTGTTCATGTGCTCCGGCTCGGTGATCCATGCCTGTCACACGAACGACATGACCCGGATGGGCGCCCTGCGGCACAAGATGCCCTGGACCGCCTGGACCATGCTCGTCGGCTGTCTGGCGATCATCGGCGCAGGGATTCCGCTGACGCCGATTGGCTTCAGCGGTTACTTTTCGAAAGACGCGATCATCGCCCAGGCGTTGCTTTTCTCCGAAAGCAATCCGCAGCACGCGATTCTGTTCTGGACTGCGGCCGGCGGCGCGGCGCTGACGGCGTTCTACATGTTCCGGCTCTGGTTTATGACGTTCGCCGGACCGCCGCGCGATCACCATGTGTACGAGCACGCTCACGAGTCGCCGCCGGTGATGTACGTGCCGCTGGTGATTTTGGCCGTGTTTGCCGTCGCCGTGGCTTGGCCGGTGTTCGGGCTTACCGGTTTGCTGGAGCAAGCGCGTTCGCCCGGCACGCTGCCCAATACGACCGGCGTTTTGGCGTGGAGTCCGACGGTCCCGAACGAACACCTGCCGCACGACGAGGAAGCATACCACTGGGTGCACACGACGGCCGGCCTCGTGGCGTTTGGCACGGCGGCGCTTGGCGTGCTGATTGCCGCCCTGTTCTATGGCCTTCGCAAGCTGGATCCGAGCCGGGTGGCCGGCGTCCTTTCGCCTGTTTATCGTTTCCTCATCAATAAATGGTGGTTTGATGAGCTGTATCACGCCCTGTTCGTGGCGCCGGCGCACTTCATCGCGCGTCGCGTCGCCGACTTCGATCGTCTGGTCATCGACAGGTTCGTCGACGGCTGTGCGCGTGCGGCTCGCGGCGTAGCGACATTCGACGACGTGATCGACCGCTATGCCGTCGATGGGGCGGTGAACTGGAGCGCCAAGTGGATCTACGCGACCGGCGACTCACTGCGGCAACTGCAAACCGGCAAGCTGAGGCAATACGTCACATTTATCGTGGTGGGCACCGTGGCTATTTTTGTCATCGTCTCGTTCCTGCGAAACTATGTCTAACGTCATCTGGTTCACCAGCGCGATTGTCTTCCTCCCCGCTATCGTGGCGATGCTGATCTGGATCATCGTCCCGCGCGACAAGCACGACGCGATGCGCTGGATCAGCCTCGGCGCCACCGTGGTCGTGTTCCTGATGACCGCCTGGATGCTGTTTCAGAACGGCGAGGAGGGGCAATTCACCGCCGGCGTGGCGGACATGCAGAACACCTTCTCGCTCCCCTGGATCAGCTCGTTCAACATCTACTACATGATGGGCACGGACGGCATCAGCTTCCCGCTGGTCGTGCTCACGTCGTTCTTGAGCATGCTGGCAATGGCGGCGAGCTGGAATATCACCAAGCACGTCAAGGCCTACTGCATCCTCTATCTGCTGCTGGAAACTGGCATGCTGGGCGTCTTCCTGGCGCTCGATTTCTTTCTCTTCTACGTGTTTTGGGAAGTGATGCTCTTGCCGATGTACTTCCTCATCGGCGTCTGGGGGGGTCCCCGGCGGGAATACGCGGCGATCAAGTTCTTCCTCTATACGCTGTTCGGCAGCGTACTGATGCTGATCGCCATCTTGATGCTCTATTTTCAGAGCGATCTCAACTTGCTCACGGCGGAGCAGCTCGCCGAGGCGCACGTGGCGCCCGGATACAGCACGCCGCACACGTTTAACATCCTTGCTCTGCAAAAAATCGGCCAACTCCAAAACTCCCCCTTCAGCGAGGAGCTGCTCTGGGGCCGCAGCCTGCAATGGTGGGCGTTCCTGTTGCTCTTCATCGGCTTTGCGATCAAGGTGCCCGCTGTTCCGCTGCATACCTGGCTCCCCGACGCGCATGTCGAAGCCCCCACGCCGATCTCGATGATCCTGGCTGGCGTGCTGTTGAAAATGGGCGGCTACGGCATCATCCGCATTTGCTATCCGATCTGCCCTGAAGGCGGCTATGAGCTGGCCTGGTTCGTTTGCGCCGTCGGCGTAGTGAGCATGGTCTACGGCGCATTCGCCGCCATGGCGCAAAAGGACTTTAAGCGGCTCGTCGCCTACAGCTCGGTGAGCCACATGGGCTACGTCGTCCTGGGCCTCGGTGTCTGGAGCGCGGCCGCCGGGAACCAATACGACCCCTATTACTGGGCCCTGGGCATGAACGGCGCGATGTTCCAGATGATCGCCCACGGGATCAGCTCGGCGGGCATGTTCTTTCTGGTGGGTGTGCTTTACGATCGCGTCCATCACCGCAACCTCGACGAGTTTGGCGGGCTCTTCGGACGCATGCCAGTCTACAGTGGGATCGCGATTGTGATCTTCTTTGCCGGCCTCGGTTTGCCGGGCCTGTGCGGGTTCATCGGCGAAGTGATGGTCACGCTTTCGGTTTGGAATTACAGTCAAGCGCTGGCCGTCATCTCGGCGGCGGTGGTGATTTTGACGGCCGGATATATCCTCTGGACGATCCAGCGCGTATACCTCGGACCCGAGTACAAAGGCCCGCACGGCGATCATCTGACCGCAATGACCAACCGCGAAATTGCGATTGCCGCGCCGCTGGTGGTGTTTGCGATCCTCTTCGGCGTTTATCCGCAGGTCGTATTCAACTACATGGAGCCGAGTGTTACTCGATCGGTCGAAGAGCTAGCCGAATGGACGCATGCCGTAAAAGACACCCCGGCGCCCCCGACCGGCGTAGCCGTTTCTACGCCGCCTAGCGACTCGATCGCAGCCGACTAATTCAATAAACCGATCATCCTTCGCACTTCGTCCTTCATCTTCATCCTTCATCCTTCGCTGAACCCTGAAACCCGAACCCCGAACCCTGCTCCGTGAACCTCTCGGCGCTCGTCGAAAACCTGTACGCCAATACGATCGCCAGCTTGGACCTGTTCCGGCCGGAGCTGATCCTCTGCGCCACGATCGTCGCCATGCTGCTGGTGCGGATCATTGCCGGCACGCGCGTTCCCGCGGCGCTCGTGGCGCTGATTGGCGCAGGTCTTGGCTTCTATTTTTCGCTGCCGTTTGGCGACGAGCCCATCGTCCGCACGGAAATCTTCACCGGCCTGTTGGTCTACGACGGCTTCACAGTCTTCTTCCGCGCCATTTTGTTGTTCTTTGCCGTCTTGTTCGTCATCTTCACGCAGCTTTCCGGGATTCCCGATCGCGAGGACGCGCCCGATTTTTATTCGCTGGTACTCGGCGGCACGGTGGGTATGTGCCTGATGGCGTCGGCTAACCATCTGCTAATGATCTTTCTGGCTGTCGAGATGGCGAGCGTCCCGTCGTACGTCCTGGCCGGCATCCTCAAGGGCCGCCGCCAAAGCAGCGAGGCTGCTATCAAGTACGTCGTCTATGGCGCAGGCGCCGCCGGAGTGATGCTCTACGGCGTGAGCTTGCTGGCCGGCGTACTTGGCTCTTGCCACTTGCCGACGATGGCCGCAGAGCTTGCCAACCGTCTGGCCGCAGATACGCTCGGCGAAAGTGCGATGGTGCTCGTGCTCGGCGGCTTGATGCTCGGCGTCGGCCTGGCCTTTAAGCTCTCCGCCTTTCCCTTCCATTTCTGGTGCCCTGATGTTTTCGAGGGTGCAGCCGCGGAGATAAACGCTTTCTTGAGCATCGCGTCAAAGGCAGCGGCGCTGGCGCTCTTGGTCCGCGTCGTCGTCGGCTTCGGACACGTTCCCGCCGAAAACGCACCCGCGTCGGTCATCGCTGCTGCTGCGTCGACGTCATCGCAGGACGGCTATTTCGCCATCGCCGACGATGAGACAACACGCGACTCCGCTGCGCCGGAAACTCAAAGGGCAGCACTGGCCCCGGTGCGCGATTTTATGCTCCTGTTGGTCGCAGTCTTGGCCGCCGTGACCTGCACCTTCGGCAACCTGGCGGCCTATGGGCAGACGAACATCAAGCGATTGATGGCCTATTCCACGATTGCGCATGCCGGCTACATGATGATGCCCGTGGCCGCGGCGCTGGCGCTATCTTCGCAAAACACGCGCGCCGCCGAAGCCGCCTTTGCCGCGATCCCGTTTTACGTAGGCATCTATTTGTTCATGAACCTGGGCGCCTTCGCGATCATTGCCTTCCTCCGCAATGAGCTCAAGAGCGAAGAGATTGACGACTATTCCGGCCTCGTCCGCCGCTCTCCGGGCGTGGTCGTTTGCTTCTCCGTGATCCTGTTCAGCCTGGTCGGGCTGCCGCCGTTGGCCGGCTTCGCAGGGAAATACGTGATCTTCGCCTCGCTGGTCGATGCCATGGCGATCCCCGGCGCGCGGCTGACAATGATCGCCCTGTTGGTGATCGGCGGTCTCAACACCGCGCTCTCGCTGTTCTACTATGTCCGCGTCGTGAAGGTCATGACCCTTGACGACGAGCGCGATACTCGGGCCCCCGCGAGCTTCTCGCTGGCTTCCATTCCCGGCGCATTTGTGGCGCTCGTCACCATTCCGGTGTTCGTGCTGGGGCTGTTCTGGAACGAGCTATACCAGGTCGCCGCCGGCGCCACCACCACTCTGTTCGGTTAACGGACTCGCCGCATGCCCCTCCCCTCCGAGCCCGATCCGAACCAGGCGCTCAACCAGGTGCTGATCACCCTGCACCGCTCGCTTCCGATGTACATCAGCTTCGCGGATCCCTGGGTGGCCTATGGCAACGAAGAGCCGCGCCGCGTCCTCAATCGCCTGGTCGCCGACAAACAGGAGTACGTCGGACGTCTCACGACCTTGCTCGACAGCCGACGTTACACGATCGACTTCGGCGAATTTCCGATGGACTTTACGTCACTGCACGACGTCTCGCTCGACTTCCTCTTGAAACAACTGATCGAGCATCAACGGCGCGAGGTAGAGGCGATCGAGAACCGCCTCGGGCGACTGGCGCGCGACGCCGAGGGAGGGGCGCTTGTCGGAGAAATCCTCACCAATTCGCGGCGGCACTTGCAATCGCTTGAAGGTCTGTCTCGGCAGGCCGCGACGGCAAATGCAGAACGATGAATGATGAACTATGAACGGCAGCAGACGACACGTTCCGTCGATGCCGGATGTCGGTTAGGATAAACCTGATTCATCGTTCATCGTTCCGCGTTCATCGTTTGTTGCCGTGCTCATTGACACCCACGCTCACCTCGACGACGACAAGTTCGACGCCGATCGCGACGATGTTGTAGCACGTGCCAGATCGTCCGGCGTCAGCACGATCGTCGCCATCGGCACGACAGCCGCGAACAGCGCCGCGGTGATCCAGCTCGCTCGTCGCTACGACGGCGTCTTTGCCTCGGTGGGCATCCATCCCAACCACGCTGCCTGGGCACAGCTTGACGATTGGAGCCGCGTGGTGGAATTGGCGCAGCAAGATCGCGTGGTCGCGCTGGGCGAAACAGGGCTCGACCGCCACTGGCACGACACGCCGTTTGAACTGCAACAGGAGTATTTCGACCGTCACTTGCGCTTGATGCAAGAAACCGGCCTGCCGGTGGTGATCCACATGCGCGATTGTCTGGCCGACGTGCTAACCATGCTGCGCGAGGCGCGGCAGCGCGGGCTGCTGCACGGCGTCATGCACTCCTACACCGGCGACGCGGCGGCGGCGGCGGAATGTTGCGAGCTGGGTCTCTACATCAGCTTTGCCGGCATGGTGACGTACAAAAAATCACAAGACCTCCGCGATGTGGCGGCCACCGTGCCGGCGGATCGCATCCTGGTCGAGACCGACAGCCCCTACCTATCGCCCGAGCCGCTCCGCGGCAAGCGCAACGAGCCGGCCAACGTCGTTCATACTGCCCGCGCTGTGGCCGCCGCGCGCGGTGCCTCGTTCGACGATTTCGCTGTCCTCTCGACGGCGAACGCGCGGCGGTTGTTCAAGCTCGACGCCTCTTAACGACATCTAAAACTGGCCAGAAAAAGCCCATGCCCCGCCGCATCCTGATCCTCTCCGCTTCCGTGGGCGCCGGCCATTTACGTGCCGCGGAGGCCGTCGAGGCTGCCGCCCGTGAGTTGGACCCGGCGGCCGTCGTTAAGCACATCGACGTCCTGACGCTGACCAACAAACTCTTTCGCCAGTTGTACGGACGGGCGTACCTCGATCTGGTCAACAAGCTGCCGCACGCACTCGGCTACTTCTACGATCTCTTGGACCAGCAACCTTCGCCGAGCCACAAATCCGACCGCCTGCGAAGGCTCGTGCAGCGCCTCAATCTCGGCAAGTTCCTCCGCCTATTGCAGACCGACGGCTGGGATGTGGTGGTCAACACGCACTTTCTTCCCGCCGAGATTATCGCGGCGCTAAAGCGGCAAGGAAAATTTGCGCCGCCGCAGCTCACAGTTGTCACGGATTTCGAGTCGCACCGGCTCTGGGCCAACGAGCCTTGCGAGGCCTACTTCACCGCCACCGAGGAAGCCGCTCTTACTTTGCACCGCTGGGGCGTGCCGCCGACGGCTACGGCAATCACCGGTATTCCCGTCCATCCGGTCTTTAGCCAGTCCAAGGACCGCGCCGAGTGCTGCCGCCGGCAAGGGATCGTCGGCGACCGCCCGGTAGTCTTGCAACTCGCCGGCGGATTTGGCGTGGGACCCATCGAGCAAATCTACCGCACGATCCTCAGCGTCGAGACGCCGCTGGAGTTGGTCATTGTCTGCGGCCGCAATACCGAGCTTAAAGCGCAGCTCGATCGCTGTCCCGTCCCTCCACAGCACCGCGCGAAAGTCCTTGGCTTCACCGATCAGATGGACGAGCTGATGTGCGCCGCCGACGTCGTCGTCTCCAAGCCCGGCGGCTTGACCACCTCCGAGATCCTCGCCCGAGGCGCCGCGCTGTTGATCGTCAATCCCATCCCCGGCCAGGAGAGCCGCAACAGCGATTTTCTTCTGGAGAATGGAGCGGCGGTCAAGGCGAGCGGAACCGCCACGCTGGCCTACAAGCTCAACTCACTGCTCGAAAATCCGGAGCGTCTCGCCCAGCTCAAGGCCAACGCCGCGCGACTCGGCCGCCCTCGCGCGGCCTATGAAGTGGCCCAACGCGCAATCGAGTTCGCGGATCGATATGGAGTGCGATGACTCGTCATCGCTTTCATTTTTAAATAGCGTCGTCAGCGTGAGCAGCGTTGTTTACAAACTGCGCGCATTGAAATCCAAAGCGGTAACGAGTTACCGCACTCCAAGGATTTCCTCCGGATCGGTAAACACCTGCCAACGTTCGGGGGGAATCTCCTTGAACGCCGCCTGATATCGCAGCTCCGAACCTTCCCTAGCGCCCACGTGGCGAATCAAGATCCGCGCCACCTGCTCCGGATGCCGGCGCGCCAACTCGCCGTAGATCTCCGGATCCTGTTCGCCGCTGTCTCCCACCAGGACAAACCGCCGCTCTGGAAAGTCGCTGAGGATCTTGGCGATCACCTCCGGCTTGTACTTGTGTTGTGTTGCCAATAGTGCCAAGGCCGAGCGATCGTGCAGGCGGAACATCTTCATGTGGAGCGATCCAGCCGGAAACTTTTCGGCCGCCAAGAAGTTGGCGATCGGATGATAAAGCTGCCAGGGACTGGCCGAGACGTAGTGAAACCGCGCATCCACATTTTCCCACCGTTGGTACAGCGCCGGCATTCCGGGGACCGGCTTGTACTCGCGCAGAAAGGTGTTGGCCAACAGCGCACGGCGATTGGCGACTTCGCTGATCTTGATCGTATCATCCACGTCAGAGATTACCGACAACCCGCGCCGCTCGATCAGCTCGACTTGGCCGGCGAACTCGCGACCATCATCGGCAGGCACGATAGCCGTGAAACGCAACGTTCGGCCATTTTCCTTCGTACTCGCCTGAATCGCCGCGACTTGCTCGTTCGACAAAACCAGGTCCGACGAAAAGTGCCCGTTCGGTCCGGACTTGCCCGCCCGGAAGACGCTCTCGCCCAGCCGGATATGGATCGTCTTATTGCCTTCGTTGTCGACGAGAAACGCCCGCATCCGCTCCTTGAACGTCGCTGTACTCTCCTCTTGCTTCGACAAGCCGAACGAACGCCGCATCATCCCCAGCAGCGCCGCACGCTTGAGCGAATCCTCCTCCGGCTCGAAGATTCGCCCGTGAACGTGCAGCACCCAGCTCTTCTCTTCGGTCGTCCGGTGCGCGTACGTCGGGTAGAAGACGACTACCTCGTCAGCGGCGATCTCAGAGACGACCTGGTCCGCCGAAAGCGCCAGGCTGAACAACACGGGCCACATGGCAATCATTGGTCCCACTCCTTCAGTTGAGCGATCATCCCGAGCACCTCCTGCCGCTTCTTCTCGAACACGGCGAACAGCGCGATGATCAGCACCCCGGCGATGATTCCCGACACTGACCATACCCACGTCTGCTCCAAATCTACCGCGGCGTACCAGATCACCGTCAAGAGCGCCAAAATCAGAAAGCCGGTGCCGAGCAACAGGAAGCTCTGCACGCGCAGCAGAATGCCGGCAAAAATTCCGGCCAGCGAAAGACCCGCCAACACGAACGGCAGCCACGGCGCCTCGGCGACCCCCACCAGGAAGATGTCGGCCGTCGAGGAGATGTAGATCACCGTCGCCGACGCATAGCGGATCGTTGCCAGCTCCGTCTCGCGAAGGTGCGCACGGTTGAGATACGCTGCCGCCAAGACACACAAAGCCGGCGGAATGAACCAGATCTGCGGATGTTCGAATAGTCTCCAGCCCTCCGCCTGGCCCAATAAATACCACAGCCCGCCGTTGGCCGCGGCCGCCGCCAGCACGCCGTAGACAAAAGATTTCCGCATGATGGACAACACGGCATAGATACCTGCCGCCGCCACCATGATCACCGAGAAGTGTGCCTCGCTCGGCACGAACCAAAATCCGAGCACCGGGAGCAACGGCAAAAACGCGCCACTCTTCTCCAGCGGCTTGGCGAGCACGGTCCGGCGCTGCCGCCGGAAGGACTCGGCGAGTCCGACTCCGACAAAGGCCAAGAGCATCACGACGAGCGGCCAATAACGGCGGAAGAACCCGCCAAACAACCAGGGCATCGTCAGCCGCAGATGCAAAAAGAGCAATGCCAGGATGACTTCGGCCGCATAGACGTAGGCGGTGCGGCCGCGCTCCGACAAGCCCAGCGGATCGCGGCCGGGAACCAACGCTGCGACGAGTGCCGCCGCGCATAACAAGACCAGGACGATCGCCACGGTGACGAGTGCCGGCCAACTGATTGTCGTGGCGCCCGTGACTACGTAGTCAACCACCTCAAAGCCCAAGACGAAGATCAAAACAGCGCCGGCCGCCGCCACTAGAGACGGTACCAATCGCTCGGCGGCAACAGTCCACTCGTTGGTGCGCCGGATCAGCTTGCTGAAGCCCAGGCCATACAAGGCTGCCACGGCCGCAATAGCGGCCAGCACCACGACCGCCCGGTTCAAGACGGTTCCCGTCGAGCCCGGCTCGAGCCACGACCAGCCAAATGCGACAGCCGCGATCGCGCCTGTGAGCAACGACGCATACTGCAGCGGCGAACGCAGGCGACCCCAGGCCAAGAGTCCCAGCGAGATCGCCTGCGCCAGCGCGGCTTGTGAGGCGGCCACGCGAAGTTCCGCCTCCGCAAACGTAAGCTGCACCCAAAACGCCAACACCACGACCGTGACCGCGATCACGGCGTTGCTGGGTATCAGCCAAAGTAGCTCGTCGCCCGATGACGACGCAGGCGCTATCCGTAGCCGAAGCGCGACTTGGCTGAGCTTTTCGCGAACGCTCCACAGGTAGCTTGTGCCCACACCGAATGCCGCGACGACCATCAGACCGGTCCAAGCCAGCCAGCGGGGCGAGAGATCGAAGCGATCCAATAGGAGAGCCGCGCCCACGAGGCCGAACAGATAGAGCGCGGAGATCCGGCTTTTCGCTTCCACATCCCAGAGACACGTCAACACTCCTACACCGACCGCTCCCCAAGCGCTCCAGCCAACCCACGGATCAAACCGCAACGATACGGCTTGCAGGTCCGCGGCAAGCCCGCGCGCGACCAACAGAGCCAAGAGCGACAAAGCAAACCAGGTCGAAGCGCGATGCCACGGAATACCAGGCAAGCGGCGAGCTTCACCGCGTGCGAGTTTCTGATAACGATCGAGCAACATCCACAACGGCGCTGGCAGTGTCAGTACGATCAAATTGATTTCGACCAGCGACGGCCAACCAGCTTGCTGTCCGTATTTAAGCCATACAAGCGACGTCGTGAGATTCAACAATAGTCCGGCGGCG
Source organism: Pirellulales bacterium (assembly GCA_040901795.1). Classification (GTDB taxonomy): domain Bacteria; phylum Planctomycetota; class Planctomycetia; order Pirellulales; family JALHPA01; genus JBBDYH01. The sequence goes on from JBBDYH010000039.1 coordinate 12,995, forward strand.
ACAACGTAGCCTCGCCGTGTGGACCAGCACGCGAGGCCGGCATTTAGCACCGACATGGCAAAGCAAATACCGGCGGCCCACCACGGCGCCTGCGGATCGCCGAACATGCTGCGCAGCGCCGTCAACACCGTGAGCGCGGCCAAAACTGAAGCGATCAGCGTCACGCGGCGAGAAGGCGCGGCATCAGCCGGCACGCGTGTAAGCGCACGCGCCTTGAGCCACCCCATCCCCAGTTCGCACCACGCGCTGGCCCCGAGCGCCACGAGCATGACGTGGAACGAGAGCCAATTCCCGGTATCCCAGTGACTCGCCGTGGCGGCGAGCATGATACCGGTGATGAAAACCGCGAGGGAAGTCCAGCGCAGGTCGACTCGCTCAATCCGCGTCGCTCCACTCAATAGAACCAGCGCCAAACAGCTCACGAGCAAGCTGCCCCACCCGGGGCCGCTGCCAACGGCGCCGAAGAGCAGGGACGGAACCGGCTCGAGAAACAGGCCGCCGGCCGCCGGTAAGAGGACGATGAGTTGCAGCACGACGCCGACGCAGACCAGCGTGACCAGCAAAGGTTCAGCCGACGGCTCAGCAAGTTCCTGCTGTCGCCGGTCCCAGCGGCGCAAACCGATCCACAGAATCGCGTAGACCGCGCATACTCCGGCATTGAGTTGGGCCAGCCTGATCCATTGAACCAGGTCGAACGGCAGCGCCTGACTGGCGCTCCACAGGAGATAGCCCGCCGTCGCCGCGACACAGAACACCATTGCTCCGGCAAACGCGAAGGCCGAGTCACGCTCGCGGAGTGCATAACCGACGAGAACCAAGGCCGTGATCACGATCGGGACTGCGTACGATGCAGCCGCGCCCATTTGAGCAAACAGGGAATCCGGCTCGGGACCAAGAATCGGACTCTGCCGCATCGCCGCGGCAACAACATACAACGACACGGCGATCAGCGGAGCCACTCCAAGCACCACGAGCAACATGCTTGCCTGTCCCGCCCAGGCGACCGCCGCGTTGAGCCGCGCATAGCGTATTAGCGCCGCACCGCCGACCAGTAAAACGGCGATCCCTCCAACCATGCCATACAGTGCGCCGGCTCCCGCCGGCAGCGGCGATCGCAACACGGCGGCCAGTCCCACATAGCAGAGCATCGCCATCAGGGGCACCAGCGACAGGACCAGCACGCCGCTGCGTAACGGCCCGCTGGCCCCGCGCGATAGCTCCAAAGGCGGCGCAAGACCTGCGGCCCGGACCGCTTGCATTAACGGCCTGCGCGCCCAGATGGCAGCCGATCCGACGAGCAAATAACCGGTAGACAACCAGCGCAAGGCCGATGCCACCGCCACATCGCCCTCGGCATACGCGGCCAAGAGCAACGGCGCGGCCAACAGTGTGACGACAAGCGTAATGCCCTTCCAGGCTTCGTATTCCGCGCGCAGACTCGCAAGCAACAGCACCACCAGCGACACCAACAGAAACCATGAGCCGATCGACGCGGCATGGTGATGAGGAATCCCAGGAATAGCGAACGCTCCGATGGGCGGCACAACGCGCCGTGGTGAACTCCCTTCTTCTGCAGCGTTTGCCTCGCCCGACGAAGCCCCTTGACTGGCCGTGGCAACCGGCGACACAGCGATCTCCCGCGGCGATAGCTCTTGCATCGCCCCTGGCCCGGCTGCGTAAACCGCCAGCGCTAGCAGGAGCACCGTGACCCCGACGGCCAGCAGTTGATCCAGCGGCGGTAGACTTCGCGCCAATAGTTCTCGCAGATCGGCCCTCCATGAGATCGCTCGGGTCTCGCCTGACTGCGACGGCACCTCAACGGACGGTGCTTGATCCAACACCACTCGCCGAAACACCAGCCAGGCCAACGCTAATCCAACCAGACCGATCCCTTGGGCCGCGAGCGTCCAAGGGTCAAGCCACGGGTAGCGGGCTTCGAGGAACCACTCGAATCGCTCTAGCGCACTGCCGATCGAGAAGATCATGGCCAGCACCAGCGCGAGCTGAGCAATCGAAAAAGCCGAGAGCCATGGCCCGCTGACTCCAACGACCAGCCAGAGTGCCGCGATGATTGACCAGGTGACCGCCGGAACCTGAGCCGGCGCGCTTGGAGTCAAATAGACGACCAGCGCCGCGGCCGCGAGCGAAGTTGCACACGTCGCAGCTTGCATCGACCGCCGGAAGCCAGCCCTCGCACCGCTTTTCGAAAACCCCCGCACCGCCACGGCCAGCAGAACACACACGACGGCATGCATGAGCAAAGCAGACAGCCAGGGATACGACAGTTCCAACCGCTCGGCATACGTGAACACCAGCCCCTGAGCGAGAGCCGCTAGCAACAGCACTGCTCCAAGCCACGCGGCGGCCGATCGATCCAAGAACAACGCGGCCGCCAGACACGCGACCGCGTAGATCGCGTAAACCCACACCGCCCCCGAAGTGTCGCCCACCACTCCCCAGCCCAGCCAACTGACCAGGATCAGACTCGCCGCCGCCATGCCCCCCGCGACCAGCGCATAGCACCAACCCTCGATGCGGCGATTGCGCGCCAGAAACGCGGCGCCCGCAAGGCATGAGACGATCGACAGCGGCACAAGCGCGATCGCCGTCGTCCGCGAGAACAGCGCTGCGGTCAGCTCCTCAGCCGACGCCTGCCATGCGACACCTTCGACAAGCACAAGTGCTAACAGCAGTGCGTCCCATCCCGTTGCCAGCGCGACCAGCAAATGCGCCTCGCGAATTCGAAACGCGATCGCAGTGATCACGAAGATCGCGGCCGTTAGAGCCGTCACCGGGACCATCCGCAGCGGTTCCGGCCAGGCGAGAACATTGGCGGCAGCCAGCACGCACGCGCCGAGAACTCCCACACTTGTGCCCGCGGTGCGCAGCCAGGGACCTTCGCGCCGGTCCAGTTGTCGCCACAACAGTAGGCCCGTCGCTAAAGCAGGAAAAGCGAGCAGCGTGCCCAGCGGCGCCAGCTCATGCATCAATATGAGCTGGCGGCCGGAATTCGCCAGTAAGAGTCCCAGCGGCAGCAGAACCGCAAACGTGCTCAACCCCAGTAGTTTGAAGAGGTATCCGGCTTCCGATTCTCGCAGCGGCTCGACCGTCCGATACTTCGTCAACAGAACCCCATTCCCGGCCATGTAGACGAACAGCGGCAGTCCGGCAAAGAGCTGCAATGTGTAAACCGCGGTTTCCAAATTCACGTATCGGCCAACGAATAGCGTCGCCACTGAAGGCAGCACGACGAGTCCCGCCAGCGGCCAGGCGGCGACCGGCAACGCGATCCGACCCGCGAAGTAGATGAGCGCAGTAAACACGACCGTTGAAAAAACCTCACCGGCAATCGTCAGTGCGCTTGCCTCACCCCCTCTCGTCGACAGCGCGGCAATCGCCAGGAAGTTCAGCGGGACCAAGAGCGTGGCGATGATCAATAGCCCTTGGCTGGTGGTTTCCAATCGCCATTTGCGGTAACTGTAAAAACCGAGGCCGAACAATGCCGCCGTCACCCCGTTGAACACAAAGAATTTCAAGAACGGCCGCTCGGCAATCTCCGACCAGAAACTGATCACCAGTGCGATCGAGCAGCAGACAATCAACAGTCCGCCGATCAGCTCCCCCCAGCGAATGTTGCTCTGCTCCAGAAACGCGGCCAGCACTTCCGACCAAGGCCGCGCAGGCCGACGGGGAGGCAACCCTGCCGCCGACTCGACCCCCTTGTCGGCAGACGCTTGTTGGCGCTTCGCATATCGCCGCACACGGTCCTGCACGTCGGCCGGCCCAGCACGTTCGAGTTCCGGCGGCTCCGGGAACGAGCGTTCTTCATCGCCATCCCCCGGGCGCTCAATCGGTAACGGAGGTTGTGTGACCAGTTCCGCGACAGGAATGGCCGTGGGTGGCCGTGCAGCCTTTGGCGATCCGAAAGCAGCGGGCGCCTGCCCGACGGTCGACGTTTGTGCGGTGACGATTGACTCGACGAGCAGTTGCTTAGTCACATCGTCCAGCAAGCCACGTCGCTCCAGCGCGATGATCTGCTGAAAAACGCTCCGCAGAGCATCCTGCCGACGATGCTCCGCACTGCGACTTGATGCCCAGCCGCAGCTTGGGCACCCGCCCCTGCCCATCGGCAACCACGCGCCGCAACTGGGACATCGCTCCGTGACTCTCGGCCCTTTGCCGCCGAACAACTTGGAAAGCAACACCCACATGCCGTGACCCAACAGCGTGATCACGGCGAGAATCATCAACAGCACAATCGCCAGGCCCCCGAATTCGTTCACTCGAGCCCTCCGCGACAGTGATAGGCGAGAATCAGGCGGCGGCGCGCCGACATGCCCCCGATTCTACTTCAAAGCGAATGTGGAAGGATTACACCGGCAAGACTGCTGACGAGTTGTGGGCGGACTACATGAAGACGCTTACACAGTAGACGAATGTACGACGGCGTTCCAAGTCCGTCGAACTTGGTCGGCCTTGGAACGTCGTCCTACAATCATCAACAAACGTTGATTGGTCGGCCTGGTTGTGTTAGATTAGCAATCCCGCCCCCGAATCATCCGTCGCAGCGCCCACCATGCCCGTCTTGCCTTTTCGCATGATCGTTGTCCTGGCGCTCGCTCTTGCGGCATGCGTCGGCGGCATCGGTCGGCGGGCAGCGGCTGCAACTGCGGCCGAATCTCGTGTCACCTACGAGCTCGACGTCCTGCCGATCCTGACGTCGGCGGGCTGCAATGCCGGCGCGTGCCACGGCAAGTCGCGCGGTCAGAATGGCTTCCAGCTTTCGCTGCTGGGCTTCGACGCCGACTTCGACCACTCCGCGATCGTCAAGGAGGCGCGCGGTCGGCGCGTCTTTCCCGCGGCGCCCGATCTGAGCCTTATCCTGCAAAAACCTTCCGGGCGGCTATCTCACGGCGGCGGAGTCCGCTTGCCCGTCGATAGTGAGGAATACAAAACCGTTCGGGGCTGGATCGCCTCCGGCATGCCGCGACGAACCGAAAGCGATCCTGTGCTCCAGCGGATCGCCGTCGCGCCCGAAGAGCGCCTCTTGTCTCCGGCGGACATCCAAAACCTGAGCGTCACCGCGTACTACTCCGACGGCTCGACGCGCGACGTGACGCGCCTGGCCAGCTTTCAATCCAGCGACAGTGGCATCGTGTCGGTCGACAAAGCTGGGCTAGTGAAAGCCGGCCGTCTGCCCGGCGAGGGGACCATTATGGTCCGCTACATGGACCGCTTCGCGACCTGGCGGACCGCGATCCCTCAGGACCTGGCCGTGTCCGACGACTTTTACGATACGCTGCCACGGCACAGCTTCATCGATGACCTGGTCTGGGACAAGCTCCGTAAGTTGCGAATCACCCCTAGCACTCCGGCGTCGGACAGCGCGTTTTTACGCCGCGCTTATCTCGATGTGATCGGCCGCTTGCCCTTCCCCGATGAATCGCGCGCGTATTTGCAAGGCTCGTCGCCCGACAAGCGCGCGGCGTTGATCGATCGGCTCCTAGCTCGGCCCGAGTACGCCGACTTTTGGGCCAACAAATGGGCCGATTTACTCCGGCCAAATCCCTACCGCGTCGGCATCAAGGCGACGCTTAATTATGACAACTGGATACGCGGTGCATTCCGCGCGAACAAGCCATACGACGAGTTCGTCCGTGAATTGGTAACCGCCCAGGGGAGCACCTGGCAAAACGGCGCCGCGACGCTCTATCGCGACCGCCGCTCGCCGGAAGAGGTCACCACCATGGTGAGCCAGTTGTTCCTCGGCGTCCGGTTGGAGTGCGCCAAGTGCCATCAGCATCCGTTTGAGATTTGGGGCCAGAACGATTTCTATAGTCTGGCGGCATATTTTGCTCGCGTCGGCCGCAAGGGGCCGGGAGTATCGCCCCCTATTTCCGGCGGCGAGGAGATTGTCTTCACCGCACCCAACGGTTCGGTCTCGCATCCGACGACCGGCAAGGAGATGTCGCCGCGGCCGCTCTTTGGCGAAGCTCGGCAGCCCAAGCCTGACGAGGATCCGCGGCAAGTCCTGGCCGAGTGGATGACCGCCGACACGAACACCTACTTCCGTGAGGTTGCCGTCAATCGCGTCTGGGCCGAGCTGATGGGCCGCGGGCTGGTCGATCCGGTCGACGATCTGCGCGCGACGAATCCGCCCAGCAACGCGGAGCTGTTGACGGCGCTGGTGGATGAATTCCGCCGGCAAGACTATGACCTCAAGAAACTGATCCGGTTGATTACGACTTCGTACGTTTACGGGTTGTCGTCGTTAGCCGGCGAAGGCAACCTGGGCGACACGCGCAACTACTCGCGATATTACCGCACGCGACTCCGAGCCGAAGTGTTGCTCGACGCGGTGAGCGACGTGACGGGGGTGCCGGAAAAATTCACCGCCATGCCCCCCGGCTCGCGCGCCACTGAGATCTGGACGCACCGCGTCGAGTCGCCGTTCTTAGACGCGTTCGACCGACCCAACGAAAACCAAGACCCCCCCTGTGAGCGCACCAGCGACCCGACCGTCGTCCAGTCACTCCATCTGATGAACTCCGAGAACCTGCAGAGCAAGCTGACCGACGACGATGGCCGGGCAGCACAGCTTGCCGCCAGCGACCGAACGAACCGCGAAATCATCGAAGAGCTGTACCTGCTCACGTACTCCCGTTTTCCGACCGACGAAGAGTTTCAGGCAGTCACAGTCGTGCTCGACGAAACAGGCGCAAAACGCCGTCAGGCAGTCGAGGACTTGCTGTGGGCTCTGATCAATACGCCGGAATTCATTTTCAAGAATTGAGGCTGCAATGAGCGCGTATTCAAACTGTGCAGGCATGACACGGCGCGATTGCCTTCAACTTGGACTCGGCGCCTTGACCGGCGCCGGATTGGTCGATCTCTTGCGGCTTTCGGCAACCGCGGAAAGCCCTCAACCGAAACGTGCAAGCTGCATCCTGATCTGGATGGACGGCGGGCCTTCGCACTTCGAAACCTTCGATCCCAAGCCGGAGGCCCCGATCGAAATCCGCGGGCAGTTTTCGTCGATCCCAACGAAAATTCCCGGCGTGCACTTCTCCGAGCACCTGCCGCGGTTGGCCGCGATTGCCGACAAGCTGGCGATCGTTCGCTCGGTGTGCCACAACCAGGGCAACCACGGCGCCGGCAACCACTACATGATGACCGGCGCGCCGCCGCGCATTCCCGTCGGCTGCGGCGCGTTTGTCAGCTTTCACCCGAGTATGGGGTCGGTGGCCGCGCGCGAATGCGGCGCCCCGGATGGGCTGCCGGGATATTTTTCGATGCCCAGCATGGCCCGCTCCGGCGGTCCGAATTTCCTCGGCGCACGGTATGCCCCCTTCGTCGTGGGCGGCGATCCGAACAATCGCAACTTCCGCGTCCGCGATGTCTCTTTACCGAAGAGCGTTTTGGAGACGCGATTCGACGGCCGCCGCGACCTCCGCGCCGTCGTCGATCGGCTGCCGCGGATGCTCGACGAAGCGGCGGGCGACCCGGTCGCCGCACTCGACGACTCGTACCAGCAAGCGTACAGCCTCGTCACCAGCCCCGAAGCTCAAAAAGCCCTCGACATCCACAACGAGCCCGACAAACTGCGCGAGGCCTACGGGCGCAGCGCGTTTGGTCAGCGGGCGCTCTTGGCGCGCCGACTTGTCGAAGCCGGAGTGCCGTTCATCACGCTCTACGACGGTGGCTGGGACCATCACTCCGACATTTTCCCCGGACTCGCCAAGCGGTTGCCAAACTTCGAGGCGACGATTGCGGCCTTGATCACCGATCTCGACGAGCGCGGGCTGTTGGATACGACGATGGTCATTGCGCTCGGCGAGTTCGGCCGCACGCCGAAGATCAGCACGCTCTCCGGCCGTGACAGCCCTGGCCGCGATCACTGGGCAAACGCCATGTCGATCCTCTTCGCGGGGGGAGGCACGCCCGGCGGCCAGGTCATTGGCGCGACCGACCGCAAGGGTTACGCCGCCATGGAACGTGTCCTGTCCCCCGAAAACTTTGTCTCAACCGTCTATCGCAAGCTCGGCATCGACCCCGACAAGATGTACTACACCCCCCAAGGCCGCCCTGTACACCTCGTCAGCGATCCCACGCCGATCGCCGAGTTAATGGGATGAACGTTCACAATCTTCTTTTTCCGCCGATGGCGCAGATGCACCCAGATGTCGGCAGCACGAGTTCGATACGCATTCACCTGCACTATCTGCGAAATCTGCGGTCAGTCATCGGAGTGACATTCGCCCTCAATCTGATTTGTTGCGCCGCCGCACAAGGCGCTCCACCGGCGGTCAAATATCTGTTTCCGGCCGGCGCTCAACGCGGTGTTACCACGGAAATTACTGCCAATGGCGACTTTTCTAACTGGCCGCCGAAAACCTGGGCCAGCCATCCCGGTGTGCACGTCTCGTGCGGCCAAGAGAAGGGCAAACTTAGCTTCACAGTCGAGCCCAATACCGGCGCGGGCGTTCACTTCATCCGTCTTTACGACGACGAAGGCGCCTCCAAGCCGATGCCGTTCGTCGTCGGTAACTTGCCGGAAGTCGTCGAAAAATCGTCGAACGACTCGCCTGATAAGGCCGAAGCGCTCTCCTCGTCGATGGTCACCGTCAGTGGCCGATTGGAAAAGCGAGATGACGTTGACGTGTACTCCGTCGAACTTATCGAGAGTCAAACGCTGGTCGCCTCCGTCCTTGCCAACGAGAAGCTGGCTTCTCCGATGGACGGAGTGTTACAAATCCTCACGGCCGGCGGTTCCGTCCTTGCTCAGCACGACGACTGGCACGGCCTCGATCCGCAGCTCGTGTTTACCGCGCCCAGCGCCGGCAAGTACCTCGTGCGGATCTTCGCCTTTCCCGCTCAACCCGATAGCCGCATCGGACTGGCCGGCGGCGACGCCTTTCTCTACCGCCTCACGATCACCACTGGCTCCTTCATCGACTTCCCGTGGCCGCTCGCCGTGAAGCAACAAGAGACCACCGACGTGAAACTGATTGGCTGGAACCTCGCCGACCCGATCCATCGACAGACCGTCACCGCCGCGGGTCATCCCTTCGTGATCGACGGCGATCAGCTTGCCGGGCAACTATTGCTCGCGGTCGAGCCGCATGCATGTCCGATTGAAGTCGAACCCAATAACATTAGCGAGCCGCAAGCGCTCGAGCTGCCCGCCACAATCTCGGGAAGGCTCCAGACCCTGTCGGACAATGACGTGTTCCGCTTCAAGGCCAAGCGCGGAGAGACAGTTCTCTTCCAGCTCGATGGCCGCGATCTCGGCTCGCCGCTCGATGCGGTCCTCGAAGTCACCGACTCGTCCGGCAAGTCGCTCGTCCGCACCGACGATTCCAATAAACGGCGCGACCCGGAGTTGTCCTGGAAAGCGCCTGAGGATGGCGACTATCAAGTCGCCGTATCCGACCTGCACGGCCGCGGTGGCGAACGTTTCTACTACCGTCTGCGGGCCGCAATGGCGCAGCCCGATTTTCGGGCAAAATCGCCTGAGCATGCTTTTGTCGGTTCTGTCGGAAAACCGCTGGAAGTCACGCTCGACCTCGACCGGCAACATGGATTTGATCAGGAAATCGTCATTCGAGCGGAAGGCCTTCCCGATACGATCACCGCGGAGCCGGCCACGTCGGCATCGAGCGGCGAGACGGCCAAAAAGGTCAAGCTGAAGCTCACGGCCACCGCCGCCTACTCCGGTCCATTCCGCATTGTGGCATCGACCAGTGGTCCCGAATCGCTGCATCGTGCGGCAGCGTTCAACATCTCCGATGACGCTGAGATTACCGATTTGTGGATCACGTTCAAGGCTGAAAAAACGGAATAAGCGTGACGCCTGTACCACTTCGCAAAGGCAGAGCAGTCATGCTGAGCGGAGCGAAGCATCTGGTGACCACGCCGGGAGATCCTTCGCTTCGCTCAGGATGACACCAAATCGGCTAAAGGTTGACGGCGCAAGGGCTTAAAGGTAGACTTCGTCTGATCGGCAGGCGCGCGACGCGGATTCAAGCAATAGCTCATTGGCAGTTCTGTGCAGCAGTGACCCGCTAAGGCGCATCGGCAACTAGTTCTTCGCCGTCGGTCGGACCTGGCCAAGCGGCGCGTGCTTCTCTCGGAACAAATCATGGGGTTCTTACTCGAAAGGGATTAGCGATGAGCTTTGTAGACGACAACAACCCATACCGCACCAGCGCCTGGGGCGACATTGCGGCGACCGCGGCGGTGGACGAGCGGGCGGACTTCATCCGCAAGACCTACGCTCATCTGCTGGGCGCCGTGTTCGCGTTCGCGGCGATCGAGGCGGTCCTGCTCAACACCGTGGCCGAGGCCTATTTCGGCTGGCTGATGGGGATGGGTCAATACGCCTGGTTGTTTGTGCTGGGCGGGATGATGTTTGTGAGCTACGTCGCCGACCGCTGGGCGCGCTCGGGCACGAGCCAAAGCCTGCAATACGCGGGCTTGTCGCTCTACGTAGTCGCTGAGGCGGTGCTCTTCATGCCGCTGTTGTACATGGCCAACCAAATGGAAATCCTCAGCGGGCAGAGCATCATCGCCACTGCCGGGATCATCACCCTAATTCTTTTCGGCGGGTTGACCACGATCGTCTGGATGACCGGGGCCAACTTCTCCTGGATTCGCAACTTGTTTTTCATCGCCGGCATTGCCGCGTTCGGCGCGATCCTGTGCAGCATCCTGTTCGGCTTCAGCCTGGGCATCTGGTTTACGGCGGCGATGATCCTCTTCGCCTGCGGCTGGATCCTCTACGACACGTCGGCCGTGATGCACGACTATCGCGTTGGCCAGCATGTGGCGGCCAGCCTGAAGTTGTTCGCCTCGGTGATGCTGCTGTTCTGGTACGTCATCCGCTTCGTGATGCAGTTCACGAGTAACGACTAGGTCACACGCAGGCCAACGAATATTGGCGGCATCGGTCATCAGACCGATGCCGCCCTTTTAATTGGGGGCCAGTTGCGAACGTTGCTACGCCTACAACCAGCGCTTCGCTCGCATACCGACAATCTATTTCTTCCGCTTCGGCCGTGCTCGAATGTGAAGCTGAGCGTGGCACGCCTCCCGAACCTTGCCGGCCCAACGCAGTGCTGCCTTTGCCTGTCGACTCGTGGCATGGTCGCCGGGGTAGCGAACGTTGACCGCGAAATTGGTGAGAAAGACCAAGCCGCGCCGCAGCGCTCGCAGTGACCGGTGATGAGGCAACAACTGGTTCAATAGCTTTTCCAGTTCGTGCGTCTTCTCGACCGAGAGGCCTGACTCCTCCAGCAGTGACTTCAAGTATTTCTCGGCGGATTGCTGACAATGGAAACATAGCTGGTCGTGTAACGGTTCCTTATTGCGAGCGAGCAGTGTAGCGGTCCGGTAATCGTCGTCGGCCTTCCGGACCCACTCTCGTGTCGCTCTTTTCATACAAGACCTTGCCCTTTGTCATAATCTCTGTGTGAAAGGACTCACCCTCTTTGAGCCGCCAGGCGATGTTTTTAGGAGTACGTACGATGAGGTCCATGGGGAAGGGCGCTGAGATTGCCAGACGGATCTTGAACGCCTGATCGAGCTGATTGCGGGCGGGCATGATCACCAGGATGTCGACGTCGCTGTCGGCGTGGGGCTTGCCGTAGGCGTGCGAGCCGAAGAGGATGATCTTGTCCGGCTCAAACCTTTCGGCAACCTCGCGGGCGAAGCGGCGAATGACCGACTTCGGCACATCCGTTCCCCGATACCAGCGGGGCGTCTGCGACGTTGTTGCGGGGCTACGCTGTTTTCTCATAGCTGTATTTTACCACAACGGACCGTTGCCGCCGTTATCGTTCACGCAATTGCGGACGTTCACTCTTTCGCGAAGCGGGCATAGCCGGACGTATCCACGCGTACGTTCCACAGTGTGGACCCGGCCGTAATGTACAAAGTTCGCAGGTCGCGGCTTCCAAAGGCACAGTTGGTCACTTCGTCGCGCGGGACGGCGATGAAGTCCAACAGCTTTCCTTCGTACGACAGAACATACACGCCCCCTTTGAACTCGTCGGTGGTCTCGTACGGCGGATTCGCCTTGTTGAATCCCGCGGCGACGTACAGGCGGTTCTGGCGGTCGATCTTGATTCCGTCGGGACCGCGGCCGGACTTCCAGTCGAAGATCAACTTGCGGCTGCCGGCATTGACCGTCCCGTCGGCGCGGAGATCGAATCTCCATAGCTTGCGTGCGCCGCCCTTGGTGTTGTTATTGTTGTCGGCCACGAAGATGTGCTTGTCGTCAGGACTCACCAGCACGCCGTTCGGCCGGTCCACTTCGGGCGCGATGATACGGTGCACCTTACCGGGGGCATCGATCCGATACACGCCCTCGACCAGTTTGCCGTCGTCGTCGCGCAGCTCCATGCTGTCGCGATTGCCGTAGCGTGGGTCGGTGAAGTAGATCCTGCCCCGTGAGTCGATCGTGAGATCGTTCGGCGAGTTGAACTTTTTACCTTGGTAAGAATCGGCGAGCACGGTGATGGCGCCGTCGGCTTCGATCCGCGTCACGCGCCGCGCGGCAGCCTCGCATGCCAAGAGCCGGCCCTGCTTGTCGAACAAAAGGCCGTTGGATCCGCCGTCTGGCTGACGAACGACTTCGACGCTGCCGTCGGGCTTCAACCGGCTGGTGCGATTTCCACCGACGAAAAACAGGCTGTTCGTGGACGCGTCCCACGCCGGACCTTCGCCCGCGTGCTCGACGCCGCGGACTTGAATGGCCTGGGAGCTGGCTTCAATTGGTGATTGCTTTTCCGCGTTTTCCGAAGCGTTGACGGGAGCTGCCGTGTGCCGTAGTGCTCGGCCCGGCCGCGCGCCTGTATGCTTTTCGCCTTCCAGCACCACCTGCCCGTTGACGATGACGTAGGCGATTCCTTCGTTGTATTGGAACGGCTCGGTGTACGTCGCGCGGTCGATGATCTTTTCGGGATCGAAGACAGTAATGTCGGCGAACAAGCCGGGCCGAAGCAGGCCGCGGTCGCGGATTCCAAGCTTGGCCGCATTGAGCGACGTCATCTTGCGAACGGCGTCCTCCAGCCGCAGCACCTCACGCTCGCGCACGTAGACGCCGAGCACGCGCGGGAACGTGCCGAAATTCCGCGGGTGAGGGTTGCCGCGGCGCAAGGGGCCCTCGATCGCCAGCGCCGAGCCATCCGAGCCGATCGAGCACCAGGGCTGCTGCATCGCCAGGTTCATGTCACGCTCCTCATGATGTGCGTACACGGTGCTGACCGAGCCGTTCTGTTCGATCAAGAGGTCGAACAGCACGTCGAGCGGATCGGGCGTCGGCGAAACCCCCTCGGTCCTCTTGGCAATGACCTGGTCCATCGTCATGCCGCGATACGGGTTGTCGGCGCTGACGAGCATCCGGCTCCAGTCCTTGCCGACGGCCGTGTAGTGGTTGTACCAGCCGGCGATGCCATTGTTGATGTCGTGCTTCAGCCGCTTGCGGTCGGCCGGATCTTTTAATCGGGCGAGCATCTGGTCGCGGCCCCCTTCGTGGGCCCACGGCGGAATGATGCTCGACAGGTTGTTGTTGCCGCGCGTGTAAGGGTAGACGTTGGCCTGCACATTCACACCGCGCCCGCGGGCCTTTTCGATCAGGTCCACCACACCGCGCATCAGGCCCCACGACTGCTGGTCCGCGATTTTTATGTGAATCACATCGACTGGCACGCCCGCACGCTCGCCGATGGCAATCGCTTCGGTCACTGAATCAAAGACGCCGATGCCTTCGTTGCGGATGTGACTGGAGTAAATGCCGCCGTATTTGCGCACCGGCTCGCAGAGCGCGACGAGGTCGTCGGTCGTGGCGAGCGAGCCGGGGGGCATCATCACCTGAGTTGAAAGGCCGAAAGCGCCGTCGCGCATCGCCGCAGCGACCAGCTCCTGCATTTGGCCGATCTGCTCGGGCGTGGGCCGCTCGAACGAATCGCCCATCACACTTTGCCAGACGTTGCCGATGCCGACGTAGGAGGCGATGTTGATCGACGTCGTGGCCTCGTCGATCGCGCGAAAGTAGTCGCCGAGCTTCTTGATCTCGACCGTTCGATCACCGATCTTCACGCGCTTCGGCAGGAGCTTGCCTGTATTTGGACCGCCGGATGAGCCTTCGCCCAGGACATCAGTCGTCACACCTTGCCGAATCTTGCTCTGGGCGTTGCCGTCTTCGAAGAGCGTGAAGTCGGAATGCGAGTGCATGTCGATGAAGCCGGGCGCCACGACGAGCCCGCGGGCGTCGATCTCCCGCTTTGCACTGCCAGCCGGCACTTGGCCGATCGCAACGATCCGATCCCTCTTCACGGCGACGTCGCTCATGAACCACGGATTGCCCGTGCCATCCACGATCTTTCCGCCGCGGATGACCAGGTCGTAAGCGGGTTGATTGGCATTGGTGATCTGGAGAGCCTGCTGCGCATTTGATGGGACGAGTGAAACGCAAAACATCGCGCAAGCAAGAGCGAGCAGAACGACGACAGCACGGCGGCTGGAATATCGAGCACTCATTGACTTATACCTCTGCCAGGCGGGCGACCGTAAACCGCGGATACCACTGATAGCACGGATCGCGGCGGCAATCAAATCCGCGGTAACCAAGGACGCAGGGCGACGTGCCGGCCTTCTGGCGAGACTCGAACAGCCAGTGCAGCCCAATTCCGCGATCGCTTTCCTCAGTAGGCCCCGCCGAAGACGAGGACGTAACCATTCGGAGCGCGTACCTCGAATTCCCAGTCACCGTAGGACTGATGCGTGAGGGGCATCTGGATGAACGGTTTCCCCTCCACGTTCTGGTACAGCGTGTTCACGCCGTCGACACGGATGTAGGCATCCCACAATCCGCTCGGGCGACGATCGCGAAGGTCGGGCTTTTGGTAGTCAGCCAAAGCGAGCAGCATGATTTCAGCGGGTCCACGCAACAAGCTCGCGAACGCGTACGGCTCTTGCTCCGGCACGGCCCCTGCCGTGCGGAATCCCAGGTTCGCGGTGTACCAGCGGGCCGTATTGGCTACGTCGGCGACGAGGAAGGTCGGCACGGCTGACCGAATCACCACGTCTTGTTGTGGAGGTGTTGAAGCAGTTGTCATGCACGCGTGAGCGAAGTGAGGCGGTGGTTGAGGCGAGGGACAACGGAAGGATGAAGGATGAGCGATGGAGGATGAACGGAATTGCTGCGCATTTTGGCAGGGCGCGAAAAATAATTCAAATCGCGGGTTTTGCGCAGAATTTCAATGCGCGGTATGCTCGCGGCTGGGCCGAAGTCTTTGCGGTGTTGCGATTTGCGGGAATGAGCGATCCTTGGCATCGGCGAATTATTGCGCTTTTGGTTGCGTATTATTTCGCGGCAGCGAAAGTAATGGACCGGTGAAACGCCGAAGCGCGGAGACGGCAATTGGGTAAGGGGTAAATGCGCAGAAATTGAGGCGCTTCGCGAGAGGACGACTGGCAGAAGTCGCTGTGGCGCTTGATGTTGCATTTGTTGGCGCTCTGGCTGGAACGGGGGACTATTGGCGCTGGGTGTCACGTGTGCGGAAGGTGCGCAAAAACTGCAGGCAAATACGCGGGAGCCGGAATGAACCACGAAGGACACGGAGTCCACGAAGGAAGGCCACGCCCGCAGTAAGGCCGCAACGATTAAAAAATAGCCACGGATGCACGCTGATGAACACAGATGGGGAGAGGATAGAGGGTGCAGATGCCAAAAAGTTGCGGGCAGCGCACCGTCACTGCAGGGCGTTGTGGTCATTAGTATACCATATCAGTGGCACACTTGTCAAGCGGCAAGTTTTGTGCCGCACGCCTGTTGTGAGCCGCTCACTCCGGGGCCAGTGACGGTAGACGGCGTCTACTCGCTACATTGGTTGCCCGCCGCGCGTGTCATGTGGACCGCTTGCCGTGGTGGGGGGCGGAAGCGTGGGACCGCCCCCCTTAGGTGATTCGCGAGCGCCGTTCAATTGGCTGAGTGCAGCAGGTCGTAGACAGACGCGATATCCTGGCCGCCGGCTTCAAGAAAGTTGTCGCCCGCCATCTTTGGATCGAACCAGACCATCATGACTCCGACGACGTATCCCTTCTCATCGATAATCGGCGCGCCGCTGAACCCGCGAATGTCGACCGGCGGATCGAGGTCGTAGCGAAAGAGATCGCCGAACGCTCGTTCCATGACCACGCCGCGATATACGTTCTGTGTGCAGTCTTCCTGGCTATAGGGACAGCCGATCAAGTACACGGTCTCGCCGATGCGAACGGGTTCCTCGCGTAATCGAAGCGGATGGGACGGGAGTTGCTCCGCTGCCTTAATCGACAGAATGAGCCAGTCGAGGTTCTCGCGGCCGAGTCCTTGCACGCCAACGGAGTTGACTTCGACAAACGCAGCGGGCATCGTCCGCGGAAACATTCTCCAGGATTGAATCTTCTGCGTCAGTTGATCGATCGGGATTGGCGGCTCGACTCCGCCGGCCGATCCCAGAAGATGAGCTGCCGTAGCGGCCAGCACACGATCGTCGTCGGTCCTAATCAAGAAGCCGCTGGCGCCCTGAAGTGCACTGTGTCCGTGGAATTCGGCTTGATTGGTGAGCACGATTTGCGGCCATTCTGTCTTGGGCTTCGGGATCCACGATTCGGGAACTCGATCATCGTCCTTCGCCGCTTCGGTGGCCCGGTCAACCGTAGGCGTGGCGTTATCCTTGCCGCAGCCGAAGCAGCAGGCCGCGGTCAATGCAAAAACAATCCATGGAGATAGGTAACGGTTCATTCTCGACGCTATGCAAGTAAGTCAAATTCTCCGCGATTATCGTAGCGCATGACCAGCCAGTATACCGCGGCGAGGGAATTCGCGGCGCGATCAGCAACCGCAGAATCAACTGGCGCGGCCCGGGCCACGGCGAAGCGAAGAAAAGCCGCGGATAAGGCCGCCGTCGATGATTCATTGCTGCAACTTGACAGGTCCGCGCGTCGCCTCATGCCCACGCCGGGCCGTGGGCATGCCACCCGTCACCGCTCCGTCGTCCACCCGTGGTGGGCATGCCACCAAACACAGGGCCTCATTTCACTCAATACACGATCGCGCCGCTTGTCCCAGGGGGCTTGGACCTCTACATTCGGGGAATGCACAGTCGCGGACAAACTCGAGATATAGCGGAGCTCAACATGCATTTTCGATTGACCTTGTTAATCGTTCGGCCCATGGTTGTGGCATTTGTGGCAATAGCGACTTTTGAAACTCTAGCGAGCCCTGCACGGGCCGACTGGCCCAATTGGCGCGGGCCGAATGGCAACGGCAGCATTACAGAAGGGAACTATCCAACTTCATGGGATGCTGAGAAGGTTTCGTGGAAGTTCGAGTTGCCCGGCAAAGGCAGCTCGACGCCGATCGTTTTGGACGACCGCATTTTTGTGACCACGCCCGATGAGGGACAGGATGCCGTCTTGGCGCTTGACGTTAAGGGGAACGAACTCTGGCGCACCAAGCTTGGCAGCTTAAGCCGGGCGAAGAATCAACTTGGCTCAAGCTGCAATGCTTCGCCCGTAACGGACGGCAAGGGGATTTTCGTATATTTCCGCAGCAGCCGCCTGGCCGCACTCGAGTTGGACGGCTCGATTCGCTGGGAGAACGACCTGGCCGCAACCTACGGCCCCGAAAATCTGTTTTGGGATCAGGGGACTTCTCCGGTCGTCACCGATAAGCACGTCATCCTTGCTCGCCTGCACGGGGGAGATTCGTGGATCGCCGGTTTTGACAAAGCGACCGGCGAATTGAGTTGGCAACAAAAGCGCAACTACAAGGTGCCGCCGGAAAACGACAACGGCTACACCACCCCGGTATTCTTCAAGCACAAGGGACGCGACGCGTTTCTCGTCTGGGGCGCCGACCACTTGACCGCCCACTCGGCCGCCGACGGTTCGCTATTGTGGAGCTGTGGTGGTTTTAACCCCAACGGGACCGGGCTTTGGCCGGCAATTTCGTTGCCCGTCATCGCAGGCGATTTGGCGATTGTGCCCGTGGGAAGAGATGATCGGCAGCGGCAAGGACAGATCCATGCCGTGAGGCTCGATGGCAGCGGCGATGTGACCGGCACGCATCGCGTGTGGAAGCGAGAGGACATCGGCGTGTTTGTAACGTCGCCGGTCGAATACAAAGGCCGGATCTACCTCCTGCGGCCCCGAGGCGACCTCGTCTGCCTCGAGCCTCAAACCGGAGAGACAATCTGGGCGGAAGCACTGCCGCGCGGGAGGGAGAGGTACTTCGCCTCGCCGACGATAGCGGGCGGCGTGCTCTATGTGGCGCGCGAGGATGGCACGGTCTTCGTCGCCCGGGTGGACGACAAGTTTGAGCTGATCAGCGAAAACCCGATGGGCGAACGGATCATCGGCACACCGGTAGCGGACAAGGGTCGGTTGCTGTTGCGCGGTGAAAAGCACCTGTTCTGTGTCGAGGCGGGAAAGCCTTGAGGTTTTCGCGCCGTGCGGGTGCGGGGTCGAGAAACCCGCGCACAACAGGGCGTGGCGCATCTTTTGGAGTGCGATGACTCGTCATCGCTTTGAATTTCAGTTGACGCTATGAAGTGGCGAGCCGTGTGCCGCGGACGAGCGCGGTTTGAAAAAGACAGCGGCGACAAGTCGCCGCACTCCAAAGGCCGTTCAAATCAACTCGCGCATCGGCTCGATGTCGGAATCGACCGGGTATTGCGGCGTGCCGGCGCCGTCGAAGATGCGGTCGCGGTGCGCATCGAGGCCCATCTGGTGATATAGCGTGGCGAAGATCTCCTGGAACTTCACCGGCCGGGTGTGCGGCTCTTCGCCGTAGCGGGTGGTCTCGCCGATCACCTGGCCGGTGCGCAAGCCGCCGCAAGCCAGCAGTCCACAGTTCACCTTGGGCCAGTGATCGCGGCTGTTCATCTTGTTGAGCTTGGGCGTACGGCCAAACTCGCCCCAGACCACGACGGAGACATCTTTGTCCAGCCCGCGCTCGTGCAGGTCGCTGATCAAAGCGGTCAGACCCTCGTCGAGCATCGGGAAATCGACTTTGGATTCCACGAAGTTCATGCCGTCGCCGCCGTGCCAGTCCCAACGACTGAAGTTGAGCGCCACGTAGCGGGCGCCGGCCTCGACGAGCCGCCGCGCGATGCAGAAATTCTCGATCATGCGCGGTGCGCCGTCGCGGCGGAAGGCTTCGTCGCTCTTGCCGTAGCGCTCCAGGATGCGCGGGTCCTCCTTCGAGAGGTCCAGCGCATCGCCTAGTTTCGAATCGGTGAGGATGCCGAGCGCCTGCTGTGTATAGGCGTCGATGCTCTGCATGCGGCCCGCCACGTCGGCGTCGCTGCGGAAGCGGTCGAACGCCTGCCGCAGCCGGTCGCGGTCTTGCAGCCGTTCCAGCGTGATGCCTTGCAGGACCATACCCTGCGGTTTTTGTCGTGGCTTGCGGCCGACGGCGTTGAACGGATTGTGGCCGGGTCCAAGAAAACCCGCCGTGCCTGGCTCGCCCCAGGTGCGATTGCCGGTGGGGTACATCAGCGCCATGTTGGCCGGCACCGCTTCGTTGGCCGGTCCGGCCAGCCGCGACACCCAGCCACCGGCGGACGGCCAACCGCCCGGCGGCGGGCGATCTTTTTTCTTGCGGCCGGTCATGCACTGATAGCCGTCATGGTCGCCGTCGGAGTCGGCGATCGTGCGGATGATGACGAATTTGTCCATCATCTGCGCCATCTTGGGGAACAGCTCGCCGATATGAATGCCCGGAACGTTGGTGCTGATGGGCTTGTACTCGCCACGGATCTCGGCGGGGGCCTCGGGCTTGAGGTCCCACATGTCCAGGTGTGGCGGACCGCCGGGAAGATAGATGTTGATGATCGCCTTGTTTGACGAGCCGACACCGGCCTGCGACTCGAGCGCCAGAATTTGGTTCAGCGCCAACCCACCCATGGCGGCGCCGCCGATCTGCAAAAACCCGCGCCGCGAGAGCTGATCGCAAAAGCCCCGCGCTTGATTCGCCTTCCCGAAGATCGCGAGCATGGCGCTGTCTCCTGAGCGGTTCACCGAGGTTACCGGCGGACTCTGACGGATCAAAGTTTACCGATTTGAGGGTCTGCGTGTCAAATCGAGATGCTAGAGGTCAGAGACAAGGGAATAGCGGTTGCCCCGTGGCGGCGCTGTTTTGAAAGCCAAAGCGGCGAGTTGCCGCGGCGACCCGGTGAGGTTAAGCGCGTCGTGGTCAACGGCGTGACGGCCGAGCCGCAAATCGCTGAACTTCGCCGAATGGCAGGCGATGGTGCCAGTTGCCGCCGATGAGTCGGAGAACAGTGCGAACAAGATCACCGCTCCTGCCGTTGATCAGGCGGGCAATACCGAGCCGCGAGGGCATGTGGTTGTCGTCCAGGACCGCTCGGGATCTATAACGATTTGCAGTCGACAACGTGGTGCGCTCCCTCAATTCAGAGGTTCAATTTCGACGCCGCCGCCATCAATCGCTTCGATCCGAATAATATGCCGGTGCATCAATTGCATGCCGATCAACGGCTCAGCGTCCGTAGCCTCGACCAGAATGCGACGTGATCCGCCGTCCCAAATCACTGTGGCAGCATAGACGTCGACTTCATCCTTACTGCCGTTCGCTAAAGTGATACTGCTGCGCGTATACCACCGCAGTCGCAGTTTGGCGATGAGCGCGGGTGGCAGGGTAAGCGAGCCGTTGAAGCCGGTGTCAACAAGGCCTTCGATGTCGTGCTCTTGGCCGCTCGCGTTTTGCACCGATACTCGAATCGTTGCCTCCAGAAGCGCGTTGACTACACCGCTGATCATTGCGCCTCCCGCCTGACCGGCCCGCGGCCCGTCCGATACGCCGCCTGTTCTCCCACCCGGACGAGCCAACTTTGGGCATCTGGAACTTGCGACAACAGACGCTCCACAGCGGTGTAGTCATCGGAATCCATTTCGTACTTACCGGTTTCAATGTCAATTGCCACGAATTGTCCCTTGTCATCCGGTTTCAAGCGAGGTTGAATATCGCGCTCGTAAATCTCTTGGCCCCGGCGGGCGAATTCTTCTTTGCTATAACGTGGTTGCAATACAGACATAAACTGCTCCAAAGTCTCAACGACGGTTAAGACCCTCCAATTACTCAATTATAGAGCGCTCACATAGGCCTTACGGCAGTTCCCGAATCCGCAAGTTGCGAAACTGAATCGGCGAGCCTTCGGATTCGAGGCAGAGGTAGCCGGTGCGCGGCTGGCAGTCGGTGCCGCCGGAGACTTCTTCGCCGTTGACCCACAGCCGGACTTCGCCGTTGATTGCACGCACATAATAGTGGTTCCACTGGCCGGAGCTTTTGCTGAGCTGCTTGCGGGGAAAGCTCCGCTGGCCGTTGGGGGAGGTGGGCGGGAAGGGTTTCATTTTCGACGTGCCGACGTGAAACACGTCGCCGTGCGTGCTGAAGAAGTCGGGTTTTTTGCCGCGCTCTTTCTCGTAGCGCTCGGCATAACCGTTGTCGAGCACTTGCACTTCGATGCCGTGGGGCAGAGCATTTGGCTTGAGGCCCTCCAGCGATTTCTCCGGCACCCAGACGAACACGCCCGAGTTGCCAGCCGGCCGCTCGTGCATCCATTCGACGACCAGCTCGAAATTGGTGACCAGATTTTTGGTTCGCATCACGCCGGTGGGTTTGCCGGTGCAGTGAATCACTCCGTCTTTCCAAGTCCAGGTGTCTTGGGCGCAGTTCACGTTGACGAAGTCCTCTTCGCCGAGGGGCCGGAAGCCGGGAGCTGTGCCGTCGATGGTGGCCTTGGGCAATTGCGCCTCGTCAGCATGGAGCGAAGCGATGGTGCTGAGGCTGACAAGAATTACGCCGGTAAGACGTGTTGGAAACCGCATAATGGCTCTCCCGTTGTCGAAGCGATTGGACATGCATCGGATCTTCGGGGGGCTAACGCCGCCCCGCTCGCCGACGTACCGTCGGCGGCTAAACACTTGCCGACGTGCCGTCGGCGGCTAAACAAACGAGACGCAATTGTCGGAGTTCCCGCCGCGGCGGGCCTTCGCAGCTCGCCACGGCGAGTCGCCGTGGCGACCTGAAGGCTGAACTCCAACTTTTCTAAACAAACAGCCCGCTTACCGATTCGTTGCGATGAATCCGCTTGATCGCCTGACCCAGCAGCGACGCGACGCTAAGAACTTTGATCTTGGGAAGCATCTTCTCAGGCGAGAGCGGGATCGTGTCGGTGATGATCAGGCTCTGGATTGGAGCGCTTTGGAGACGTTCGATCGCCGGGCCGACGAGTACGCCGTGCGTGGCGGCGACGTGGATCTCGCGGGCGCCAAATTCGTGAATCACCTTGGCGGCGCCCACGATCGAGCTGGCCGTGCTGATCATGTCATCGAACATCAGCGCGATCTTGTCTTTGACGTTCGCACCGATCACGTTCTCCTGCTTCGTCACGTCAGCGCTCGCGCGCCGCTTATCGACGATCGCCAGGGGCGCTTGCAGCCGAGTGGAGTGGCCCAAAGCGCGTTTGATGCCCCCCTCGTCGGCGCTGACCACGACGAGGTCTTCCTTGCGGTAACCGAGGCTGGTGAAGTGGTCGTTGAGCACCGGCGCCGCGTACAAGTGGTCCACCGGCACGTCGAAGAAGCCTTGAATCTGGGCAGCGTGCAGGTCCATTGCCAGCACGCGGTCGGCACCCGCGCGCGTGACCATGTTCGCCACAAGCTTGGCCGTGATTGGCACGCGACCGGCATCTTTGCGATCTTGCCGGGCATACCCGAAATACGGCATCACCGCCGTGACCCGATAAGCGCTGGCCCGCTTGAAGCTGTCGATCATGATCAACAGCTCCATGATGTTTTCGTTCACCGGCGGGCAAGTCGGCTGGATGATGTAGATATCGCGGCCCCGCACGTCTTCGTCGATCTTGCAAGAGATCTCGCCGTCGGGAAAATTGCCCATCGAGATCTTCCCGGCGGGTAGGCCCAGATAGGCGCAGATCCGCTTGGCGAGATCGGGATTGGCGCGGCCGCTGAATAGCTTGAGATCGTTCATGAGCCCTATTGTCGCATCCTTTGCAACTCCTGTTCAACTATCGCCAACTCCTCAACGGTGTTGATGCTGAGAGATTCGACGGCTTGCAGAAGGTCGAGCGCCAGGACGGCCTGGCCTTCCTGCTTCAAAATCCCCGGCACGTCGGTGATGTAATACTCGCGTTGGACATTGTCGTTCTTTAGTCGGTCGAGCGCCGACAGCAGCGCGCGGCAGTTGAACAAATAGCAGCTCAGGTTGACCTCGGTGATCGCTCGCTCGGCCGGCGTGGCGTCCTTCTCTTCGACGATCTTGAGGAAGTTGCCTTGTGCGTCGCGGACGATGCGGCCCAGTCCTTGGGGGTTTTCCTTGTGGGCGGTTCCGATTAAGCAGGCGGGACGTGATCGAGCGAACGCCTGCACGAGTGCCGTAAGCGAACTGGCTTGCATCATCGGCGAGTCGCCGGCAAGCACGAAGGCTGCCGCGTCGTCGCGTCGCGCGAGCTCCTGCCGACAGACCATCACGGCATGGCCCGTCCCGAGCTGCTCCGTTTGTTCGACAAACGTCACGCCCGCGCGGTTCGCCAGCGCCGTTCGAACAAGGTCGGCTCGATAACCCACCACAACCAAAACGTCGTTGATGCCGGCGGCCGACAGGGTATCGAGCACGTAGTCAATCATCGGGCGGCCGGAGACGGGGACGAGCACCTTGGGGAGCTCGGACTTCATCCGGGTTCCCTTGCCTGCCGCCAGAACGACCGCCACCGTCCGTTCGCCACTCGTCAAGGCGAGCCTCCTGCACGAGGAAGTGTAGTATGACGATGATTCGCTGGAAGTACTGCTTTGCCGCCGAGGCTGTACTATAGCACACGCTCAGCGTTGTGTAGGACGGCCTTCCAAGGCCGTCCGAAATTGGATGTAGGACGGCCTTCCAAGGCTGTCGGAAATCGCGACGGCCTAGGAAGGCCGTCGTACAACGGTTAAAAAGGGGTTTTCGAGCCAAGCGAGGTCATCGCCCGTGCCAACCATCCAGCGGATTCTCGTAACCGGCGGCGCCGGGTTTCTTGGTTCGCATCTTTGTGAGCGACTGCTCGCGCGCGGGCACGACGTCATCTGCCTGGACAACTTCTTCACCAGCCAGAAGACCAATGTGGCGCACTTGCTCGAGCGGCGCAACTTCGAGCTGTTGCGGCATGACATCACGCAGGCGGTCTGGCTCGAGGTGGATCAAATCTACAACCTCGCCTGCCCGGCGGCGCCCGGACACTATCAGTACAACCCCATCAAGACGATGAAGACGTCCGTGCTGGGGGCGATCAACGTGCTGGGCATGGCCAAGCGCTGTCACGCGAAAGTCCTGCAGGCTTCGACCAGCGAAGTCTACGGCGATCCCGAGGTCCATCCGCAGCCCGAGTCGTATCGCGGCGCTGTGAACCCCATCGGCCCGCGGGCCTGCTACGACGAAGGCAAACGGGCCGCTGAGACGCTGTTCATGGATTACCACCGGATGAATCGCGTCAATGTGCGAATCGTGCGGATCTTCAATACGTACGGGCCGCGAATGCATCCGTTCGACGGCCGCGTCGTCTCGAATTTTATCCGCCAGGCACTGGCCGATGAAGACATCACCATCTACGGCGACGGCAGTCAGACGCGCTCGTTCTGCTACCTTGACGATCTCGTCGAAGGCATGATCCGGATGATGGAAGGGCCGGACGACTTTATCGGGCCGGTCAATCTCGGCAACCCGGACGAGTTCACGATCCTGGAGCTGGCGAACATGGTGATCGAGCAGACCGGCTCAAAGTCAAAGGTCGTGTATGAACCGTTGCCCGCCGATGACCCGACGCGGCGGAAGCCCGACATCAAGCTGGCGCGGCACCGGCTGGACTGGTCGCCGCAAGTGCCTTTGCCCGCGGGGCTGGCAAAGACGGTGGAATGGTTCCGGTCGATCAACGTGGCGGACTATCGGCCGCCGTCGCCGAACTATTAGTTTAGCAAAGCGATTGAATGGTGAGTTAGGCGCGTTTACGATTATTAGTTAGCTAACTTAGCACATGGAAGATCCGGCGTGCTGGATAACGATGGCGACCGATAGCATCACGACCGACACAGAAATTCTGACCATGATCATTTCGCCACAACAGGCTAATCTCGATCCCCCCGTTGCAGACTCGATTCTGCGTCTCCGGTTCTCCAGTGCTCAAAATGAACGCATGCGTGAACTGGCTGAAAAAGGCAACCAAGGCGTTCTGACGGAAGTCGAGGCATTGGAACTGGCCAGCTATCGGCGCGTTGGCAATTCTCTTTCCATTATGCAGGCCAAGCCGCGGCTCTCTCTGAGGCCCTCCTCGAACTCGCATTAATCGCATATGGATGCGGCGCTGCAGCGGCTGGTCTGGGCGCGAGCGGGGGCGGTGTGCGAGTATTGCCATATGCCTCAAGCCTGCGACGTTCTGCCGTTTTGCATCGATTGCATCATCGCACTGAAGCACCATGGCAAGACCATTAAATTGACAGCATGCACGAAGGGCATCGGTTGGAAAACGGTTTTCTGCACGCCCTCTTGCGGCAAGGCCAGGTGCATACCGCCCAGGGCATTCGCCGCTTCCTGCAAGAGGTCGTGCCGAAGGCGGAACGTCTGGGCTACGTCGTTGATT
>JBBDYH010000040.1:0-6214 GCA_040901795.1 Pirellulales bacterium
ATGAACACCACCCGGAGGATACCATCCCTCAGTCCAAAAATGACAGAGCACTAGTGTCTGGTAGCTGGTTAAGCGTTTTTCTGGCGTTGCAGCCGAGTCACGAGACGGACCAGACACCAGACGACCAGACACCAGACGACCAGCCCAATAAAAACAGTCCGGGCGGCTCGCGAGGAGCCAGCACCGGACTGTGGTCCCCCCTGGGATTGACTCTTGCACGTGGCCGCCACGTGGTCGCGTCTCTCCGAGACGCCTGCGAGTCTCGGAGAGACTCGCCCACGTGATCGGGCCTTCTGTTTACCGCGGCGATGTACATATCGGCCGCGATGCCCGCGCCTCTTTGGCAATATTTGCCGATTGCGCGAAATCTGCCGGCAAAGGATCGATCCGCGAAAGCCGGGTGGCCGTGCCGAGACGGTCTCAACCGGTACTTTAAGTGGATAACCCCTAGCGATTAGGCCGATTTTGAGGGTGGCACTGACTCGCCGCGGCGGGTTAGTGGAGTTTTGTGGGGCAGACATTCCTGTCTGCCAGCATGCTTTGGCAGACAAGAATGTCTGCCCCACACGAGATAAAACTGCACGCCGAAGTACCATCGGCGGCTTAACGACATGGATGTCGGACATGCATCAAATCAATCGACTTTCGTCCGTACTCTTGCGGTCACCGCTCTTATGGGGAGCGCTGTTGGCGGTCGGCTTCTTCGCGCCGATCGAAACCGGCGCTATTACTAACCCGGACGTGTTGCGGTACTTTGCCGGGCACTGGGTGAACTATGTGGAAACCGTGGCGTTCTTTGTGGCGCTTTCGGCGTTGGCGCTCAAGGCGCTGGACGTCGTCGGGCAACTAATGAGTGTGGAGGAGCAGGCGCTTACCCCGGCGCCGGCCGATGGGCAAACGATCGGCGACTGCCCGCAATTGCTGGAAGACGTGGCGCAGCACGAGCGCCGCAACGGTGAAGGATACCTGAGCCGCAGGCTGCGAAGCGCTCTATCGTTCATCGCCCGCAAAGGCTCGCCCGACACCCTCGAACCGGAGATCAAGCACCTTTCCGAAATCGATTTGGCCGAAGCCGCGCAAAGCTACGGCTTCGTCAAGATTATCATCTGGGCGATTCCGATCCTGGGCTTTTTGGGGACCGTGATCGGCATCACCATTTCCATTGCGAACCTCAATCCACAGCAGCTCGAAAACTCGCTGCCCGAAGTGACCGGCGGCTTGGGCGTGGCCTTCGACACGACGGCGCTTGCGCTGGGTTTGTCGATGGTGCTCATGTTTTTGCAATTCGTCGTGGACAAGTACGAGAACCGCTTGCTCGCGGCGGTCGATCGGCGCATGACCGAGGAGCTGGTCGGCCGGTTCAAGACGGAGCTGGCCCCGCAGGATCCGCTGATGCTCGCCGTGCGGCGGATGGTGGACGCGATCCTGCCGAATACCGAGCGGCTGGTTGTGCGACAGGCCGAACTCTGGCACGCGAGCATGGAAGCTGCCAACGCGCGCTGGGTCGAGATGAGCCAGAAGGCGGGGCGGCATCTGGACGCGGCCTTGGAGGGTTCGCTCTCAAAAGGCCTGAAACGACATGCCGACGAGCTATTGGCCGCCGAGAAGGATATTGCCGAGCACAACCGCCAGCACTGGTCGCAGTTGCAAGAATCGCTGGAACAAGTCGCGGCATCGATGAGTCAGCAGCAGACCGAGCTGGTGCGTCAGGGCGAGGTGCTGCTTAAGGTTGTCGAAGCCAACGACCAGATTGCGCGGCTGGAGCATACGCTGAACCGCAATCTGCAATCGCTGGCGGGCGCCAAGAATTTTGAGGAGACAGTGGTCAGCCTGGCTGCGGCAATTCAACTGCTCAGCGCGCGGCTGGGCCAGCCGGCCGACGGACGTACGATCGAACTACCACGTCACAAGAGCATGGTGCAGGCGGCATGAGACGCCCGGTTGGAACCGCTGCGCCCGGCATCTCGTTGTTCCCGTTTCTCGCCGTACTGTTGTGTACGATGGGAGCGTTGATCGTGGTGCTCGTGGTGCTCAATCGCCAGTCGCGGTTAAAGGCTGAGGTGTTGTCGAGCGCCGAAGCGGAGACCCGCCGCGCCTCAACCGCGGCGACGCGAAGCGATGCCGAAGACCACCGCGACACGTTGGTGTGGCAAATTGGGCACTTGCGCATCTCGCGCGAGAAGACGCAATTGGATCTGGACCGCGAGCGTTTGCGGCTCAGCGGTGTGGAAGAACATCGCCGCGAATTGGAGACGCGGCTGCGGGAATTGCAGCGCGCCGCCGCGCAGCTCGACGACGTTCGATCGACCGCTTCCGACGGGCGACCTATCGAGCAGGAGCTGGCCAAACTCAACGCCGAGATCCAATCCGCAAAAGAGCAATTGGCCGAGGCCCGCCAGGCCGCAGCCGGCCAGGCGCCCGCCTACTCGGTCGTGCCTTACGAAGGCGCCCATCGCACACGACGCCGGCCCATTTACATCGAGTGCTTAGGCGACCGCGTCGTGATTCAGCCCGAGGGGATTGTGCTCACGGCGGACGATTTTGATGGCCCGATGGGACCGGGCAACCCACTGGCTTCGGCGGTCCGAGCGGCGCGCGACCATCTGGCGGCCTCGGCGCCTGACCCCAAATCGCCCGAAGCCGAACCGTATCCCCTCTTTCTCGTGCGGCCCGACGGCATACAAGCCTATTATGCGGCCCGCGCGGCGATGCAATCGTGGGGTTCCGACTTCGGCTATCAGACCATCGACCAAGATTGGAAGCTCGAGTTTCCGCCGGTCGATTCGCGACTGGCCCAGCTCGAGCGGCAGGCGGTGGACGAAGCGCGCCAGCGCTTAGTGTGGCTTGCGCAGATGAGTCCCGACCGCTACGGCGCTGGCGGCGAACACCGCACGTCTGGAAACAAGGTCAGCTATCGTGTCTCGCCGCTGGGCGGGCTCGTTCGCGAAGGTGGGCCAACGCTGCGCGTAGACATACCTGGGATGGGAGAAGTCGACGATCGGCCTGGTGACCGGCCGAGCAGCTTTGGTTCACGCGCCAAAGGTCGCTTCGCGGCGCATCCTTCTTCCCAAGAGTCGACTTCCTCCACGTCCGAAAGGAGCCCCGGCGGAGGCACGGCTGAGCAGGGCCGGCTACGGCCTGATATTGCCGGAAATGACGGCGAGCGGAAAAACGGTGCCGACGGCCAATCGCAAAACACGCGTTCACAGATGGCAAGTTCCGCCGAACGGCGGTACGGCGATCTGAACGACCGGCGTCAACCCCCCGTAGGGTGGGACAAGCCCGCCGCGGGCGATGGCCCACCAGGCGCACCGGCGTTTCAGACAGAAGGTTCCGCCCAGACCGATCCTGAAACCGGGCAGAGCGAAGCCAGCATGACGCTCCAACCCAAGACGAAGGAGAAGCCGCAGAGCCTGGCCGAGACACGCGGCGAGAACTGGGGTCTATCGCCCGCGGCGCGCTCGTCGAATCCGATCACGCGGCCGATCCATATTGTTTGTCAAGGCGGCCAACTGTTGATTCGGCCGGAGCGACCCGATGACGCGCCGGTCGCGATACCGATGCGGATGCGGACTGAGGACTCCGTGGATTCGCTCGTGGCGGCGGTTCAGCAGCGGATCGGAGATTGGGGCATCGCCGGCCGTGGGCTGTACTGGCGGCCGCAACTGGTCCTTGAAGTCGGACACAGCGGCGAAGGCCGGTACGCCGACCTGGAAGCCCTTTTGGCCGACAGCGGCTTCGATGTGAAGCGAAAGTAAGTGTCTGGTGTCTGGCAGTTGGAGTTCAAGCTTTAGCTTGTCTCCGGAACCCGCAAACCAGCCTGAAGGCTGAACTCCAACCTGACCCCTCGCATGCGCCGCCCCCCATCCAACTTCACCGACGCGCCGGGCAGCGACTCATTTTTGGATGTCGTGACGAACATCGTCGGGATTCTGATCATCCTGGTGATGGTCGTTGGAATGCGCGCCAAGAATGCGCCGCCGGAAGAGATCGAAATGGAGAGTGAGATCGATTCCGCCCTCGTCAAGGAGGTCCAATCGCTCTCGGGCGAAGCCGCGGCGGTTCAGGAAGACATTCATCGCCTTCACGGTCAGGCGACCGCGATCCAACAGGAATTGGCTCTGCAGGAGGCCGGACGCAATCACCTGAGCTTGATCGTCGCCATGGCGGAGAAAGACCTCAATGAGCGCAAAGCAAAGCTCGACGGCCAGCGCCAGCGTCAGTTCGAACAACAGTCTCAGCTTGCTGTCGCTCATAGCGCGCTGGACGAGATTCAGCACCAAATCGCCCAGGCGAGCGCGGAACGTCCGGCAGCCGTCGAAGTGAAGGCTTTTCACAGGCCGATCAGCAAGACCGTCTACGGCAAGGAGATTCACTTCCAGCTCTCAGGCGGACGCGTGGCGTACATCCCCATCGAAGAGCTGTTTGAGCTGGCCCGCGACGAGACGCGAGCCAGCATGACGCGCGTGTCGGACCTGACCAATCGCGTGATGGTGGTCGGTCCGAAGCAAGGCTTCGAGATGCGCTATACGGTGGAAGTCTCCGTCGATCGCCGCCAGGGGCAAATGGCCATTCGCTCCAAGGAGTGGGAAGTCGTTCCTGTGCAATCGCGCCTCGGCGAATTGACCCAAGAGGCGCTCGGCAACGACTCAAACTTCCGCCGCGTCCTCTCGCGGTATTCGCCTCAAGACACCACGATCACACTCTGGACCTATCCCGATAGTTTCGCCGACTACCGCGCCCTCAACGAGGAGCTGCACCGCCTTGGCTACGCCGCGGCCGGCCGCCCGCTCCCCAAGGGTTTTCCGATTGGCGGCTCGCCGCACGGGTCAAAGTCGGCGGCGCAATAATCCGCTTCCCCGTGTATACGTGTGCCACTGCTCGCCGCGAGCAGTGTTTAATCAGCCGGCACGCGCTAGCGTCCGGTTCGCGTCGACCTGCGCAACGCATTCCGTCATAAAACCGCGGGCTAGCGCCCGGCGGCTGATTGGACTGGCGAGCATCGGTTGCACTCAGCGGCGAATTATTGCGCATCGAAGTTGAATTCTCGCGGAAAATAATTAAATCACGGGTTTTGCGCATTGATTCGGGTTGCTGTCGCTGGGACCGTTGCTGGAAGTCGTTGTGGCATGGGGGGATCCGGCAGTCTCGTTTGAGCGGCACGGGGGAATTGTTGCGCTTTTGAATGCATCTTATTTCGCGCCACTCGCCGGCGGCTCGATTTTCTTCTCACGTCGTTTGCGGCGGAAAAAAACGCGGTTTGTGGGAACAAATTGCCGGGCGCGAGGCAGCGCGTTTTGATTCCAAGTCCTGTTGGCTGCGGAGCTTCGGTCGATCGCGACGAGCGGCGTGCGGACGATTTATTTCCCATTGAAGGTAAACACGAGGTAAGCGCGAACGCAGTCTGGTTTGGCAAACACCGGTCCGCCCCGACAAGCGCGGCGGTGGCGAGGCGGGCGGGATTGGCGGTGAAAGCGCAGGCATCAGGGGCAGTACGGCGAGCTTGCCGACGAGCGTTGATTAATCAAATTGTCAAAGAACGGAGATGCGAGCGCAGCCGCACTTAGTGACCATGTGTATACACGATTTGATCGCGTTTGTCAAGGGGGCGAATTGTGCCACGGCGAAAAAAAATTGCGATGCAAGTGGCGACGAGCTCGCCACGGCGAGTTCCGAGCAACCAGCAGTGGCACGCGGCGGTTTATCGCTACAGCGCATCAGAATGGGCCAATACCGCGCGGCACACTTCGAGGAACTCGGCACGATCCAAATCGTTCTTGGCGTCGTTCACGCGCCAGGAGCAGCTCATTCCCCCGCTCGTCCATCACCATGACCGCGATCTTGTGGTTGTCGCCCGGCGAGACCGGCCGCCGGGTGCCGGAAACTCAATCCGAGCCATCCGTGTAGAATCGGCGTCCAGACGCATTTCGATTAGATCCGTTATCATGCCGTCTAGCATCGTCTTGACCGTTGGCCCCGCGATTGGCCGTGGTTGAGCTTTCACCGTTCGTCCCGCGCGTGCATGATCATGTTGACTGGGTGGCAAATGCGGCAGTTTGCTTTAACCGGCAATCCGGCGAGTAATCGGCGCGAGGTGGCAATTCCGTCAGGCACGGGAGTGCCTGACCTACGTCAGTGGACGAGCCAGCAGCGGCAGGCGGCGCGTCATTACCTCTAAGGCTCTGCGCCGGACGCCAGTGGAGTCGCGACATCG
>JBBDYH010000041.1:0-6571 GCA_040901795.1 Pirellulales bacterium
CGCGATCCGACGTTGGGCTCGGGCCGATATTCGTCGCGGCGGGGCGACGAACTCGGCGGGATACCTAGGGGGGAGAGGGAACAGAGGGCAGAGAACAGGTGCGGCCTGTCCTCTGTTCCCTGTGCTCTACTTTTCCAATCTCTCCAGCGTGCGGCGGATGTGCTGGATCACGCCGTCCTGGATGGCCAGTTCGATCGCCGCGCGGCCGTGGAAGCCGCGGCGGAGCACTTCGATCAACAGCTCGGCGAATAGGGCCTCAAGCTGCATGACTTTTTCGTGATTACCGGGGGTGGGTCGTGGAGTTGACATGTGTGGTAGTATACATTATTACATGTATTTTGTCAAGGGGTGTTTTTGTGCCAGTGGGCGATTTTGTTCTAATGCGACCAAGCCCAGTTGACAAACGGTCGATGCGCGGCGGAATGAGGGAACGGAATAAACAATGTCGCCCCTCCGGGGCTGCGGGGTTTCGTGGTGGACGCGTCCGGGGGCTGGCGCCCCCGGCTAGAGAATGTCGCCCCTCCGGGGCTTCAGGTTGAATACAATTTGGTCATGAACACCGAAGACCAAGAACCGCCGCGGCCTCCCATCGCGCCTGTCGATAGCGAGGAGGCGGGGTGCGTGTCGGGGATAGTGCTGATGGTGTTTACGGTGGTGACCGTGGTGATGTTGTTCATTTGGCTTTTGAGGAAGGTTTGGTGAAGGAATGACATTTGCTCGGTTTAGTGATCATGAACGGTAACGGTCATACGGCGCGGCAGGTGCGATTGACGGAAAACAAGCCGGCGCTGCGGACGCGCACTGGCTGGCGCGAGCGGTTCAGGCCGCGCGTCGCATTCGCGGTGATGGTATTGTTGTGGATTGCGGTCTTGTTGAGTGTTTTGTGGTGGGCCATGTCTGGTGGAGTCGCGGTTTGGCCCGTTGAGGACTGATGCAACTAAGGGGAGCAAAACTTCGAAAGTGGACTTGCACGTCATCTCCTTATCTCTCCCTTTATCCCCCCATCTCTTTCTCCGGTTGTCCCCAATGCTTCATCTCGCGGAGCGAGATGACTACGGTGGGCCGCGAAGTTGGCTTGTTCCTGGTCGTAGTCGAGGCCGCTGCGTTGAGACCACGTTTGCGGGGACAGGATGCCGTTTAAGTACTCGATGCGGAAGCGTTGGGCTTCGGCGAGGTGGTCGCGGACGGCGAGCGACGGAGGCGTGGCTTGGATGTCGATCGCGGTGAGGGCCTCGGGCGGGAGGCGGCCCGAGTCGACCGCAGCGCCGACGACGCGTCCCATCACTTCGAGGTCGTCAGCGACTTGCTCGGCTTGCAGCCGGGCGAACATCCGCATCGCCGGGCCTTCGGCGATCATCGTGCTGGAGTAGTTCGCGTTGCTGGCGTCGCTGGTGAGCATGAACTCGGGCATCACCAGGCGGCTGGCGATGGCGCGGAGCTCCGCTTGCAGCACGGTTACATACGCGCCGGCGTCGAGACCGGCGGCGGGAAAGTCGTATTCGACGTCGGCGTGGGTATCGAGGATGGTGCCGGGACCGTAGTGCTTGTAGTACGTGGTGCGTGCCGTGGCTGGATTGGTGGCGGTCGCGTCGGCGCGGTCGACGGCGAATTGGGCGAGTGCGGAACGCGTCCCGTGGCGATGACGGCGGATGAGCGCGATCGCCGATTGGATCTCGGCCACTACGCTCATGTTGCGCAAGAGCTTCTCGGCGCGGCGCAGGTTTTTGTGTACGGGGTAGAACAGCGGCAGGCCGCGGCGGACGTTGCCATCGACGTTGGCCTTGCGGTGCTGGATGTCAGCCGCATCGACGAGCTGGCCATCGATGTAATAGCCGAGCACCGACTCGATATCGTGGCGATCGGTGACGATCCCTAGCCGCGCGGCGGGCTCGGCGGCGCGCTGTTGCGGCGTGGCGACCTGGTCGGGCTCGACGAAGCGAACGCGGAGTGTGCCGTCGGCGACTGTGAAGAAGCGAAGGAAGGCTTCGCCATCGCGGTCGCGCCGGCGGACGATTTCTTGTTGGCGGCGGTGCCAGTGGTTGGCGCGGAGGAAGTGGTCGAGCTCGGATTGGACGGCGGAAAGGAGACTGGGAGACGAGGAGACTGGGAGACTGGGAGAGGGGGAGATGGCTGTGTGTTTCTTTAGCGTGGCGCGGTAGGAGTGGCCGGGGCCGATGGTGAAGCTGACGCGGTTTTCGTGGCCGTTGATGGCGAACTCGTTGGTCGCGGCGAGCAGGCGACACCGGTTGCGGATGTCGCGGAGTGTGAGCTCGGTCAGCGGGCCGCCAAAGTGTGCGCCTGCGCCGTGAAGCGACGAGAGCGCGTCGCCGTCGCCGCCGAGCGGCAGCCAACGCTCGCCGTCGTCGCAGTAGCGCTCCAGCGGGTCGATGAAGGAGGCATAGAGGTCGGTGTAGGCTTCGCGGAGGCGTTGGTGGAGGGGGTTGAACGGCATGGGCGTGTTGTTGTTTGGAGGTTTGGTGGGTGGTTAGTTGTGATTGCAAAATGCAAAATGCAAATTGGCCGCCACGATGACCGCGATTTGCGTTTGTCAATTTGCAATTTGCAATTTGAAATCGTTCTCGTTGGTGCTCAGACGGTCAGCCGTAACCGCGATCCCAGGCCGTCGTTGAACGAGCGCGCGGTGAGCCATGCCGCCGCGAGGCGCGTGGCCATCTCGAGGGCGTCGGGACCGTCATCGTGATCGGCTAGCGGGAACGCCCGGAGCTGGTCCACGAGGCGCTGCGTCCCGCGCGAGTGCGTCTTGAATCGCAATTGCCGCTGCGACAGCAGCGGACCCAGGCGGCGGATGCGGACCAGCTTGTTGGTGGTGTTTTCCAAGGGATCAATCGGCGTTTGCAGTAGTCCTTCTGCGGCGAAGGCGGCGGCGAACTCGCCGGCGAAGAGCTCCTGGAATTGGTTCGTTTCGATCCCCAGCACGTCGGCGCGGAAGCGGCGGCAGTGCTCAACGCCGTCGGCAACGATCTGCGGCGCCGGCCGACGCGCTAGGTCGGCTTCGACGTAGAGCACACCCTGCCGGTCGACGCCGAGGAGGACAAAGGCGGAGTCATCGCCGGTCTGCGCGTCGGCGCCTTTGCTGGGGTCGAGAGCGATGACGCGGATTTGCAATTCGGTCGGCCATTCGTCAAACCAGATCGGGCGGTCGAAGTATTCCTCGGGCCATTCGCAGAGGTCGGGGTTGATGGGGACGTTTTGCTTTTCGCGCTCGAAGGCGGTACGGCCTCCTTCGACGCGCATGCACATGAGCGTGTAGAGGTCTTCTTCGTCGGGCCAGAGGAGCATGGCGCCTTGGTCCATTTCGGCGCGGCGGTCGTCGTAAAACCGGCGAGCGCGCGCCGCGCGGTCGTCGAGGTCGAGATTCGCGTAGATCTCTTCCCACTCGCGCCACAGGTCCATGCGGTCGGGCCAGCGCTGGATGGCGGCGAAGCACTTTGCGGTCCAGCCGGGCGTGCTCATGAGCGCCAGGCCGATCGCGTCGCGGTGCAGCGCCGTGGCGAGGTGGATGATGTTGGTGCGCTTGGTGCCGGCCTTGAGCAGCAGGCCTTCGAACCAGGCGCGCGAGCGGTCGCGCTGGCGTGCGGACTCGATGTGCGAGTCGTTCTGGATGTCATCGCAGACGATCAGCGTGGGACGGTTGGCGCGGCGGCGGCGGCCTCGAATCCGCTGGCCGGTTCCGAAGGCTTCGATGGTGACGCCGTTGGCCAGGCGGATGGAGTTGGCGCGTGAACGACGCGGCGAGTGGGGCGGCGTGAGTCCCCCGATCACGTCCGAGTACGCCTCATCCAGTTGCACGTTGTCGGCGAGTTCGTCTTTGAGGTTTTCGAGGTGTGCGATGGCCTGGTGGCGCGTGTCGGAGATGATCCAGATGTATGGTTCGCGGTTTTCGAGCGCGGCGCGGAGAACGAACGCCAGCGTGACCAGTGTGGATTTTGCGCCGCCGCGGGGACCAAGGATGTTGAGCTTTTGGCCGCGCGGTGCGGCGTCGGCGTGCATTGCGTCGAGTTGGTCGGCGAGCCAGGTGTGCATTTTAGAGGGCTTGCGAACAAAGTGGTGGCCGAGGAACTCTTTGGACCATGTGAGCACGTCAAGCGTCGCCGGATCGGTTGCGCTGGTTGTTTGTTCCGGCCCCGTCCTGAGGCACTGGCGGAACGTTGCGGCGAATTCTGCGGATCGGTTTTCGTCCCGCTTTCGTACTGTCGGCAGCATGGCGCTCGGCTCCGATGTGCGATTTGTAATTCGTTTGGAGGTCTGCCAGGCGATTGAAGATTCGCTGCCGGTATTTGGTTATGGGAAGTTCAGAGGCCACAATCTCGGCCATCTCCGCAACAAGCTGTTGGACCTGTTCCTCGGTCAGCGTGTTGCCCTTCCGCCTGGCGTAGCGTTCTGGGTACATTCGTTCCAACGCCCACGCGGCGGCCCGCCACTGCTTGGGGTCTTTCCCCGCCGCATGAATCACCTTAAGAAATGAAGTCTCGCTGCGAAGCTCGCTCTGTGCGATTTGATTCGCAAAGCTCGGATCGCGCCGCATCTCGGCGCGGATCGTCGCCGGATGACAGCGCGCGTAGGTGGCGGCCATCGTGCGCGTAGCGCCGAGGCGCAGCATCGTGACGATCCGGGTCCGTTGGGTTTCGGTCAGTCGTTTTGGTCGACGGGGCATAAGCGGTTCGGGTTTGACCCCTCCGGGGTCACGGGGTCATTCATTTTTCGAGCCGGAAGCTTCGCTCCCGGCTACTACGGTTTAGCCCCTCCGGGGCGGAAACGAATTCGAACGAAACGACGGGTCGGCTGGGGGCTGCGCGGTAGTTTTTGTAGTGCTTGGACGGCCGCGAGCCGGTGCGGCGGAGCTGGACAAAGCGCCAACGGGGCGAGCCGCGACAATGGGCGAGCACGGCGGGGTGACTGGCAGTGATATTGATGCGCTTGCCTTCGGCGCGGTGCAGTTCGGCGACCGCCTCGGCGACGCGCATGCCGATGCCGACGCCTTGGTAGTCGGGGAGAACGACGAGTCGCGTGAGGCGCCAGTGGTTGCGGCGGCCGATGAGCGGCAGCGTGGCGCAGAACGCGACGGGGTCGTGATTCCAGATCGCGACGAAGCAGCGCGCGGTGGGGGCCAGCGATCCACTCAGATAGTGATGACGTGCAAACATGGGCCACAGAGTACGGTTGCAGCGGTGAATGTGGAGTTTGATCGGCGGTCGTTGAAGACGCCTCCGCGTCAACTTGCGCATGCGCATGTCGATGGTCCAGTCGGGCTGGAGCCAGCGGGCGGCGTCGTAGTGGCACGTTACGGCGACGAATTGGCCGGGGATCGCGCCGCTGCGCAGTGCGCGGGCGAGAGCGGCCGAGGCGATTGTGGCGCTCGTGCGATCGACGACGCTGGTAAATTCGTCGAAGACCGCGCGGGGACCACCGCTCATGTTTCTCGCAAGTGCGCGGGCGAGATCGCAGCGGAAGCGTTCGCCGGTGGAGAGGAAGTGATAGGGTTTGATCCAGGACGGTGGCGAGCTGAATCCGACCGCGGTGAACAGCGCGGTGATTTGCCGGATGGTGAGCGGTTCAAAACAATCGACGATTGCGCAATCGTGCGGCCAATCGGCAGGGTGATAATAGTCGTCACCGAAGAGATGACGTGCAAGCGTCGTCTTGCCGCTGGCTGAGGGGCCGACGATGAGGCCGATGCGCCATTCGACGTTGCTCATGGCAGGCGATTCGCCTTCGCTCAGGGCAGGCCTTTCGACATCCAACGTTGGCAAATCGATTGTTATTCGTTCCATCATGCGCTCGGCGAGCGCGATGTCGAACATGCCGGCGACCTGCTGGACGCGGAAGGAATCGTGGACGGGGCAGGTGAGCGTCAGTTCAATTCTTGGCATGGCTGTGAATGGTCGATCAAGCGGCTGTTCAAGACAGGGAGACAAGGAGACTGGGAGACTGGGAGACAAGGAGAGAGGGAGAGTGCGAGTGGCACGTCGATCACGAAGTCTCCGTGTCTCCCGGTCTCCTCGTCTTCTGTTACAGCACCGTGAGGCGGCAGCGGAGGCCTTCGCAGCGGAGGCGGTCGTAAAGTTCGCGCTGCTGGTCTTCGTCGCGGCAGTGGATGATCACCTGGTATAGCTCAAGCGGCATCTGCTTTGGGTTCGGTCGCGCCGTTAGGAAGGGACGCTTCGGCTTGATCATTGAACTTTGATCATTGGTCATTTTGGTTTTGCTCAATGGTGACCGTGTCTGTAATCAACTCGCGGAGGATGGCGGCACGGTCGCTATCGCTGAGTGGTGCTTCGGTTTCCGGCGGCATCGAGCGGTCGAGCACGGCGCGCACGGCTCCCAGGCGATCCTCGGCGGCGAGCGCGGGAAGATCGATCAGCGACAGACCTTGCTTGGGCGAAGTGCGGCCGTGGCAGGCGCCGCATCGAAGCGCGACGAGCGAGCTGTCTCGTTTCAAGGTTTCGTCCGCTCGTTCCCAGGCTCCGCCTGGGAACGTGCTGATGAGAGGCTCTGCCTCGCGCGCGGTTCGGCGAGGCAGAGGCTCGGGAACGGTGCGTTGGGGGGGGGG
>JBBDYH010000041.1:6581-9011 GCA_040901795.1 Pirellulales bacterium
CCCCCCCAACGAGGTGTAGTGGTCGTGGTAGTCCATGGCGCCGTACCAGTACGGAGCGAACGGCGCGACGGGAACAGCCACCGGGACGGCGAAGGCGGTGACAATGAAGTGCGGGTGCGCTGCGTGGTGGTTAACGGATTGCGAAGTCGAGACGACGCGTGTGTGGCTAACCCGCGAAACAGTCGTGCGGCAGGCGCGTGGTGAGGCGGCGCGGGAGGGGAGGGCAAGCGAAAACAGCATGAGCAGTGTGGCAAAGTGTTTCATCGGTGGTCCTTTTTCGTGGCTTGGGGACGTGTAGGTGTAGGGTGGGCTCTGCCCACCAATCGAAGCTGCGGAATCATTGGTCGAATGCGGTGGGCAAAGCCCACCCTACGGTGGTGCGGCGAGAACCGCCGCTTCGGCGAAGGAGGATTCCCATTGGCCGCGGAGCACTGGGCGGTTCTGGCGGAGCATGAGTAGGATCGGATCGCGCGAAGAGGTCAGCGCGCGGCGCATCGATTCGGCATCGATGCCGAGCTCGCGCGCGGCCTGCTCGAGCGTTACCGGAGTGTATAAAAACTCCCGCACGGCGCCGGCCAGGGCATCGGCCAGGTTTGGCGGCCGCATGCCGGCAGTGGCGCGGGCGACCGCGCGGGAGTAGGTCTCTCGGTCGAACTCGATCTGCCGCTGCAGGCGCGGCTCGTCGTAGAACTCGGCGGCGCGCTGGGCGTCTTTTGCGCGCAATGTACGCAGCTCGATGCCCTCGGCCAGCAGCGAGTGTTGGTCGTCGCGGAATGGGCGTAACCCGCCTTCGCGGTGGCAACGAATGCAGGAGAGCAGCGGCACAATAATGCCGTCGGCGGCCGGGTCGCTGGTGTCCTTGGCGACGCGGTCGGGGACGCTGTCTTGCCGTTGGCCGGCGCGGTTGTAAAGCGCGGTCAGCCATAGGCCGTTGGCGCGCATGGCGAACCACTCGCTGGCGTCGTACTCGAAGGCCAGACCGTCCGCCGACAGCGGGCGGCGAATCGGGTCGCGTTCGGCGGCGACGCGCTCGACATCGAGCGTGCTGTAGACGCCGCCGAGCGGGCCTTGCTGCCAGACGATGCGGCGAGGTTTTTGCGTTACGCCGGAGAGGATCAGGTTGGCGCCGGCATTGGCGCGGAGTTTTTCAATTGTTTTGGGATCGACGCCGAGAGATTTGAGGAAGTCCACTTCGCGCGCGGCAACTCCGGCGAATTCGTAGTACCGCGGCGCGATGGTGGCCGTGGCGATGAAGTGGTCGGCGCGGAGCAGCGCGCCGGCCGAGCCGGTGAGCGCTTGCAGGCGCGCGGCGTCAGCGAGATTGGTCCAGCCGCCGGGGACGGTTACGGTTTCACGACGGGCGTCGTTCTTTCGTTGGAGAATTTCCGTGCGGATGTGCCAATACGGATCGACGGCGACGATTCTTTCCCAGGCGGCGCGCCATTCGTCGGCTGCGGTTTTGTTGGTCGTGTAGTGCTCGATGTCGAAGCGGAGGAGCGAGTCGGTGATGCGTTTTGGTTGTAGGATCGCGCGGCTCCGCGAGAGGGCGTTGAGCGTATAGCTGGCAACGGCGGCGACTTCGTCGCGGCGATTGGCGGGGATGGCGTAGAGCGAGAGGTAACGCGTGGTTGGTTGTTTGTCGTGGTGAAGTTGTTCCAAGTCGGCCATCGCGGCGGCGAGCTCGGTGGCGGGCGATTGAGCGCATGCACGATCGCCGATCGCAAGGGTGGCAAACGCGAGCAGGAGATGACGGTACATGCGAGGGGTTCAGGGTTGAGGATGCATTCGTAGGGTGGGCTCCGCCCACCAATTCTCACTGTCGTGCGACCACCAAGTGCGATAAAACGCGGCGGGCAAAGCCCACCCTACGTTCATGCGCACTGCTCGCGGCGAGCAGTGGCACAAAGCAGCCCATCTGGGTTGATCAGACCCCAGCCGTAGCCAGGATCGTGGCCGATGGGGCCGGCTTCGCGCGCAGTGCGGCGGAGGTGCTCGCGGAGGTCGGCGAGGTTGCGCAGCGGCGTGCGCGCGTCCTTGGCGTCGCGATGCAGCGCGATGAGCAATGCCACGACGCCGGCGACGAACGGCGCCGCCATTGACGTGCCGGACAGCTTCGCGTAGCTGCCGTCGCGGTAAGTCGAGAGCACGTCCTGACCGGGGGCGGCGATGTCGACTTGCGGTCCGCGGCTGCTGAAACGCGAGAGGCGCCCGTTGCGATCGACCGCGGCAACGGCGATCGTCTCGCGCCAGCGTGCAGGGTAGTTGACGCTCTGCGGACGGCCGGTGTTGCCGGCGGCGGCGATCAGGAATACGCCTTTCGCGGTGGCGCGTTGGATGGCGGCTTGTAACGGTGCCTCAGGTTGCGGCGATCCGAGTGACATGCTGACGACGTTGGCGCCGTTGTCGCAGGCCCAATCGAGGCCGGGGGGG
>JBBDYH010000041.1:9021-27283 GCA_040901795.1 Pirellulales bacterium
TTACGCCGCGGTCGTTTCGGCGCGCGGCGGCAATACCGGCGACGTGCGTGCCGTCGCCATTGCACTGGGCCGCGCCGGCGCGGCCGCCGGTAAAGTCGTGTGCGTCGTCAATCGCGTCGGCGAGATCGGGATGCGACTGGTCAATGCCGGTGTCGAGCAGCGCGACGCGGACACCGGCGCCTTGCGTATGTTTCCAGTGGTCGGGCACGTGCAAAAGCGCGAGGCCCCAGTCGATGATTTCGGTGAGCGCGAGCGGCGTGAACGTGGCTTCGATGCGATAAGGTGGGAGGCGGAAAGGCATAGTGAGCGTTCAGGGTTCGAGGTAGGGTGGGCTTTGCCCACCATTCGGCTGGGGAGTGGTGGGCGGAGCCCACCCTACGGTGCACGGCGGAACTCGCGCAAAAGGGCGATGATTTCAAGGATCAGCGGGAGCCAGTCGAGGAAATCTTGCGCGGCGACATCGTTTTGGGCGGCAAGGCGTTCGACAGCGGCCGCGTCGTTTTCGGCGATCAGCCGTACAACTTGCTCGGTTTCCATGAGGCCGTGCAGATAGCGCACGATGGCCAGCACGATGTCGAAGGAGCGCGGATCATCGAGCACTGCGCGAACGCGGTCGGTCCAAGCGCGGTCCACGCCGGCGAATTCAGCGAGACGGAGCAAGAGCGCAAGCGACGCGCGCAGCCCTTCCGGCGAACTGAGCGGATCGCGGATTGCGCGAAGTGCGGCGAGCAGATCGAGCAGCTCGCGGAGTTTGCTGTTCACGATAGGAAAGGCGGCGGCAGTGAGCGGTTGCGACATGGGAAGTTCCTGTTTCAGGTTCAAGGTTCAAGGTTCAAGGTTGGGGAGTGCGTAGTGTTAGGGCGGCCAGCTCGCGGCAGAGGGCTTCGATGTCCGCGCGGTGGCTGGCGCGTTCGGCGGCGAGCTCGGTGCGGAAGCTGGCGACCAGATCGGGGATCGTGCGCGCAACGGTGTGCCAGGCGTACCAGCCGAGCATGGCCGTCGCGGTGAGATTGCCGACCTCGGGCAACGGAAGCTGCGCGAGGAAGCCAACGATGGGTAAAGCGGAGGCGAACGTGAGGAGGAAGTAGGCGCGCATGGAAGTCACGAAGTACGGATGCGAAGCAACGTCGGCACTGCTCGCGGCGAGCAGTGGCACGGTACAGGTACAGGCACAGCGCATAAAAAACGCCCGCGGGCTACGGCGGCCGCGGGCTGAGGCGGCGTCGTTCGATCGCGGGCTCGGGCGGGATACTGGAGCGGGCGCTCCGGCTACCGCCGATGCGTTATTAACATTTGTACTCTATAGCATAAAAGTGGCACAGTTGTCAAGGGGGTGGTCTGGGAAATCTGCATTTTGATGTGCGCCGCAGAGTGGAGAAGCCAGTGTAGTCATCACGCTCCGCGTGATGACTACGCTCGCGGAGCGAGAGGACTACACTGCGCCCCATGCCAGAGACGGCGGAGAGCGCCGTGGAGCTTGAGGCCGCCGCCGGTGACGATGAACCGCGTGAGGCGCCGCGCAGAGTCGGCTTGTAGAAAGCCATCGATCGTGCGGCGAAGCTCGCGCGCGAGGTCGGTGAAGCGCGGCTCCAACGCGGCGTAGAGTCGATGCAGCTCGCGGACCGCCGTGGGATTGCGCTTGACCTTTTCAGCCTGTGCGAATGTGAGCTGGAACTCTTTGACCATCGTCCGCGAGAGCGAGTTGCCGCCGAGCGGAATCGAGCGGATGACGAGAGAGACGCCGCTTGTGACGATGAGGTTACTGGAGTCGGCCCCTACGTCGAGGATGGCAGTGACGGAGTTGCTAAGTGAATCGGGCTCGGAGCGCGAGGCGGAGCCTCGGGGCAGTGCGTTCCCAGGCGCAGCCTGGGAACGAGAGACGTTGCATTCGAACATCACGAAGTTAAAGAGCGCCGCGGCGTCGCTGGAGAGCAGCTCGACCTTCAGGCCGCGATCGATGAACGGCGCCAGGGCGGACTGCGCATCGTCGCGCTTGAGCGCCAACAGCGCCACTTCGCATTCGTGCAGCGTGGCAACTTCGGTCGGGCGATGGCCGAGCAATTGATAGCCCCAGAGAACATTGTCGGTCGGAAGTGGGATCTGTTCTTGGACTTCGTACGTCATCAACTCGGCGATCTTTTTTTCATCAACCGGCGGCAGCGCGATCGGCCGGAAGAGAACCTTTTGCGCCGGAAGGCTGATGCACAGCGGGGCATCGGCGAGGCTCGCACTCTGGCATATCTTGTCGAGCGTTTCACGGAGCGTGGCGTCGGCGTCGGCGTCGGGGGCGTTGAGCAGGTGCGAATGCTCGAGATACTCAACCGCGTCGGCGACGATCCGATCGTTGTCCGGATGAATGCTCAGCCGGATGGCCTTTATCGCCGCGCGGCCAACGTCGATTCCCCAGGCTGACATGACGCGCTTCTTCTTGGTCTTGAGCCGGCTCAGCAAGCCAGTTTTCTCCGGTGGAACGAGGTTGATATTGAGCAGTGCTCGCCCCAGACCTTGCAAGGCAAGTCCCGCGGCAACACCGAATCGGTCGGGACTGGCTTTGAAATGGGGACTATCGAGCGATGAGGCATCGATCCGCTGAAAAGCGGCAATCGATTCGAGCGGCGGTCCCCAAACGGAGCTGGCTGGCGGATCAGACCAAGAGCGCTTGCCGCCGCGGAGGCGCTCGATGAACGAGGCAGCTTCGGTATCGCCCGGGCGGAGTTTGGCGAGGCGCTCGGCAAT
This sequence comes from Pirellulales bacterium, assembly GCA_040901795.1. Lineage (GTDB taxonomy): Bacteria > Planctomycetota > Planctomycetia > Pirellulales > JALHPA01 > JBBDYH01. Next base: position 11,758 of record JBBDYH010000041.1, read on the forward strand.
GGGGAGCAGGTGGTCATCGTGGGCTACGGCCTCGCGCAGGTCGCGCGATAGCCAGGCGACTTCGGCAGCTTTCGCTGCTGTTTCGTCGATCAGCCTAGCGAGCTGCGGCGTGCGAAGATCCGGGGAGATCTGTTGCAACCGCTCCAGTGCAGCAGCATACGCATGTTGCGCCAACTCCGCCTTGGCTGCCTTGTACAGCGAATCGCGCTGGGCCAGCTTCGTCTTGTGCGCCAGCGGACGCAGCCGGTCGGCCAAGGCAAGCGCCTGCGAGTGGTCGGGCTTAATGCGCAGGAGCTCTTCGACTTTTGGCAAGAGACCGTCGGTCTGCTTCTCGGCGACGGCGCACCGGATCTCGGCGAGGAGTGTCAGCAAGTCGATCTGCCGGGCACGGACGTCGTCGAGCAACTGCCGGAGCTCGTCGGTGCGGTAGGGCTCGGAGACCGCTTCCAGAATGACGGCCGCTTGCTCATAGTCGCAGGCGGCGAAGAGCTCGCGGCCGGACGAAATCGCCTGGTCGCGGTCGCGGTTGCAGCGCAGCATCTCGGTGCGGAGCGCGGCAATGCGATCGATCGCGTCCTGGCGATCGCGGGCCAGGCCGCTATGGTCGGGGATCTCGAGCGCCTGCAAGCGGTCGATGGCATCCGCATGAAGGTAGTCGCCGGCGAGACGGGCGGCTTCGGCGAGCTGCGTCTCAATCGCGGTTTGTGCGTCGCGCAGCTCGTGTGCCAGGTTGACGCCGCATGCGCCGCAATGCTTTTCCGCCGCGGCGTTCATTCGGGCGCATTGGAGGCATGGCTCCCAGAGCCGCGCGCCGCAACTCGCGCAAAATTGGCGATCGCCGCGGTTGTCGACGTTGCAAGCGGCGCATTTTAGCGACGCGGCGAGGGGAGTCGCCGGGAGGGGAGATCCGGCGATGGAAGATGGTGCGGAGCTCATGATTGAGGTCTCTGTATCGTAGTGCTCATAAAGTCGCTGATTTCGATCCAGAGGATTTCCACGGTGAGCTCTTCGACGGTGTTGCGGTTGGAGACCGGTGTGATGTTGGACAGTGGTTTGCTGCGGGTGATCATGATGTCGATGGAACGGAGCTTGCCGGGCGCGGAAAGAGAGGCGCTGTCGAGCCAGCGGCCGTTTTCGAGCGGACGATCCTGAGCGCTCTTGAGCTGGCGCGCGAAGAAGCTCACGGCGCGCTGGCCTTGGTCTTCGACCCGCAGTCGCGCGTAGTGCATGGTGAGCGGGCTGACTGCGGTGTGTACGCGACCTTCGAGTTGTTCGGGCCACTGGAGCTGGTAGCTGGTCTCGAGCTCGGCCGCGGTGGGGAGTTCGAGCGGGAAACTGAGGGCATCCGTCCCTGTCGCACCTTGGGGAGGGTCGTCGGCCGCATCAGCTTGCTGCGTCGCTTCATTGCGAAATTCAAGCAAGCGATTGAGGTCCGCCACGGACTCGAGCGGTCGCGCGGACTGGACTGGCGACGTTGCGTCGGCGGCAATTCGGCTAACGCGGCCGGCAATCTCACAGCGCCGCATGAGTGTGTTGGACATCGACTGCGCGGCCGATGTCCAGGCTTGTCTAGCCTTGAGCTCTTGCAACAGACGCTGTTGTTGCGGGCTGTTGCCGCGGATGCGCACAGGCGAGCGGCGAGCCTGTGCGTCTTCGCGCGGCAGACTTTTGAGCACGAGCAGCATGCCGGGATCGCGCATGGCGGTCGGTGTGAACTGCGGCGCGCTGATCAGCGACGCTCCCTGCGTCCAGTGATCCGTCAGATGCTTGCGCACAATCGGCCGCAGCGCGTCGGAGGGGAGGCTGGTGGCCAGCGCAAAGAGGTCGGGCTGGTCAGTGGCGCCGCGGACTTCGCTGAGTTGGCGCACAAGTCGATCGACAAACGTCTGGCTCCATAACTGCTCGACGCTGCGGCGGCTTTCTTCCAGGGGCGCGGGCTCGCGGGCGGCGAAGACCGAGCGGATCGCAGCATCGTCCGTAGCGCGGAGAAGCGGCGTATCCGGAGCGCCCATCAGGGTGTCTATCGAGCGGCGCGCGTGAGCGAGCAACTGCCGCTGGAGCGTGGTGCGTTGGCCGGCGTCGAAGTTGTCGGCAAGCGCCAAAGCGGCCTGGGCTGCCAGGTTCTCGCCGCGCGGTTCAAGCAACATCGGCAACAACAGCGCGCGATGAGCCGTGGGAGTCGACGGGTGCGCGGTGTATTGTGCAAGCCGGAGACGGAGTTGCTGGGAAGCGGAGTTGCGAACGAGCGTTACGCATTCCTTCTGCAGCGCCTCGCCAGTAAACGTGCTCCGACCGGTGGGACGAACCGCGTCCGGCATGGTCAGCACGGTGTAGACGAGAACCTCCGCTTCAGCGCCACCGCGGTTGAAAAGTGCCGCTAGCGCCGCCATCGTGAACGAACGATCGTCGAGGTTGGTTTGCAGCTTGCCGAGCAGAATCTCCTTGAGCGCGTGTTGAGCGACGTCGCTGGAATTGGCGGCCAGAGCGGTGACAATTGCCTGAGCGAGGCCGTGCATGACCGTTGGGTGGCGAGCGGATGTGGGCGCGGCGGGCGACGGTTCATCGAGCAATTCCAGGAGCAAACGCGCGTTGGCCTGGGCATTCCCGTTCGAATTTCCCAGCAACGGTACCGCCTGCACGAGGCGCGCGTCGCGTTCTTGTTTGGCGGTGCGGAAGTCGTCGTGCGTCCAGGCGGAAAGGTTGGCGGGGCGCGTCGTCGGTGAGCCTTCGTCGGCATCGCGCAGAGCTACCTGCGCCGGCCGATTTTCCTCGTCACCGGCCCCTCTCATCGCCCGCTCGGCGGCGGCGGTGACTGCTGCGCCGCGGGTGCGCGGTGGGGAGCTCTCTTTGGCCGGCGCCGGCGCGGGTTTGACAGCCGGCGATCGCGCGCGCTGCGCAGCGTTTTGTGCCGTTGAGGAAGCCACTTCAACGCGCGGCGACTCTTCTTCGTCGTCAGCCGGAGCGCGCGGCTCCGGGAACGTGACGCTGGGACCGCCGCAGCCGAGCGCTAAAGTAAGAACACCGGCGAATGTAAAGCGAAGCATGGGTTGAACGAGGATTAGCCGCATACGAGGTTTGGAGCCGTTTGGAATCCTTAAGTGGCGAAGAGCAGGATCGTTCAGACAACGCGACCCGGAGCAAGTCCGGGCTTGCTCCGGGGTGCGTTCTGTTGGCGGAGGTGGGCCGGCGCCCGCGGCGGGCTGGTCCCACCCTACGCTAATCGAGGTTGCCCTTACTTGAGTTTCCTTGCAGGAAGACGCCCGAAAAGATCAACGGCTCGGGGAGTTCGACATCCTGGTTGGTGTAGCCCATCCTGGCCAATTCCGCCGAGCTGGCCGATGCCGAAATCTGGAAGCCCGGGTTTAAGTAGCCGTCGCCATTTTCGTCGTTGAAGCTCTTGATGCTGCCGTCGGCAAACAAGATGTTGCAAGCGCCGCCTTTGCCGGAGCCGTGGACCGGACCAAGGTCACGATAGTCTTGCAAGTGGCTCTTCAGCGCGTTCGGCTTGACGGGCGTCGCGGCGTCGCCCTGTTCGTCGCGGTACACACTGGCGCCGCTCGCCGGGTCCTGGATCGTGACCACGCCGGCGGTGCTTTTGCCCCAAGCTCGCCATGCGGTCATGTCGGCCTGGTTCATCGCTGGACCATCGTTGAAGCTCTCGACCGTCCGCGAACCGGAAGGAATCGCTACGGCGCCATCGGAGTCGAGGATGTCGTTGGCCAGGAAAGCTTCCTTGGCATCGCCGATGTTTGAGTCACCGAACAGCGGGATCACCGACGAGCTATGAAAAGAGTTGTCGACGAAGTTGCGCGTCAGAACGCCCAGCGACCCGTTGACGCCCTTGACGGCGGCGGTGGGGCCGGAGTCGGGAAAGGTGATCAAGCCGGTCGGGCTCGCCTGGACTCTCGGCGCGGTCCGCGAGAAGAACCAGGTGGTCATGTAATTGGTGTTGTAGCCCGGCTGATAGAAGAACTGGCTGACGAAGTCGCGCTTCTGTTCGGGACTCCAACCCGAATCATACTTGGCGCAGGCGCCGCCATTGACCTTGCGGGGATCGCCTCCCTCGGCAGCGCCGGCAAACGTGGAGACGCCGAGGTAGTCGTTGTACTTCTCGTTGGCTTTGGCTGGGTTCGACGGACAGAGCAATTCGCCGGGCTTGCCGACACCGCCGTTGACCATGTCGGCCACCCAGCCGTAAGTGTCTAAGCAGCCGTCGCGTTCGCCGTCCCACGCGCCGGTGCTGGCGAAACGAGTCGCCGCGTCGCGTTCAGCACGGGTGCTGATGCTGACATAAAACTGGCGGAGGTTGGCCTTGCAGGTGCTGCTGCGTGCGGATTCGCGCGCGGCCGACAACGCCGGCAGCAGGATGGCCGCCAGAATCGCGATGATGGTGATCACCACCAGCATCTCGATGAGTGTAAAGCCTCGGTGGGAGGAAGAGCGGGTTTTCATACAGGAACTCCTGGGTTGGGGAAAGCTGAAACTCTGGGTCTGGATGATTGATTTGCTCGTTCCCACGCTCTGCGTGGGAACGATTCTTTCGACGCTCTGCGTCGAGTAAATTGCTGAGCGGCTAATTTGGCTGCTCGATGACGCACGCGCCGCGGAGCGGCGGGGTTGCGTTCCCACGCGGAGCGTGGGAACGAGTGTGTTTCGTCCTTTGTCCTTTCTTACTCGTGGCTTAGGCGCCACCGGCTGAAGACGTCGAAGGGAGACAGTTCGACGGCGCCATCGGCGAAGCCGGCTGTCGCGCTGGCGGGGAAGCCGTTGTTGAGCACCGTGTCTCGGTTGCCGTCGGTCAACGTGCGAACGCTGCCGTCTGCGAACACGATCTGGCACGAACCGCCATGAGGCACGCCGAACTGCCGGTAATCCTGCAAGGTCGCGTTCCAAACGCCCCACCAGGTGGCCGGAGGCGTGCCGGCAGGATTCGTGGGTGGCGGCGGCGCCATGGTCGCCGGCTGCACGGGGCCGCCGGTCATTGAATGGGCCATCGGCTGTCCACCCTGCACATCGCCCAGGTTGTCGCTAAGAAAGTCGGAAGAAGTGCCGGCGTCGGCCAGCAGCGGAACAATGCTTGACGACACGCCGCTCGAGTCGAGCTTCGAGCGCATCAACGGCCCAAAGGTACAGTGTCGCTCCAGCGCGGAGAGTGGCGAATGTCCGCCCGGGCTGTATAAGTTGCCGCTGGGGTTGATCGTCACGCCGGAGCGGACCAGCCACCAACTTGCGCAGTAGTTCGTGTTGTAGCCCGGCAGGAAAATCTGCTGCTCGACCAGCGCGCGCCGCGCCGGTCCGGGCGCGATGCCGCCGCCGCTCGACCACGCGCCCAGGATGCGGCGGCAGGGATTCACCTTCGGTGTGCCATCGGGCTTTTGGCCTTCGGGGCTGCCGGCGGCATTGCTGGTGGGACTGAACTTGCTCGCGTCCGCTGTGAGCAGATGGGCATAGGTGCGACTGACTTGGGCCGGGTTCGAGGGGCAGAGCATTTTGCCGGGAAGCGTGCCCTGCGCCACCAGGTCAGCCACCCAGCCAACTTCCGTCACACTGCCGTCGCGTTGCCAATCGAAGTTGCCGCTGCCGAAGCGTCCGGTGCGATCGGCGACCGTGGAGAGACCGATCCAGAACTGGCGAAGATTGTTTTTGCATGTCGCGGCGCGAGCGCTCTCGCGAGCGGACGAAAGCGCGGGCACTGTGATCGCCACCAAGATTGTGATGAGCGTGATCACGACGAGCATTTCGATCAGCGTGAAGGCGGGGCGGTGAGTGCGTTGTTTGGTCATCATGTACGCCTCCGGCGAGGGTTGTGCGCGGCCACAGCGGCGACAGCATGGTCGCAGTTGACCATTAGCGGCGAATCATGGGCGGGTTAATCTTGGATGAGAATCGTGCGCGGGTCCGCTCACAAAGTTTGCTTGACACGGTGCGAGAGGCGCGCGAGAGTGGTCGCGGTGTTGCGTGTAGAGTAGGGCGCCAAGCGATTTGAGGTACCCATGAACGACCTAAGGGAAATGATGCTGTTTCGTCAGATGTTTGGGGGCGACTCCTGGGTTTCCGCCGTTTTTCTCGCGGGGGTCTTTCTAGTGCTCTTGTTTCGCCGCGACCAGATCGTTTCTCCCTACATGTTTCGCGTCTCGATCATTCTCTATGTGCTGTCGTTCATCATGCCGACCATCATCACGGCGATGCTGCAGTACACTCTTGCCAGGAGAGCGAGCCAAGGTCTCCTGGCGTCGGAAGACAAGGGCCCGTTGTTGCAAGTTTTGACATCCGGCGCGGGACCGCTCCTGTTAGGGCTGGCCGTGTTGCTGTGCATCCTCTCGATGCTTCCGGCACAGAGCCGGTATCCGGCGCCGCCAGAGCGGCCGACGCCGCCGCATCCGTTGGATTGAACGCCGCTTCACGTGGGCGAGTCTCTCCGAGACTCGCATTCGCGTATCGGAGAGACGCGGCCACGTGGGGCCAGCCTACAAAGCCCAAAGCGTCATGGCCGCGGCGGTTATTGGCATCTAAAATGGCGATAGGACGCGTTCCTGCCGCGACGATGATTCGACACACGCACGTTCATGCCATCACCACCTTCGCCGAACTTGTCGCAGTTCAATCTGCGGACGCTGTTTGTCGGCGTAGCACTTATGGCAATGGTGTTTGCCGCCGCGTCATACGGCGGCTGGGCGGGGCTGCTTGCAGCCGCCACATTAGCCGCGTTGGTATCGGCTCATGTGATCGGAAACGTGCTGGGGAGGCGGCTGCGCGACGAAGTCTCGCCCCAGTTGAATCCGACTCCACCAAAGCCGCCTCGACCGTGGGTTAGGGGGCGCTTGCTCAGGGGCGAACGACGGCTGCACCAGCGGACGCCGTTGGGCCGGATCATCCATGTGACAAGCGCCGGCGCGGCGGTAATGGGGGGCCTGTTGGGCGGTTTGGCGCTGGCTTTTTGGACCGACGCGAGCTTGTCCGGGTGGATGGTAGGTATGCTTTCGTCGGCGGTGCTGGGCGGGTTTTTCGGCTTTCTATTGGCTTGCTTTTTGGAGATGACGATTCGGGCGTTGTGGCAGGCGTCGGAAGGAGAGAGGGAGACGCCGAGAGAAGGAGATGGGGAGATCAGGCGGGAAATGGGGAGATAGCAGCCGGATTCGGCTGAAACAAGCGGCCGGGCGGCAAGGTATAGTTTACCGCTCGGCTGGAGGCAATAATTTGGCCCTGCCAGCGAACTATTGACGAACCTGTTTCCTTCTGAGGACACCTTCATGACCTTCGTCCGCTCCCACTCTCGCCATCGGTCGATCGCCGTTGGACTGGCCCTGACGGTCTGTTTGCTTGTCGCCCCGCGGGCCCAAGCCGCTGAGAAGCCAGGCGATGCGAAGCCAGGCGATGCGAAGCTCGGCAACTCGCTCGACTTGGCGCCGGCTGATGCGTCGTTCTATTCGGCCAGTCTGCGTCTCAGGGAGCAGATCGATATTCTCCTGCAGAGCAAAGCCTGGGGGCGGCTCTTGGAAATGCCGGCCGTGAAGATGGCCCTTGGCATGGCCAAAACGCAGCTTGAACAGCCGGGCGGCCCAAAGGAGCAATGGGATCGCTCGATGGAGAACCCGGACAACCAGCGGCTCGTGGAGCTGCTGAAGGACATGGCCTCGCAGGAGGTTTTCATTTACGGCGATCAGCGGTTCGCCGACTGGCTGGGCGTAACGCTCGATGTCGTCAATGCCGCTCAGTATGCGCAGTTTTTCAACAAGCTTGCGAACGAAGACGGCGGCGCAGACGACGAGAAAGTCGCCGTGATGGCGGTGCTCCAAACTCTCAACGACAACCTCGACCGGCTGGTGGTGCCGGATGTTGTCATCGGATTCAAAATTACTGACCCGGCCCGGGCCGACATGCAAATTCGCCGGTTGGAGACGCTCGTCAACGTGGTCGTGCAATTGCTGACGATCAACGAGTTCAAGGACCGGTTCGGCCGCGTGAGCGTGGGCGGTCACGACTTCGTCGAACTGCGGCTCGATGGACGGCTGGTTCCATGGGAAGAGCTGCCGTTCAACGAATATGCCGAGAATCCCGGCGACTACGAGAAGCTCAAGCAGCACTTGCGGTCGCTGAAGTTGACGATCGATCTGGGGGTGCGAGATGGCTACGTGCTGTTCTCGATTGGGGACAGTAATGAGCACCTGGCGAATCTCGGCAAGGGCGAGCTGTTGGTCAATCGCCCTGAAATGAAGCCGCTGCGTGAAGCACTGCTCGCGGCGAGCAGTGGCACGAACTCGCAGCGACTGGTGGGCGTGGGATATACGAGCAAGGCGCTCAATTCGTTAATCACCGGGACGAAGGAGGACGTCGAGGAGCTGGTCGACATGGCGCGGCAATTTGTGCCGCATACCGACTTGGACGAAGATCTGCAAAAGCGGATCCTCGAGGATGCGGAGGCCTTCGCCAAAGACATCGAACAGTTCATTCCCGAGCCGGGCGCCTCGGCGTCGTTTTCATTCCTGACGCCGCGCGGCTACGAATCGTACTCGTACAACTGGACGCAGAACCGCACGTTGGACGATTCGAAGCGGCTCACGCTGCTCGAACATCTTGGCGGCAGTCCTGTTTTGACTGCGGTCGGCCGGTCGAAGTACAGCCCGCAAGAGTACGATATGCTGGTCAAGTGGCTCACGAAGGGGTACGGGTACTTTGAAGAGTTCGGCCTGGCGCACATGCCGGCCGAGGAGCGCGCGAAGTTCGAACAGGTGGCGAAGATTGCGATTCCGCTCTTGAAGCGCGTGAATGCGGCGACGCGAGACGATCTGCTCCCCGGTCTGGCGGATGGTCAGGCCGGGATCGTGGTCGATGCCGATATCACCAGCGTGCGCTGGCACAGCGGATTGCCGTCGCTGGGGCAGCCGTTGCCGATGGTGGAGGTGGCCTTGGTATTTGGCGTCAGCGACGCCGAGCGCGTGAAGAAGGCATTCCGCGAGTACAAAGCGGTGGTCCAGGCTGCGATCGACAAAGTTCGTGAGCTTAATCCAGAGGCGATTCCGGAAGGGTACCAGATACCCCCTCCTCAAATTCGCGAGGCAGGCGGAGGGCAAGTCTATTGGTATCCGGTTCCCAAGTCTTCGGATTTTCACGTCGATCCGCAATTACAACCGGCCGTTGGGCTGAGCAAGACTGTAGCCGTGGCGTCGACCTCGATCAAACAAGTCGAGCGGATGCTCACCGCGACGCCGCTGGCCACGAAGAGCAACGTCATCGTCGAGCGCAAAACCGCTGGGTCGGCGTTCCACTTCGACTTTCCCGGCGTGGTGGATGCGGTGCGGCCGTGGATCGAGTTGGCCGTTGCACAATGGGCTTCAGAACGTGACGACGACGGGGAGGAGCCGAACGCGAAGTTCATCATCGAGCAGATTCGCGCAGGGGCGGAGATTCTGAAGTGCTACCGCGGGACGACGAGCGTGACGTACCTGGAGGATGGCGCCACGGTGACGCACAGGGAGTCGATTTTTGAGGATTTGAAATAGGGGGGGTCCTGTTTACTTCGCGCTCAAGGAGAAGGAGATAGGGGGATAAGCGCTCTATCTCTCAATCGGCATGCGACCGGAATCGCAACACGCGCAGAACGCGCACACGCCGATCCGGTTCGTACACCTTATAAATCACGCCTAAGGGAGGCGCGAGGAGGATACGTCGTCCGCCCGGCCGCGATTCGCCCTGTTCTTGAGGGGAAGCAGCCAAGAGAGTATCGATTCTCAGTACGGCGTCGTTAATTCGGATGCGCTCAGGCGACTCCGATTCCAACCAAAAATCCGTGAGCGCCGCCGTTGCAGTACCCGCCCTTTCGACGTGGTACATCAGGCCGCTCCCCCGCGCTGCGGGTCGACAAGCCGGCGTAGAACCTCGGCGGTGGTGTAAGCCTCGGGTTCTCGTTCCGCGGCGTCCAGTTCATCCTCAGTAAAGGGGATTTCAACATCGCGGTACAAATCAGGGTCCACAGCCGGGATGAAGTGTCCCAACGGACGCCCTGACTCGTCGCAAAGCTCGGCACAATTGACGACGTCAGCCAGTCGGGCGCGTGTCGCGGCATCAAGCACAATCTTAGTCATGGCGTTCACAAAGCTAAGTCAAGGGACTTCCAACAACATTATAGCTTCCCGATCGCGTGCGAAAACTCATCAAGGGGATAGGGGGAAGATTGAAGAGATAGGGGGCGTCATCACCCCATCCCCTCCGTCATCCCCCTATCTCCTTTGAGAGGCGTCCGCGGAGGTAGAGGTCATCGCCGACTTGTTCGAACTCGACGTCGATCAGGTGCAACGCATCGCTCATCTCTTCGATCCCCTGGCCGCTGATCGGTGCGACCGCTGTAGCGCCGCCAAGTAGCTTGGGCGCGACAAACACGTGCACTTCGTCGATGGCGCGAAGATCGAAGAGCGTGCCGAGCAATCGGCTGCCCCCCTCAACCAGCACGTTGGTCATGCGGCGGTGGCCGAGCTCGTCGAGCAACTGCCCCAGGCGTCCAGCGTGCGTCGCCGCATCGCACAACAGCACTTCGCAACCGTGACTTTGCAGCCGCTCACGATCCGCCAATGTTGATTGTGAACCGACCGCAACGACGACCGGACCTTCTTCTACGGTTCGAACCAGCCGGCTGTCGTCGGTCAGCGATGCGCGACTGTCCACGACGATTCGCGCGGCCTTTCGCGGACCGGGCGGACGCGCCGAGAGTAAGGGGTCGTCGGCTTGTGCGGTTCCGCTGCCGACAATGACCGCGTCGACGCGGCCACGCAGCCGGTGCACCACCGCACGTGACCGCAGACCGGAGATCCAACGGCTTTCGCCCGCGCGCGTGGCGATCCGCCCGTCGAGCGTCATCGCCCACTTGGCTAGGATCCACGGCCGTCCCGTGCCGAGCAGTTTGAGATATGGCGCGTTGAGGCGTCGGGCTTCGTCTTCGAGCGGTCCGACGTCGACCTGCACGCCGCCCGTCTGCAACTCGGTGATGCCGCGGCCGCTGACCGCAGGAAAGGGATCGCGCATAGCGCAGACGACGCGCCCTATGCCGGCGTCGAGGATTGCCGTGGTGCAGGGGGGCGTTTTGCCGTAGTGACCGCACGGTTCCAGCGTGACGTAGAGGGTCGCGCCGCCCGCACGGTCGCCTGCCTCGGACAGTGCTTCGACTTCGGCATGCGGGCCGCCGAAGCGCTGATGCCAGCCCTCGCCGACGACCTGGCCGGCGTGCGCGATGACGCAACCGACCATTGGGTTCGGCTCGACAAATCCTTCACCGCGGCGCGCCAATTCGAGCGCGCGAGCCATGTGCGAGCGGTCGAGATCGGACATCACAATGGGGAATGATTGGAATGGGGAATGGGGAATGCGCAAGCGGACATCCAATACTCGGCGTTGATTCTACCCTGTTTCATTCCCCATTCCCCATTCGCTCATTCCCCATTTGCGACCATTCCCCATTCCCCATTCGGTCATTCCCCATTATTCCGGCATCCACAGCCCCGGCTTCTGTCCGCCGGGTGTGGCGGATTCCGGGGTCCAGAGCTTGCCGGGGGCGGCGTCCGCGCCGGGGACGACGATACCGGGCGTCGGAGCGGCTTCGGCTGGCATACGCACTCGGCCGTCGGGGCCGATCATGCCCAGCCGCATAAAGACCTGCGTAAGTGCCTCGGCCACGCCCGGCTCACGGCCATGCTCGTCGCGGAGATGCGTGATCAACACAGCCACGCGTTGACCTTCCTGCCGTTCGATGCGCAGATTCAATTCCTCCAGGTCCCAGCGGGCGGTCGAGCGGCGGGCTTGCTCGGCGAGCTGGCGGGCGGTTTCAATCAGCGCCAGCGCCTGATCGGTATCTTCCTCGACTTGGACGAGGCTGCTGTAAGCCGCGAGCTTGTACTCCAAGAGCTCCGCACTCGTGCGACGCGTAAGCTCCTGGGCAACGCGGCTGACGGCTTGCTGATAGCCGGCGCCTACCAACCGATGAAAGGCGTCTTTGATTTGTTCGTCGGTCAGCTTTTCCGCCTCGACGCGCGCGAGGCGCACCAGCGGTACTCTGCGGAGATCGAGACCTGCGGGGTCGAACGGCTCGGGCACCGGTAAGCCGAGCTTGCGGCGCAGCTCGTCGTAGACTCCCGCCATCGACGGCTCGGAATCGGAAATCTCGAGCAGCAAGATCGCACCCAGCAATCGGATGCGGTTGGCCGCGTCGGCCGCAGCCTGAGCCGGCGTCTGACCGCCAAGTAGGGGCAGCGGCAGATTCGGCCAGCGCTCCAACACCAGCGCGCGCCGCTCATCGACAATGAGTTTGCGCCGGTGGGATTCCGTCATGTCGGCGGGCAGCCGCCACTGCCAGCTCATGGCGAACTGTGCGGCTGACAGGTGACCGGTCACTTGTTCGCTCTGCTCTGAGCCGAGAGCATCGCCGGCGATTCGCCGCAGGGCCTCGCGAGCGGCCGGGAATTGCGGCCGGTTGAGGTCGAGCTCGAGCCGCGCCTCGCGGTCGGTCTGCTTGCCGAACAGCAGAACTTGTCCGAGGATTTGCGGGATTTGGTCCGGTGGCAGCTCTGGACCGCTGGTGACGAGCGGCCGATCGAGCAGCCAATACACTGCCCGCGGCGGAGGGCTATCGCCTTCGGCCAGCGTGCGCGTGTCGATGGCCATCCGATCGAGCTGCTTGTCGGACGCCAGCCGGCGCTCCAGCTCGTCGATGTCGCTCACGGGGAAGCTCACCAACAGCGAGTCGATCGTTCCCTCGGCGCTGTCGCGGTCGAGCAGTTGGGCCCGGGCTTCGGCTTCGACGGCGTCGTCGAGCGATACGGCGCCGCCGTCGGCCAATGCGGCATACCGTCGCAGCGCGTCGATGCAGCCGGCGTAGTCAGCGAGGTTGCCGCGGACCGTGGCGAGATTGCGCCACAGCGCCGGCGAATCGGCGGTCTGCGCGGCGAGCTTCTCCCAGCGCGCCGCAGCCGCGCGCCACCAACCGCGGGCGGCGAGGACGGTTGCCTCTTCGAACTCGCCGCGCCAGGGAGCGTCGGCGGGCGCTTCGGCGTAGGTCGGCGCGTCCTTCAACAGCACCGACACCGTGGGAGCGCTCTCCAGCCGCATGAGGATCTCCAGCGGACGCTGGTCGGATCCGCCGCTCATGCCGATTTGCAGCATCAAGTGCGCCCGTGCCGGCAAGACCTGCTGGGCCATCATCATCAGCTCGCCCATCGCGCCAATGGCCGCGTAAACGCGCTCGCTGAGCTGGTCGCCCGAGGCTTCGATTGCCGATTGCAGAAAGCCAATGCCTGTGCGTACGTCGCCTTCCTGCACGCGCTCGAGCGCCGTCTCGGCCAGCGCGATCGGGTTTTCAGGATTTTGCAAAATGAACGCGGCCAACGTGCGCGTCGCGGCTTCGCGGTCGTCGGTCATCTGCTCCAAAAGGAGCTTCCACGAGAGCAGGCAAGCTCGGCCGGGAAATTTTTCGTCGAGCTTGGCGATGTGGTCGCGGCACGAGACATACTGCTCTCCCTCGATCATCCGCTCGACCTTTTCCAACTCGCCTACCAGGTCGGAGCAGCAGAACTTGATCTTCTTGCCGGTTCCGCCGGGACAAGGCGAGTAGGGGTCAAAGGGCATTGCACGCGCCTTGCGGTCTGAAGGTGGGATCAGCGAGCCAAACCGCTTATCGTACCCAGTTGAACGGGAAGGTCGCAACCGGCGCGCTGGAGTTCAAGCTTTAGCTTGTAAGAACTCATGCGGGTTGCCGGCTTCTTGAGGCAGCAAGCTAAAGCTTGAACTCCAACTTGCTGGCATTGATAAAACGCCGTGGTATGATGAGCGGCTGGCCACTCGGAGGGGATCTATATGCAGCTTAGCTTCTCGGAACGCGACGGCATTACGACTGTCGCCATCGCCGGGCGGATCACGTTCGGCACACTGGAACCCGGCCAAGATCCGCTGGCGCGCGAAATGCCGGAGATCTACTCGCGGCGCGTGCTGTTGGACCTGGCCGGCACCGAGTACATCGATAGCACGGGCGTGAGCTGGCTGTTGACATGCCACAAGCGCTGCCGTGAGGGAGGCGGAAAGCTGATGCTGCATTCGCTCAATCCACTGGTGAAGCAGGTGCTCCAGGTGCTGAAGCTGGATCGTGTGTTGCACATCGCCGAGAACGCCGAGAAAGCGCGGGCCGAACTGAACGAGGTGACCGCATGAGCACCGCGGAGCCGATCGACTTCAAACCGGTGGCGGGCGAAGACATTGAAGAGGCGGTCGCGGCCATGCTGGACGAGGCCTCGTTCATGGGCGCCAGCGACCTGTTTCTGGCGACTACGGAGACCGGTATTGATATCTCCGTGCGCCATTTGGGGATTGTGCGGCGGTTGAAGGAAATCAGCCGCGACGAGGGGCGGAGGTGGCTGGCCAGCATCAAGGTGCTGGCCGATATCCCCATCGACAATCGTCGCCGGCCAGCCGAAGGCCGCTGGCTGCGCGAACGTCCTGACGGTCACAAGCTCGACCTCCGCGTGAACACGATCCCCACGCTGCACGGCGAGGATTTCGCCATCCGCCTGCTGGAACGCAACAGCGTGTTGCAGCGGCTGGATGGGCTCGGCTTTACGCAGCATGTGCTGCCGAACATGACCGCGATGCTGTACTCGCCGGGTGGATTGATCCTGGTCACCGGCCCGACATCGTCGGGTAAGACGACCACGCTCTATGCCGCTTTGCATTATCTCAATGACGGCACCCGGAAGATCAACACGATCGAAGACCCGATCGAGTACGCGGTGGATGGCATCCGGCAGTCGCAGGTCCATCCGCAGCTTGATGTGGACTTTCCTGAGCTGTTGCGGAGTGTGCTGCGGCAGTCGCCCGACGTGATCATGATCGGCGAGATTCGCGACACCATCACGGCGCAGACCGCGGTACGAGCGGCGAACAGCGGGCACCTGGTGCTGGCGACGTTGCACGCACCGACCGCCGCGGGCGCGATCCAGAGCATGCTGAACTTGGGCGTGCACCCACATTTCTTCGCCAGCAGCTTACGAGGCGTGATTGCACAGCGGCTGGTGCGTACGCTCTGCCCGCAGTGCCGCGTCGGGCTGGACCTGAGCGAAGCGCCGTTGACGTTCGAGGATGTGAAGCCGTGGCTGGGCGAATACGACGGCCGGCAGTTGTACACCTCGACCGGCTGCGATCACTGCAAGCGAACCGGCTACGCCGGACGCACCGGCGTTTTTGAGCTGCTTGAGATCACGCCGAACCTGCGGCGGCTAATCAATGCGCTGGCGACGGCCAAGGAGCTGGAGCAAGAGGCGATCGCCGATGGGATGTTCGAGTTCCGCCGTGCGGGGCTGTTGAAGGTGGCCACCGGGCAGACGAACACCGAAGAGATCATCCGCGTCGTGCCGGCGGAGCATTTGGGGTTGGTGTAGTGTAGCCCTCTCGCTCCGCGAGAGGATTTCCTCGTTCCCACGCTCTGGGTGGGAACGTTCAAAGTGCCGCTCTGCGGCACGTATTGATTCGTGCCGCGGAGCGGCACGGCTGTGTT
>JBBDYH010000041.1:27293-38398 GCA_040901795.1 Pirellulales bacterium
CCCCCCCCCCCCCCCCCCCCCACGGCTGTGTTCCCACGCGGAGCGTGGGAACAAGGGAGCGGCGCGGGCCTACTTCTTCCCCGCGGCCTTGGTCGTCGGCTTGGCGGCGGCGGGTGCAGCGGCGGTGCCGGGAGCGGCAGCGCCGGCCTCGGCGCCTTCCTCTTCCTTCTTCTTCTTTTTCTTCTTCATCGCCAGCTTATAGACGCGGACCTTAGGCAGGCCTAAGGGGCTCTGGCCTTCTTGCCAGCGGTCGGCCTCTTGCAGGCGGGTGATGCGTTCGGCGCGGGTGAGCACGCTACGGGCGCGCACCATTCCGCGGCGGACGCGCAGGCTTTTGTCCATGGTCATCGGGAGAAACTCCAATATCTGTATACGTTGGCGATGTAGTTTTTCGTTGGCGAAGCCCCTTAATTTACGGCAATTTCGGAGGCGGTTCAAGGGATAGTGATCTGGGGTAGTGATGCACTTTGAAATAGTTTGCGGCCTATCTCAACGGACGCTTGAGAATGACCGACTTCAGTTGGCCATCAACGCTTACGACTTGGCAGAACTCCCACCCTTCCATGCCTTTGGCATTAAGGCGCTTCTGGCCGTCCGATGCGATGGAGAATTCATTCCCGACGACGCCATAAATCTGATACTCCCACTTCTGCACCGGCGCAGGGGCGTTCTGCCCCGCATGAGGGCCATCTGCGCGCAAGGCGAACAAAGCGAGAACGAACAGCAAGGCAACGGCGACGAGAGCGGTAGGCTTGCGCATGGCAACCTCCAGTGATTGAGGGGAATCCGAACCGCCCCCCATTCTACCCGCCCATCAAAAACCCCGCCTCATCGGCGGGTTTCTGAGGCAGGTGTCCCTAATCGACGGCGGACTACCGGTCCAACGCCGCCAAGATCTGCCGGATCGCGCCCAGGTGATAGGCGGTGTGCGCGGCGCTGGAAAGGGCGCCGGCAGCGGTGATGTCGTTCCAATCGGTCCGGTTTTGCACAACATTTCGCCAGGCCGCGCTTTCTTGACGGAGGCGATCGCGGAGTGCCTGCCACTGTTCGTCGCTGACCGTGGTTCGTTGCCAACTGGCGTTCCAGTCGGCGTCGGCAAATGGGTTCTCCTCACCGGCAGCCCACCGGTTCATCAGGGTGAAACCGTAAAGCACATGATCGACATGCGATGCGATGGTCGTCTTGCCGGGCATCGGCCGGGTAGAAGCGGTCCGCGCGTCGAGCGATTCGAGCTGGCGCAGCAGGCCCGGATCGCCTGGGTTGAGCAGGTACGCCTCGTTTCCGGGGGGTCCGTCGAAGATTTCGGTGAGAAGCTTCGACAAAGCGCGTTGAAAGATACTGTCGTCGTCGTTCATCGAATACCTCTTTGCGGTAGAAGGAATTCCTGAACCCTGGAACACTTGTCTGGACAAGTATTCCGCTGACCTGTATTATTAAAGTACCCACCCGCCATTTGCTGCGGCAATCCGCCGGAGCCTTCCTACCGCCAAGAAAACGGAAAATCGCTCATGGTTTCATGGGACCGCACCGACTCCCGCCCGCAAGTGATCGTCATTGGCGGCGGTCCGGCCGGATCGACCGTGTCGACGATCCTTGCGCAGCAGGGGGTCCGCGTGGTCCTCTATGAGCGCGAGCGGTTTCCGCGCTTTCATATCGGCGAGTCGCTGATCCCGGAAACGTATTGGACGTTCAAGCGGCTGGGCATGTTGCCCAAGCTCAAAGCGAGCCGCTTCACTCGCAAAGAGAGCGTGCAGTTCATTAACGAGAACGGCAAGCTCAGCGAGCCGTTTTATTTTACGGACTACAAGCCGGGCGAGCAGTCGCAGACCTGGCAGGTGCGGCGGAGCGAGTTCGATCAGATGATGCTCGACCATGCGCGCGAGCACGGCGTGGAGGTCCATCAGGGCGTGCGCGTGCTCGAGGTGCTCTTCGAAGGCGAGCGGGCCGTCGGCGTGCGGCTGCTCGATGAAGCGGGGGCGACGCGCGACGTCATGGCCGATGTCGTCGTCGATGCCAGCGGGCAGACCTCGATGATCGCCAACCGCTTGAAGCTACGGCGCGTCGACCCCGATTTGAAAAAGGGTTCGGTGTGGACCTATTACGAGGGCGCCAGGCGCGACAGCGGCCGCGACGAAGGGGCCACGCTGGTGATCCAAACCAAGGGAAAAAAGGGCTGGTTCTGGTATATCCCCCTGCACGACAACATTGTGAGCGTCGGTGTCGTGGCGGACTTTCGATACCTCTTCGACGGCCGCGGCGATCATGAAACGATTTTCGCCGAAGAGCTCGACCGCTGCCCGGCGGCAAAAGAGCGCGTCGAGATCGGCCGCCGTGTCACCGGCTTTTATGCGACGAAAGATTTTTCGTACCATACGACACGCGTTGCCGGCCCGGGTTGGGTGACAATTGGTGACGCCTTTGGCTTTCTCGATCCGCTGTACTCCTCGGGCGTGCTCTTGGCGCTGCGGAGCGGCGAGCTGGCGGCCGACGCGATTGTCGAAGGCCTGGCCAAAGGCGATGTCTCAGGCGAGCAGCTTGGCAAGTGGGCGCCGGATTTTGAGCGCGGCATGGACCGCATGCGGCGGCTGGTCGTCGAGTTTTACGACGGCTTCAATTTCGGCCGATTCATCAAGCGGAATCCGCATTTGAAAGGCCAGATCACCGACCTGTTGATCGGCGACATGTTCCGCGACGAGCTCGACGTGATCGTCGAGCCGATGAACGAGATGCGGCGGGAGCAAGACAAGGAGACTGGGAGACTGGGAGACAAGGAGACGCCAGTACGAGCTTGAATCAGAATCTCCGTGTCTCCCGGTCTCCGTGTCTCCCAGTCTTCTTTGTCTATCCTTTCGCCTGGTCAATCGCCGCCTGAAGCTGATTCTTCGGGCGGACACCGACGAAGCGCTCAACGACTTCGCCGTTCTTGAAGATCATCAGCGTGGGGATGGCCGAGACACCGTAGTTCTGGGCGACGTTCGGACTGTCGTCGATGTTGATTTTGCCGATCTTGAACGAGCCGGTGTTCTCTTTGGCCAGCTCCTCGACCATCGGAGCGATCATCCGGCAAGGCCCGCACCACGGCGCCCAGAAGTCGACCAGCACCGGATGGTCCGAGCTGAGCACTTCTCGCTCGAAATTGTTGTCGGTGAATTCCTGAACGTTGCCGGCCATGATACTCCTCCTGTAAGCTGCGGATCGATTCGCGGCGACAGGGAATTATAAAAGAGGCCGATTCGCTGTCAACGACAGGTAACTGCCTTGTTTAACCCGCAGCCGCAGGCCGGGAACTGCCTCGCCTGCGGCTGCGGGTTAAACGAAAACCGTGGCTTAAACGAGGCGCTATGCTCCCTCAATCGATGCATTGTTTCCTGGTGGACAAGCGCGACAACCAGGTCACGGCCGGCGTCACCACGCGGCCCACCGCCGATCTGCCAGCCGGCGACGTGACGATCCGCGTCCAGTACTCGTCGCTCAACTATAAGGACGCATTGGCGGCCCAAGGGCATCCGGGTGTCGCGCCGAACCTGCCGCACGTGCCGGGGATCGACGCAGTTGGCAAGGTCGTCGAGAGCAGCGATTCGCGGTTTGTGCCGGGTCAGGTTGTGTTGGCGACCAGTTACGAGATCGGAGCCACGCGGTGGGGTGCCTATGCCGAGTTTCTGCGCGTGCCGGGTGATTGGGCGATCGCGTTGCCACGGGGATTGAGCCCCCGCGAGAGCATGATCCTGGGCACCGCGGGATTGACCGCCGCGATGTGCGTCGAAGCTTTGCAAGAGCGCGGGGTTGCGCCCGCCGCCGGTGAAGTCCTGGTTACGGGCGCTAGCGGCGGCGTGGGCACGCTCGCGGTTTCCATCCTCGCGCAGCTCGGTTACGACGTCGTTGCCGTCAGCGGCAAGCCGGCGGCGCGCGACCTTCTCACGCGGCTTGGAGCGAGGCGGATCCTATCTCGCGAGGACGTTCTCGATACGTCCACGCGCCCGCTGCTCAAAAGCAATTGGGCCGCCGCCGTCGACACCGTTGGCGGCGTCACGCTGGCGACGATCGTCCGCTCGCTTGAGCCGGGCGGTGTCGCTACGGCCTGCGGCCTCGTCAGCGGCGCGGAGCTCCCGTTGACCGTGTACCCCTTCATTCTCCGCGGCGCGCAGCTTGTGGGCATTGATTCTGCCACCTACCCGCGCGACAAGCGGATCGCTCTATGGAACAAGCTCGCGAGCGTCTGGAAACCGCGGTTGCTCGATCAGTTGGCGGACGAGGTCTCGCTCGAACAGTTGCCGGAGAAAATTGCCGCAATCCTGGCGGGGCAGATTATCGGGCGGGTGTTGGTACGGATCGACTAGAGTGCATGTCTGCGGAGCCGAGGCGCTAATCGAGACTAACAGTTTTTGCTTCATAATCGATCATCAAATTGTGATGGCTCAGCAAGCCGACACCCAGCAATGGAAATTCCCCTTCGCTCTCGACAACTTCAACCACGCGCTCTTCCTCGAACCACTCAATTGTGCAACTGTAGGTGTCCAAGAGAACCAGCTTTCCATCGGCTAATTCGGCCATCACTGCAGAAGATTGCCTGAGTCCGAGTTGCCGGATAGTCTGGCGCGAGATGACAAGGTCGCCGGTAAAGCCGGTATCTATCCACACCGTTAGTTTGTGCGGTTCGAGACGTTGCTCTGCGTGCACTCCGATACTAAGGAGGGCTCGTCCTGACGAGTCGACTACGCCGTTCACTGGGAGAGCACTCCAAGTTTGACCGTCGACCTGTGTCCCACACGTAGTGTAAATGGCAAGCGTTCAGGATGAGCGGCGCGGGCCGCTTGAATTGCTTCGCTGAGCGTCTCCCCCAGAAAGTAGTCGCCCGATTCCGGCTCAATAGCAACGAATGCATTTAGATTTGACTTCTCCAACCGGTTACGAAGATCACGCTCGTAAATCGCCTGCGCCTTTCTTGCAACTTCAATGGAGAGTGCGGATGCCATGCTTTAGCTCCGATCGAGAACTTTTGCGGACGATGACTATTCTACAACGAACGAAGCACCGCAACAATTCGAAGGCCTAACGCTAATTGCGCTTGCTGGCGACCTTTCCAAAAACGCTGCGCCAGCGACTATAATGCCTTGCCGGGGCATCCAGCCCGACCATATAGTGGGTGAGGAGTATCGCACATGACGCTCGATGAAATCAAACAGCAGTATCCCGACCAATGGGTGCTGATTGAATTGGGCTCGTTAGACGATGAGTTACGCGTGATCGATGGCACGGTGGTAGCGCATTCTCCCAGCCGTGAGGAGATCGATAAGCGGCTCATGGCAACAAGCAAAGAGCGTATTGCCGTTGAGTTCACAGGTGAACGTGATACCGACGAAAGCTATTTTCTATGAAGCGGTACGGACCGAGATCGCGCGGTTACCATGAAGCACGCTTACTTGGCAACGTCGCAAACAACATATGGACATACGATACTACGTTGACCCCGACGTAGGCGAACCGCACATCTACGCTCATGGTGTCAGCGAGGAGGATGTCGAACAGGTGTTGCGCGGGCCGGGGGAGGACCTGCCGGGGACGAGAGATTCGCGGATGAAACTAGGGCAGACTCCCGCCGGACGATACTTACAAGTGATTTACGTACCGGACGAGGGAGCCGACAGTGTTTTTGTAATCACTGCTTATGAACTTCGTGGGAAAGCCAAGAAAGCCTACCGGCGACGACAACGGAGGAAACGACAATGACCAAGCAGAATCTTCCCCCGGGCTGGGACGAAGAGCGCGTGCGGCAAGTGCTTGAGCACTACGAGAATCAAACCGAAGATGAGCAGTTTGCCGAAATCGAAGCCGCACGGGAAGACGACGGCGTCACGCTAATTGCCGTGCCGACCGAGCTGGTTCCGGAGGTCCGCGCCCTGCTCGCTCGCAAGCGCAGCGCTTAGCATACGACAATTCGGCACGCTCCGCGATGAACACTCAACACGCTCCGCAGTACCTCGTCGATCAAGAGCTCGCGCGTCGCTTGGAGCGCGCCGAAGGACGGGCCAATGCGGAATTTGTCGACGCACGCGCCAAGGTGCGGCCGGAGCTGGGCGCTTGCTGGATCGAAGTCGCCGGAACGCTGGCTATGTACGACGGCGTCGATTCTCCATGTACGCAGACGTTTGGCCTTGGCATGTTCGAACCGGTCGGCAATCGCGAAATGGAGACGCTGGAGGCGTTCTTTCATGAGCGCAGCGCGGAGGTCCATCATGAGGTCAGCCCGCTGGCCGATTCCTCGCTCCTCGCACTGCTCAACGGGCGCGGATATCAGCCGTTCGAGCTTTCGACAGTCCTCTTTCGGCCGATCGAGTCCGGCTTGGAATTGGCGCCGCCGCGCGACCAGTCGATTCGCGTGCGTCTGTCGCAAACGGGCGAGGAATCGCTTTGGGCGCAGACCGCGGCACGAGGCTGGCTGGATGTCGCCCCTGAGTATTTTGACTACATCACCGAACTGGGGCCGGTCAACGCGGAACGGACCAATACACGCTGCTTCTTCGCGGAGTATGACGGGCAGCCGATCGCCGCCGGCGCCGTAGGTCTGTTCGAGGGCGTGGCGCTGTTGGCCGGGGCATGCACCATCCCCGAATGGCGGAATCGCGGCGCTCAGCGGGCGCTCTTGCAGGCGCGGCTTCGCCACGGCGCAGAGCAAGGTTGCGACCTCGCCATGATGGTTGCCGCGCCAGGAAGCGCCTCGCAGCGCAATGCGGAGCGTCAAGGCTTCCGCATTGGCTACACGCGGATGAAATGGCGGCTGGCGCGGCCGGTCCATTGATCGTCGCAGCACGCGCCAACTAGACAATCACCGCCGCCAACGCCCGAAAGCGAGGGTCGTCGCGAATGGGGTCGAAGTCGGGCTCGGTGTCGATCAGGTGGCGGTAGTTCTCGTCGAGCTTCAGCGCCTGAGAGAGAAACTGAATCGACTTGCGCTTGTTTTTGGCCAGGCTCCAGTAGCAGGCCAGGTTGTAGTGCAGGATCGCCGCGCTGGGCTCCACGCCGAGCGCCTCCTCGAGCGACTCGATCGCCTTTTTGAGCTGACCGGTCCGCTTGTAGCACCAGGCCAGCGCCAGATAGATATCGACGTTCTTCGGATCGAGCTGCACGGCCAACTGCAAGGGCGCCAGCGCCTCGCGAAAGCGGTCCATCGTCCGCAACGCCTGACCGCGCAGAAACAACGCCTCGGCTTCGTCGGCGGCAACGTCGCTCAAGCGCTCGAGCGTCGAAAGCGAGCGGGCCGCCAAGGCATGGCGGCGCTCCGGCAGGAGCATCCAAGCCTCGTTGAACATCATCGCCAGATCGAGATATCCCTCGGCCTCGCGGAGGATCTGCTGACGTCGGATTCGATCTCGGCTCGACACGGTCTGGCCCTTCTGCGGATCGCGGCAGCTCGGTGACAGCGGCGAACGTCGCGCACCGAAACCGTCTGAAACTATGATACCCACAATCGGCAAAAAGAGCACGTGCCTGGTACGGCAAACGTGCCACTGCTCGCCGCGAGCAGTGAAAGGGCGGGTCGCAAGCCCTGGAAGGTTGTGTCCGGTCACCGACCGTGCCACACAGCCAGACCGCAAGGTCTTACGACGCAAGGGAGACGTTCGGTCGTAGGAGGTGCGTGGTCAGGAAACCCACACACAACAGACAGAACGGTGAAGAAGCGAGAAGCTGGCCATTCACCACCAACCACTTTTACGTTGCGGCGGCGAGCGCTTCCTCGTACCAGGCGACCAGCGACTTGGCCGGCGTGGTCAGCTTCAGAACCGGGGCGAACTCGACAAATTCCACGTCCACCAGCGCCAAGAGCTCGTGCGCGGCGGGTCCACCGGCCGGACGCACCTTGGCATATACCGTATCAAAGTGTGCGCATTCGCTCCATCGCTCGTCGCTGATCGATGGGAGTAGAGCCGAGACAGCGACTGCGATCCGATCGGGCCGCGCGTTGTCGGACGCCAGCATATCGTCAATCGCGGTATGGTATTCCAGCAAAGCAGCAAAGTCGTCGGGCATCTTCCAACCGCGGGCCATCGCAGCGGCCGCTTGGGCGTGCGTCCAGCCGAATCGCTCCCGCTCCAGATCCGACAGCCGCCGGCCCAGCGCCTGCCGAGCTTCGAGCAGCTCAAGGTATTCCTTGGGCAATTCCTTGGCCAATAGCGGCACCGCCATGTCTTGCAACAGGGCCGCGGAAAAAGCCTCTTCACAGTCCTTCATGCCTAGCAGCTTCGCCAGCGCCCGCGATAAGAGGCCACGCCGCAGCGAGTCTTGCCACAGCCGTTTGAGGTCGAACGGGCCGCACTTCGGGTTGGGCATCAGGCTGAAGACGGCGCTCCACAGCGCGAAGTTCTTGATCGTACGGATGCCCACCAGCGTGATTGCCATCTTCACGTTCGAGATCTCGCGCGAAAAGCCGAAGTACGCCGAGTTGACGAACTTGAGGATTTGTCCCGTCAGGCCCGGATCGGCTTCGATCGGCACCGCGTATTCGCTCGGCCCGTTGTCCGGTTCGCGCGAGAGCTCCATCAGCCGGATCGCACTTTGCGGCAAGGCCGGCAGTTGCGCCCCTTGAAGGATTCGTTGCAAGTTGTTGGTGGCGTCATTTGGGGTGGACATGTAACTTCCTAAGCCGGCGCAATGATCACCAAAGGGGACCACAAGCCACTCGCGCCCTCCAAGGACTGGCGTAAGCGGTCACGTTACTCAAACCTAGGACACGTTCCGGCTTGGAGCAAATTGAGGGTTCGGCGTTCAGGAGTCAGGGTTTAGAGTTTAGAGCCGCGGCCTCTCCGCCGCGAAGCGCAGCCCCGGCGGGGCGACATGGTTCCGCGCAATCATCTCAGGAAACTACGGATGTCCTGCTAACGCGGATTGGCGTGGCAAAAAATCACCCAGGTTGAAATTCCGCATCGGCGAATCGGCCACACAGCGTACTTCAAGTCATTCGCCACTCGCCACTTACGATCGCTCTCCGACCGTCGCTTTCGCTCGGCCCGGCGATTGCCTTACTTTCGCATTGCCGTGACTTCTCAACCTGAGTCGCCGTTCCGGCGACTGCTAAACATTCTCTGCGAGCCGACTTGTGCTGCACGCCTGCCAGCTACTTATGCTGCTTATCGCGGTTGGATGGACTGCGACGGAGTTTCAGCCTGCCGGCCAACCGGATCCGGTTGCGGCCACACCCGACTGGCGCCGCACGAGCGAGGGTTGGGTCAAGGTCGGCGCAGCCGGCGCCGCGGGCCTCGAGGCGGCCAGCCCCGCGCCAGCACGAGACCCTGCGCTGCATCCCGGCGCCGTGGCCGCCTTTCTGCTTCTGGTGGGCTCGCTGTGTCTTGCACTGTTCGAGCGGCCGGTTGTCGCGTTGCATAAAACCGAATCGGTCTCGCGATCCGAACACCCGGTTTGAGTTCAAGCTTAAGAACCGCTAACACAACTGCACACAGTAACCCGAAGCGTGAGCGAGAAGCGGCCAAACTCGGCCTCGCTTACGCGTCGGGTTAGTTTGTTAGCGGTTCTTAGCTTGCCGGCCCACTGGCATGCCCTGCCGCCAGTGCAAAGAAAGTCTTCCGACGTGGCGCCGGCGTTGCCGCACACGGCGCGTGCCGGCTACATTGGACCCCATGAATGAACCTCCGCCGATCGAAGTTATGGCCGCAGGGAAATACCTGCGGCTGGTGAAGCGCGGACACTGGGAATATGCCGACCGACATACCTGTACCGGCGCCGTGGCGGTCGTGGCGATTACCGAGGACCGCCGCTTGCTGCTGGTCCAGCAATACCGCATCCCCCTTTTAAGGAACGTACTGGAGCTGCCTGCCGGGTTGGTCGGCGACGTGCCGGGGGAGCAGCACGAGGAGCTGGCCGTGGCGGCACGGCGCGAGCTCGTCGAAGAGACGGGCTACGACGCCGGGGAGATGCGCTGGCTAGTGGCCGGTCCCTCCTCGGCTGGGCTGACGAGTGAGGTCGTCGACTTTTTTCTGGCGACCGGGCTGAAACGCGTTGGCGCTGGGGGCGGCGATCATCAGGAGAGCATCGTAGTACACGAGGTCCCGCTCGACACCGCACCGCAATGGCTGGCCGAGCGAGCGGCCGCAGACGTGTTAATCGATCCGAAGGTTTACGCTGGGCTGTTCCTGGTTGGCGAGCTGCGGTAGACCTGAATGTGGGTGCGGCTCGCCAAGCCGTACCCCGTGCCGCGATGTTGGCTGGCGAGTCCGAGCCGCACGCGTGCCGCTAAGCTTGCGGCAGTCACGGGCACGCGGCGCCCACAAAAGTTGTTGACAGAATCGGACACTCTTCGCATAAAGACAGGCTACATGACGCGGGCCGCATCGAAGCTGTCGCCTCGACGGCCCCGGCGTCGTCGCGAAAAGGAGATGCGTATGTGGAAACGTGCCTTTGGAATCGTCTGCAGCCTACTGGTGGCGGTGGCGTTGATTACCACGACGACCGGTTGCGGGGACAAGAAGAAGCCGGCGGCTGATAAGGACAAGGACAAAGCGGCAGACGCGAAGTAACCGTTTGATTCACTTGCCAGTTCGGCGACGCCTCAGCGCCTGGCGGTGGCCGCACCGTTTGCCATCCGACGAAGCGGAGCATCGGGGATTGCGCACCCAAGCGAAGCTTGGGAACGAGGTAATGAGAGACGGCCCAGCTTCGCCAGAGCTTAAAAAGTTGAAGAGGGACGCGGTCGTGCGGCCGCGTCCCTCCGTTTTTACACTTGGCCGTCTTCCGCCGAGACGGCTTAGCGGGCGCCAGGTTTCGGCTCGTTGTTTTTTACGTCTTTGTCGTCGACATAGCGCGGGGGGGACTTCTCCTCGCCACAACCCACGAAAGCGACAAGCACAAGCGTTGCCAGACAGACCGAAAGCAGTTTGCCAAAAAAATCGCGCATGGGTGTCTCCAGGCCAAAGAGTCAATGAAATGTTAGGGCTAGCCGATGCAGATAATACTGTAGCGGATCGGCGTGAAGAGGCAAAGCGGGGGCCGGACGACGGGAGACGAGGAGACGAGGAGACGAGGAGGCAACGGCGGTTGGCAAGTCTCCCAGTCTCCCAGTCTCCCAGTCTCCCAGTCTCCCAGTCTCCCAGTCTCCC
>JBBDYH010000042.1:0-38333 GCA_040901795.1 Pirellulales bacterium
ACCCCCGGATGGCTACCCGAGAAAGGGTTTGGGCGCGACAACGCAACCGGCTCGCCAGGAACCGCGTCAATGGGAAGAGTCGTTGCGTGTCCACGGTGTTTCTTTAACCTCTCGTGGCCCGCGTGGTAAACTTACATATGTAGTCAATGAGTGTTTTGTGACCTTTCCGAGGTTTCGCATGGTTGCCCATGGTCGAGTGCAAAACGGAGTCGTAGTCCTGGACGACGATGTGCGCCTGCCTGAGGGACAGGAAGTGACCGTGCTTTCCCCTGATTCGGTGTTGGCCGGCCTGCAGATGCAATCTCTGCGACCGCACAGCGTTCTGGACATTCCACCGGTCAGCACGGGGGCGGTACTCCGGCCGTTGACTTCGGACGACGACGTGCTCGGTGAGATGCTGGAAGGTCGGCCATGATCCATGGACTCGACACCGGCTTTCTTGTGGCGGCGGAAGTAACGGAGCACGCTGACCACGCGGGTGCGCGCGACACGCTTACGCGGTTACTCGCGGCGGGGGACTTCATCGCGATGGCGCCACAGGTCTTAGCAGAGTTCATGCACATTGTTACCGACCCTCGTCGCTTCGCCCAACCGCTCGATATAGTTACTGCGCAGCAGCTCGCAACGCAATGGTGGACGGCACGTGACGTCGTGCACGCGTTTCCGGACGATGCCGCGACGCAACAGTTTCTCGTCTGGCTGCAACAATTCGCGCTAGGCCGCAAACGCCTGCTTGATACTCTCCTTGCTGCAACGTACCGGCAGGCAGGCATCCAATCGCTCCTGACTACCAACCAAGGCGACTTCGCGGTGTTCGGCGTGTTCACGTGCATCACACCCAAGGCGAAAGCCGGTAATCCTTAAGCGTCGTTCGTGCTAGTCAAGTCGAGTGCCCGGCCTGTCACTAGTGCGCCAGTCCAATCACGGTCAAAAACACCGCGGCAAAAACCTCGGTCGCCGTTTCCACACATTTCTCCGATTCGATTGCGGCGCGCGCCATGCCGCTGAACGAGCCACGGTGAGTTCAGGACGGGCTGCCGCCCGATACGGATTCTTCAACAAAATCGATGGACAGGATGCTCGGAACATCTCCGTTAAACGTGCAGTGAACATCGTACACGCCGTCCCCCCGGCCGGTCCCACAGACGAACATCAGCGGACCGCCCTCAGCTCCAATGGGAAGAAACCCCCATGCTTTCTCCAGGTGACACGCCCGGTCCCTACTATCGTTCGTTTCTACGCGAAAATGATCCGACGGGAAGTCCGCGTATTTTGGGTTTGACTTAAGGTAGTCCTCAATCTCTTTATCAAGCACTTCCGAAACTGGACCAACCACCTCGGCTCGGCGAGGGTTTACTCGCACGGTTTTAAGCTCAAAACGCTCTGTCAGCATGTGCAACACCGCATCCTCGGTGGCGGTTGAAATCACGCCAATCCGATCCTTCCCGACGTCAGTCCAGTACTCCTCGCGGTCGGCCTTATCGAGGACCACGAGTTTCTTCGAGTCGATATCAAAGTCTCCGATCTTGCGGCTGGACCCGCCGATCGGCTCGTCCGCCAGCCTCAGCGTCAACGAGATCACCCGTTCCATCCCGGAAGGATAGCTCCAGAACAGCGCAGAAATCGCTACCTCGGGCGCCGGCACATTAGGTACTTCGACCGCTGGATGGTCCCGCGGATCACCCAGGACCAACGTCCCCGATCGCAGCTTGAGATGCCCCAAAAACTGCCGCGTCACGGTCGGCCAGCCGCCGTAAAGTTGGGCATTGAATGCGTCAACTTCTTCAAGAAAGCGCCGCTGCTTTTCCTCTTTGGATACGGGCAACAGACGACGAATCCACCGAAACATCGGATCGCCCTACTGTGGTTTACTGGAGTGTTCTGTTCGGACGGCCCCGCTGCACAGCACCGATCCCACTTGCCATGCCACTCATGGTCGATGCCGCGCATCAACAACGCAGAATCGAATTCGACCGAGCCCTTGGGGAATTGCGACTCATCGAACATAACACCGATATCCATCGTGATATAGCCGCGGCGTCGGTGGTAATCAAATGGGAGTGGCCTCGTCGCCTTTTCACGCTTGACTGGCCGTGTGGAACGTGGTATTATAATTCCACAGCGACCGAAAGCAGCCGTATGCCCTTCGACTCGATTGTTTGGGACCTCGATGACGACCCCGAAGGCAACGTGCAGCACTGCGCCGGCCACGGCGTCACTAAGGAAGAGGTCGAGGAAGTGTTTCAGAACGCGACGGATGCGGACATCAGTCGGTCTTCCAACCGACCCGTGGTTTTCGGAGACACTAACACCGGCCGACATCTGATCGTCGTGTACGACGAAATCGACGCCGACTCTGTCTATCCAGTAACGGCCTATGACGTTCCGAGGAGGCAATGATTGTGAAACGCATTACCCGAAACCGGCGGCTCACGCCAGAGGAAGCCGCAAAGTACAGGTCGATTCGAGACCGGGTCGCCGAAGAACTGCCTGAACTCATCGCCCGCCATCATGAGCGGATGGCGACGCTGGACGAGCTGCACGAGTTACTAGTGCAGTTGAAGGCCGCGCGCGAAGCGAAGGGCCTGAGTTTGGCCGACTTGACCGAACTTACTGGCATGGATCGCTCCGCGCTCTCAAAGCTGGAAACCGGCCAACGTGCGAACCCCACCGTCGAGACTCTAGTACGCTATGCTGAGGCCGTGGGCAAGCGCCTCGTGGTCTCGCTGGCAGACGCCTGACCAACCGCATCAACCCAAACTCCGCCGCTTCTCCGCGATCAAATTTAAAAGCACCTTCTGTGGGTCGGCGAATTTCTTGACGCCCTCTTCCATCAGCGTCGCTTCCAGGTGCTCAATCTTAACCTTCGCGGCGATCTCATCGAGCACCGCCTGGGGCGGCAGTTGATCGACCTGCCGCGTGAAGGTACGGCCGCTTTTCTGCACCGCCTCATTCGTCGGGGGTGGGTTGGTCTCGATGTCGCTGCCCGCGAACGCCTCGACATACTTCCAGGGCGGGTCGCTGGGGGTTTTTGTACCGGTGCTGGCGAAAATCATTTCCTGCTGTAAAGGCGTTTTGTGCTCCTGCCAGAATCGCCGGTTCTCGCGCCAGATATCCTTGGCGTTCACGATGCCGACCTGTCCCTGAGCCGCCGACGAGAGCGACGGCACATGCTTCTCGGTGTATTGATCTACGCGCGAGACGAAGATGCTGTAGACGCTCTTGAACGACGACAGGTCGCTGCGCCGCTGGGCGCCGCGCCAGATCGCGTCGCGCGCCGCTTGATACTGACGCATCGAGAAGACCAGCGTTACGTTGAGCGTGACGCCCGCCGCCGCGAGTTCTTCGAGGGCCGCCAGACCCCCATCCGTGGCAGGCACCTTGATCATCCGGTTACGATGGCCCGCGGCCCATTGCTTGCCTAGTACAACGTACCGTGTCCTGCGCTCTTCGAGGGACAGCTTCGCGGCCGGATCTTCCAGCAGCGGGTCGAGCTCGAAGCTGACATAGCCATCGTTGCCACCCGTCTGTTTCCAAACCGGCAGAAAAGTCTCCTGCGCGTTGCGGACCAATTCGTCCGTCATGCGCCAGGCGATGCCCTCGTCATCTAACCCCTCGGCCAAAATTTGCTCCAGGCGTCTATCGAATCGCCCCGTCTTGATCAGGTCCGAGACGATCACCGGGTTGGAAGTGGCGCCCGTCGCGCCCAGCTCGCGGTTCGTACGCACCAGTTCGGGATCAATCGAATCGAGCCACAGCTTGGTCCCCGTGGAGATAAGCGATTCCAATGGTGTTGGCATGATATAACCCCCGGGTAGGTGTGACGCTAGCAAGCGAGACGATGTCGCATAGCTGTTGGGCCAATCTTAGCCGTTTTGCCGGATTGATGGCAGGGCCCGTCCGCAATAGAAGAAAACGGGCTCAGTACAGAAAAGCAAAGCCGATTGTCGCAAGGCAGGCAATCTACGCCGACTCTGCTGATTTTTCTGATTTTGGGGGTTATTCCTGTTCCGCAGACCTTGCCGAGGCCGATTAGGGAATGACATAGCGCGGGCGCTTGCGCCGTTGCTTAGCCGACGGGCAAGGACGCGCGAGCCGCGGACTCGACAGGGAGGAATCGGTAGTGACACTTCCGTTGCGACAACTCGCGATGCTCTTGGCTGCGGTTTACCTGGCCAGCGCGGCGGCGCGGGGCGAGCAGGCGACGATTTGGATGAGCGAGCCGGTCAAGCGGCGCGACGAAGACAAGTCGATGTCGGTGTACCCGCTCGCGCTTGAAACGGATACGCGCCGCGCCGCCTTCAGCACGATGCAGCAGGAAACCGACGGGATGATTCCGCCGCCAGGTTTCGAGATGCCCGACGAGGGGACCGCGGACGACGCGGCGCCACTGAACGATTCGAGCGAACTGCGACCGTTGCGGCCACAGTCCCGTTCCCCACAACCTGCATCGATATCGCCTCAAGCCCTCGAAAGTCGCTCTTCGCCGCGACGCATGGCGCCGGAGGAAGTGCCGCCTTCAGACGAGATGCTTTTTGAAGATAACATGGATCCGTCACTGGCCTCTGATCCGATTGAAGTAACGCCTTGGGGCGCCGAACCGCCAGCGCCGGTGTGGAGCTCCGGCGAATGGTTCCGCAGCGGCATCTGGTACACCAACGCGGATGTCCTGGTTGTTCGCCGCGACCGGCCGCGCGATCGGCTGCTCATCGGGATCGACGTCTCCAACCCTGACAATTTATTTTTCAACTATGGCGCGACGGGCGGCGTTGAGCCGGCGATGCGCGTGACCGTGGGACGGTTTATCGGCCGCGACTGGCGGAATCGCGATCACAGCATCGAGATGAGCTTCTTGGGAATCAACGAATTTAGAACCGGCCAGAGTATTCGTGGTCAGGAGGAGGGTGGGCTGATCCTGCTGCTCGATCAGAAGCAAGGAGGCGTCAACAACGCCGACATTTGGTTCACCGAGCACAGCTCTCGCTTCCATACCATCGAGGCCGACCTGCGCCTCCGCCATCGGCCCGATAAGGATCGCTTGGTCATGTCGCCCGACGGCACGTGGACTCGCCAATACACGTCGAGCTATGTGCCTTCGATGTTGCTCGGACTGCGGTACGCCAATCTCAACGAGGACTACTCCTTTTTCAGCCGGTCGTTGGGCGTACTTGAAAGGACGGTGGGAGTTTTCACTCCCATCACCGAAACCGAGTTCCGCGGCGATTACGACATCGAGACGCGCAACGATTTGTTCGGCATCCAGGTTGGCGGCGACTTCATCAACCAGCGCGAACAGTGGCATTGGGGCGTCCGCGCCAAGGGAGGCGCGTTGATCAACTTCGCCGAGCAGTTCACCGTCGCCCAATTCAACGACCTGCGGGCGCCCCGCGAACTGCGACCCGGCGATCCGTCGATCGACGTCGCGCCGCGTGTCGAGCATGCCACCCGCGCCAACGAGGCGTTCTTCGCCGAAGTGAGCTTGATGACGGCCTACCACTTTACGCCCAACTTTACCGCGCGAGCCTCGTACGACTTGATGTGGCTGGGGGGCGTGGCTCTGGCGCCGGATCAGTTTACGTTCACTGAAACCGCCCGGCTCAGCCTGGACGGTGTGATCTTCTATCAGGGCTTGTCGCTAGGGTTGGAGATGGTGTGGTAGGCGAGAGGACTCCCGTCCAGCCCGACCATCTCGCACCACACGCAGACTCCGCGCAATGGGTAAAAACGCCGTCACGCTATAGCCCTTTAGCGAGGCCAGTCGATAGCAGGGTTTGGGGACACGCTGTTCCTGTGAATCTGCCCCTGAGAAAAGCTTCCGGCAAAGGATGCAGCCATGGAGCTCAATCGTAATCAATTCTTCCTGGCGGGATTGGTGCTGTTGTTTCTTGGTATTCAATTCCGGCTGATGGATAACTTTACGCTCAACGAGAAGACCACCCGATTTCTGGCCAGTCGAATGCAAGACAGGAGTGCCACGCCGACCGTCGCACTGGTGGGTGAAGGCGGCGCCTTGGGCCGCAAAGTCGTTCAGCCGCCGCAGTGGCTGGGCTACGCGCTCTTATCGATCGGCTCGGTGCTTGTGCTCCACAGTCTGGCCATGCCTAAGCCCGGCGGCGGTGGATAAACAATGATGGTAACAATTCGCCAACTCAAAGAGCGTTTGTCGGCCCTCCGAGGACGACCTGGAAGCGCGACGGCCTGGGAAGGCCGTCGTACTCAGCAGACTCGCCGCTGGCCGGCCTGCCTCGCTGCAATTCTGGCCGCAGCTTTGGTTGCGGGGGCCATCACAATGGTCGTGGCCCAGAACGCGGCGCCGATGCCCCAGCCGTCTGATCGAGAGACTGGCCTGGGTCCGGCGCCCAACTCCCCTGCCGACGCCGCCAAGTCGTTGACTAGCGCCGGTGGGAGCATCGAAGGCTATTTGGCCGGCGGCCGCTGGCGCGAAGGATCCAAGCTGGTGGACGTGCCCGGCCAGTTCAAGATCTCTGGTGACCGCGTCGCCTTTCACTCCGTCGATGGCAAGACGCGGTTCGCCTGCCTGGAGAACCTCAACAGCGAGCGCGTGGCCCGCATCGTCGGCGAAAGCCCCGAGACGCTCGACTGGTCCGTGCAAGGCACCATCACCGAGTTTAAAAGCGAGAACTACTTGTTGGTGACTCAGGCCGTGATCAACAGTCGCGCCCGCGGCCCCCGCTCACCCGCCGACCGGACAGCGGCCCCGTAGCCATCCCCTCGCTCCACGAAACATTGTGCTGCTCCGCGCGGCGGACGGCTGCCCAGGCACCCTTTCATCCTTGACACTCCAGTGCTGGCCAATATCATGGCCTCTAGCGGCCCGGGGGCAGCGTTTCCCTCCCGCCGGGCCTTAGGGTTCACCCCAGAGCCAACATGCCAGGCAGTTCTCATCGCGTCCTCAAATCTCCGATCTTCGGCAGGGGAGCAGTTTGAATGGCCCAATATCGCCGCTTGACCGTGTCGGACGTCGGCGACGTGACCGTCGTCCGGTTCGTCGATCGCAAGATCCTCGACGAGCTGAACATCCAAGAGCTGGGCCAAGAGCTGTTCCAACTGGTCGAAGAAGACAACAAAACCCGTTTGTTGTTGAATTTCCAGCACGTGGAGTTTCTATCTAGCGCCGCGTTGGGCAAGCTCATTACGCTGGACAAGAAAGTCAAGGCCCATGGTGGTAGAATGAAGTTGAGCAACATTCGACCGGAGATCTACGAGGTCTTCGCGATCACTAAGCTCAACAAGTTATTCGACATCAAGGAAGACGAGGCGGACGCGCTGGCCGCGTTCTAGCTGGTCCATCCGCCGCGGCGGATGTGGGGAGCAGAGAATCGACGCGCCGCCGCAGGAGTCGCCCGGCCCGTCACCAGGCAAGCGCATGGCATACTCCATGTCGGAAATCTATTCTAACTGCTGGTCAACTACGCTCTGTTTGCCCAGCGTGCGCGGAGCGGGCAAGCCCTTTATCAACGAGCTGCTGCGCGAGCTGAGCCAAAAGGGCTGGTCCGCCCAGGAGATCTTCGGCGTCCATTTGGCCGTGGAAGAGGCGCTGGTCAACGCCATCAAACACGGCAACCGGCTCGACGAAAACAAGCAGGTGCGCGTTTGTTGCCGGGTGTTGCCCGACCGGCTGTGGATCGAGATCGCTGACGAGGGTTGCGGCTTTGATCCGCGATGCGTGCCCGACTGCACCGCGGACGAGAATCTGGAAACCCCTAACGGCCGGGGCATCATGCTGATGCGCAGCTTCATGTCGCGCGTCGAGTATAGCCCGCAAGGCAACTGTGTCGTGCTCGAGAAAAAGCGCGAGGCGGAGTCTTGATCGCTCCTGAGAGCCACTCTGATCAACGCACATGGGTATCCACCTTCAGTGCCCGAATGGGCACAAAGTTCACGTCAAGTCGTTCCTCGCCGGCAAGCGCGGCCTCTGCCCGCAATGTGGCGCGAAGTTCGATATCCCCACCGATCCAAAACTGTCGAGCGACGGCGGCGGCGACGACGAGATCTCCGTGGCGCCGTCTCGGCCGGGCGAGGCCGGCCTTGCAACCGAGCTTGGGATCGCTGCGACGCCTCGCGACGACGCAGATCGAATGCGCGCTGCGAAGAGACTGCCCAGCGATCCACTTGATCCGGCCACACTCGATCTTGACGCGATGGCTGCGGCGGGCGGCTCGCGTCTCCTAGGGGCGCAGGCTTTCGGGTCTGCCGGACAGCGGCTCGCATCGCGACGGAAGAGCGCGCAGACTATGCGGACGTTGACCCTGGTGCTGACGGTGGTCGTCACACTGTTGGCCTGTGTGCTGCTGTATATCGTGTTCCGCTCCCGGTAAGTGACTGCGCGCGTGCCGCTCGCCGTGTGCCTCTCTCCGCGGCGAGTGCCTCAGCCACGGGCAGAGCCGGTGGCTCACTTAGATCCGGCTTCTAGCCCCCGGCCGCGAATCGCCTTACAATTCGCTCGGTTGACTCCTAGACCACCAGTTCAATGAGGTTTCCCATGCCCGTGTTCATACGAATTCTTTCCTGCGCCGCGACGTTCGCCCTTCTGACGCTCTCCGCCACCGCCGCTCAGCCTGCTGACAAGGAGCGCGCCATCACCCTGGGCGAGGGAAAACTCACGCTGGAGGCGCCGGAGAAGTGGGTCCGCAAAGAGCCCAGGACGCGTATCGTCGAGCACGAATTCGCGGTCGAAGGCAAAAAAGGCCAAGACGCGGGCCGCGTGACCGTGATGGCCGCTGGCGGCAGCATCGAGGACAACATCAACCGCTGGATCGGCCAATTCAAGAAACCAGATGCCAAGACAAAGTCGCGACAACATGTGGAGAAAAGAAAGGTGGCCGGACTCGAGGTCGAGATTGTGGATCTCGCCGGCACCTACAGAGACATGCCGGGCGGCCCCCGTGCCGGCGGCAAAGCGATCGACCGCGAAAACTACCGTATGCTCGGGGCGATCATCCCCGGCGGTCCGTCGATCGGCAACTACTTCATCAAGTTCTATGGGCCGGCGGAGCTCGTCAAAGAGAACGAAAAGGCGTTCCACACGATGATCGAAAGCCTCTCGAAGAAATGAGGAGATAGGGGGATGCGAAGGGAGATAGGGGGATAAAGCAGACGGCCTTGCGGGCCATCTCCGCATCTCCCCATCTCCGTCTGAATCCGCCTAACTCCTGCTCACAAAACGCTCCATCATCTCCGGCATGAAGACCCAGCAATTCCTCGAGCACCACGGCATCCGCTGCAATCCATTTGCCGAGGAGGACGCGCAGACCGATCCAGTCTTCAAAGAACATTGCATCGCCAGCGTCTACCATCCGACGTGGGACAAAGTCTACGGCAATCCGGCCGACCCGAGCACGTCGATCGTGTTTGGCGAAAAAGGGGCGGGCAAAACGGCCCTGCGGCTGCAAATCGCGCGGCATCTGGATGACCACAACCGCCGCCATCCGGACGCGCGCGTCTTCGTCATCGAGTACGACGACTTCAACCCGTTCCTCGATCGCTTTCAAGCCCGGTTGAGCAGGCGGCGCCAGCGCCCCGACCGTGTGTTGGCCGAGTGGAAGCTGTGGGACCACATGGACGCGATCCTCTCGTTGGGCGTGACCAAGCTGGTCGATCGCATTCTGGCCGGCGAAGAGCCGCTTGCTACGAGTCCGCCCACGCTCGACCGGCATCAGTCGCGAGACCTGTTATTGTTGGCCGCGTGTTACGACCAGTCGTCGGCCGAGACCAGCAAGAGCCGCTGGCATCGCCTGCGCCGCGCACTGCGGTTTAGCAACTGGCGGGCGTATTGGGATTTGGCCCTTGGCGTCGTGATCACCATTCTGGTAGCGACAGTAACGTTTCTTGTTGCCGCCCGTGAGGACCAATGGGATTGGCTGATCACACCGTGGCCCTACGTGTTGATCGTCGCCGGGTGGGGTCCACGGCTGTGGCGAATGTGGAAGTGGCTTTGGCAGGCACGGGGCGTGGTCCGCAATGTCCGCGTCGGCAATCGCGAGACGAATCCGCTGCGGCAAGTGCTGATGAACTTCACGCACGCCGAGATCGACAGCCAGCCGCTGCCCAACCAGCCGCGCACCGATGATCGCTTTGAATTGCTCGCTAAGCTGCAAGGTGTCCTGCGAACGCTCAAATACAGCGGCATTTTGATTCTTGTCGATCGTGTGGACGAGCCGTACCTGATCAACGGCGCGGCGGAGCAGATGCGGGCCTTGCTCTGGCCCATGCTCGACAACAAGTTTCTCAAGCATCCGGGGCTGGGTTTCAAACTCTTGCTGCCGATCGAGCTATGGCGGTTTGTCGAGCGGGAGGAGCGGGAGTTCTATCAGCGCTCGCGGCTGGACAAGCAGAATATGATCCCCTCGCTGGAGTGGACCGGTGAGGCGCTCTATGACGTGGCGAACGCCCGCATCCGGGCGTGTGCCGAGGGGACGATATCGAAAGGGAATGGTCAACCCGCCTTGCGCGATTTGCTGGACGAGTCATTGTCGGACCGCCAGATCATCGACTCCTTGCGCTCGCTGCGCGTACCGCGACACCTGTTCAAGTTCATGTATCGCTTGCTCGTTGCACACTGCAACGCGCACACCGACGAAGCGCCGGTTTGGCGAATCCCTGCGCCGCTTTTCGAGGCGACGTTATCGCTTTATCGCCGCGACCAGGATGCCTTCGACCGCGGGGTCGGCGCGGTCTAGCATAGTGTAGTAGGCACTCTGTGTGCCGTTCCGCTCAGAGAATGTGCGGCCTACATCGGCTGATTTTTTTGACACGCGCTCTGGCGCAGCGTTAAGCTTAGTCGCCGCCGCTTCCACGGCCGGACCGATTTGCCGTCAAGCGAAAAAATCCTATCTCAGCAGGAGGCCGCCATGTGTGCCAACAAAACTCGCCGCGGTTTTGCATTGACCGAGTTGGTGCTCCTTCTCGTCTTGCTGGCCATGCTGTTGTCGATGTTCATTCCCGCGCTGTTCCGCTCGCGCGCCACGGCGCGGCGTAATGCCTGCATCAACAACCTCAGGCAGCTCGCGCTTTCTCTCCACAACTACCACGACGTTTACAAGAAATTTCCTGTGATCTCCCGAGACGAGGTTCTTACGCAACAGATCGCCGGCTCGATCGATGACAAAACTCGCGAGGATTTCAGTTGGGTCGTGAGAATTCTTCCGTACATCGAAGAAGGAAGCCTCTATAACGAAATCTCACGGCAATCCGTTAGGTTCAAGCAGCCCGCATTCGATCCGGGCTATAGCGTCGCCGGAGCTCACTTTGCCACGTTCGACATCGCCACGCTCCAATGTCCGGAATACGCTGGTCCCCCGCGCTCCGCGGCCAAGGAGTACGAAGCGTTCAAAACCGACGCGGCAAAGAAGCCGCAGCCAAAACAACCCGAGTCCGGCGTGGCGATCGGCAACTACGCCGCCTTGACGGCAACGCATCTCGCGCTGGTCAGCGCCAGCCCGACCAAGGCCAATGGAATCATCGTCCCGGAAAAGGCGGCCACGATGGCGACCGTTCGCGATGGCACGTCGAGGACGATTCTGCTGACTGAGTCACGCGAGGAAGCGTACTCTGCCTGGTACGGCTCGACGGGCACTTGGGTGGTGGGTTTACCGACGGCCGCCATGGATCCAGAAATGAACGCGGAAAAGATACTCAGCGTTAAGGAAAACACGCCGGCGCCCGTCAACTACGGACCCTCGATGGAAGACAAAGAGCGCGTGTATCTTGCCAAAGACAAGTGGGCCAATGCCGGTCCGCGCACTTGGGGACCCAGCAGCCAGCATACCGGCGTGGCGATTCATGGCTTTGCCGATGGCTCCGTGCGAGCATTCGCCGCAGACATCGATCCGGGCACGTACATCTGGCTAATTACTCGCGATGGCGGCGAAGCGATGGATTTTGACCAAATCGAGGCGTTGAACGCCAGATGAAGAGCAACTGAACCCCAGCCCCTCCCCTAGAGCAGGGAAGGAAGTGCGACGCTCAGGCCGGGATGCGCTCGGCGAGTGTGCTGATCTCAAACGCGATCAGTTGCCGCACAACATCGAGCGCTCGCCGCGGCCGGCGGAACGGATCGCGCGCCAGGAGCCGCCGCACCAGCTCAGCCACCGAGCTGGGCACTTGGGGCGCAAGTGCGCGCAGGTCGGGCGCAGCGCCGCGCTGTTGCCGCTCGGCCAGTTCTTCGAGGGAGCCGGCCAAAAACGGCGGCCGTCCGGCCAGCATTTCGAACAGCGTCGCGCCCAGGCTGTACAAATCGCTTCGCTCGTCGGCGCGCGTGGTGGACGTGAGCAGTTCCGGCGCCAGGTAGCTGATCGTGCCGACTACCGGCCGATCGAGCGCCGAACCGGTCTCCTCCAACTCCCGCGCAAAGCCCAAGTCCAACAGCGTCGTGTGCCCATCGGCGGACAACATCAGATTGCCCGGCTTGACATCGCCGTGCAGGTAGCCGGCGCGGTGCAACGCTTCGAGCGCCTCGGCGGTTTGCCGCGCAATCCAGAGCGCGTGCGGCAGCGCGAGTGGCTCACCAGCCTTGATTCGCTCCTCGATCGTGCGCCCGGCCAACAGCGGCATCACAAGATAGTACGGCGCCGCGGTAACTTGTGCCGACAGCACACCGATCAAGTGTGGATGCGAAACTCGGCGGCCCACCGCGGCCTCGCGGCGAAACAGCGACACGCACAACGCATGTTGCTGCCATGTTGGATCGAGGACTTTGACCGCGTAGCGTGCGGAAAGGTCGCCGCCATCGGCGGGCCGGGCCTGATAGATGGTCGCCATCGCGCCTGTGCCGATCGCCCGCTCCAAAAGCCAAGGTCCCAGCCGGCAGGGCGTCGTACGCTCGGACAGATCAGTCGATGCTAGCGCAAGCGGGGCGCGGGCTCTCGTGAAACGGTGGTCCATCGCGGCAGGCGGGCTTGGGGCGAGGAGTGCTCAAACGCGGTTTCTGCGCAAACTTTGCCGAATACGGCGGCTCCCATTGCGCCGCGGCAGGTGCGGGCGATCGTGCGGTTTGCGAATAGGTCGAATGACGAACCGAATCGGTCCACTACCTTGCATCGACCAACCGCCCAAGGCGAATTCAGCGGATCCCTCGGCCGGTACGCGCTAGCGTCCGGTTTGTGTTGAGAACCGGAGGCTCGCGCCCGCCGCCTGATCGTAGATTTCGCCCCGCGTCGGTCGCGCATTGAACGCGACGATCACGCCAATCAGAATTGCGATCGCCACAATGATCGCATGCACCAGCCAGTTTCGCGAGTATCGCCGCAACGTGGCACGCATGGCTTGGCTCCCAAACGAGGCCTTTTCATGCCGTCCGGTTTTTTGGTCGTCAAGAAAAGTTTACCCCCTCTCCGCCGTTCCGTACAATCCTAGGCACTGGGCAATGCGTCCGCGAAGGTATTTGCGGCGCTGGGGTACAACCGGTACGGCAAAATATGCGCCCATGCGCTCGCTCGTCTTCGCAGCGGTTTCGTGGATTGCCAACTGCTGTTCGCCAATCAGCCAAACGCCTCAAAACCAAGCTTCTCGTAGATTTCCGGCAAGCCATTGCCCAGATCGACCAGCCGGTCGGCGCTGCCCGCACCGCCGTCGAAATCGATTTCGAACCGCCCAGATTGCCGTGAACAGTGAGCTCGTCGTTGTCGTCCCCGAGCGAGGCGAAGAAGCGGTCAAACGCCGAGGCGCGAACGTCGACTTTGTCGGCCCCGGCGTCGACGTCGAGCCGGCTGGCATGCTCACGCAGACGTGAGCATGGCGCCTAACACTCGATCGCACAACTAGGCGCCGCAGCACTTTTCTGAGCGCGGGCGCGTGAACGGCAGCTACTCTCATGGCTTTGCACGCCAGGTTTGCTTTTCGGTTCCACATGGATAACACTGCGCCCAGACACCTACGGCTGTATGCAGCTACAGGCGCATCTTACTTACTACAGGCAGGTTAACTATGAACCGACGCGATTGGCTCACGAATTTCGCTTGCGCCGCCGGTGGCGCCACAATGGCTCTAAACGCTCAACCCTTTAACAGCGGACGCGCATGGGCCCAAGAACCGCCGCCCGCCGAGCGCGGCGCGCCGCCGCTGAAGATCACTGACATCAAGACGATCCTGACCGCCCCGGCGCGCATTCGCCTGGTTGTGGTCAAGGTGATGACCAGCGAGCCGGGCTTGTACGGCCTGGGCTGCGCGACGTTTACGCAGCGGGCGCGCGTCGTCGAAACAGCGGTCGACAAATATCTCAAGCCGTTTCTGATTGGCAAGAACCCTTTGGATATCGAGGATATCTGGCAGTCCGCGTTTCTCAGCTCGTACTGGCGCAATGGCCCGGTGCTTAACAATGCCATTTCTGGAGTGGATATGGCGCTATGGGATATCCTGGGCAAGCGCACGGGCGTGCCGGTGTATCAGCTCTTCGGCGGCAAATGCCGCAAGGCGGTCGACGTCTATCGTCATGCCAGCGGAGGGACGTTTGCTGAAGTGACCGATCGCGTCGCGGCATACATGGAGCAGGGGTACCGCCACGTCCGCGTGCAAGTCGCGGTGCCGGGGCTGTCGACTTATGGCTCCGGCGGCGGGCGAGGCGCGGGCGGCGGAGCGCGCCGCGAGCAAGTCTGGGAACCGCGGCCGTACGTCCGCACCGTGCCAAAGTTGTTCGAGCATCTCCGCGCGAAGTTTGAAGATAACGTGGAGCTACTGCACGACACTCACGAGCGCGTGCCCCCGATCTTGGGCATCCAGCTTGCCAAGGACCTCGAGCAATATCGGCCGTTTTTTCTGGAGGATCCCGTTAGTCCCGAGGACATCGGTTACTTCAGGAATCTGCGGCAACAAACCAGCACGCCGATCGCCATGGGCGAATTGTTCAATAGCCCGCACGAGTGGACCGGCCTGGTCAGCGAGCGGCTGATCGACTTCATCCGCGTGCACATGTCGCAGATGGGCGGGCTGACCATGGCCCGCAAGATGGCGGCGATGTGCGAGTTTTTCGCTGTGCGAACGGCCTGGCATGGGCCGGGCGACGTGTCGCCGGTGGGACACGCTGCCAATGTCCACCTGGATCTCGCCGTGCCGAACTTCGGCGTTCAGGAGGCCCGCGAGTTCAACCAGGCGGAGCGCGATGTGTTCCCCGGATGCCCCGAGTTGAAGGACGGCTACTACTGGGCCAACGATCGGCCAGGTCTGGGCATCGACCTCGACGAAAAACTTGCGGCAAAGTTTCCCATCCAGGACGACCCGCCGTTCGATTTCAGTTGGGGCGAATTGCGTCGCCGCGATGGCACGATCACTAAGCCGTGACAAGCGGCCGCGTCACTCGTTACACGTGGCCGCGTCCGCCGCGGCGGACGCGCGAGTCTCGGAGAGACTCGCCCACGTGGTCGCAATCCTCCGCGACAGAACGATTTTGCTTTGGTACAACAAGGCACAATCATTCAATGTCGTCGATGAATTGCGATGCACGACCTCTCGCTGATCACCACCGTCGCCGCCGCGTTCACCGCTGCTTTGTGCCTGGGATTAGTGACACAATGGCTGGGACTGTCGGCCATCGTCGGTTATCTGCTGGCGGGCGTTCTGATTGGACCGTACTCGCCCGGCTTTGTCGGCGACATTGAGATCGCCCAGCAACTGGCCGAAGTCGGCGTCATCCTGCTGATGTTCGGCGTCGGCTTGCATTTTCAACTGAAGGACCTGTTGGCCGTCAAGGGCGTCGCGATCCCGGGGGCGATCGGTCAGAGCGCCGTCGCGACGATGATGAGCATGGCGGCCTTTACCGCCTTTGGGTTGCCGCTGACCTCGGCCGCAGTGATTGGAATGGCGATCTCTGTGGCCAGCACGGTCGTCCTGATGCGCGTGCTGATGGACGCGGATATGCTCAACTCGCCGCAGGGGCACGCCGCCGTCGGCTGGTTATTGGTCGAAGACGTCATCACGGTGATTGTGCTGGTGCTGATTCCGGTCCTGGGGACGGACGAAGCTGCAGCCGATCGCGCCGCCGTAAAATCCAGCCTGTGGATCCCCATTGGCCTGGCGCTACTGAATCTATCGATCCTCGTCGCGATCGTATTTTTCGCCGGCTCGCGAATCATTCCCTGGGCGCTGGTGCAGGTCGCACGGCTTCGTTCGCGCGAATTGTTCACGCTGACCGTCCTGGTGTTTTCCATTGCGGTCGCTACGGGCGCCTACTTGTTGTTCGGCGCATCGATGGCCCTGGGAGCGTTCCTGGCTGGCATGGTCGTCGGGCAATCACCAGTCAGTCACCAGGCGGCCGCCGATGCGCTGCCGCTGCGCGACGCGTTTGCCGTGCTGTTTTTCGTCTCGGTGGGAATGCTCTTCGATCCGGCGTTTGTCGTGCAGGAACCGCTGATGATCCTGGCGGCGCTCTTGATCATCCTCATTGGCAAACCGCTGGCGGCGTTGATCATTGTGGCGCTCTTGGGGCACTCTACGCGGACGGCGCTCACGGTGGCAATCGGTCTGGCGCAAATCGGCGAATTCTCCTTCATTCTCTCGCAGCTTGCCGGCGCACATGGCCTGATGCCCGAAGCTGGACACAACGTCCTGGTGGCCGCGGCCATCATCTCGATTACCTTAAACCCGCTGCTGTTCCGCTCGTTGGGCAGAATCGAAGCGAGCCTCCGCGCGCGTCCTCGTCTCTGGTCACTGTTTAATGCCCGCGCCGAGCGACGAGCCGGCCAGATCAATGCAACCGCCTCAGCCGAAGTGCAGCAGCGCGCGGCGGCCGGACAGCGCACGGCAATCGTAGTCGGCTACGGTCCGGTCGGACGATCCGTACATCGCTTGCTTCAGGAGGCCGGCCTGGCGACCGTCGTGATCGAGCTCAACATGGATACCGTCTCGGAGCTTCATGCACAGCGGCAAACCGCGATTTTTGGAGACGCTTCGCGTGAGCCGATTCTCGAGCAAGCCGGCGCCCGAGAGGCGTCGTACCTGGTGCTGACGTTGCCGCATTCCGCCGACCGAGCCGCGGTCGTCCTGACCGCTCGAAACCTCAACCCAACGCTGCGGATCCTCGTCCGGGCACGATACCTCGCCGAGCGCACAACACTCGAACAAGCGGGCGCGACCGCCGCGGTCTTCGAGGAGGCCGAAGCCGCGGTTGGCCTGGCTCGACTGGTACTGGCCGATACCGGCGCGAATCGAGAGGTTGTCGAACAATCGGTGCGCGACCTGCGCTTGACGCTGATCCGCGAAAACGTCTCCAACCTCCGCCGTCAATCGGTGCGGAGCATTATGGTGCCCTGGACTCGCGTAGAGCGACTCTCCCAATCCAATTCTCGCGAAGAAGTGCTGCAGCACGCCGGCAAGCAACATCACTCGCGCTGGCCGGTTGTCGATCCTCAATCCGGGCGGCCGATGGGATATCTTTTAATCAAGGACCTGATCGCCGAAGGCTCCACCGATGGCGAGTGGACATCGTTGGTGCGCCCCCTGCAATCCATCCATCCCGACGACGACATCGAATCCGCCTTGGGACAATTGCAATCCGAAGGCGCCACGATTTGCCTTGTCGAAGACGCCGGGAGCCCCGTCGGTCTGATCACCCTCGAGGACATCCTTGAGCAAGTGGTCGGTCGAATCGAGGACGAGTATTCGCACGAACCGAATCTCCTCTTAGCAGGCGCCCTGCGCGCGGGCAATGTCGTGCTCGAACTTGAGGGGCGCACCGCCGAGCATGTCATTCGCGAACTGGCGGAGGCGATTCCGCGGGAGAGTCTTCCCAAAACGGCTAACGTCGCCGAACTGGCGGTGGCACGGGAGAACGAGGTTTCAACGGACTTAGGCGTCGGTGTTGCGATTCCGCATGCCCGCTGTCCAGATTTGGCGAATCCCTTGGTCGTGTTTGGCCGGTCCACGGAAGGCGTGATCTTCT
Organism: Pirellulales bacterium; assembly: GCA_040901795.1. Taxonomy (GTDB): domain Bacteria; phylum Planctomycetota; class Planctomycetia; order Pirellulales; family JALHPA01; genus JBBDYH01. Next base: position 17,891 of record JBBDYH010000042.1, read on the forward strand.
CGCCGCAATCCGCGGAGTTGGTTCATTTCGTGTTTCTGCTAGTCACGCCGCAGGAACGTCCCGATGTGCAACTGTTTCTACTTGGCCAGTTGGCGAAGGTCGCCGGCGACGCGGCCGCACGCGAGCGCCTGCGCAAAGCCTCGTCGCGGGGCGAAGTGATCGACACCCTGACTCAGCGACGCACGGCTGTGGCCGTTTCGGACGGACCGTGACATCGTTTCAGCCCGATTCTTGACACAAACCGGTCATCGGAGTAAGAGTTGCATATGCACTCGCCGCGCTAGTTGGGAACGCCCGGCGTTGGGATTATCATAGATGGACACCGCTTGACCCCGAAGAACCCCGCTCATGCATAAAATCGTTAACTCGGTAACGGCGACCGTCTTTCTCATCCTGGGACTCTTCGCGTCGCCCGTGGCTGGCATGGTCATGCCCGGCCAGGTCGACAACTTCGAGGATGGTACCTTACAAAACTGGCAGGCCGGCGGTTTGGTAAACCCGAATCGTCCTACCAATGTCGTTAACGGCGGCCCGATGGGCAGCGGCGATAACTTCATGCGCCTGACGTCGAATGGCTCATTTGGCGCCGGCGGAAAGTTGGTCGTGTTCAACACGAGCCAGTGGAGCGGCAACTACCTGACGGCGGACATCGCCTCGATCCAGATGCAGGTCAACAACACGGGCTCAACAAGTCTTGTGCTGCGGTTGATCTTCGATGATAAGGACCACGGCCAAACCTTGACAACAAAAGCCCCCATCAACGTCGCACCGGGTACGGGCTGGACCACAATCTCGTTTCCGCTCGATTCCGCCAATCTCATGGGCGGAACCTTCAACACCGTGATGGCCAGCGTCACTGAGTTTAACCTGGTGCACAGCCCCAATATCATCCCCACTCGCTCCGTGGCGCCCAATATCTCGGCGCAGCTTGGCGTGGACAACATTACCGCTGTACCGCGTATGGCGCTGATTCCGACTTGGATCGTCAATGCGGACGGCAATTGGTCCACGGCCGGCAACTGGTCGGGCGGCGTGCCCAACGCAACGGGCGCACAAGCGGTGCTCGGCAGCATCATCACACAGCCGCGCACGGTAACCGTCGACACTCCCATTACGGTCGGCCGCCTCGATTTAGACAACACGAACGCTTACACGATCGCCGGCTCGGGCGCACTCACTCTGAACGCCACGAGCGGTGATGCACAGATTAACGTCCCCAGAGGGAGCCATACGATCAGCGCGCCCCTCGCGCTCGCCGACAACACAGTCGTCACCGTCACGCCGGCGGCCAGCAACCTCTCGATCACAGGCGCGGTAACCGGCACCAGCGCGAGCCTGACCAAAGCCGGCGCCGGCACATTGACCGTGAACCAGCTTCGCGCCACGGGGCTCACAATCAACGCCGGCAAGGTCGTTGTGGCCTCGGATGGGACGCCCGACACGCCGGTGGTCGGCTCGCTTTCCATCGCCGGCGGCGCGGCGCCCACCGCCACGTTCGATCTGACGAACAACGCCGCCGTGGTCGACTACACCGGCGCCAGCCCTGTCGCCACCGTTCGCCAGCAGATCCTTGCCGGCCGCGGCGCCCCCGGCTTCGGCGCACCGTGGACCGGCATGGGCATCACCAGCAGTACGGTGGCCACAGTCAACGTCGCCGAGTCGGAGTCGCGCTCGGTCGCGTATGCCGAGAACGCCGGCTTGCCCTTAGGCGCCTACACCAACTTCCGTGGCCAGCCGGTAGACGCCACTTCCATCCTCATGGTCTACACGCGCACGGGCGACGCCAATCTGGACGGCCTGGTCAACGACGACGACGTGACGATCCTAGGCGCGACTTACGCCCCGGGCGTACCTCAACCAGATTGGACGCTGGGAGACTTTGACTACAACGGCTTTGTCGATGACGACGATGTCACACTAATGGGCGTCTTCTACGATCCAACCGCTGCCCCTTTGCTGGCGCCCCCCAACACAGCGCCAGCCACTTTGGCGGCTGTGCCGGAGCCCGCCACCGTAGGCATGCTCGGCGCGATGGCGGGTACGTTGATTCTCGTGGCGCTTCGTCGAAGGCAACGCGCCGCCGAGCGCTCAAGCCGACACGCTATCTGAGCCCGGCAGGGGCCGACATCGCGCATAGCGCACAGCACGCTCGATCGGTGGGCGGCATGGCTGGTCCATCGCTGGATCGAACGGAAGGACAGGCTGTCGTGGTTACTCTTGGCCGTCACCCAACTCACGTCTCAACCGTGAGAGGACTCGCGACTTGCAGACGCGCACGGCCCCCGGCTGCATGGCCAATGCCGCGGCGACGTCTTTGGCGGTGTGTCCCTCGATGACGACGCTCCAAAATGCCTGCCAGGTTTCCTCATGAAACTCCCTGCGGATGGACCGCAGCGCTCGCTGCAGAACCTCGCTGAATGCGGCGCTTTCCGCCAGTTCGCCATCTGCCGCATCGCCCCCCTCCGAAAGCGTATCCGGATCTGCAACCTGTGCCAGCCGCAACGACGCCTCGGTTCCGCCAGCGGCCACGGGGCGCTCGGCACGCCGCCGATAGTAATCGCGCACCTTGTTCCGCGCGATCGTTGAAAGCCAACCCCGAAATGTATCTTGCGGCCGCTCCTTGCGAAATCGATCAAGATTTGCCGACACCGCCGCAAACACGTCCTGCAGCACATCGGCGACGTCCTGCTCGGCAACTCGCAGACGGCGACACCAGGCAGCCAACAGCGGCGCGTAAAGGTGGACTAATCGGATCCAAGCCGCAGGGTCATCCTGTTGGGCCTCGGCAAGCAGACTCCGCGAGGTGGATCCACCCCAGCGTGCGTGTTCAGGTTTGCTCTTGTCCACGGTCATACGGCTGCCGCCTTTCGCCGCCGCTGCGCCACAATCGTCACCGCGACACTCACCAGCACGAGCAACGTCGCAGTGGCTGCCATCAGTATAAACGCGCCGCGCAGTCCCTGCCGCGTGCTTTCGATCTCGCGGTCGAGCGGACGGACGATCTTCATCACGCCGACAACGTCGCCCACCAGCCAATCCTTTTTCGGACTGATGCTTTGAGGATTATTGTGACAACTGAGGCAACTCGTTTCCATGTGCCGCGCAGTGTAGTAAAGCAGCTTTCGTTGCCCGTCCTCCGCCACGAACTGCGCGTGCTCGGCCGGCGGGTGGGAACTGGTCTGTGCATTTGCCTCCAACCACGTCAAAGCCGCCTCGTCGAACTCGTCCTGCGGCCCGCCGTTCGTGCGGCCGGGCCACGGGTAGCGACTGAACACGCGGACCGACATGCCCGGACTCCGCTGGCTGATGCGTTCCCCCAGATCGATGGCAAACGTCGCCGGCAACGGCAGCGAAGGGTGGACGGTCCGGTACTTCTCGGTGATGGCGATGTTCGTCTTGCTGAAATCGATGTCCTGGATCTCTTCGCTGTAGAACCGCCAGACCTCGTCGAGCATCTTCGTTTCCAACCGGGCGCCTTCCAGCGCCGTCTCGCGCACAAAGTACTCCGACAGCCGCGACAGATACACCAGACCGGCGATCGAGCCGAGCAGCACCGCCGCCAAGACGCTGACCGCTAGCGGGTATCGGCGGCACCACCGCAGCGTGCGTTCCAAATTCCCCATTGGCCGCGCGTGAATCGGCTGTCCCTGTTGATATCGTCGCAGGTCGCCGGCCAGCTCCTCGGCGGTCTGGTAGCGCTCGCCGGGCGCCTTGTTCATCGCTTTGAGGCAGATCAGCTCCAACTCCCGGGAAATCCCCGGGTTGATGCTCCGCGGCGGACGCGGATCCGTGTTGAGCACCTGGTTCAACAACTGACCACGGTCCCCCTGAAAGGGACGCGCCCCGCTGAGCATCTCGTAGAGCACCACACCCAGACTGTAGACATCGCTCCGCGGATCGACTTCGTGCGATGCGCCGCGGGCCTGCTCCGGCGACATGTAGGCCGGCGTCCCCAGCACGCGGCCGTCCGACGTCATCGTCGGTTCACCGGTCGCTTGTTTGGCCAGCCCGAAGTCCATCAGGTGCGCGTGCTGCCGGCGGTCGATGATGATGTTCGACGGTTTGATATCGCGATGGATTACGCCGTGCTCATGAGCGTATTGCAGCGCCCCGGCCAGCTCCGCCGCGATCTCCACTGCCGGAATTTCAACTGTCGCGAGCAAATCCAGACCTTGGACCTTCAGCCGTTCTTCGAGCGTCTCGCCTTCAATGTATTCGCAGACGAGATAGCCCACGCCGTCTGCAGTTTGTCCCGACTCGTAGACCGAAACAATCGCCGGGTGCTTCAATCGGGCGGCGCTGCGGGCCTCGCGCAGAAACCGTTGCGATTCCTCATGCGTCGCGAAGCTGCCGGCCCGCTGGACCTTGAGCGCCACGATTCGCTCCTGCTGTGGATCCCAGGCGCGGAACACATAGCCAAACGAGCCGACGCCCAGTTCCGCCTGCAGTTCAAACCGGTCCAGCCAGACCGGTCCCTCGGAGAGCCTTCGTGTCAAATCACGACCCGCATCGGCGATGATCCGCAGGCCCGGGCGAGCGTCAGGATTGCAGGCCGCGAAGACCGCACTCGCCACTGGGTCGTTGCCGCTGCCATTCACGACCTGAGCCGGAGGCAGGTGATGGAGTTTTTCCACCAATTCATCGTCGACACCGTCCAACACTTCCAGCCGGCCGAGGCATTCCGGGCAAACCTCGATGTGTGCCGCGACCGATTCCCATTGCGGTGCGCCCAGAGCGCCCACCGCAAACGCGATTAACGTTTCGCGATTCGGACAGGTCGATGTTGCCATGGAAACAATCCCCTTCTCGCTTCGCGAGGGGGTAGCGGTCGCCACAACCGATTCGCCGTGGCGAAGCGAGGTGCGTTGCTGCAAGGGATCCCCATCGCCTCTGCTCGGGAGCGAACCGCGCAGAACCCCACCTATTGTAACGCCGCTACGTTACAACCGCTTCGGTCCGGGCGACGTCCGGCCTGATATGCCGCTGCACACGCGTTCCTGGCGCGGCGCTTTTTGCACGCTTAATCATTGCTGCGTTGCTTACAGCTTACCAGGCACTCGCAGCTCAGCTAGCCACGCGCGAATCCGCGCGTCGATTTGGTCCCGCACGTCGCGGAACGCTTGCAGCCGCTCTTGCTTTGTGCCCGTTGCGGCAGCCGGGTCTTCAAATGGCCAATAGAGCCGTTGGCCCGAGAAACCTCCGAGGGTTGGACAGCGATCATCTGCCGACGCGCAGACAAAGATCGCGTACTGAATCGAGACCTGTTCCATAACCTCTGACACCTTCTTGGACTGCTGCTGACTGATGTCGACGCCGATTTCTTTCACCGTCTCGACCGCCAGGGGATTCACCCCCTTGGGGTCCGTCCCGGCGCTGCGGACGTCGAACGTTTCGCCGGCATGATGCCGCAGCAGCCCTTCGGCCATCTGGCTGCGTGCAGAGTTGCCGGTGCAGACGAACAGAACTACGGGTTTGTGCATGAGGCCACTCCTTTCCAATCATTGTTTCGGCCTTGACCGCCGCAGTCCAGACGTGGAGGATGCGACTATGGATCCGATGTTGAGGCCCTAGATCCGTCGTGGAAAGCTGCGGATCACCTTTCCCTACTTGGAGAAAACTTGATGAGAATTGTTCGCTCACTCATTCTGACCACGATCGTGCTGGTTCCCTCGCTGGGTTCGACCGCGGAGCTGACGAAGGATTCTTTAGCGACCGTCAAGAAGAACGTTGATCAGAAGAAAGCCGTACTGGTGGATGTGCGCGAAAAATCCGAATGGAACAAGGGACACGTGAAGGGCGCGATTTTCCTGCCGCTGAGCGCCCTCCAAGAAGATGCAAAGACGCTCTCCAGGCGACTGCCAAAGGACAAGATCGTTTACACGCATTGCGTGGTCGGCAAACGATGCGTCACTGCGGGCAATTTCCTCGAAAAGTTGGGCTACGAAGTGCGCCCCATCAAGCCCGGTTACAAAGAACTGGTCGCAGCGGGTTTCCAATCCGAGAAATAGTGTCGATGCAATATGAACCCTGGATCCGCCTGGGATTTTTTTTCGGCGTACTGGTTCTCATGGCCCTCTGGGAGGCGTTGGCCCCCCGTCGGACACTGACGGTCGGGAAGCCGCTGCGGTGGCTCAGTAATCTGGGTCTCGTAGTTGTGAATACGATCGCCGTCCGCATCGCGTTTGCGCTGGGGGCATTCGGCATCGCGTTGATGGCCGCGGAGCGACAGTGGGGACTGTTCAACAACGTCTCCGCTCCGTTGTGGCTGTCCGCGCTCGTGTCGGTTCTGGCCCTCGATCTGGTCATCTACTTGCAGCATGTCATGTTCCATGCCGTACCGCTCTTCTGGCGGCTGCATATGGTGCACCATGCCGATCTGGACTTCGACGTGACTACAGGACTGCGCTTCCACACCCTCGAGATCCTGCTGTCGATGGGCATCAAAGCAGCGGCGATCATCCTGCTTGGTGTGCCGGCCGTCGCTGTGCTCGTGTTCGAGGTGCTGCTGAACGCCACGTCGATGTTCAATCACAGCAATGTGCAGATGCCGGCCTGGCTTGACCGGATGCTGCGGCTCTTGGTCGTCACTCCCGAAATGCACCGCGTCCATCATTCGGTCCATGCGCGCGAAACAAACAGCAACTTCGGCTTCAATTTGCCTTGGTGGGATCATCTGCTCGGCACCTATCGGCCGCAGCCTCGGGACGGTCATGAAAAAATGACCATCGGCCTGGCTCAATTTCGCGATGAGCGCGTGGACCGGCTGCATTGGATGTTGATGTTGCCATTCGCGGAGAAGTTAGGCAACTATCCGATCAACGAACGCGAGAGCTAACGGCCCGACGGCATCAGGAGGGCTCAACTACCGGCGGTGCTTCCGTTGCAGCCGGCTTCGGAATTGCCATGAGCCGCTCCGCGAACTGACAGCCGATGAGCGTCCGCAGCCTGCCGTTGTGCTCGGCCACTTGCCAGCGAACTACCTTCGCTTTGAGGCGGACTTCTTCCGCCCCTTCGCCGAAGACCACGAGCAACTCTAAATGTTCCGGCGGGTTGAGCGTCCAGAAGCCACAACCGGAGCGGGAGACGTCCTGACACTCAACATCGGCTAGATTCCGATCGCCTGGAAGACCGGATCCTCGAACGTAAGCGATGCGCAGCCGCGCCCCCGTGTGCTCGCGCTTGTCCACTCGACGTTCGTGGCCGTTGTCATTCATGGGTGTGAGGCCGGTTCCCCAAATCAAGTGTTGGACACAGGCTCGAAGCACGCAAGAGAATTGCGGAAACCCGCACTTCCGGTCGAACACGCGTCGTTGAAGAATCTCCACCGACGTAACCCATGAAAACAACCGAAACTGCCGCGGGTAGCGAAATGTCGGCGAAAGGCGCGGTCCGGAAGCGGCCCCGAGCATCTACATCAAGCATGATCGGCACATCCGGGGCGATCCCTCACAATCTCATCGTCTGTGTGGTTTACCACAGCTTTGGAGGTGCCTGTTCGCCCAGGGTTGCATTGCGAACAGCAGTGGCCGATGACGAAGTTCCCAGCGTTTTTCTCGTGCAGCTATGCCGGTTGCCGCATCGACCTCTCCTGCCTCTGCCCCCGCTGCCTGAACCCTGAACGCCGAACCCTGAACCCTGAATTTGTCCCTTGTAACGCCCGGCCGTTATATATTGGGAGACAGCTAATGAGCCCACTTTCGGCCTCAGCCTGTCGCGATGCCTCATTTAGGAAAAAAACATGCCCACGACTACCCGCCGCCACTTTCTGGAATCTGTCGGATGTGGAATGCTGATCGCCGGTCTGGGACCGGGGCTGTCGAGCGACTTCGGCGTCAGTCGGGCGTTCGCCGATGAGGGCGACGATTCGCTTTCCTTCGGCAAATACGATGCGCTGGTGGATCTGCTCCAGAGCACGCCGGCCGACAAGCTCCAGCCGATCCTGGTTGAGAAGCTCACACGCGGCGAGATCGAACTCAAGGATCTCATCGCTGCCGCCGCCTTGGCGAACGCGGAGACCTTTGGCGGCGAGGACTACGTCGGCTTTCACACGGCCATGGCCATGACTCCGGCCTTACAAATGACCGCGCTATTGCCTACCGAGCGCCGGCCGCTCCCTATCCTGAAGGTCCTGTATCGCAATACGCAGCAGATTCAGGAGTACGGCGGCACCTCGAAGAAGACCTTGCGAGAAATGCACGCGGCCGAGGAAGCCACAGTCGAAAACCGCGGTCTCGCCATCCGCGACGCCTGCCGCACGGGCGACGTCGAGCGCGCCGAACGGCTCTTTGCGCCTTTCGCGCACGGGACGATCGACGACGCCTTCAACGCTCTGCAGCCGGTGACGCAAGATGACATCAACGTGCACCGGTTTGTCTTTACCCACCGCACGCACGAGTTGGCCAGACTGCTGGGCAAAGACCACGCGTACACCATCTTGCGGCAGTGCGTTCGCTTCTCCTGCGATCACGAGCAAGACCGGATCAACGGCAAACATGGAGAGTCGCCGATCCGCGCGTTGATTCCCAAGCTGCTCGACCAGTACAAGCTGGCGGGCAAAAAGCTGGGCGACCGCGACCCCGGCGATGCCGCGGTCGAAGAGCTGGGCCGCACGATTTACGGCGGCCCTCCCCAGCGCTCGGCAGAAGCCGCCGCTGCCGCCCTGGCTGAAGGTCTCAGTCCGGAAGTCGTCGGCGAAGCCATCTCATTGGCGTCAAACCTCCTCGTCTTGCGGCAGGGACCGGACAAGTGGCGCGCCCACGGCGATTCGCCGGGCGTCCATTCGTCCGATGCGACCAACGCCTGGCGAAACATGGCCCGCATCGCCCAACCGCTGCATGCGGTGTCGGGTTTGATCGTCGCCGCGTATCATTCGGCCGCGCACGCGCCGTTCAAGAGCGACGCGTATCCCACGGATGAGCACCGCTCGGCGATCAAGGCGACTGAACCCGCGGCCCTGCTCGCCGAAGCCGAAGCTGCCGTCCGCCACAACGATCAAGGCCGCGCCGCGGCCGCAATCGCCATCTACGGCGAGCGCGGTCATCCGGTCGAGGCGGTCTATGATCGGATGCTGAAATACACGATCAGCGAAGATGGCCGACTGCATGGCGAAAAGTACTTCCACACGGTCCAGGAGGAGTTCCGCGCCACGCGGCCGGCCTTCCGCTGGCGACAAGTCGTCGGCCTGGCCCGCGTCACCGCCAGCGCTTACGGCTACGACCGCGAAGATAAGCAAGGCGGCCGCGCTGCGGGTTACGATGAAGCCTGCCGTTTGCTCAAGGTGGCGACCTAGCTGCCCTACTCCGTCTTGGAGCGGCTCAGCGAACTGACCTTTGATGTGCGGTTAGCCATTTGATCGCGCATAGGTCGTACTTAGCCAACGGGCCAACGAACGGCGATTGGGATATGGAGGATGAGCAGCTTTTGGAAGCCATTCGCTAACACATCAGCGACTTAGCGGATCGGCAATCGAGCGTGGCGTGATAGCTGGGATTTGTCAAAAGGCGCTCCGCCCGGGCGCTTTGCGAGCCCTGTTCGGCTGCGACGGCAGAGGTATGATAAAGGCGTCCTCTCTGCCGCGCTCCTGGGGCCCAGCCGTGACGCCAAAATCATCTTCGCACGACGCGCCGACGCTCGACGCTCAAGATTACCAGCTCTCTCTGCAGACCGGTTCGCTGAGCCCTGCGCCCAGCGGATGGCAGGTGGCCTTGGTCGAGGGGAGCACACCCGAGCTCTCGGCCGAGATTCAAGGCCTGCTGCGGTCGCGGCTGCGGACGGCGGCGTTGCTCTTGGCATTGGGCTTTGGGTTGTTCTTTATGCGCGGCATCTTTCTGCTCCCGTTCACGCAGACGGAAGACTTCGTACTCTGGGTGCTCAACGGGGGAGTGTTTGCGCTATTGGCGGTGTTGGGCAGCGGGTTATGCCGCCGCTGCCCGATGACGACGCGCAAGCTTCGCGGATTGGAACTGGTGGTCTTCGGCTTGCCGGCGGTGTATTTCCTGGATGCCGGCATCGTTTCGCTGATCGCGCTGCACCAAGCGGCGACGGCGCAAAGCGATCTGCTCGTTGCGGGTCAGGTGCGGATGAGCGAGAGCTCCAGCTTGCCGTGGATCATGCTGATCTTCGTGTACGCGATGTACATCCCAAACACCTGGCGGCGTGCGGCCGTGTTCGCGGGCATTCTGGCCAGTTTGCCGGTGTTGACGGCGTTGATAGGGCTTGCGGTGTCAGAACCGCTGGTGCGCGTGTTCACGTGGAACGGATTGATCGGGCTGGTGCTGGTTATGGGATTGTGCGCGTTCGTATGCGTCTGGGGAGTACACACGATTGGGGAATTACGGAGCGAAGCGTTTCAGGCCCGGCAGCTCGGGCAGTATCGCTTGACGCACCTGATCGGCTCGGGCGGCATGGGCGAAGTCTATCTGGCCGAGCACCAGATGATGAAGCGGCCTGTCGCCATCAAGGTGATCCGGCCGAACCGGGCGAACGATCCGAGCGCCTTGGCGCGGTTCGAACGCGAGGTGCGGGCCACCTCGCGGCTTTCGCACTGGAACACGATTGAAATCTTTGACTACGGCCGCACGGCCGATGGGACGTTCTACTACGTCATGGAGTATCTGCCGGGCCTGAGCATCGCCGAATTGGTCGAGCGTCATGGTCCGCTAGCGCCGGAGCGGGCGGTTTATTTGTTGCAGCAAACGTGCGACGCCTTGGGAGAGGCACATGCACTTGGGCTGATCCATCGCGACATCAAGCCGGGCAATCTCTTCGCGGCACAGCGCGGGGGACACTATGACGTGGCGAAGCTGTTGGACTTTGGCCTGGCGAAGCGGACGATTTCGACCACGGAGTCGATTCAGTTGACCGGCGAGGGCAGCATTACCGGTTCGCCGCTTTTCATGGCGCCTGAGCAGGCCACCGGCGGCGAACCCGACGCGCGAAGCGATATCTATTCGCTCGGGTCCGTTGCGTACTTCATGCTGACCGGCCGCCCACCCTTCCCCTTCGACAACGCCATCAAGGTGATGATTGCTCACGCCAGCGAGGCCGTGACGCCGCCGTCGGCCTATCGGCCCGACTTGCCGGCCGATCTGGAGGCAATTGTCATGCGCTCGCTGGCCAAGAGTCCAGCCGATCGGTTTCAAGACACCGCTTCCCTGGCGGAGGCGTTGACTGGCTGCGAATGCGCCGGCCGCTGGTCACGGCACGAAGCCGCTCGCTGGTGGGAGGAGCTTGATCGGCCGACGACAACTGCCGAGCGGATGGCAATGCTACTTGAGCCGGCGGCGGTGGGGTGAGCTGGTCCCATTGCCCTATGACTGAGTCAGCGCATTAATCGCGGGTATTCCCAGCGTTAGCGTCTTCGCTCGGGGTATCTTCGTCAGGATTCTGCAACATCATGAGAATGTGCCGCGCGAGTCTCCGTGATCTCTCGATGACGCGGCACAGGCTGCGACACCCCCGTCTTTGGATTCTGATACGAATCGTGCTTTCCGCCATGGCGGACAAAAGCCCAAGTCGGAGATGGCCTTGAGCAAGTCGATTCGCTTCATGTCACGACCAGCTCATCGACGCGACGGATGCCCGTCAGTTCGCCGCTCGATAAATCCCGATAGAGATCCGCCAGATGTTCCTTCAGATCGTCCAATGTCTCGCCCTGAGTCCAGTAGTCCGGATAGTCCTGGAGATACCCTAGCCATCCAGCGTCCTGTTCCCAATAAACGTATTTGACACGTTGCATCTTTGTGCTCTCGGTTGGCAAGGGGGCCTCAAACTCCCATGGTCTTGCACGCGCGGCTCGGAGAGTCGCGGCCACGTCGATTTGGCAGAGGGGCGCAAACATCGATGTCTTCGACCCTGCTCGCCACCGACCCACCACCAAAGTATCCTGCGGATTCGAGCGAGGTCAAACACATAAGTTGACAATCGCGGCGTGGGCGTACGCACCCTGCCCCGCCGAAACGGCGTAGGATATACTATGGATTCGAGACAGCGTGGCATGAACCAAAGATCAAATATCCCTTGAGGGGATTCGAGTTATGAGCAGTGGAATGACGAAATCGCGGCCCCGGACGATGTTCGAAAAAATCTGGGACGCCCACGTGGTGCGCGCCGAGCCGGGGCAGCAGACAATCCTATATATTGACTTGCACCTGGTGCACGAAGTGACGAGCCCGCAGGCATTCGAGGGTCTGCGGTTGACTGGCCGCAAGGTGCGGCGGCCGGGACTGACGGTGGCCACGCCGGACCACAATGTGCCGACGACCGATCGGCGGCTGCCAATCGCGGATCCGATCTCGAAGCAGCAAATCGACACGCTCCGCCGCAACTGCGAGGAGTTTGGTGTCCGACTCTACGATCTTGATAGTCCGCAGCAGGGGATCGTGCATATCATCGGCCCTGAGTTGGGCCTGACTCAGCCGGGGATGACGATCGTCTGCGGCGACAGCCATACGGCCACGCACGGGGCTTTTGGCGCGTTGGCATTCGGCATCGGCACGAGCGAAGTCGAGCACGTGCTCGCCACGCAGACGCTGTTGCAATCGAAACCCAAAACGTTCGAGCTGCGCGTCGACGGACGGCTGGCGCCGGGAGTCACCGCCAAGGACGTGATCTTGTACCTGATCGGCCAAATTACCACCGACGGCGGCACAGGCTACGTCATCGAGTACACCGGCGAGGCGATTCGGTCGCTGAGCCAGGAAGAGCGGATGACGGTCTGCAACATGTCGATCGAGGCTGGAGCGCGTGCCGGCATGATCGCGCCGGATGAAAAGACCTTTGAATATGTCCGCGGGCGCGAGTTCGCACCCCAGGGCCAGGATTTCGACGCGGCGGTCGAGCGCTGGCGGCAACTGCCGACGGACGAAGGTGCAAAGTACGACCGCGTGCTCGTTTTTCATGCCAAGGACATCATGCCGCAGGTGACGTGGGGAACCAATCCGGCGCAGGTCGTGCCGGTGACGTCCAAGGTGCCGCGTCCCGCCGACTTCGCCAGCGACGAGGAGCGAAAGACCGCGGCTCGTTCGCTGGAGTACATGGGGCTCGTCGGCGGGACACCGATCGAATCGTTGCGCCTCGATCGCGTGTTCATCGGCTCCTGCACGAATGCGCGGATCGAGGACTTGCGCTCTGCCGCGGCGGTGGTGCGAGGTTACCGCGTGGCCGATTCGGTCCAGGCGATGGTCGTGCCCGGCAGCGGCCAGGTGAAGCGCCAGGCTGAGCAAGAAGGTCTCGACCGCGTCTTTCGCGAGGCGGGCTTTGATTGGCGCGAGGCCGGCTGCAGCATGTGCCTGGGCATGAACCCCGACACGCTCAAACCCGCCGAGCGCTGCGCCTCGACGAGCAACCGCAACTTCGAAGGGCGGCAGGGCAAAGGCGGCCGCACGCACCTCGTCTCACCGGCCATGGCGGCCGCCGCGGCGGTGACCGGCCATTTTGTGGATATTAGGGACTGGAAGTATAAGAGTTAAAGGCCAAAGCCAACCTTAGGTGATCGGACAGTGGGCGTTTTCCGTGCGATGCTGAAAGATGATGGTAAGCCGATTGTGGGTAGCCAGCGCGATATGCTAGGTGTTCGAGAAAACGGACGTGACATCCCGATTGATTCCGGCAACATTGTTCATCCGGGTGCCGGGGGTTTATCCGTTGCTCCTGAGTGGAGAGTACTCCCACCGTTTTTGATCCCGCGGCGCCTTTCGTCGAAGGTCGGCGATGCGCGCGGAAACGCTCAACTCGCAATCTTTCGGCTGGGCATGGCTGATTTTATTGACAGTACGATCGGGCAATTCCTTCGATTGAGAGTCACCTCGGCAATGCACGGTTCGATTGAACCTGCGATGATTAGCGCACTGGCTGACTATCAGGCGCAACTAGCCGCGACTCGTGAAGAGTGGGTATTCGACGAAACTTGATCAACGATGACACTTCACAATTCCACATCTGCAGCGTTTCGCGAATCTGTCGCGCTCATGGTGAAATTGCATGACTTGATGACGATCGGTGATCCAGACGGAGCGGAAGCTGATGCCATCCGCGACTCCATGGAACAGCCCTGGTACGCGATGAATAGCGCCGAGCAGCAATTGATACGTGGCCTATCGACGGATCTATACAGGATTGGCCAAAGCCGTACGGCAAACGGAAAACCGACGTCTGCATCCTTGCAAGACTTGCAGGGCCGTGTTGCATCGGGAGACTGGCATGAGCTTCTCAGCCTAGTGCGTGAAAATGAATTAATTCTTTCGCCGGAGCGGGTTGCAATGCTTCGTGGACTCGCATGGGCAAACCTGCAGCTTTTCGAGCCGGCCATAGAGTTTTTGCAAGAGGCGATTCGCCTGTCTCCTGGCGATAAGGAGGCACGATTATTATTGTTGTCATGTTTGGTTCAAGCCGGACGTACCGATGAAGCCGTCCGTGTCGCGGCCGAATCAACAGACCGAAGCACTTTAGAACTCGCAACGAGCATGTAGCGGTCGTCGAAGGCTCCGATCGAGGAATCTCTGAACCCCGAACCTTTCCATGCAACCCTTCACCAAGCACGCCGGCCTGGTCGCTCCGATGGACCGGGCCAATGTCGATACCGACCAGATCATCCCCAAGCAATTCCTCAAGCGGATTGAGCGGACGGGCTTCGGGCAGTTTCTCTTTTTCGATTGGCGCTTTCGCGACGACGGATCAGAGAACCCGGATTTCGAGCTGAATCGGCCGGAATATCGCGGCGCCAGCGTGCTGTTGACGCGGCGTAACTTCGGTTGTGGATCGAGCCGCGAGCACGCCCCCTGGGCACTTGCCGATTATGGCTATCGCGTGTTGATTGCGCCCAGCTTCGCCGACATCTTCTACAACAACTGCTTCAAGAACGGCATGTTGCCGATTCGTTTGGATGATGCGGCGGTGGACGACTTGTTCGCGCGGACTGCGAGATTTCCCGGATACAAGTTGACCGCCGACCTGGAGAATTGCCGGCTGAGCGACGAGCACGGTCTGGATCGCCCATTCGAGATCGAATCATTTCGTCGCCACTGTCTCTTGCACGGACTCGACGACATTGCCCTGACGCTTGAGCACGCAGAGGAAATCGCGGCCTTTGAGCGATCGCGCGGGCTGGCGCCGGTTTAGGCGCACTGACGTTGAGGGGCCGCTGAGGAAACCGTCATGAACATGCTCGATCGGCTGTTCGGAGCGCCCAGCCGCGAAAAGTTCGCGCGACTGGTGATGACCGGCATCCGCCGGGCCGGCGACGAGCGTAAGATTCACTTTGACCGCAACCAGTTTTGCCTCCGCCCCGAGGGGTATGACGTTTCGGTCATGAACCTCTCAAATGTCTATGCGGAGTTCTGTGCCGCGGACAAAGCGATTCGCCCCAAGTTGCTGATTAACGTCGTCCGCAACTGGTTTGCGGATCGGCGGTCGCTTCCCGACGCGTTCGAGGACGTACACCCGGACCTGCTGCCGACGGTTCGTTCGCGGGCGTATTTCGAGTTCGCCCTGCTGCAGTTGAAGCTCGAAGGGGCCGCGGCTATGGACTATCCGCAACAAATTCTGGCCGATCACCTGGCCATCGGCCTGGTTTACGATCTGCCCGATTCGATGCGGACGATTGTAGGGCAGGACTTGGAAAACTGGGGCGTGACGTTCTACGAGGCGCTCGAAACTGCCTGCGCGAACTTGCGGCAAAAGGAAGATCCGGTCTTTGTCAGCCCGCACGACGGCGTTTATCTCTCGGCCACCGGGGACAACTACGACGCGTCTCGGTTGATCCTCGCCGACATGGTGAATCAGTTCGACGTGCGCGGCGAGGTGATCGCGATGGTCCCCAATCGTGATACGTTGATCATCACCGGCTCGGAGAACGTGCCGGGTTTGAAGACGATGGCGGCGCGGGCCAGGCAGGCGCTGCAGGAGCCGCGGCCAATTTCAAACGTTGCCTTGCGACTGGCGGATGAGGAGTGGAGCGAATGGCTCCCGCCAGTTGGTCACGCGCTCTACCAGGAATTTGCGACGCTGCGGCTACAATCGCTGGGGCAGCAACATGCCGAACAAAAAGAACTGCTCGACGCGCATTATCAGAAAACAGGGCGCGACGTGCTCGTGGCTACGTTCTCCGGCGCGCAGAACAGTCAGACCGGTGAAATCAAAAGCTATTGCGTCTGGTCCGAAGGCGTCGAAGCGCTGCTGCCCAAAACGGATCTGCTCTATTTCTTCCGGCCGGAAGAAGCAGAGGACGACAGGTCTGTCATCGCTGCTACCTGGGAAGCGGTGGAAAACACGCTTGCGCCGCTCCTGGAACCGCAGGAACTTTATCCACCGCGATATCGTGTGAGTTCGTTTCCAACTGGCGCCCAGTTGCAACGGTTACAAGGGTGGGCGAATAGGTCATGATTGAGGCGGAAGAGTCACGAAAGGAACACCCCGATGACTAGCTCGCGCCGTGACAAGATCGAAGCCTTGCTCGCCGAGGAGCCGGGCGACCAGTTCCTGCGCTATGGTCTCGCGATGGAACTCGAAAAGGAAGCCAACCACGAAGCGAGCCTGAACCATCTGGCGAGCTTGCAGCGCGACGCCACGCCGTATGTGCCCTCGTTCTTTATGGCCGCGCAACAGCTCGCGCGGTTGGGGCGAGTCGACGATGCGCGAACGGCGCTTCGCGCGGGGATCGTCCAGGCGCGCCAGCAGGGAGACGGGCACGCTGCAGCGGAAATGAGCGAATTCCTGGTGGGCTTGGGCAGCCGCGGCGAATAATCCCGGCCGCATCCGCGAATAGATCGCTGGTGCATTTCGACCGCCATCCGGTTGAGCGGAACAGCTCGGCATGGTAAATAGGAGGGAGGGAACCGAGGAGAGAGGCTGCACGCGCCGGCACTGCCTGCCGGCGATTCGTTCGCTCTTGCGCAAAACTGGGGTACTCCATGCAAGGACGTCGCTCTCTCGCCGCCGCCTTTACGCTCGTTGAGCTGCTCGTGGTGATTGCGATCATCGGCATCCTCGTAAGCCTCTTGCTTCCGGCTATTCAGGAGGCGCGGGAGGCCGGTCGGCGAATAACTTGTCAGAACCACATTCGACAGATCGCGTTGGCGGTTTCGAATCACGAAAGCGCACGGTCGCGATATCCACGCTCGGGCGAGCTTGGCCCGCTGATCGATTCACCCCTCAACGGATTGAGCGAAACCGAACTGGATCCGCGTACCGGCCGCATGCACAACTGGATGATCGCCATCCTGCCGTACTTGGAGGAGGGCGCGCTTTACGATCAATTTGATCGCACCCGGTCGCTGTTAAATCAGCCGAACGATCCACAAGCCGCCGTGCTGGCGGTGCTGATTTGTCCCAGCGATGGCGCGCGGGACCGCATTTACCGGCACCCACGGTTCACCAAGAACAGGGCGTTCGGCAAAGGCAACTACGCGGCGTACGTCAGCCCGACACATGTGGACTTACAGCACAAACAACCCGGCGCACTCGTGGCTCATCGGGAAAACCGCATCCGCCATATTAAGGACGGAATTTCCAAGACGATGCTCTTGGCCGAAGTCCGCACGCGCGACGACCAGCTCGATCAGCGCGGCGCCTGGGCGCTGCCGTGGGCCGGAGCGTCAGTTTTGGCCTACGACTTTCACGCGAATTACCGCCCCGGAGACCCGTATCAGCCTTACTACCCCGATTTCCTGTCCTTTGGGCAGGCCCAGCCCCCAAATAACCAGCAGTCAAACTTCGACATGCTGTACGACTGCAATGAGCAAGCCTCGCAAGTGGAGGGAATGCAGTGTGCGACCTGGACGGAAGGGTTTGAATATCATTGGCTCTCGGCGGCGCCGCGGAGCCGCCATGCCGGTGGTGTTTATGTGGCTTTCATGGATGGTCACATCGGTTTCTTGGTCGACGGCGTGGATGAGGTTTTGATGGCCTACATGATCTCAATTGACGATCAACAAGCCGCTCCGTTTGACGAATTTGTTCGCTAGTACCGCATTCCTTGGATTCCGCCGCGATGGCAGCGTGCCGCACTCGACGTACCTGGCCTTGGATTGTCGGATCGATTACCGGTTGTCTGCTGGTGGCATTCTCGTTTGCGGGCAAGCTGCTGTTCAAACCCGAGCAAGCCTGGCCCCCCGAAAAAGCGACGGAGTACACTCAGGTTGGCATGAAGCTTCATAAGCTTTCCTATGAGATGCGCCCGGGCCGAGGGGCCGCAACGCGTGCTGAGGATCTCCGCAAGCTTTCGGCCGCGCGCGAAGAGTATCAACAAACCAGGAGTCGCTGGGAAGAGCTCCGTGAGGAGCTGGAAACGGCAAAGAAACGCGGCCAGATGCCTTTGGCCGTGCTGCGCTGGACGGGCGCCGGCATAGCGCTCTTTTGCATCGCCGGCTGGCTGGCCACGCGCCCCAGCCGATAAACGGATCTAATGGCGCACTCGATCACCTGCGCCTGTGCATCGGCGCCCACCACGCAGGCTGGGCGAGCAGCGATGGCGACGCTTCTATTTCGGCTGCGGCGGCGGACGGTGTCGCTCGCAGTTCAGAGTCTTGACGTTGGGTGTGGCGATGCACGTGTCGATCCCGTTGCCACCATCGATCAAGAGCTGGGCGTGCTGCGGGTCACTCTGCCCAAAGGCCAGAAGCGACAAAAGGTCGTTGCCGTCGTCACCGTTAAGGGCAATATCGACCAGGCCCAGGCCCTGCTCCGCGAACAGCAGGTCGGCGGCGAGATGGTCGTTGCCTTCCATGCCGTCGACGTCGACTCGGAGGTTTCCGCTCACTTCGCCCAGGTGCAGCGTGATCTTATCGTTGTGGGCGCCACCGGTGACCTGGACGCTGGGCCCTGCTTGTGGATTCTTCGGGTCCGGTGTGGCGCTAAAGCCGCCTTGCGCGTCGAGCAGGAATTCGTCGTTCCCGACGCCCAGATCGGCGAGGATCTCAAGACTAGCCGACACGACCCCGCCGAAGCGGAATGTAACGGAGTCATTGCCGCCGCCTGCCTCGACGATGGAGCAAGGATTACTGGGGATGGCTGCCGCCTCCCAGCCCTGCTGGGCGTCAAGCAGAAAACTATCGTTTCCGTCACCCAGGTTCGCGATGATCTCTAGGTTCGCTGTCAGAGGCCCGCCAAAGCGCAACTCAACGGAGTCATTCCCGCTGCCGGCCTCGACAAGGTTACAAGGACTGCCGGGGATTGCCGCCGCCTGCCAGCCCTGTTGGGCATCCAGCAGAAAGCTGTTGTTCCCGTCGCCCAGGTTGGCGATGATCTCAAGATTCGCTGTCAGAGGCCCGCCAAAGCGCAACAGAACGGAGTCATACCCGCCGCCTGCCTCGACAAGGAGACAAGGACCTCCGGGGATTGCTGCCGCCTGCCAGCCCTGCTCGGCATCAAGCAGAAAGCTGTTGTTTCCCTCGCCAAGTCTGGCCTGGACTTCGAGCGGTGCGCTCAGCGGCCCGCCGAAGCGGAACGCCACCGAGTCGTTCCCGTCGCCTGCCTCAACAACAATATCTGGATCGCGAGGGATTGCCGCCACCTGCAAGCCCTGTTGGGCATCCAGCAGAAAACTATCGTTCCCGTCACCCAGGTTGGCGATGATCTCAAGATTCGCTGTCAGAGGCCCGCCAAAGCGCAACACAATGGAGTCATTCCCGCCGCCGGCCTCAACAATAACGCAAGGATCTTTGGGGATAGCCGCCGCCTCCCAGCCCTCCGGGGCCTCGAGAGTGAACGTGTTGTTCCCTTCGCCCAGATTGACGCGCAGCTCGGCGTCGAAGTGTCCGCGAACGACCGTCTTGACCACGTCGCTATCCTCGCCGCTGTCGATCGTCAGCTTGTTCTCTTGCTGATGGGTGGTCGCATGCCAAGCGAAATCGATCGTGTCCCGGCCCTCGCCTGACTTGATCGCGGTGTTGGCCACAATGATACACGGAGCGTCTGGGATGAACGCCGCGTCGAACTGCACCGTGTCTGCATCCGCGCCCATGTCGATATCGATGGTCGAGGTGAACGATCCGCCCTGGCCGGTGCGGAGCAGGTTCCAGTCGAGCGAATCTTTGCCGCCGGCCGTGGCAATCTTCACGTTCTGCACGACGATCGGCGCGGTGTAATGCGTGTGGAGCCGGATCTCATCCTTGCCGTCGCCGCCGACGTAATTGAAATTGAAGACGGTCGTATTTTGTGTTTGCTGCGGATCTTGCGGCGGAGGCGCAGACGGTTGGTCGGCGATCTCGACGCGCGACACGTTATTGCCGTCCCCCGCATCGACACTGACGTCCGCCAGTCCTGCCACGCTCGTTTCGAACAGTGAGAAATGATCGTCTCCGTCGCCGAGCGCAACATCGAGCTGTAGGTCATTGAAATAGCTGCAGGGAATCTCAACGAGGTCCTTTCCATCCCCCGCGTCGACACTGACGTCCGCCAGTCGCGCCACGTTGGTTTCGAACAACGAGAAATGGTCGTCGCCCTCGCC
>JBBDYH010000043.1:0-38179 GCA_040901795.1 Pirellulales bacterium
GAACACGCGCTCGACCCAAGCTGGGCCAAAAAGCTGGGCGTCGATCTGGAGACGCTCTTGGTCAGCCAACCGAGCAACGGTGAAGAAGCGATGCAGATCACCGAAATGCTCGTCAAATCAAACGCGGTCGATGTGGTGGTGATCGACTCGGTCGCCGCCCTCGTTCCGCAAAAGGAGCTCGACGGCGAAATGGGCGATACGCACGTGGGCTTGCAGGCCCGGCTGATGAGCCAGGCGATGCGCAAGCTGACCGGCGCCATTTCCAAGAGCAAGACCTGCGTGATCTTTATCAACCAGATCCGCGAGAAGATTGGCGTGATGTTCGGCAGCCCCGAGACCACGCCGGGCGGCCGGGCCCTCAAGTTCTACTGTTCCTGCCGCATCGACGTCCGCCGCATCGGCCAGATCAAGGATGGCGAAGAAGTAGTCGGCCAGCGCGTGAAGGCCAAGGTCGTCAAAAACAAGGTCGCGCCGCCCTTCCGCGTCGCCGAGTTTGATATGATGCATACTAATGGCATCAGCTATGAAGGCGACGTGCTCGATCTGGCTCTGGCCCAGAAGCTGATCATCCGCTCGGGCGCCTGGTTCAAGTATGGCGACACCCACCTCGGTCAAGGCCGCGAAAAGGTACGTACGTACTTGCAAGAAAACCCGGCGGTCGTCGAAGAACTTCGAGAGCGGATCATGTTGGCCGGGGTGCCGACCATCAGCACGTCGAGCGACGGCGCCGAAAGCGAATAAGGCGAGAGCGAAATCGTTGCGGGGCCGGACGCACGCTCTCGTACAACCACGAGGCGAATTATGCGACCCGCGATTGATACCAGCCCCGGCGGGTGGATGCGATACATCGCGCCTGCGGCAGCCATTGCGATTCTGGGCTTTGTCGGTATGCCGCCTGGCACTGCTCAAGAGCCGACGGCGGCCACGGCAGCCGCCGCGCTCGAGCAGACGCTTGTCGATGCCATCGAAAAGGCCGGCAAGTCCGTGGTGGCCATCGCTCGCGTCGATCCTTGGGAAGCGCCTCGGCATGGCGACCGCGTCCAACTCCGCCGTTCGACGCCGGCCGACGCCGATTTCGTTCCGGATCATTTTGGAACCGGCGTCGTCATCGACCGCGGCGGGTTTATCCTCACGCAGTATCACGTAGTGAGCGAGAAGAGCGAGCACTACGTTACGACCTCCGACGGCAAGATCTACAGTGCCAGAATTCACGGCGCCGACCCGCGCAGTGACCTTGCCATTCTGCGGATTATCAGCGACTCGACGCCGAACCTGACCGCGATCCGTTTCGGCGACGCTTCGAAGCTGAAGCGGGGCCAAATTGTGATCGCGCTGGGCAATCCGTATGCGATCGCGCGCGATGGCCAGGCCAGCGCGAGTTGGGGGATCGTCGCCAACGTCTCCCGCAAAGTGCCCCCAGGCACAAGTGAGGGCGCTGGATCCGCCAAGGATAAGCTCTATCACTTTGGCACGCTGATTCAGACCGACGCCAAACTAAACCTCGGCACCAGCGGCGGGGCGCTCTTGAATCTCAAGGGAGAAATGATCGGCCTGACTACATCGCTGGCCGCCACGGCCGGCTACGAGCAGGCGGCCGGCTATGCCATCCCCGTCGACGAAGTCTTCGTGCGCGCCGTGGAAACGATGAAACGGGGCGACGAAGTCGAGTACGGGTTTCTGGGTGTCGTGCCCGAAACACTAGCGCTCGGAGACCAGTCGAAGGGTACGGTGGGCGTGCGCGTGTCGACTGTCGTCCCGGGTACGCCGGCCGATCGATCCGATCTGCAAACGGGCGACATCATCACGCACGTCAACGAGCGGCCGATCCCCGACGCCGATTCCTTGATCCTTCAGGTTGGTCGCAAGCCGGTTGAATCGCTCGTGCGGCTGACGGTCCTCCGCGAAAGCCGTCCGCAAAGCATCGAAGTCAAGCTGACGAAGTTTCCCGTCCGCGGCACAAAGATCGTCGCCTCGCCGCCGCCGTCTTGGCGCGGCTTGCGCGTGGATTATCCGACCGCGTCGATGGAAGAGCTGCAAAACGTTCGCAACACCGAGAGCGAGCTGCTGCGCCGCGGTGGCGTGCTGATTACGGAAGTTCAGCGCGACAGCCCCGCTTGGGAAGCCAAACTTCAGCCGGGCATGTTCATCGCCGATGTCAGCGGGCAGAAGGTCACGTCGCCGAGAGAGTTCCGAACCGCGATCCTTGGCAAGAACGGCTCCATCGAACTAAAAATCTTCGGCGGCGACCTGATCAAAGGACCTGAAACGCGGGTCATCCGTTCGAGCGCTCGTTAGCAAGTATTCGCGCGGGATCCGACCATAGCTGACTTGAGACGTTGGACCGACCAGCAATGCGGCCTGGCGATACTCCTGCAGCCGCAAATCGAGCAGCCGCATGCGGTCCAGAGCCACCCGGCTATCCCGCCGCATGTGATGAAGCTGCAACAACACCCCGACTGCCAGGCCAAACAAGCCGATGAGCATCAACGGAACGCCCAAGCGAGTCACCGTCGCGAAAGCATCGAAGAGCGAAGCGGCAACCACAACGCCGCAGCACAAGATCACCACGCCACAGACGAGCGCAGTCAACGACGACGACGACCGATGCCTGACTCGGCGCGGTCGAGTGGCGGCCGTGAGCTGATGGCGAACGCCGGGCTGTTCCGCAGGATCCCACGACAGCAAATGCTTTCCATCGATTCGCCAACCGGCCGCCGAGGCGCCGCCAGTGCCCGTAGGCGTTAGCAGAAGCCGCGCGCGTTGAACTTCCGCCGCCAGCGTCCAATCGTCCCAAGCCGCAGCAGAAGTCATTACCGCCGGCACGCCGCGCTCCAAATCGAGCCCTTCGTCGCTCCCTGCACGGCGCGGCAGGGCGCCAGACGAACGCCCGCAACGGCAGCAACGACGCGAGCCAGCCGGTAGGCCGGCTGTCTGCGGGACATCGCTTTGGCAATGCTGGCACCACATGCACATGCATCCGTTTGGAACGAGAACGTCGCTTGGCGCGCAGACAAACTCCGAAACTCCGGAGCTATCATCGGCCATTGCGTATGGAAAGCTGTAGCGATTCCGGCGACTTTGCCGCTAGCATGATTGGCTCACTCTGTCTCCGCCGTCACCGGCTCGAAGTAATCGCGGCGGAGCCAATCGGCGAGCAACTCGATCTGCCGGCGCGTCAGAATGTGCGCCGCCACGTCCTTCCCTTTGGCGAAAGCCGGCATGCGGTCGTTTCCTTCGCCGTAAAACCGCTCGTGAGCGGCATGGCTGATCAAACCAATCAGCCATTCCCGCGAGCCGTAGCCATCGAGGTCCGGGTAGCCGTTTCCCGCCGGGTCGTTTCGCTGCCCGTAATTGTGGCAGACGGTGCAGGTCGCGGTGATCAGCTTATCGCCTGCGGCGATGGTTCCCGCGGCGCGTGCTTTTTCGTCGGCGTCTTTCTGATACGGGAGCTGCGCCTGCGCCGATAGGGCGCTCGCGATGGCGGCGAGCTGTTTCTCGTCCTTCCGCATCTCGGCGAAGACCTCGTCGGTCTTCACGTACTCGGCCATTTCGCCCGCCGCATGGCTCGTATTGCCAAAGTAAGGCGCTTCGATGACCTCGCGGAGGTACTTTGTCGGATCGTCGCGCTTGGGGTCATCCGGCTTAAGCAGTTCCTTGGTCGTGAGCTGGCTGATGCGCTGGGGATCGAGCACGCCGGCGATCCACGCGCGCGAGGCGAAGTTGTAGAGATTCGGCGCGCCGGAGGGTTGCCACAGCACTTGCTGTTCGTCGTCGCGGAGGAGCTGCGGCGGAGCGTCCGGATCGTCGCTTTCGACGACCATGGGTGTTTGCAGCCTCCTTTGTGCAATCCGCAAGTGGTCTTTGCCGCTGGGGTCGGAGTAGTCGTGGCAGCTTGCGCAGTACTTGGCGAACAGCCGCGGGCCTTGCGTCTTGGGATCGTCGCGCAACAGAGCCAGCGCACCGGTTGGCGGAATTTGCTGCTCGGCGGCAAGCTGCTTCACTCGCTCCGCTTCACGCTCGGCCGATTCCACGGCGGTTAGATACTCGCGGGATTTCTGGATCTCTTCGTAGAGGGCCATCTGCTCGCGGAACTCCGCGATTTGTTCTTCGTCGTCCTTGAAGTAGGCCCGCATCTTGGTCTCGTCGCCGCCGAACATGCGAACTTGCTTGGCGATCTGTTCGAATTCATCACCCTCCAGGCGGCGGGCACGGTAATCGTCGCGCAAGGCGGCGAACGTCAGCCAGCCAACGCCGAGCATGAGCGCCACCGTGAAACCGATGTTGAAGCGGTGCCCAAGCTTCCAACGGCCAACCAGCGGCATCAGGAACATCACGAGCAACACGGCGGCGGGCACGACGATCGCGCCCACAAACTCGCCGGTCTCGCCATATCCCTCAAAGAGCTTGAGAAACTGAAAGAGGAACAGGAAGTACCATTCCGGCCGCGCGGCAGAGTATTGATGACCCGGATCGGCCGGCGCGCCCAGATCCGCGCCAAGGTGTTGCGCATCAGCGAACTCCACGCGGCCCGTTAGCGCGGGCAGAACGACCAACAGCATGACGACCGCCATGACTGCCAAACAAGCCACGGCGTCTTTGAGCACCTGGTCCGGCCAAAAATGACATTCGCCGCGATGGGCCGGCTGGCGATAGCAGATGCCATGACGGCGGAAGAGTCCTACATGGACGACTAACAACAGGATCAACAGACCCGGCAATACACCCGCGTGCAGCGCGAAGAAGCGCGTCAGCGTATGGTGGCCGTAGTCCGCGCCACCCACGACCAACCGCTGCAAATCCTCGCCCACACCCGGGACCAGGCTCGCCAGGTTTGTCGCCACGCGCGTAGCCCAATAGCCCTTTTGATCCCAGGGCAGCAAGTACCCGGTAAGCGACAGCCCGAGCACAATCAGCATCAATACCAGCCCGATCCAGAAGTTGATCTCGCGCGGGGCTCGATAGGCGCCGTCGATAATCACCTGCATCAGGTGCAGGGCCAAGAGCACGACCATGGCCTGGGCCATGAAGTGATGGATCCCGCGCAAGAGCCAACCGCCTTGCATTTCGTACTGGATGTAGTAGACGCTCTCCCACGCGGTCTGGCTGCTGGGAGCGTATGCCATCCATAGGAACAAGCCGGTGATAAGCTGCACGAAGAACGCGAAGACCAGCGTGCTGCCCCAGACATAGCGCCAACGGGCGCCGCCCGGGATGCGCTCGTAGAGCGCCTCGTGGACGAACGAGCGATAGCCGGTCCGGTGATCGAGCCAGTCAAATAACGATCGCATGCAGGAGACAGGGGACAGAGGTCAGGGGACAGAGGTCAGGGGACGGTCTTGATCTCTCGCCGCTGCGCTTTGACAACATCCGATCTGTGTTCATCCGTGTTCATCTGTGGCTGAATTAAGTCTCTGGTCGTTGTATGTCAAACCCTCGGGATCGCCTGCTCTCGGCCGGGGAGGAAGTCGTGGAACTGTACCCAGATTTCCTGCCGCCCTTCGACGGTGCGTACTTCGCACTTCAATTGGTCCATGTCGCGCGGGCTGGGACTTGGCTGGATGATCGATCCATCGAGTTGGAAGGCGCTGTTGTGACACGGGCACTGAAAGAGATTCCGTTCGGCGGTATAGTCCACGAAACAACCCGCGTGCGGGCAGATGGCGTTGAAGGCGAGGGGCTCCTTTTCATCTTTTTTGCGGCGAAGATAGATAGCGCCGATCGGCTCGTTGGGAAAGCGGCTCCAGGAGTCGGTCCGATCGGAGAGGATCGCGAATTGTCGTGGGACGCCGTCGTCGGGCAGCGCATCGAGACTGGCGACGCGAACAAATCCTTCGCCGTTGCCGGCCGACCGCCGCCGCAGCGGATCGGCGAATGTGAATAAGCCGACTGCGAACGGGAATAGGGCCGCAATGCCACCCGCGATCGCGGCGGCGGTCTTCACCAAAAAGTTTCGCCGTTCGATCGCTTGCGGGGTTTGTTGTTGAGGATGTTTATCCGCCATGCTTTTTCAAGGTTGTTACGCTGGATCAAGCAACGCCCGCTTGCCGCATTGCGAGGCGGGCCGCCTCGAGCAGCTTGGCGCGGGCCGCTTCGAACGGCTCCTTGATAAACGCGCCTGCCGCCGCCTTATGTCCGCCACCGTCGAATTGCTCGGCCAGCTTGCTGCAATCCACGGCGCAGCGGCTGCGGAAGCTGATCTTGAAACCACCCGCCGGCTGCTCAACCATGATTAGCGCCAACTGCGCCGTGCCCACTTGCAGCGTGAGATTGATAACGTCCTCGGTATCGGTCGGCAGGGCGCCGGTCGCATGGAAATCGTCCAGCATCGCGGCGGTGTGAATCAGCTTGCCATCAAGTTCCGCTTCGGTACGCCCCAGGATGCGACCGATCAGCTTGGTGCGGGCGAGCGTGTTGTTCTCGTACAGGTCGTGATACAAGTCGCACGGCACCGCACCGGCCTCCATCAGTCTGGCGCCAACGCGAAACGATTCGGCGCTGGTCGAGGCGAAGCGGAACCAACCGGTATCCGTTGCCAGCGCGGCGAACAGCGGCTGCGCGATCTCACGGCTGAGTGGAACGTCCAAGTGCTCCGCCGCCTCGACCACCAGACGGCCGGTGGCTTCGGCCGAACTGTTTTTGAATGGTTCGGCCCCCAGGTCGTCGCCGCTTTCGTGATGATCGAGCACGATCTTCTTGGCCTTCGTGGCGCGGACGATGTCGCCCATCGGCCCAAGCTGCGCCCAGGCGCTGGTGTCGAGCACCATCAGCAAGTCAAAGCCGTCGGCGAGCAATTCGGCCGGCTGGACATTGACGCCCAGGGCTTCGATGCGGTTCGAGCGATCGATGAATCTCAAGCTAGGCGGCGTGGCTTGTCCATTCACAATCCGCACTTGTTTGCCCAGCCGCTCGAGAACTCCGGCCATGCCCAGGCAACTGCCGAGCGCATCGCAATCGGGGCGGATATGCGTGGTGAGCAAGAAACGCCGGTGCTCGCGAATGAGCTGGACGAAGCGGGGCCAGTCAATGGGCATGAGTGCGGAGTGCGGAGTTGAGTCCATTAGCTGCGACTCAACGAGTCGCAGTCAGGTTGCTAACGAGCGGGCGATCTTGCGGGCCTGGTCGATGTCCTTATTGAGTTGCGCCTTTAACGCCTCGACGCCGTCGAACCGCTGAATGTCCCGCAGTCTGGCGTGAAAGTCAACCTCCAACGGCTGGCCATACAGTGCGCCATGCCAGTCGATCAGGTGAACTTCGACTTTCTGCGCTGGTTCGCCGAAGGTGGGGCTGGGGCCGATGTTGATCGCCGCCGCAATCGCGCTGCCGTCCGCGAGCAGGGCTCGTCCCGCGTACACGCCGTCCGCCGGCAAGAGCGTGTCGATGGCGTCGACGTTGGCGGTGGGAAAACCGATACGGTGCCCGCGGCTGGAACCGTGCGTCACCATGCCGCGCAACCGGTATGGTCGCGTGAGCAAGTGGGCCGCTTCTTCCAGGCGGCCGGCCTCGATGAGCTTACGGACGCGCGAGCTGGAGACGTATTCGCCGCCGATTTGGATCGGCTCGACCACTTCGAGCAGGATGTCGGCCGCGTTGCACAGTGCTTGCAGGCGTTCGATGTTGCCGGTGCGTCCGCGGCCGAAGTAAAAGTTCGGCCCCTCGACCATCGCCCGCGTTTCGAGTCGCGTGCGCACGATGCGGTCGAAGAACTCTTCCGGCGAAAGCTGCAACAGCGCCTCGTCGGTCGGATAGGCGATCACATGGTCTGCGCCCAACTCGCCGAGCAGCTCTGCCTTCCGCTCAATCCAAGTCAGCGGCGGCGGCGCGTGCTCGGGGCGCAACAGGCGCACGGGATGCGGATCGAACGTAAAGACAACGGCCGGCCCGTTCACTTGTTCGGCGACCGCCAGCAAGCGCTCGATGATCTTCGCATGACCCCGATGGACGCCGTCGAAGTTGCCGATCGCCACGGCGCCTTTTCGCAGGCCGGCGGGCCAGTCCGAGAGCTCGCGAATGATATCCACGGGGCAGGGGAGGGGGGACCAGGGGCGGGAACTGCCAATGACAATGTTATTATGCGGCGGTTGTGGCTTTTGTGCTATCCTTGGACATAGTATTCTGTTGACGACGATTGTGCGGCCCATGGGCGGTTGGCATGGACGAAAAGCAGATCTATTTCTCCGAGGACATCGCTCATCGGCTGGCGGCCATCGACATTGGGTCGAACAGCGTCCGACTGATGGTGGCCGAGCCGTTGCGCGGCGGCAACTACCGCATACTCGATGAGGAGCGCGAGCCCACGCGTCTGGGCCGTACGCTCAGCTCGACCGGGCAGCTCGATGCCGAGGCGATCGAAAAGACGCTCGCCGCGCTGCGGCGATTCAAGCAGATTGCCGGCGGCTTTCAAGTCGATGAGCTGCGGACGATTGCGACCTGCGCGGTCCGCGAGGCCGCGAACGGCGCCGAGTTTTGCCGACGCGCCAAGGAGGAAGTGGGCATCGACGTCGAGGTTATTTCCGCCGACAAAGAAGCGCGGCTCGCCTTCTACAGCGTACAGCGTGCGTTTGAACTGGCCGCTAAGAACATCGTGTTGGCCGACATCGGCGGCGGCAGCGCCGAGTTCGTGCTCGCCTCGGGCGACGTCATCGAAGCCATCCACACTTCGCCGCTCGGCGCAGTGCGGCTCACCGAGATCTACGGCAATGACTTTACGCCCCAGGGGGGCGGCTACGACGAGTTGCTGGCCGGCATCGACCGGCTGCTCCGCAAGCACACCAAGAAGCCGCCCTTCGCGCCTCACTTGCTGATCGGCTCGGGGGGTACGTTTACGTCGCTGGCGGAAATGATGATGGCCCAAAAGGGACAGGTCGATCTGCCAACGCGCGGTTACACCGTCACGCGCGCCGAGGTGAGCCACCTGCTCGAACGCTTGCGGAAATTGTCATCCAAGGCGCGGCGCTGCGTGCCGGGATTGGCGCCCGATCGGGCCGATATCATTGTGGCCGGCCTGGCCGTCGTCGATCGCATTATGGCGCGTTTCAAGGTCAATCTATTGCAGGTCCACAACCGCGGCGTGCGCGACGGGTTGATCTTGACAATGATCGACCGGTCGCTGGTCGCTGCGGCCGATGACCCGCGCGAGAGACAGACGGCCGTCGAGCGGTTTGCCGTAGCATGCTCCGGCGAGCCCGCACACGGGCGGCAGGTGGCGCGGCTAGCCGGTCTAATCTTTGCGCAGCTCGCGGAGCCGTTGGGAATGGACCCGGCGGATCAGCCGTACTTGGAAGCGGCTGCGCGGCTGCAGGACGTTGGTTATCTCATCAACTACGACCAACACCACAAGCATAGCTATCACCTGATTCTCAACAGCAACCTACCGGGGTTCCGGCCGCGTGAGCTGGAACTGATCGCCAACATCGCGCGCTATCACCGCGGCGCGCCGCCGAAGCAAAAGCACGACAACTTCCGCAACCTGCCGCCGGAGGACCAGGAGCGCGTGCGGCGGTTTGCCGCGATCTTGCGCATCGCGGGTGGTCTGGACCGCAGCCACAGCCAGCAGGTGAGCGACTTGACG
The DNA here is from genome assembly GCA_040901795.1 of Pirellulales bacterium. GTDB lineage: Bacteria > Planctomycetota > Planctomycetia > Pirellulales > JALHPA01 > JBBDYH01. The sequence continues at coordinate 9,569 of JBBDYH010000043.1, forward strand.
GTGCGCGTCCGTCGCGCGAGTGAAAAGGTCGAGGCGGTCGAACTGCTGGCTCATGCGAGGGAGAACCCTGAAGTCGATTTGTGGGGCGCGCGGCGTCGCGTGGAGATGTTTGAAAGCGAGTTTGGCTGCAAGGTTGAGGTGGAGTGGGCAGAGCTGGCGGAGGGGAATGGAAATCCTCGAAGCGCGAAGGGCGCCACACGAAAAGCGAAAGCGTCTCGTTCCCACGCTCCGCGTGGGAATGTCTAAACGGCGATCGGTGTTTGGAGTGCGCGGACTTGTCCTCGCTTTCTTTTTCAATCAGCCGTTTTTCAATGGGAACGCATGTGGCTGTTCTGCGTCGGTTTGAAAATGAAAGCGGCGACTAGTCGCCGCACTCCATAGCGCGCCCCCGAAGGCTCACGCGCCGTACTTGGCTAGCCGGCGCGCGTTGGCCAGGGCTAACGTCATGAGGTACTTGGCCTCGAAGATGCCGAGGCCGCCGCGGAGGCAGGCGCGCTCGCCGAAGCTTTCGTTGCCGTCAAAACGGCAGCAATCGCTCACCAACAGTGTCGGCACCGGGTGCCAACTGTGATTCTTGAGGTAACTCGGCGTGCTGTGGTCTCCGGTGACGATCAGCACCGTGGGGTTCAGGGCGGTGATAGCCGGCATGGCGGCGTCGAGTTCTTCGATCCGCTTCACTTTGGCGTCAAAGTTGCCGTCTTCGGCTGTGCTGTCGGTGTACTTGAAGTGGATGAAGAAGAAGTCGTAGCGGTCCCAGTTCTCTTGCAGCACGCGCATTTGTTCTTCGAGCGTCTGCGCCTTGCCGGCGATGTCCATGCCGACGAGGCGCGCGAGGCCCTTGTACATGGGGTAGACCGCGATCGCTGCGGCGCGCAAGCCGTAGACCTCCTGGTACGACGGCAGCGCGGGTTTGGCGGAAAAACCGCGGAGCGTCAGACCGTTGGCCTTTGGCTCGCTCGCCAATAGCTCGCTGGCTTGCGCAATAAAGTCGATGGCGATCTCGGCGGTCCGCTGGCTGTGTGGGTCATCTCCCGCGGGAGTCAACGGCGGCACGCCAGTCTTCTGCGGGTCGGTGTCGTTGACGTTGTCGCCGAGGTCGTCCCCCCGAAAGACGACGACGAAGCGGTGTTCTTTCACGGGTTCGACAAAGACTTCGACGCCGGGGATTTTGACCTGGCGAAGACGCACCGCCAACGGTGCGCTTTCCTCGCTGGCGATGCGGCCGGCGCGGCGGTCGGTTATGGCGCCTTGTTCGTCGAGCGTGCAGAAGTTGCCGCGGACGGCGATGTCGTTGGGCTGTAATTCAAAGCCGATGCCGGTGGCTTCGAGGGCGCCGCGGCCGATGACGTATTTGAGTGGGTCGTAGCCAAAGAGAGCCAAATGCCCCGGACCACTGCCCGGTGAAATGCCGGGGAGGACGGGGACGCTGCCGCCGGAAACGCCGCGGCGGGCCAGCGCGTCGAGGTTGGGCGTGTTGGCGGTTTCGAGTTCGGTCTTGCCACCTGGCTGGAGGGGCAAGCCGCCGAGGCCGTCGGCGACGAGCATGACGATTTTTGAGTCGTTTTTGAGTTGAAGTTCGCGAGTGAGATCGTGCAGGTCCATGGGAGGGGGCAGGGTTCGGGGTTCAGATTCAGCGGCGAGAGGGCGATGTAAGTCGCAGCGGATGCCGAGCTATTCGATATCGGGACTCCGGCCCTGGGGACAAAGTGCGCGGCGCTTAGTTTTCTGGTTTCCTGTGCACTGCGATGACCAGGTCGTCGGCGCCGTCGTTGGAATCGGAGGTGCGGCCGCCGTCATCTTGGCCGTTTTGGCCGAGGCCGTAGAGCAGATAGCCGTTGTCGGTCTTTTTATAAAGGAACGGATCGCCCCACATGGGATCGAGCGGGATCTTTTCAATGTGCTTGGGCGCAAGCTGGTCGAGGTTGTCAGGAAAACGCTTGTTCTCGTCGCGGTAATCGGCCAGGGCAAGGCCGAGGTTGACAAGCGAGAGTTTCGCCCCGTTGCGGTGCTCGGCATTTAGGGCGGCGTTGAGGGCGGGGAGCAATAGCGCGATAAACACGTCGGCCATTTTCTGGCTGGCCGAAAAGCGCGGCGAAAAGAACAAGCCCAAAACTGAACCCGCGTCTCGCGAACGCGCTGCCGTCGCTTTTACATCGGCTTCGATCGCAGCCAGCGCCTTCAGCCGCTCTTTCGCGTCTTCGATTGCCGCCGCCTCCACGTATCGATCGTACCACTCGTTGCCGACTTTGAGCGGCACGTTCCAATCGATGAGCACATCGCCGGCCACGTTCGCCAGCAGGTCGGACATGCCGGGCGGGGTCTCAATGATCATGCCGGTCAGGTGCTTCATCGCGCTGGCGCCGCGCCGTGCGATCCAGCAGACGCTGTCGAGATACATCAGCCGCTCCCCCCGATCGAGGGCATTGGCCATGCTGCGCATGGGAGGGAGTTGAGCAAGCTCTTTGCGGAGCGTAGCGCGCTGGGCCGCCGTCATCTTGTCTTGCGACAACAACGCGGCTTCGGCGTCGAGCGCAATATGGTCCATGGCAACGGCGACCAGGCTCTCAATGAGCGAGAACCCTTGGGCTGTCAGCCGCGCTAGCCGATGGCAGGCCATCAGGTCTTCCACGGCCGCATTGAAGTCGCCGCCGCCGGCGCGGTACATGGCGCGAGTGACCAGCGCCCGCGCCGCCTGGCGGCTGTTTTGCACTACCGGGAGCAGGACGGCAACAAGCGTGGGCTCCTCGTCACCGGTGATCAGGGGCGTATACATTTGTGGTCGCTTCGAGGCCGCGACGAACTGGTCGATGTGCTTGTCGTGGGCCTGAAGCCAGTCGGCCAGCGCCGGAAAATCCTTGCGAGTCCACGGACGTTCGCGGGCCGCCTCGTCGAGCGATTCAAAGAATTCTCGGGCGGATTGCTGTGATCCGGCGGGAACCGGCGGCCAATCTTTCGCAGAGTACCGCGCGGAGTACTTCGCCCAGTCGACGAAATAATTTCCCTGGGCCGGCAACGGTTCGATGTTGAGCCGCTTGAAGAAATCGGCCTGGTGCTTTTCGGAAATCTCCCGCGGACCCAGCGCCCGCAAGAGCAGGACGACGGCGTTGTTGTCGGGCGTGACGCCTTTACTGAGCTGTTCGTCGACATAACGGACGTAGTCGGGATAGCCGTCGGGGCGCAAGGGCTCGGTGATGAAGGTTGTTTCCTTCGAGATGATGATGTTGGGCCGCAGCTTGAGATTGCCCGCTTGGTTGGCGTTTGCATCACGGTTTAAGCCGGCAGGCGTCGTTGCCTTAGGCGACGATTCGACCTGGGCGAAGCTGGCATTGGCAAACAATGCGGCGGCGGCGAAGAGCACTACCACGAGGACGCGGACGGAAGACGTTCGCATGACAGGACCCCTTTTTGTTCCGATGGCCTGAAGAGGAGGGAAGGCAGGCGGTGCTGGTCTCGTTCATTTTCGCGGCGACGGGCGGCCGACGCAAGCGGATTTGGCGATGGCCGTGACGCGGCGATTCGATGGTTGGACTACTTTGCGGGGCTGGGGTGGAGCGATAGACTGGCGGACGCCGCGAGCAGTACGAAGGGCGAACGATGAACGATGAACGATGAACGATGAGGGATGAGGGTACCGGCTTCGAAGCATGGTACGGGGTACAAAGTGCCAAGCACGGCGTAGAGAGTACGGAGTACTTGGTACAGGGTACGAATTAAGTCGTACAAACGGGTACGCCATAGCGGTTGTTCTGTGCAGATAACGTTCCATCAACTGTTCACTGATCACTGACCACTACACACTCTCCCATGCCAATCCAATTCAATCCCAAGCAAGAGCGGTTGTCGTACGACCCAGCCGGCGTGTTTTTCGAGGAGCACGGCATCCGGCGGTCGGAGCTGGCCGAGTTGGGGCCGAGGCTCGAGGCGGCACGCCGCGAGACGCTGGCGGATGTCGAGCTTTGGAAGAGCAGGGGAGTGGTACCCGCTGAAAAGGAACCGCTCGATGCAGGGTTTTTGGAGCTGCCGGAGCGATTGCTCGCCGAATATATGCAGGACCGGCGAGGGAGCGAATTAGGCCGGATCCTGGCGACCGCCGCGCGGCTGCGCGACGCGGTCGATCGCGTGGTCGTGCTGGGGATCGGCGGGTCGTACATGGGGGCGCGGGCGTTGATGGAGGCCTGTTGCCACCCGTACCACAACGAGCTTCCGCGCGGCGAACGGGGGGGCAAGCCGCGGATGTACTTTGAGGGGAACAACGTCGACAACGACGCGGCGCAAGGGCTGCTTGATCTTCTGGGACATGGCAAGGGAAGTCGGCAGACAGGAATGTCTGCCCCACCGCATGACGTGAGCGACCGCTGGGCGATTGTGGTGATCAGCAAAAGCGGCGGCACGCTGGAAACCGCGGGGGCGCTTCGCATCTTCTTAAAGCCGTTGCAACAATCGCTGGGAGGCGATCGCGCGGCGGTCGCACAGCACATGGTGCCGGTGACCGGGAAGAGCGGGCGGTTGTTTGAGTTGGCCACGGCACTCGGTTGTAAGGAGATCTTCGATATCCCCGACGGGGTAGGGGGGCGGTTTTCGATTCTGACCGCGGTCGGACTGTTGCCGGCGTCGGTCTTGGGCATCGACATCGTGAAGCTGCTCGAAGGCGCCGCGGCGATGAACGAGCGGTTCCGCACAGCGCCGGCGTTCAGCAATCGCTCGCAGGTGGGCGAAAACCCGGTGCTCGACTACGTGGGTGTGTGTCACTTGATGGAGGAACGGCGCGGGGCGACGATTCGCGTGCTGTCGACGTGGGGCAAGGGGTTGGAAGCGGCGGGGTTGTGGTACGACCAGCTTTTGTCGGAGAGCTTGGGCAAGCGAGAGCGGGGAGCGACGCCGATCACCGTGGTCAACACACGCGATCTGCATTCGCGCGGTCAACAACATCAGGAGGGACGGCGCGACAAGCTGATCACGAACGTCATCGCGGAGACTGTGCGGCGCGACCGGCTGGCGATCGAACGGAGCGACTTGGATCAGGACAAGCTCAATGAGCTGGCCGGAAAGTCGTTGCCGGACGTGATGGCCGCGGCAATTCAGGGGACGAACCAGGCGTATGCCGAGGACGGGCGGCCAACCGCGGACTTGCGGCTCTATGGGCTCGATGAGTTTTCGATGGGGCAGTTTTTTCAGATGATGATGCTGGCGACGGTCGTCGAAGGCAGGTTGATTGGAATCAACCCGTACGGGCAGCCGGGAGTAGAGGGGTATAAGAAGCACATGCAGGCGAATTTGCGGAAGTGAGGACGAACGGCGATATTTGGAGTGCGACGACTGGTCGTCGCTTTCTTTTTCAAATCGCTTTCACTTCACCGAGCGTTACGAATTGGAGCACAGTGAAATCCAAAGCGGCGACAAGTCGCCGCACTCCAAATCATGGCACGATTGACCTGGCATGGGCATGCGACGTGGCTATTTGACACCGGCGTTCACACGGCGTTGATTGACCCGTATTTCACCGATAATCCGGCGGCGAAGGTGAAGGCTGATGAAGTCGCCGCCGATTTCATCTTGCTGACACACGGGCATGAGGACCATACGGCCGATGCGGTGAAGGTCGCCAAGCGGACGGGCGCCAACGTACTGTGCAACTGGGAGATTCATCTCTGGCTGCAGAAGCAGGGCGTCACGAATACGCTGCCGATGAATACGGGCGGCAGCGTGGAGTTGGCGTTGGGGCGGGTGAAATCCACGATCGCACATCACAGCTCGTCGATGCCCGACGGGACGTATGCGGGCAACCCGAACGGATATCTGATTACGGCTGCTGGGTTACGGTTGTACTTCGCCGGGGATACGGCGCTGTTTCTCGACATGCAGCTTTATGGCCGCGGAGGGCTAGATCTGGCGGTGCTGCCGATCGGCGACCTGTTCACGATGGGGCCCGACGACTCGATCGAGGCGATCAAGCTGTTGCAGCCGAGGCGCGTGGCGCCGTCGCATTACAACACCTGGCCACCGATCGAGCAGGACGCGGAGGCGTGGGCGGAACGAGTACGGAGCGAGACGAAGGCGGAGCCGGTGCTGCCGAAGGCGGGGGAGGCGTTTGAAATTTAAGAGGGGGGAGAAGGAGACAAAGGTCACTTGATGAGCAAATTTCCTTGTCACCCGGTCTCCTTTTCTTCCTGACTTAAACCGCGTGGTCTCGCGAACTCAACCACCCTACGGAACTTGGTGGGCAGAGCCCACGCTACAGAGTTACGGAACTGGTGGGCACAGCCCACCCTACGGGAGCCGGACCTGAATTTCGTCGCCGACGACGCGGGTTTCGAAGGCGTCGATTTTGATTCGCGGGTTGTCCATCCAGGTGCCGTCGCTGATGCGGAACCGCCAGGCGTGCCAGGGGCAGGTGACGATGCCTTCGTCGCAGAATCCTGCTCCAAGCGACGCTCCCATGTGCGGGCAGAGGTCATCGATGGCGAAGTACTGGCCCCCTTGATTGAAGACCGCGACCAGCCGCTCGCCGACCGCCACGGTAAGGCCTTGGCCATCCGGGATTGCGCCGACACGCGCAACCGTGTGGAAGTCGGACGACATGAGGGTTCGGGGTTCAGGGTTCAGGGTTCAGCGAGTTGATGGGAGTCCCACAATGCGATTCTATGGTTAGCATGGTTTGCGCGCAAGGCATGCCAGCGTTCGGATCTTCGATTACGCATGGTGTGGCGCTCTGTCACCTCAGACAGAAGGGTGCCATAATTGCCGGTTAGGCAACGTAGGAGCAGTTGCCTCAGGATTGCTGAACCCTGAACCCTGAACCCTGAACCCCGAACCCTTGCGCCATGCTCAATACGCAACTCAAAGACCGCATCGTCCGCTATGTCCTGCCCAAGGTGCAGACGCCGGCCCAGTACGTGGGGGGCGAGTTGAACGTCGTGGTCAAGGACCACCGGACGGTGCGCGGGCGGCTGTGCATGGCGTTTCCCGATCTTTATACGATCGGGATGAGCCATCACGGGTTGCAGGTGCTGTATTCGCTGATGAACAGCCGCGACGATTGGGCCTGCGAACGGGCGTTTACACCGGGGCTCGATATGGAGCGCGAGTTGCGGGCGGCGGCGCTGCCGCTGTATAGCCTGGAGACGTTTACGCCGCTCTCAAAGTTTGACGTGGTGGGCTTCACACTGCAGTACGAGATCTGCACGAGCAATCTGCTGACGATGCTCGACCTGGGCGGCATTCCGCTACGCAGCGTCGATCGGACGATGGAGCACCCGCTGGTGATCGCGGGGGGGCCGTGCGCGCAGAACCCTGAACCGGTGGCGCCCTTTGTCGATGTGTTTGTGACGGGAGATGGGGAGCCGAGCTTGCCGCGGATTTGTGATGAGTGGCTGCGGTTGAAGGAGGAATGCTCTGAGCCGTCCACGCCCTTACAGGGCGTGCCACCCGTCAGAATCCGCGAGGAGCTTCTTGCGCAGCTTGCGGCGCGATTGCCGTTTGCCTATGTGCCGCGGTTCTATGAGCCGGAGTATCTCGACGGCAAACTGATCGGCGTCAACCGCACGCGGCCGGATGTGCCGGAGACGATTGAGCCTTCGGTGATCGATGACCTGGACGCGACTCCGCTGCCGACCAGGCCGATCGTCCCATATGTCGAATGCGTTCACGATCGGATCGCCATCGAAATTATGCGCGGCTGCCCGTGGCAGTGCCGGTTTTGCCAGAGCACGGTCATCAAGCGGCCGCTGCGAGTGCGGGAGGTCGAGACGATCGTACAAGGGGCGCTGGAGTCGTATCGCAACACGGGGCATCACGAGATCTCGCTCTTGTCCCTGTCGACCAGCGACTACCCGTATTTCGAAGAGCTGATGACGCGGATGCGCGAGGTGTTTGAGCCGCTCGATGTGAGCGTGTCGATTCCGAGCTTACGCGTGAACGAACAGCTCCAGGCGGTCATCGATCTGATGAGCACCGAGCGGCACTCGGGCCTGACGCTGGCGCCGGAGGTCGCCCGCGACGACATGCGCGAGCAGATCCGCAAGAAGATCAAGAACGAGGATTTGTATGAAGGCTGCCGCAAGGCGTTCGCCAACGGCTTTGATCATGTGAAACTGTACTTTCTCTGCGGGCTGCCGGGGGAGCGGCCGGTTGACCTGGATGGGATTGTCGAGATGGCCGAGACGATTGCCACGATCGGCCGGGAGGTGCGCGGGCGATTTCCCAAGGTGACGGCGAGCGTGTCGAACTTTGTGCCCAAGGCGCATACGCCGTACCAATGGAACGGCATGCAGACGCGGGAGTATTTTCACTGGGCGCGCGAGTACATGAAGCGGCGCGTGAAGATCAAGAGCGTGCGCGTGAACTGCCACCCTGTGGAAACGAGCATGCTGGAGGGACTGTTGAGCCGCGGCGACCGGCGCGTGGCCGAGGTCGTGGAGCTGGCCTGGCGGCGCGGGGCACGGCTGGATAGCTGGATGGAGCACATCAAGCCGGACTTGTGGTGGGAATGTGCGCGGGATTGCGGGCTCGATCTGGACGCGGTGATTCACACGCCGTGCGAAATTGGCGACCGGTTGCCGTGGGACCACATCAACGTCAAGAAGGGGCGGACGTTTTTGGAAAAGGAGCAGCAGCGGTCGACGGTGCAGTTGGCGGCGATGGCGGGAGCGGAATAGGGTTCAGGGTTCGGGGTTCAGGGTTCAGTGATTAACTACGACTCTACGAGTCGCAGTTTCGGAACGGAGCACAAGGCATGTTCAACCGCAAATTGCTGGTCGTGGGGGCAATTATTCTCGTGCCGGTGCTGTTGATTGTTTTGCGATTTGGCGCGGGCGGGTGGAACAGCCAATCGCTGACTGTGTCGCCCCAAACGACGTTTATTGAGGGACCGCTGCGGCCCGACGGGTATCCTGACTACCTCGGCGCGCTGAATGCGGAACTAAGCGAGGGTGTGACGCCGGAAAACAACGCTGCGGTGCTGATCCTGCGCGCGACAGGGCCGAAGGAGATTCCCCAGGAATTGCGCGGGGAGTTCTTCTCGCAGTTGCGCATGTCGCCGATATCGGAGAGCGGCGATTATTTCGTCCCTTGGTCGGATTACTTCCGCACAATTCCCAAGGCAGAGTGGCCGCAGCCGCCGGCCAACTCTGATCTGGACGCGGAAAGTTTTTTGCTCGAGCTATACGAGCCGGCGATGACGCGGCCCTGGAGCCGGGAAGAGTTTCCCTTGGTTGGGAAGTGGGTGGATGCCAATCAGGGGCCGCTCGAGGTCGTGGTGGCGGCTTCCAAGCTGCCGCGATACTATGCGCCGCGCGTGGCAAGCGGACAGCCGCCCATGCTGGTGAACGGCTTGCTGCCGCTGGTTGACGGGATGCGCGGAACGGCGCATGGGCTTGCCGCGCGGGCGATGCTGCGGTTGAACGAAAAGGACTATCCGGGGGTGTGGAACGATTTGACGGCGCTGCGGCGGCTGGGACGGATTATGGGCAACGAGGCGACGTTGGTGGAGATCCTGGTGGGCTACGCGGTTGAAGGTTTGGGGGTCGCCGGGCAGATCGAGTTTCTTGCCGTGGCTGAACTGACGCCGGAACAGTGGGCGGTGTTGCAGAACGAAATTGACGCCCTGCCGCCGCGGTCGCGCGTATCCAAGACGCTCGATCGAGGTGAGCGGCTGATGGTTTTGGACGCCATTCTTGGCGTTGCCGAAGGGGGCGCGGAGGCCTTACCCATGTCGGGTCTCGCCAACGATAGCGCCAATAGTACGCTGATGAACCTGGCCCTTCGCGGCGTCGATTGGAACGTTCCCCTGGCAATCGCTAACGAGTGGATGGACCGCCTGGTTGCTGCCGGCGAGATCGAAGACCCGAAGCAGCGAGCCGTGGAGACGGCGAGGGTTGAGGCCGATATGCACGCCATGGTCGCCGGCACGAACGAACCGTGGAGCCTGGTCGGCGCCATCGCTTCGCGCCGTCGGGCGAGTGAAAAAATCGGGGACATCTTTGTGGCGTTGATGATGCCGGCGATCAGCGCGATGTTTCAGGCCGAGGCGCGAACGGAGACGAATGATGACCTGTTGGTGATCGGCCTGGCACTGGCGCGCTACAAGGCCGAACAGGGCGCCTATCCGGAAAAGCTCGAGCAGCTTGCCCCAGACATGATCCAGGTCGTGCCGACGGATGCTTTTGCCGGCGCGCCGTTTGTTTATAAGAAGCGCGGCGAAGGATACCTGCTATACAGCCTGGGGGCGAACCAGACGGACGACGGCGGGAAGGGCGCTGACCAGGAAGGGGACGATTTGGTGATCGAGATTCCGCGGCCAACGAAGATGCAGCAAGCGGAAAAAGAAGCGTTGATTGACCTGGATGACGCCGACGCACCCCCCGCCTCAGATGAGCCCTAGGGCAAGGAGGGTTGCCGATGGGCGAGTCAAGCCGCGTTACCAAACAGGAAGCACCGCGACTGCAGATAACAGTTGCCAGACTCATTGTCGCTACAGCCTTCCTGGGGGCAGGCGCAGGCTGTCTGCTCGCGGCTTTCAGTGTGCAGCAGAGTTGGCCGGACTGGCGGCGACTGCTGGCGTTTCTTCAATTCCTGACGGCCGGTCCATTGATTGGCGCCGGCTTGATGGCGCCGTTTCATCAGACGCGCGTGGGGGCCTACGTCGGCTTCTTCGCCGGCATTATCGGCGGTATCGCCGGCGCAATCGTATGGGCAGGCTGGAGGCACGCGCCCGAGATCCTGTGGGACCTACTTTATGTCATCGGCTGTACGCTGATGGCACTTGCACTTGGCGTCTTAAGTATCGCCTGGAAGATAAAGTCGCGCCCCACTCGTAGAGTTCGCGACTTCACGATACTGTGAACGTCTGAGCATCGTGCGAACTTGTGGAATCGTACGGCTCGGCCTAAAGTAAAAGGGGATCGCCTTCCCGTGCCGAGCTGAGTGGATATGAAATACAAAGTCGCGCTACATCAATCCGAGGAATGCTATGCGGTCTGGGTACCCGGCTTGCCCGGGTGCTGTTCGCAAGGGGCGACCGAAGCCGAGGCGATGGAAAACATTGCGGCTGCCATTCGTGAGTATCTCGACGTGGTTTACGAGCAGCTCGAAGGGGCGGAGGTCCGCGAAATCGAGGTGGCCGTGTAGCCATGCCCAAGCTGCCCGGCGTGAACCATTTGGACGCAGTCCGCGCTCTTGAGAAGCTCGGGTTCCGTATCGTCAGGCAAGGAAAACACATTGTCATGACCGACGGCACACGGACGATGACGGTCCCGCGCCAAAATCCCATCAATGCCTTCACCATGGATCGAATCGTCGTCGACGCCGGCATGTCGATCGACGACTTTCGACAATATCTGTGAGACGGACAGCCTTAAGTTTGTCGAACTTTCTGTATTTAGCGGCCGGCGTAGCGACGCATCTCACTTTATGCTTCGCGCTGCACTATGAGGGGGAAGCGCATGTCCTCGCGAAGCAAGTTCGACTCGCTGACGCAAGGGGGCTATTCCTGACGGGCAAATACGCTGAGGCCCGAGAGGTATATGAAAAGCTGCGGGGCGAGAAGCCGGTGGAGGCGGCCATCGGCACGGCGCGGTGCGAGGTTGCGCGCGGCAAATATGACGAGGCGCGCAAGCTTCTGAGGGCTGCCGGTGATGAGCATCCAAAGGAGGGACGAATTCCGGCGGAGCTGGCGCGGCTGTGTTTTGAGCGCGGCGAGTATGAGGCGGCGGAGAAGCATGTGGCCGCGGCGATGGCGCTCGACAAGGAGCAGCCGCTGGCGCGATGGTTGGAGGCCGAGCTTTATCGCACGAGCGGGAAGCTGAAGGAGGCGGATGCGGCGTATAAGTGGTTTGTCGATTACTACAACGAGCAGGAGGAGATTGACGAACCGGAGACGTTGCGGCTGATCGGGTTGGCGGCGGCACATTATGCGCGCTGGAACCGGCTCGCCGATCAATCCCGCTTTCTGGTCAGTGAGCTGTATCCGGACCTTCTAAAACTCGACAAGAACTATTGGCCGGCACATTACGAGGCCGGCTTGCTGTTTTTGGAGAAGTTCAACCAGGCCGATGCGGCAAAGGAGTTTAACCGGGCGCTGGCGATCAATCCGAATGCCGCCGAAGTCCATGCGGCGCTGGCGGCGTTGGCGATGCAGAACTATGAATTGGCGCAGGCAAAGCGGCTGATCGAGCGGGCGCTCGAGATTAACCCGGAGTTGCTGTGGGCCAAACAATTGCAGGCCGATGTCCACTTGTCGAATTTCGATGCGGCCGCGGCGATTGAGACACTCGACGACGCGGTGAAGTTGAACCCGCGCGATGAGAGGACTTTGGGGAGATTGGCGGCGGCATACATCGCGCGCGATGGTGCTTCTGTAGGGAACGACCTCAGCTTGCCCGCCGTGGCGGGTGGCGTTCCGGAAGCGCCAATCGGCGTGGTGACATCTTCTCGCCCAACGGAACGGCACAGAGGCCGTTCCCTACAGACGCTGATCGAAGAGGTCCACGCGCGGAACCCGCACGCTGGAGAGTTTTACAATGCACTCGGAGACGGTTTGGACAAGCTGCGGCGGTATCCAGCGGCAGGTCGGTTTTACGAGCAGGCGATCGAGCGGATGCCGCAGCTTGTGGCGCCGTACGGGCAGCTCGGGTTGATCCAGATGCGCTTGGCCGACGAGGCCGCCGCGGAGAAGACGCTCAAAAGGGCGTTCGAGATCGACCCCTTCAATGTGCGCGTGAGCAACTCGCTCAAGGTGCTGGAGGTGCTCTCGGGCTATGCGACAATCGAAACGGACCACTTTGTGATCAAGTTCGACCGCGGACAGGATGAGGTACTCGCCCGCTCGGCGGCGAAGTACCTCGAGGACGACGTGTATCCGGAACTGTGCCAGCGGCTGGGCTATGAGCCGCGGGGAAAATCGCTGTTCGAATTTTTCAGCCGGGCGAAAAACACGGACGGCCACGGCTGGTTCAGCGCCCGGATGGTGGGGTTGCCGTATCTGGGGACGGTCGCAGCTTGTGCCGGACGGGTGGTGGCAATGCAATCGCCGAACGACGCCAAGGCGCCCTTCAACTGGGCCCGCGCACTGCGGCACGAGTTCGTCCACGTGGTCAACTTGCAACAGACGGATTTCAATGTTCCGCACTGGTTCACAGAAGCCTTGGCGGTTTACAACGAGGAACTGCCGCGGCCGGAGAGTTGGAACAGACTGTTGGCCGAGGCGCTGAAAGGCGATACGCTGTTTGATCTCGACACAATCAACGGCGGTTTTGTGCGGCCGAAATCGAGCGGCGAGTGGAACCTGGCGTATTGTCAGGCGGAGTTGTATGCGGAATACATGCTTGCACGGTTCGGCGACCGGGCGCTCGCCAAGATGCTAACCGCGTATGCCGACAACTTTACGACGCCGGCAGCGATTGAAAGGAGTTTCGGCGTTAAGCAAGATGACTTTGAGCGCGGGTACCAGCAGCACATCAAAAAGGTTGCGGCAGAGGTTGCGGCCGGGCACGTATCGGAGCAGCAGTCGCTCGGTGAGTTGAAGAGTCTGGCGCGGGAGTATCTCAAGAGCGGGGAAAACGAGAAGTTGGCCGCGGTGTTGGGCAAGCTGGCCACGATTGACGTCGACAGCCTGCCGATGCGAAAGAAGCTGGCACTGTTGGCCTATGAACGGCAGGATTGGCCGGAGGCCGCGCGATGGGCCCGTGAGGCAATTCATATCGCCGTAAATGACGCCGAAATGCACCGCATTGCGGGCGACGCGGCAGCCGCTCTGGAAAAACATGACTTGGCGATCCATGCCTATCAGCTTGTGGTGCGGCTGGAGGAGGGAAGCGTGGCGGCACGGGAGGGGTTGGTGCGAGCCTACGCGGCGGCTGAACAACGGGAGCAGGCTCGCGTAGAATTGGAGGCGTTGAAGAAGCTCGCGCCGGGCGATGCAAGAATTGAAGAGCTCGAGGAGCTACTAAAAGAATGAGTGCCTGTCTTTACGACTCGAATTGTCGTCGGCTCATGGCAATCCACTCCGTGTCTCAGCGTCTCTGCGGTTAATTAGTTTTGTACAACAACTCATGTCCACTTCGCCCGTGATCTCGATGCGCGATTTTCAGGAGCTGATCCGGCGGATGTACCTGGAGAAGGACGTCTCGCGCGGCGTGGATGGGACGTTTATGTGGTTCATGGAGGAGGTCGGCGAATTGGCGAGCGCCTTGCGGAACGGCACGCATGAGGAGCGGCTCGGCGAATTTGCCGATGTGATCGCCTGGCTGACCACGATGGCTAACGTGGTGGGCGTCGATCTGACTGAGGCGGTGGCACAAAAGTACGGCTCGGGTTGCCCGGGGTGCAATCAGTTTATCTGTACATGCGCCGACGCGGAGAAGCCATGAGGCCGAGCTCTCTTTGGTTGGCGATTTCTGCGGCGTTTTTCATGATGGAGCCGCGCGCTTGGGCGGAGCAGCCCGATGCGCTGAAAATCGGTGATTTACAGATTGGCTTTGCCGGCGTTTACAAGGTCGGACATTGGACGCCGCTGGCAGTCACGCTGCGGTCTTCGCAGGACGATGCGGTCAGCGGCGACCTGGTGGTGCAATTGGATGACGGCGATGGAATCGCCACAATGGTTCGCGAGCGGGGTGTCACGCTGGCCGCCGGTCAAGAGTCGATTGTGCGGGCGCTCGCGAAACCCGGTCGGCCGCAGGGAGCCATTGAAGTAACTTTCGAATCTGACAAGGGGGCCGCGGCGCGGACGTTTGCCCAGGACGACATCCCCCTGGCGCTCTTGGCCACGGAGGAGTTGTTGGTCGAAATCGGTGGACCGATTGGGCTGGAGGAACTGCAACGCCACTATCCGGAGAACAGCTTGGAGCGGCCCACCGCGACGTCGGTCAAGGATCTGAATTCGCTGCCCCGACGCAGTCTCGGGTTTGATGGGGTCGACCTGGTGGTTGTGACAACCGGCGACACGGTTTTGAATCAAGCCTGGAGCAACCACGAGGAGACGATCCATGCCTTGGACGAGTGGGTGCGGTTGGGGGGGAAACTGATTCTGTGTGTCGGCCGGGAAGGAGAGCGCGTGCTGGCCGCGGGATCACCGCTGGCGCGATTCGCTCCAGGTGTGTTCGAGCGCATCGCTGAGCGGGATCCCGGGCCTTGGGAATCGTTCGCCGGCGCCGCCACCGAACCGATGGAAACGCCTGAGGGTCGAACGCGGTCGATCGCCACGACGGTGATTGGCGAGGTGCAGGGGCGCGTCGAGCTGAGCGACGGAAACATCGACCTGGTGATCCGCGCTCCGTATGGCTTCGGCGAAGTGGTGTTTGTAGCGGCTGATCTGGAGCGGCCGCCGTTTGCCGATTGGTCGGCGCGGACGAAGCTGCTGTTGCGGCTGTTGGGTCGCAGCGAACTGTTGGTCACCCAAACCGCGGCCGACGAGACGAACACGCAAAGCATTCGATTGGGATACACCGGGCTGGCAGGCCAACTTCGCGCAGCCGTGGGTCAGTTCGCCGGCGCGAGGGTCGTGCCGTTTTGGCTGGTGTTCTTTCTGGCTCTCTGCTACGCGGCGGCGGTGTTCCCGCTGGAGTACACGATCGCGCGCTGGTTACGGCCACGGTTCGAAGCGGCGTGGGTGTTGCTCCCGCTGGTGCTGGCGGCCGGCGCCGGCGGCATTTGGTATCTCGCGGTCGAGTGGAAAGGGGAGGACATTCTCTTAAACAAGGTCGAGGTCGCCGACGTCGATCTGGCTAGCGGAACGGTGCGCGGACATGCGTGGCTAGGTCTCTATAGCCCGCGCACGGACGCGTATGATGTCGGCGTCGCGGCGACCGGCCGCGGATTGAAATCCATCGAGGCGCCACAGGTCTCCTGGTTGGGCTTGCCCGGGACGGGATTGGGAGGCATGAACTCGCAGATGGTCGCCGCAGAGCAATTCGAGCGGGGCTATACATTCGGCGAGCAGGGTGCGGTCCAGGATGTGCCGCTCGCGGCCTGGTCGAGCAAGGCGTTCGAGGCGAGTTGGCAGGCGTCCGTTAAAGAATCGCCGGCACAACTTGGCGAGCGAACCGCGGATCGGCAGCCGTTGGGCGTCTTGAGGAACAATATCGGAGTGACGCTGCGCGATTGCGTATTGTTTTACGAGGGTTGGTCTTACCAGTTGGGGACGATTGAGCGGGGTGACAGCGTGGATGTCGGCCGCAATCAGCGGGTGCTGACGATCAAATCGTACCTCACAGGGCGCCGCAGATCGGGAGATAAGGACCAGGCGACACCGTACGCGCCCGAAGGGACGGAGCTGCCGCAAATTGTGCGGGCGATTCTGTTCCACGACTCCGCGGGGGGGCGCCAGTACACGTCGCTTTCGAACCGTGTTTATCATCGGCTCGATCTGACGGGGCAGCTTCGCCTGGGCCGAGCGGTGCTGACGGCCATGGGACCGCCGGTGTCGCGCGTGGCCGTAAGTGCGGTGCGGGGGAGCGAGCCACAGATGGAAGAGGAATTGACGTTCTACCGGTTTGTGATTCCAGTGGACCGCAGCAGTTCAAGTGACGACGGCCAGCAGACCGTTGAACTGCGGCTGGATTGAGAAACAGTTTTCAGCCACAGATAAACGGTCGCCGCGGCGACGATTGGAATGGACGAATAAGGCAGGCTTGGAGGCATGACAATGCTGCATCGCGGTGTCCTTGCCGATTCACGTTCATTCGCGCTTATTTGCGGCTCACTTTTATCTGTGTTCATCAGTGTTCATCTGTGGCCAATTAGATTCTGAATAGAAATGCGAGCGGTTGAACGTGATTGAAACCAAAGACCTGACGAAGAAGTACGACGAGCTGTTCGCAGTTAAGTCGCTTGATGTAAAGCTCGAGCCGGGCGACGTGTTTGGCTTTATCGGGCCCAACGGCTCGGGCAAGACCACGACGATGAAGATGCTGGCGACGCTGTTGAACCCGACCTGGGGCGAGGCCTACGTCGGCGGCTATTCGATCTACACACACCCCAAGGAGATCCGCCGGCTAATTGGCTATATGCCGGATTTTTTTGGCGTGTACGACGATATGAAGGTGATCGAGTACCTGGAGTTCTTCGCCGCGGCCTATCGGATCAACGGCGCCAAGCGGCGCAAGGTGTGTGAAGACGCGTTGGAACTCGTCGGCCTGACTTACAAGCGCGATGCGATGGCGACGAGCCTTTCGCGCGGGATGAATCAGCGGCTGGGACTGGCCCGCGTGCTGTTGCACGACCCGCAGGTGCTGTTGCTCGATGAACCGGCGAGCGGGCTCGATCCGCGGGTGCGGATTGAGATTCGGCAGGTGATCAAGAAGCTGGGGCAGATGGGTAAGACGATCATGGTCAGCAGCCACATCCTGCCGGAGCTGGCCGACATGTGCAACCGGATCGGCATCATCGAGCGCGGGGAGCTGCTGGTCGACGCGCGCGTCGAGGACGTAATGAAGCAGGTCCGCCGGCAGGTGCTGTTGTGGATTGGAGTGGCTGTCATCGATGGGGAGCTGGATCGGGCCGTTCAATTGTTAGGGGAGCATCCGGGCGTAGAAAAGATCGAGCCGCGCGACAACCTGCTGTACGTAACGCTCAAGGAGGGGGTAGTCGACTACAGCGACCTGCCGACGCTCTTGGTCTCGAATGGTCTGAAGCTGACGCTGTTCCGCGAGGAGGAGTTGAACCTGGAGACGGCGTTTATGGCGCTGACGAAGGGGATTACGTCGTGACGGTTGGAGTCCAAGCTTTAACTTGTCGGTTGGAGTTCAAGCTTTAGCTTGTCGGTGTCGGCATTTTCGCTTCGCCTTCCGAACCGAGCCGGCACTGTCCGTGTCCATCAACCGGCCAACTCCCTTGTCACGTAGCGGGGCGCGGTTCACAATTGACTCGCCATTTCCATTCCGCCTTCCAGCGCACCACTGACAAGCCGTCGCGGCGACGGCTTGTCAGTGCCACCCTGAATCACGAAGCCTGAACCCTATGCCTTCCTGCGTTCTTGCTTACTCCGGCGGTCTCGACACCAGCGTTATCCTCGGTTGGCTCAAAGATGAGGGCTACGACGTACATGCCGTCTACGTTGATCTCGGCCAGCCTTGCGAGGACCGCGCGGCGGTGATGGCGAAGGCCAAGCAGTGCGGGGCGAAAACCGCCCGCATCGTCGACGCGCAGGAGGAGTTGTGCCGCGATTTCGCGTTCCCGGTGCTGATGTGGGGGGCGAAGTACGAGTCGATTTATCTGTTGGGCACATCGATCGCGCGGCCGTTGATCAGCAAGGTCTGCCTCCAGGTGGCGC
Organism: Pirellulales bacterium; assembly: GCA_040901795.1. GTDB lineage: Bacteria > Planctomycetota > Planctomycetia > Pirellulales > JALHPA01 > JBBDYH01. The sequence goes on from JBBDYH010000043.1 coordinate 27,834, forward strand.
GCGACGTGGGCGCCGAGGCGTATGCGCACGGGGCGACCGGCAAGGGGAACGACCAGTGCCGGTTTCAGCTTGCCGCCGATGCGCTCAACCCGGCGGTGAAAATCATCGCCCCGTGGCGGATCGAGCGGTTCCGGCAGAAGTTTCCCGGCCGGCGGGAAATGATCGATTATTGCCAGGCGAAAAACATCCCGGTCAAGGCTTCGGCGGCCAAGCCGTATAGCTCCGACGAGAACTGTTTGCACATCAGCTACGAGGCAGGGAAGCTCGAGGAGCTTGATGTTTGCGGCGTGGATCTGGTCGATTTCGGCATGACCGTATCGCCGCAAGAGGCACCCGACAAAATCGAGACGGTGACGATCGGATTTGAGGCGGGGGTGCCGGTCTCGCTCGATGGCCGCAAGCTGAGTGCGCTGGCAATGGTCAAGGAGCTGAATACGATCGGTGGCCGCAACGGGATCGGGCGGATCGACATGGTCGAGAACCGATTCGTCGGGATGAAGAGCCGGGGCGTCTACGAAGCGCCGGGCATGACGATCCTCTACGACGCGCACCTGGTCGTCGAGCAGCTCACGATGGACCGCGACCTTACGCACCTTCGCGACCGGCTCGCGCCCGAGGTGGCCGAGATGGTGTATTACGGCTTTTGGTACACGGCGAAGATGGACGCGCTGTTGGCATTCATTCGCGAGGCGCAGAAGAACGTTAGCGGCGAGGTGACGCTCAACCTCTACAAGGGAAACATCATCGTCGCGTCACGGTCGAGTCCCTTCAGTCTCTACGACGCCGGCATCGCTAGCATGGAAGGTGGAGGCAGCTACGATCAAACGGACGCGGAGGGTTTTCTGCGAATACAGGGATTGCCTGTCCGTGTGCAAGGGAGAGTGCGGCCGAGGAAGTATTGACGAGTTCGGAGTGGCGAGTGAGAGAGAGCCGGCGCGTCCTCGCGCCGGGGTGAAGCCACGGCAGAAACGCTTGGACAGGGCTTGCTCCCCGGAGCTACAATGTCGGAATGGTAAGCAAAACCGTCGGTGAAATTCAGCAAGACTTTCTCGGCTATCTGCACCGCGTCGAGCAGGGGGAAACCATCCTTGTGCTGCAGAATGACCGACCTGTAGCCGAATTACGTCCCGTAATGCCCACGCCGGCCGAGCTGCGTCCGTACGGCCTCTGCGCCGGCCAGTTCGTCGTCCCGGACGATTTCGATCAGCCCCTTCCCGATGACACTCTCTCCGCGTTCGAAGGCACATGAAGCTGCTGCTCGATACGCAAGTTTTCCTCTGGTTCATAAGCAGCGACAAGCGCTTGCCGGATCATTGGCGCGATGCGATTCGCGATCCCACGAGTGCGGTATACCTGAGCGTCGCATCGGTTTGGGAAGCAGTCGTCAAGCAGCAACTGGGCAAGCTTCCGCTACCGGACCCCGCCGAAACGTTCTTGCCGGAAGAGCGCGACAAGCATCGCATCAGCACATTGCCGATCGAAGAACAGGCGTTGCTTCATCTAGCCGCGTTGCCGCCATTGCACCGCGATCCGTTTGATCGCATGCTAATCAGTCAAGCCTTGCAACCTGATCTCACGATGCAGACCGTGGATCAGGCGATCAAAGCATATCCGGTCAAAGTGATGAGCAGTACTGGATGAGAAGAGCGGTCTCGAGGTAGGGATCATGGTTCAGAAAGATTACATCCTCGCCGAGATTGTGCGTACAGCCCGCGAGAATGGCGGTATCCCTTTGGGCCGCGACAAGTTCGCTGGGGAGACTGGAATCAAGGAGGCAGACTGGTATGGACGGCATTGGGTTCGCTGGAGCGATGCTATAGTCGAGGCGGGCTTTCAGCCCAACTCTTTTCAGCGTTCAGGCGACGACCTTTCATGTAGCGAGCCAATACGGTGGTAGACCAGAACGCCATCCAAGCCACCTGCGACGACATCGTGCGCGAATTCGCACCGTTGAAGGTCATTCTGTTTGGATCGTACGCATACGGCACACAGCGCGATGACTCGGACGTAGACCTGCTGGTTGTCATGGACATTCCTGAGTCACAAACATTGGCCAAGGCCGTTGAGATTCGCAGCAGGATTCCACGGCGATTTCGGTTTGACTTGATGGTCCGCACTCCTGAGGAGATCGCCTATCGCGTGGCGCATAACGACTGGTTTCTGCGCGACGTCATCGAGCGAGGGAAAGTTCTGTATGAATCCGCTAACGCTCGAGTGGGTGCAAAAGGCTGAAGCCGACTTCGAGGCGGCGCAAGTGCTGTCTCAATCGGCAACTCCGCTCCATGATGCTGTGTGTTTCCATGCGCAGCAATGCATTGAGAAGTATCTGAAGGCTTGGCTGCAGGAGGCAAACGTCCGTTTTCCGCGGTCGCATGACCTTGAAGAGATGTTGGATTTGATTATTCCGACGATTCCCGCTTGGAATGCCTGGCGATCAGATTTTGTCGTACTGACGACTCACGCCGTAGAATTCCGCTATCCCGGGAAATCTGCGAATGCTGCGGACGCACAGAACGCCACGCGGGTGTGTTTGAACGTTCGGACTATTATTCGTCCAAGTTTGGGGTTTTCAGTTTGATTGCGTAAGCAGCGGCCGGGTCCTGGAATAATTTCACATCACCCGGGCTCTTGATTCATAGAGAGTCGTCTGCCATGTCCTACGGAACGCTTGCTGATCTTCTGGTCGCTTTTCATGCCGCGTATGTCGCCTTCGTGGTCGTCGGCTTGCTGATCATCTGGATCGGCTGGGTACGCGGCTGGCAGTGGGTGCGGAATCCGTGGTTTCGAATCGTGCATCTGATTGCGATCGTCATCGTCGGCGTCGAAGCGATTTTCGCGATCGAATGCCCGATTACTGTGTGGGAGCGCCAGTTGCGAGAGGCGGCGGGGCAGCCGGTTTCTGACGCGACCTTCGTCGGCCGCCTGTTCCATAATCTCTTGTTCTATGAGAACGTGCCCGCGTGGGTCTTTACGGTTCTCCATATTGGGTGCGCGCTCTTGGTCATCGCAACTTTTGTACTCGCGCCGCCGCGGTTCCGCAGAAGGGCACATTGAGGTAAGCCGACACGTTGTGGCACTGCTCGCGGCGAGCAGTGGCACGTGCCACGTGGGCCTCCGCGGCGCTCAAGAGGCGCTCTGTGCCTCCGCTGGCGACGCGGGATGAAGGTCTGGTATACGTTCGCCGTTGGGGAGCGCCGGGGCCAGATGCTCGTGCCGCTCGGTCGGCCTCCAGAAGGAGACGCGCTCGGCGATCGCATCGCGCATCTCCAATGCGAGGCTGAATAGGCTGGGCACCAGGAAGAGCGTGAAGACGGTTGAAACCATCAATCCGCCGAGGAGCACGCTGCCGAGCCCTCGATACAGTTCGGCGCCTGCACCCGGGGAAATCACGAGCGGGAGCAGGCCAAAAAAGCCGATCAACGTGGTCATGAAGATCGGCCGGATGCGCGTGCGGACGCTCTCGACAACGGCTTGCCGGTGCGGCATGCCTTCGTCGCGAATGTGGTTGAGCGCCTGCTCGACGATCAAAATCGGATTGTTGACGACCGTCCCGATCAGAATGATAAAGCCGAGCATCGTCAGCACATCGAGCGATTGGGTGATACCAAACGGCCCGCCAACGATATTTAAGACGTGCAAGCCCATAAACCCGCCGACGGCGCCCAACGGGACGCTCAAAATGATTACGAACGGATAGAGCCATGACTCAAACAGCGCAGCCATGACGAGATACGTGATGACCAGCGCCAAGAGCAGGTTCCACTTCATCGAGTCCCAGGCTTGCCGCAGCTTGTCGGCGGCGCCGGAGAGGTTAATCGCGTACTGCCCATCATTAATCTGTCCATCGGCCGCCAGGGGGGCGATGATTTGTGCTTCGATGCGATTAATCGCCTCTTCGAGCGCCACCTGGGGCGGGGGCGTGACCATGATCGAGATCGCCCGTTCGCGCTCGCGGTGATTGATCTGCTCCGGGCCGGTGCGATACCTCACATCCGCCAAGGCACTGAGCTCACTCAGGCCACCCAACGGCGTGGCAATCGGCAGTCGGGCCAGGTCCTGCGTGCGGCTGGCAAACTCGGCGTCGCCGACAATCGACAGATCGATCTTGTCGCCATGCAGGTAGTAATCCGTGGCATACGCGCCATCGACCAAGGCGTTGACCGCATAGCCGAGCTCGGTATTGCGGATTCCCTGATCCTCCGCCTGGTCGCGCTTGGCGTAGACGTGCAGCTCGGGGCTCTTAATCTCCAAACTGGGCACCGGCATGGCCTGGAACAGCGGCCGCCCGGTGACCTCGTCGCGTTCGGGAAATAACGTGGGAAGCTTAGCGAAGATCTCCTGACCCATGGCGGTCAGTCTTTCGATATCGGGCCCGGTAATCTCGACTTCGATGTTGCGGCCGGCCGAGAGTCCGCGCTCGAACAAGCTCGACTGAAACGCCATGGTCATCATGTCGGGAAGATCGCTGGACACCGCCTTGAGCAGCGGAACCAGCTCGCCGGCCCGCGTAGGATCTTCCGCGCGCATCCCCATAAACAGCATGCGTCCGCGCGCTACGTAGAAGAAGTCTTGGATTGGCGGATAGGCGAGTTCGGCGGCTTCCGGGCTGTCGGGATCGACGTTCCAGTACGGCTCGAGCCGCGACTCAAGCTCGGCGCCGATGTCGCGCATCTCGTTGAGATTGTAACCCGGCGGCGGCAGCATCCGCGCGATCACCAGGTTGCGGTTGCCGGTTGGCAGATACTCGATCGGCGTGCCCAAGAGCAAAAGAACCGTGAGCGCGATCGTCACGACCAGAAAACCAACTGAAGCCACAACCAGACGATGGGAACGCGCCTGCAGCCACGCATTGGTGCGGACGACCAAGCCCACGAACGCCGCACCAAACCGGTCCAACCAACTGACACCGCTGCGCATGGCGCCCAGCGCCCGCCCGCGGCGGCTGCCGGCGTGACCGTTGCTCTGCCAGCCATTGAACTTGTCCTTCAGGAAGGTGAAACGGCTGTCCCCCAAGATCCGCGCCGCGGCGGTCGGCACCACGACCAAGGCGACGAGCAGCGACAGCACCAGCGCCGACGCGGTGGCCAGCGCGATGTCGCGGAAGAGTTGCCCCGCCTCATCCTGCACAAACAACACGGGGATAAACACCGCGAGGTTCGCCAGGGTGCTGGTTACGATGGCGCTCCAGACTTCGCTGGCGCCGTCGATCGCCGCCTGAAAGGGCCCCTTGCCCATCTGCCGATGCCGGTGCGCGTTCTCCAGCACGACGATAAAGTTGTCGACGAGCATGCCGACGGCAAACGCAATTCCCGCCAGGCTGGGTACGTTGAGCGTGCGTCCCAGCAGGCTCATGATCAGGAACATGCCCACGATGCTGACGGCGATCGAGATGAAGACCACCGCCGTTGAGCGAAAGCTCCGCAGAAACAGCATTAGAACAATCAGTGTCAATACGGCGCCTTCGGCGATGTTGTCCCAGACCTGATCCACAGCCGCGGTAATGTACTCCGTCTCGTCGGAAGCCAGCGCTAATTGCAGGCCACGTGGCGCGAGCGGGCCCTCGTTGAGTTGCTGCATGACCACTCGCAGTTGGTCCATCACTTCCAGCACATTCGTTCCGGTGCGGCGACTGACGTTGATGGCGATCACGCTGGTCCCAAACCGGCGGACGAGGCTGTCGGCCTTCTTAAAGCCGAGGCGCACTTGAGCCACGTCACGTACGTAGATGGGTTTGCCCCCCTCGCGGGCGATGACCGTTTGAGCGACCTGCTCGGGCGTGCGATAGCGGCCCATCGTTCGAATCACCCAGCGGCGCTTGCCTTCCCAGAAATCGCCGGCACTGATGTCGATGTTCTGCTGCGACAGCGCATCGCGGACGTCGGCGATGGTCAGGCGTCGCGCGGCTAACTGTTCCGGGTTGACCACGACCTGTAACTCCTCTTCCTCGCCGCCGAACACGTTTGCCTGAGAGACCCCGGGCACCTTCTCCATGCGAGCCTCGATCGTATCTTCGGCGAACCGCCGCAGCTCGGTGAGCACCGTCTGATTGGGCATCAGCGCGTTCACCTCCGGATGCTCCGCGGCGATCTGCTTCAACCGATACAGCGCCAACCCAGGCGTCATCGCGGTCTGCACGGGCTGGAGCTTGTCGGCAAGATGCGGATGCTTCTCGGCAAAATCGGCGACGTCGCCGGCGGCCGGCACACGGTTGTTGAGGATGAACCAGGCGATCGGCCGGTCGGAGGCGTTGGAGGTGCTGATCACCGGTTTGTCGGCGTCGATGGGATACTCGCGGACCTGCTGCAAGCGCGAGTTGACAATGGTAATGGCGGCGTCGAGATTCGTGCCCAACACAAACTCCAGCGTGATCTCGCCGCGCGAGTCCATACTCTCGCTGGACATCTTGGTGACGCCTTCGACGCCTTTGAGCTGCTCCTCCTGCTCCTTGACAATTTCTTTTTCGATCTCTTCAGGGCTGGCGCCGGGCCAGGTTGTGCGGATCTGCAGCGTCGGGATTTCGACGTCGGGAATGAGCTGGATCGGCATCTGGCTGATGGCAATCAAGCCGAACATCACCATCAAGATCACGAAGACCGCGACCTTAACCGGGTTCGTGATGAAGTTATGGATGAAAGACATGGGCGGGAATGCGGAGGGCGGAATGCGGAGTGGGGAGTGCGGAGGGCCGATGAACTGGCGGAGTGTTGCCCGTTCAACGTTCATCGTTCTGCATTGGTTCGGGCGGCCGTTTTCAGCGCGGGCGGTTCTTGCTCACCGACGACCACGACACTCTGACCCGGCATCAACCGCTCGTTGCCTTGGACAATGACCGTATCGCCGGGCTTCACTTCGCCGGTCACTTGAATATAACCTTCCCAGGCGGCGCCGAGCTGGACCGAGGCGGAACGCACCTTGGCGGTCTTGGCGCCCTGGGCGTTGGCGCCGCCGCCCGCGGTAACAAATACCACCGGGGTGGGGCCGCCTAATACGACGGCATCTTTTGGCACCAGCACGGCGTTGGCGGTGCGGCCGACCGCCAGCGTGGCGCGTGCAAACATGCCGGCCTTGATCCGGGGCTGACCGTCGACGATCTTGTTGTCGAGCCGGACGCGGACCGGAAAGTTGCGCGTGCGGAGATCCGCCTGAGGAACAATTTCGGCTACGCGGCCGACGAGGTTCTCAGCCGGCAGTGAGGTGACCTCCAGGCGCACTTCGTCGCCAATCTTGACGAAGGGAATGTAACTTTCGAGCACCTGAATCTCGACATCGATCTGGTCGAGCTCCGCCACGGTGGCGACCAGGTCGCCACGTTGCAACCACTGGCCGGATTCGGTGTGTTCCGCGACGATGTAACCATCGAAGGGGGCGCGAATCGTGTGCTTCTCAAGCTGGTCTTCGATGGCCGCGATCACTTGCTCTTGCACCGCCAGCTTGGCCTCCCATTGTTGAATGACCTCCTTGCGAGCTCCTTTCCCGAGCAATTCGAGCGCGATCTGTTCTTCGACGTACGCCTTGTCGGCCTGGACTGCCGTGGAGTAGATCTCTTCAACCTGCTCCTGCGTGTAGACGTTCTTGTTGGTGGCCTTCTTGTAGCGTTCCAGCCGAGCGACCGCAAAATCGCGGGCGGCCTTCCTGCCGGCCAGTCGGGCTTTGGATTGCTCGATCTCCTCGGAACGCCCGATTTTGGCTTCGTCCAGAGCGGCCTGACGGTTGTCGCGCTCCGCTTTGGCGCCGGCCAGCTCAATCTCCAATTGATTCGTCAGCAACTGGGCTAGCTCGTCACCCTTTTTGACACGGTCGCCGAGACTGACCTTGAAATCGACGACGCGGCCATCCACCGCACTGCCGATGGCGCTAATCCGCCGAGGCATAACGGAACCGACGAAGGTATGGCCCGTGACGACCTCGCGCTCGATTGCTTTGGCCGTGACGACGTTTGCCGGGGGCAGGCCGTTCGGCTGCGCGAGCGCATCCTGCGCGGTGAATAGCACCGCTACGCATGTGGTCAGCAGATGGACCGCGGTAAGGCGACGCCGTGGCTGGCAGGCAACTTCGATCGTCTGGGCAGCAACGGTGACAGGCCGCGTAACCCCGTCTGAGAACATAGGAGAAGTCTCCCGCTTCGTTCAAGTTGTGGTGGCAACGGCGACGTTGCGACCGGTATCTGTGGTGCTCTCCGGCGGTGGGCCGGGCGGCGAATTGTCGTCCGAGAGGTTTTCGATGATCCGATCCAACAGCCTTTTGAGGAGCTGTTGGTCGTCGTCCGAAAGGCCCTCGTTCCCGCGGGCCCTTATTTTGTCGCTACAGGCGATGATCTTGCTCCATACCGGCTTCGCCTTGGCCAAGGGGGCCACAAATTTGCGGCGCCGATCCTGGTCGTCGCTTTCGCGGCGGATCCAACCCTCGCGCTCCATCCGGTCCAGGATGCCGACCAGCGTGGGCGGCTCGATGCGCATCCGCTCGGCAAGATCGGTTTGGGAAAGGCTTCCCTCGTGGGCCAAAAGCCAGAGGACCTGTGCTTGCCGATAGGTGATCCCGCGGGGCGCAAGCTCGTCGTTCATGGCTTTTTCAAACGCCCGCGACGCCCGGCAAATCCAATAGCCGACGCTATCTTCGAAATCGTGGGGCTGCAGGCGGTTGTCTTCCGCTTTTCGCATCATTTGGGCTCCAAATCATTAGCTGGCTATTCATCATACCGGAGGCGGTCTTGCTAGCTAGACTTGGCGGCAAAAAAATCGGCCGGCTTTTGCGGCAGCGGGCCAGATTTTTGGCGACGAGGGTGAACCGATCGCATGGAATCTCGTATAAAAGATTCTGGGGCTTGAAGGCCCCCTGTAGGCCGATATAATCCCAATCGTGCAAGCGGAATACCGGTGCCTTGAGATTTGAAAGGCGACCGGTTGACCGTGCGGCGGGCAAGTGGTATCATCACCTTCTTGTCGCCTGTTTTCCGAAAAAGCGGCGTTGGTGAGCGGTGCGACGGAGTGCTGGTTAGTCGAGCGGTAAAAAATCGCAGACCAGAATAGCCAGAGGCCGGGTTCGATTGCAGGCACGTCAGGCAAGGCGTGTTAAAGCAAAACGAGTTCGGCCCCTGTCTATTAAGGTGGATCGCTTTGGCGGTTTGCCACGATAGGCAAGTGGAGCTCAGGCTGGTGAGGCTAGCTCCAGTTCGTTCTTTGACAATTTGGTTGTGGTAATTGGCATCTTGAATTGAACGATGCGTCGGCGGCGGGTCGTCCTTGTGGCGAGTCGCGGTCGGCAAAATCGTTTGGTTCCTTGAATTAAGCAGCGTGTCCGTCGCAAGCGGGCACGATGTGCTTAGTTCTCCAAGGCACTTAGCGTTGCTCGTGCAGCAGGTCGACTCGCAAGAGAAGGCCGGCGGCGCGAGCGATGGACTTATCGTTACGACACCGTCTGGGGTATCGGCGGCACTGTTTTTCGGCAGTGTGCGGCCGGTGAGTACAGGCGGGTCTAGAGCCGCCAACAACCTCTCGCATTGCATCGATCATCTCGGCCGCCAGGTCGGGTTGATTGAGGTTCTCGAGAGCGTTTGATTTTGGTGGTCAAGTTACTAAGGGCGTATGGGGGATGTCTTGGCGTCAGGAGGCTTTGAAGGGCGTGGAAGACTGCGATAAGCTCGGGGTAGCTGTCAAACAAGCGATGATCCCGGGATACCCGAACTGGCGCGCACTGAATCCATAGGTGCGTGCAGCGAACGCGGAGAACTGAAACATCTAAGTATCCGCAGGAAAAGAAAGAAAAATCGATTTCCTCAGTAGCGGCGAGCGAACGGGAAATAGCCCAAACCGTGGAGGTTTTCCTCCGCGGGGTTGTAGGGCCTCTCACATGGGAGTTACCAAATGGTCGGCTAGCAGAATGGCATGGAAAGGCCATCCATAGAGGGTGACAGACCCGTATGCGAAAGCTGAACCGTCTCCCGAGAGGTACCTGAGTAGGTCGAGCCACGTGGAATCTCGACTGAATCTACGGGGACCATCCCGTAAGGCTAAATACTACCTGACGACCGATAGCGAACTCAGTAGGGCGACTGAAAGATGAGAAGAACCCCTGTTAGGGGAGGTACTGAACCTGAAACCATACGCCTACAAGCGGTCGAAGCGCTATGCCCGAAAGGGAATGCGTGACGGCGTGCCTTTTGCATAATGATCCGGCGAGTTACCGTCAGCGGCCAGGTTAAGGCTCTCCGAGCCGAAGCCATAGGGAAACCGAGTCTGAATAGGGCGCCCGTCTCTTCGGAGACAGGTCGTTGGTGGTAGACGCGAAACTGCACGAACTACCCATGAGCAGGTTGAACCGCGGGTTATACCGCGTGGAGGACCGAACCC
>JBBDYH010000044.1:0-37607 GCA_040901795.1 Pirellulales bacterium
GCAGCATGATTTCCTCGGTCACCTTTTGGATCGAGGCGGCGAGATCCATATCGCGCTGCGTCAGCCGCGAATCGGGTTGCCGGGGTGGGCCGCCGAAGAGAGCATCAAACTTCTTTGATGTCATCGTCAGCCCCTGGCAATAGTTGAAGTACGACATGTCCATGCGAAACGAGCCGTCATCCTTCAAGTCCAGCAGTTTGTCCAGAATCAGATCGACATACCGCGGCTCACCGTACGGCGCTAACCCCATCACCTTATATTCGCCGGAATTAACGGTGAAACCGGTGTAATACGTGAACGCTGAGTACAAGAGTCCAAGGGAATGCGGAAACCGCATTTCTTGACGTAGTTCGATTTGATTGCCGCGTCCGACCCCCCAGCTTCCCGTCGCCCATTCGCCTACGCCGTCCAAGGTAAGAATGGCGGCCTCGTCAAATGGCGAGGGAAAGAAAGCGCTGGCCGCATGCGATTCATGGTGTTTGGTAAAGACGTACCCCTTGCGGTACTGTTTTTTCAGACCACGATCCATCTCGCGCGGCAAGTGCAACTTCTGCCGCAACCACAACGGCATCGCTTGCAAGAAGGAGCCGAAGCCCGCGGGTACGCAAGCCAAATAGGTTTCCAGCAATCGCTCAAACTTCAAAAAGGGCTTGTCGTAGAAGCCGACATAATCCAATTGCGCTGCTTCCAGGCCGGCCTGCTGCAAACAGAATTCAATGGCGTTTGTCGGAAATTCGAAATCGTGCTTTTTCCGCGTAAAGCGTTCTTCCTGGGCCGCCGCAACGATTTGACCATCTACCACAAGCGCCGCGGCGCTGTCGTGATAGAAGGCAGAAATTCCTAAGACCGCGACCATATTCACTCAACCGACGTGAGCTCGAGGAGCAAGGCGATGGAAAACTTCCATTATAATTACATAGAATCAGCCCCGCAAACGGCAGTTGCGGTAAGCCGCATAATGCGATGGTGACGGTTCGTCCTTCAAGTACGGACCTTCAGCAGGTCGACTCGCGACTCGGGAAGGCACAATACATTGAGCAGCTTTCCGTCGAGAGATTCGTCGCCCCGCAATTCCTCGAATTGCCCCGTAACGTTCCCCCAAAAAGAAAATTGGGGGATAAACATTCGATAGCCGAGCTCTTGAAGCAGGCGAATGACACGCTGCTCGTCCTCCCCGGGCCGCGACTGCGAGAGCGAGTTGTACTCGATCACCAGCACCGGTCGCAGTCGGCGCAAGGTCGCAATGCCGCCGAGCAGACACTCGAGCTCGGTGCCCTCCGTGTCAATCTTCAACAACGCCGGCCGCAATCCCGTTCGCTCGACGAAGTTGTCGAGCGTATCCGCCCGGACGGTCGTTCGGTCGAATGTCTGTTGCTGGGCGAATGCCGCATCAAAAGTCGAGTTCCAACTGTGGCCGGTCGTCATGTAGAAGTCGAACTCGCCCGGCCGATCCAGCAGCCCCAACGCTTCGATGATCACATTGCTCGAACGATTGAGCCGACAGTGGTGCGCGAGTACTTCCCGATTTCGGGGGCTCGGCTCAAAGGCGATTACCTTTCCGTGCTCTCCGACCAACTTGCTGGCGAAGATCGACATCAGCCCAAAATGTGCGCCGATATCGAACACCTGGTCGCCCGGCTTGATGGCCCGCGCAATGCAGGCCAGTACATCGTCCTGGTAGGACCCGTTCCAAAGCATGGACTTCGTCATGACGTCGGGCAGTGTCGAGGCGTCCCAAACGATGCTCTGTTTGCCTCGAAACGTCCGCCCGTGAAAACAGCCCGACTCGGCCAGGCGGTCCAGCGGTATCCAGCGCGACAGGCGCTCCTTTCCTCGTCGTATGGGGAGTGCTCGCAGTCCGGAGCCAAGCGCAAGAACAAGGGATCCCAGAATCGACTTGCCAGAGCCGTTCGGCCGAAGGCGTGCAGCTCGTGAATCGGCCATAGTTACAGGTAATCGGATTTGCCGAACCACTTTTCCTAAGCCGCTTTAAGACGTTCAATATCGACTGTAGCATGCCACGAGATGAACAACAATAAACGCTCCCCTGCGACGCAGCCGTGGAGCGATTGCAGGCGATGCCACTTGCCACGCAATGCCGCGGGATCGCGGGGCCAGTGAGCCGCTTCTCCATTCCGATCTCCACGATCCGCGCCTCCGCGTCGATCGGACACTGAGCCATTACCAGCACAACTAGGCGGGCATGACTACACCGACTAAAGCCGGTGCGGTCCTTCCAGCTTCGCGCCAACTGCCTTAGCGGCCCCGGCCCGTAACCGTCTTCTGGGACATGCAGGGAAGCTCTCAGGGCCCCGTAGGCAAGCGGGCAGTACACCCGATGCTAGCCACGCCAGGCAAGTTTTCTTTGGATTCGAGTGCAAAAGCCTGTTGACAGCGGTTCTCTAACGATTAAGATACTCGTCGCTGTTGAGATTGAGTCTCAATACCCTCACCACCAAAAGAGTCGCCCTGTCGCTCTTGAACGTGCGCCCCCTTTCCAATTCCCACCTTCGCTTTAGGAGATCCAACATGCCTCGTTCACACCTCTCGGTTTGGCGACGACGCGGATTTACGCTCGTTGAGTTGCTCGTGGTGATGATCATCATCGCCGTTCTCATTGGCCTGCTGCTGCCCGCAGTGAACGCCGCGCGCGAATCGTCCCGGCGCGCGTCTTGCCAGAACAACATCAAGCAGTTCGCGCTGGCGGTCCTCAACTACGAAGCCAAGCAGGGGCATTACCCGTCGAGTTGGGAGCCGGCCGCGCCGCTTGCCAACGGCGAAATCGACGGTTGGTCTACGCACGGCCAGATTCTCCCCAACTTGGAACAAGGCAACCTGTTCAACAGGGTGGACTTCCGCTTGAGCTATAAGGATCCTAAACAGCCTCTCATCCGAACGGCCGACGGTGCGACGACTCAGGTCCGCGCCATGCGCGTGCCTACCTTCATTTGCCCGTCGGAACGGCGCGATGAGCCGCGGCTCGACGGCACTCCGCTGTTGCCCACCTGGTACATCACCAACTATGCCGTGAATCTGGGCGTGTGGTTCGTCTATGATCCGGTCACCGGTAAAGGGGGCGAGGGAGTCTTTTATCCTAAGAGCCGCGTTAAGGCCGCCTCAATCTACGACGGTCTAAGCTTCACCATGTGTGCGGCCGAAGTGAAAGGTTGGAATCCCTACTTCCGCAATGCCAGCGTGACGGATCCGGCGTTGCCGGCCCCGACTGAGCTCTGCGGCTTGGGCGGCGACTTCAAGAGCGAAACGGGCCACACCGAGTGGGCGGATGGTCGCTCGCATCAGATTGGGTTCACAACGGCCTATCGACCCAACGAGAAAGTCCTGTGCACCGTAAATGGGCGGACATTCGACGTGGATTGGAATAACCAGCAGGAAGGAGTCTCGCCGACGGTGAAGACCTTCGCCGCCGTCACCGCCCGTAGCTACCACGGCGGGGTGGTCAATGTCGCGATGATGGACGGCTCGGTGCGTACCATGGACGACCAAATTGACCTGAACGTGTGGCGAGCCTACTCGACGCGTGCCGGCGATGAGATTATCCCATCGGACGAGCAATAGACCGGATTACTACCGTCGGGCGGGCCGTGCCCACCGAGAATTGCTTGAACCGGGTCCATTGGTGGGCGGAGCCCACCCTACACGGTTGTTGCGGATGTCGTCTTCCAGGAATGCTGGTTATGATTTCTACAAGCGATAAGCCGTTGACCCTGACCGAGGCGGCTCGGCTGATTTATCAGACGTCGCAGCCCACCGCCGAACAGGTCTATCGCGTGCTCGCCCGGATCAAAGGGGGCGTATTAAAGGGCACACGCGGAGGCAAATCGGGCTGGACCACCACGACCGAGTCGGTTGCCGAGTATCTGGCGCGGCAGTCGGTGTATCATCAAGCTGCGCGACAGGACGGACCGGCGCGCAACGGCCGCCAACCACCGCCTTTGACATCAATCCCTACGCTGCCGGAGGAGCATTCGCGGACGCTTCGGACGGCGTATGGCGAAATGCTGAAGGAGTACTTTTTGGCGGTGCTCTTGCGTCGTAAACGTGACCACCGCTCGAAGCTGTTCCAACGGTGCGTTGTGGCCACGCAATTTGCGCTGATCGTATTCGTCTTTTGGCTGGGCGCTGCGACCGTGCGACAAGGCATGGCGCCAATTGCGTCCGAACGGCGAGCCGTGGAGAAGTGGATCGAAGAGAACGCGGGCGGCCGCTTTCAAGTCATCGAGTGGTATGCGTCGGAGCCTTCAGCCGAGGGTATGATTGTTCCGGTAGAGTACCGCTATTACAGAAAGGGGGCCAAGCCGGTCGAGACTCATCGGACTTTTCTTGTCGTGGGCGATGAGGTCAAACTTTTGGATAACGAGTGATGCTCAATGGAGTGCTCCGACTTGTCGGAGCTTTCTTTTCAAAAGCCCTTTCGTGATGTAAAGCGAGCGTCGCGCTATCCGAGGTATTGAAATCCAAGCGTTGACGAGTCAACGCAGTCCAAAAACAGGCTAAAGCCTGAACTCCAACAGCGGCGGCATGGGCTTGTAGAAGTCGGGGCTCCAGCGCCAGCGGGCCGAGCGGATCGCCTGAAGCGCCTCTTTGACTGTCATCGCCCCTTGCGCTTGCTGCTTGAAATGTTCGCCGATGCGCCGCCACTCGGAGCGCTCAGCGTCCGACGGCGCAAACTTGCGGCGATGAGGCACGCGCATACCAACTAACAACGCCAGCCAACCGTCGATCGTGAACTGATCGAGCTGGTTGAGCAGCATCACGCGGCCGTGATGGCTGGGGCCGTTTTCTTGGTAGAACTCGACAATCTCTTCGGCGCCGGCCAGGTCGGTGTCGGCGCGGCACGCGCGCCAAAACGGCGTGTCGAGCCGCGTGTTGAACCTGTAATGGATGGCCAAAAAGCGGCGGATGTTGTCCCAGGACATCGCCATCGCGCGATTAAAATGCTTGATCTGGCTCTCCCCCGGCGCGAAGTCCGAGTCGATCAAGGTCTCGACCAATAGCGCCGCCTCGGTGCCGATGGCGCCCAGCGACGTGGCCTCGAGCGGCTCGACGAATCCACAGGAATTACCAATCGCCACCACGTTCTTCACCCAACCGCGCTCGTGTCGGCCGCTTTTGAAGTGGACCACGCGCGTCGGACCAACCTGCGGGTTCTTGGCGCGGAATTCGCGCTCGGCTTCGTCGTCGCTGATGAAGCTCGACGCATAGACATAGCCGCGGTTGATGCGATGTTCATGATCGATCTGCCAGCACCAGCCGGCGTCCATGGTCTCGACGCTGGTGTAGGGCTTGATCACTTCGTCCGTGCGCTCCCAGCCGCCGACGACGGCGCGATCGCAGAACAGCGTGGAGCGAAAGCTGAGATATGGCTCGTCGAGCGTGCGGCCGAGCAGCACGGACGCGAAGCCCGACGAATCGACGTACAGATCGGCCGCGACTTCGCGTCCCGAGGCCAGCCGCAGCGAGGAGACACCGTGCTCATTCTGCCTGACGTGTTCCACCGTGTCATCTATCAGCACGATCCCGAGCCGGGCGGCGTGGCCCTCCAGAAAGTCGACGAAGTGGCGGTTCTCGATGTGATACGAAAAGTCGTGGGTGACTCGCGGCAGCCCCTGCGGTCCGCGCAAAAAGACGCGATCTTCGCTCATTAGCGCCATATGCAGGTTCGCGTAATCCGCCTCTTCATCGCAGTAATACCCGGGCGGCTTGCGGAGCATCTGCCACTGCAGCGTGTAAGCAATGGCGAAGCTGTAATGGAACCGCTCGCGGGGACCCCAGCGGATAAAGCGCAGCCCGAGCTTCCACGTCGGCTGAGCGAGTCGATAGAACTCGGCCGGCTCTATCGCCAGGTAGGTGTGCAAATATCGCGGAAAGCCGACTGTCGATCCTTCGCCGACGCCGATCACGCCGATTTCCTTCGAGCGCACGACGGTCACGTTAAGCGCCGCGGCATGCCGCTTGAGCGTGATCGCGGCCAGCAAGCCCGCGCTGCCGCCGCCAAGGACGATGACTCTACGAATGGGTTCCATATCTCCAGGATACTTGATGGAGTCGCGGACAAGCGGAAGCAGATAGCGTGCGCGCAAAAAAAGGTCCCGCTCGGCAAGCGGGACCTAATTCATGCGAACCTCGCCGATCATTCGCTCCGGCGACGTCGTATCGCGAATCCGGCCGATACGATCAGCGTACCGATGCCCAACAGGGCGATTGTCCCTGGCTCGGGGATCGGCGAAGCGACGATCTCAATGCCATTGACCGGAGCGCGGGCCACGCCGGAGACGATGGTCGGAGTGGTCGTCAGCGTAAAACCGCTGCCACTCAAGCCACGGAAGACGAGATAGTTGCTGCCGGCAGTAGTGCCCGGGTCGATTGTGTCCTGCAAGAATGTGCCATTGAAGGCCGCATTCCCGGTGTGTTCCAAGGTGGTCCCGCCGATCGTGTACGTGCCGCCGCGGCCGTTCACGCCGCCTTTGATGTAAACATAGACGTCGAAGAACGGGAAGCCCGGCACCGGAGGCAGGTTGGCCACCGAAATCGAGACGCCGGTTTCACCGACCGTGCCGGTGTCCAGGTAGCCGGTCATCAGGTTGCGGTCGGGTCCGGCCGGTGCAGTATTGTTCTCTTCGCCTCGACCGGTGCTGGCCCAAGTGCCAGCCGAGGTCCAATTCACGCTTGCGGCCGTGGCAGTCGAAGCGCCCGCCACGTCGGCGTTCAAATTTGGCGCGGAACCGTTCGTTCCCGTCACATTGTTCCAGGTAACGGTATCCAAGACGCCCGCCGCGCTGGTCACGGCACTGCCTGCGGCGTTTGGCTCATTAGCTCCGAAGTTGATCCCGATGCTCGGCGCGCCCGGCGCGGCGTAGACCACCGAGCCTAGCGCAAACGTAAGCCCGGCTGCAACCAAAACTCGTACCGCCGCCCTACGAAAGTTGATCGACATCGGCACTCTCTCAAAGTTGTGAATCACGAAGCCGGCCGTGTGCTTATGCACCAACTGCCCAGTTTGCCTACAATCCCGGGCGGGGTCAAGGAATTTGTCCGCCGGTTTCTTGATATTCTGGGACTTCCGAGCCGGAACCCTTGCGCCGCACAGGCGCGGGGCGATGAGATTTCCCGCTGTTGCGGCCGCTGCGATTACTTTAGGATAAGAAGCAGTGCCGCTTTTGCGTCGGCTCTACCCTTGCGGCTTCTCTCCATGCCCGAGACCTGTCTTTCGCCGCCGGCATATCAGCAGGCGCTTGATTTTCTGTTCAGCCGCATCGATTACGAGCGCATGGCCGCCCCTTCGTACGGCCGCCGCGAGTTTCGCCTGGATCGCATGCGCGACCTGTTGGCCCGCGTTGACAACCCGCACCGCGCCTTTCCGATCGTCCACATCGCCGGCACGAAGGGTAAGGGCTCGACCGCGGCGATGGTCGCCGGCATGCTCACGGCCGCCGGCTACCGCACGGGACTGTACAGCTCGCCGCATTTAGAGCGGATCGAAGAGCGCGTGGCGATCGATGGCCGGCCTTGCTCCCCCGCGGAGCTCATCGAGCTGGTCGAGTGGGTGCGGCCGGCAGTGGAAACCATGGACCGCCGCGCCGATCGGGGTGAGGGGGGCGGCCGCCCGACGTACTTTGAGATCACCACCGCGATGGCACTGGCGCAGTTCGCGCGCCGTCGCGTGGAGGCTGCGGTGATCGAAGTCGGCATGGGGGGCCGGCTCGATTCGACCAACATCTGTCAACCGGTGGTCTCGGTGATTACGACGATCAGCTTCGACCACACCAGGCAGCTCGGCAATACGCTGGCCGCAATCGCCCGCGAAAAGGCGGGCATCATCAAACCCGGCGTGCCAGTCATTAGTGGCGTTCTAGATTCCGAGCCGCGAAAGGTGATCGCGGCGACGGCGGCCGAGCGCGGCGCTCGTCTGATTCAGCTTGGCGAGCATTTCGATTTGTCGTATCAACCGCCTCGCGATCTGCAATTCGCTGATGAGCATGGGCGGATGAACTTTATCCCGAAAACTCGCGAGTTGGCCCCGGAATACCGTGATCTGGAGTTGGGTCTGGTCGGCAGCCATCAGGCGACAAACGCCGCGGTGGCGATTGCCACGGTGGCGCAACTTCGCGGCAACGGCTGGATGATTCCCGAGTCGGCCGTGCGCGAAGGCCTGGCCGAAATCCGCTGGCCGGCGCGCGTCGAGGTCGTGACCCGTCGGCCCGCGGTCGTGGTCGACGCCGCGCACAATGTCGCCTCGATCGCCTCGCTCCTTACAACGCTTGACGAAAGCTTTATTGCGCGTCGGCGCTGGCTGGTTTTTGCGACCACGCAAGACAAACCGGTGCGCGAGATGCTAGCTCAGTTGCTGCCGCGGTTCGACGGCGTGGTCGTGACGCGCTATTTCAATAATCCTCGCTATGTGCCGGTCGAGGAACTTGCGGCGGTGGCTCGCGAGGTTGCCGCCTCGCTCAATGCCCAACCGGGAGTTGATAAAGGAAGGCCGGGCACAACCGATACGGTTCGGCTGCATTGTTGCGATACGCCCGGCGAGGCGTGGCAGCGCGTCAAAGAGCTAGCGTCGCCCGAGGACTTGATTTGCGTTACCGGGTCATTTTTCCTCGCGGCCGAAATGCGGCAGGCCATTCGGAATTTTGGAGTGCGATGACTCGTCATCGCTTTGGATCGTAATTCGGCCGGATAGCTGAGTAAGCGCTCTTCGCAGACAAAGCTGTTTGAAATCCAAAGCGACGACAAGTCGTCGCACTCCATATTACGCCAGCCGCTTCAGGCACTTGCGCATGTAGTCAATGCTCTCCCGCGCCAGGCGCTCGACGCCGGGTGCATAGTCGAAGACTTCGACCGACACCCAGCCCTGGTAGTCGATCTGGCGCAGAACCTCAAAGATCGGTACAAAATCCACCTCGCCAAAGCCCGGCCCCTGCCGGTTCGCGTCGTTGGCGTGGAAATGGTGCAAGCGAGAGCGGTTCGCGCGGATCAGCTCTGGGATCGGCGTCGTCTCGCTCGACATCGCCTTCACATCAAGGTGCAGCCGGCACTGCGGCGAGCCGACCATCTCGCACAGTTCAACTCCTTCGGCCGCCGTCAGCAAAAAATCCCCTTCGCTCGGACCCAGCGGCTCGACGCACAGCACCACCCCGGTTTCTTCCAGTTCCGCAAGCGCGCCCTGGATGCACTCTGCCGCATACCGCAGCGCCTCCGGCTTCGTCACGCCGGGTAACAGATTCCGCTGCTGCGGCGAGCCGAGCACCATCAGCGATCCACCCAGGTCGCGGCACAGCCGAGCCAGTTCGCCAAGGTAAGCGCTCGTTCCCCGCCGCACCGCTGCGTCGGGCGACGTGAGGTAAAAACCCTCGGTCTTCGCCAACAGCCAATGCAGGCCGACGACTTCAAGACCCGCGTCGGCCGCCTGCCGCCGCACCTCCTCGCGCCGCGCGGGCGTAATGTCCGTCGCATAAGTCGCGAGCGTGAAAGGGGCGATCTCAATGCCGGTGTATCCACTATCGCGCGCCAGCTCAAGGCCCTCAACGATCGAGCGGTCGTGGAACGTTTCGTTGCAAATGGCGAATTTCATGGATCTTGAGAAATGGGCGGTGATGTGTGCGAGTGGCCAGATGGCTTCGCACATTGGAATCACTGCGCATCGCTTTTCCAAGTCCAGGGGTCGCAGAAAGCGGCAGTTGCAGCAAACGGTTCAAAGGCCGGCTGCCGCACGAAAGGACGTCACTGCGTCTCTTTCCGCGGCGATTCCGTTTGCTTGGTCCGCGCATCGGGACTGCCTTGGAAATCGTCGACGAACTCGCCGAGCATGTAGACGTCCACGCGTGAGTTGAGCCCCGGCCAATCAGCCTCGAGTTCTAGGCTCTGCGGTTCAAACGGCCCGGCCTGGCTTAACCGAATGCGGTCGGCGGCGACCCCCTTGGACAGGAGATACTTCATCGTGCCCAGGCAGCGCGCATAGGAGATTTCCCACGGGTCCTTGAAGCCGCTTTCTTTGGGCAGCGGGCGCTTCGAGGCATGGCCGCGGATCTCGATCTTGTTCGGCTTGCCAAGCATCAGAGGCGCCAGCTCTTCCAATCGGCTTTGTGCCACCTCATCGAGCTCGGCAGAATACTCTGAGAACTTCAGCACCGCACCCACATGCGACTGTCCCGCCTCCTGCAACACGACGAGACTCGGACTTCCGCTCTGGCGACCTTGCTCGGCATTTGCCGCCGATTTGGCCGCTGGCTTGGGAGTTCCGCGGCCACGGCCCAGACCCCCCTTATGCGGGCCGATGATCGGTGGCGCGCCACTGCGGTCGCGTCGCGGGATGATCGATTGCGAAGACGAAGGCGTGGACGAGTTGCCCCACGGATCGCTGAAGTACTGCGAGATCGCTTCCTTGACAGGCTTGCTCTGCGAGGTGATCCACATCACCAGAAAGAACGCCATCATCGCGGTGACGAAGTCCGCGTAAGCGACTTTCCAAGCGCCACCTCCTTTGCCAGCCATGTGCTTTGATCCTCCCGTAGGGTGGGCTCTGCCCACCATTTGATAACGGCTCAATTCGTGGTGGGCAAAGCCCACCCTACCGGGCTTCCGCTACCTCTATCAGCCTCCCGTTGCTTCGACTTCTTTGAACAGTTGGTCCAGCTCTTCGCGGGTGGGTCGCACTTCAGTCCCCACGCCGCGACGCGCTTGCTCGATGGCCACTTTCGGCGGCACGTCGTTGACAAAGGCCAGGATCACCGTGCTGATCGTGCGGAAGAACGCCATTTCGGCGGCGCCCAAAAACTCCATTCGCGAGGCCAGCGGGCCGAAGAACCCGTACGACAACAAGATGCCCAGAAACGTGCCGACCAACGCCGCTCCGACCTTGTGGCCAATCACTTCGACCGGGCCGGAGATGGCGCCCATCGTGATCACAATCCCGAGCACCGCGGCCACGATCCCGAAACCGGGCAGCGCGTCGGCCGTCTTTTGCAACACACCCAAAGGAGCGTGGTGCTCCTCTTCAATTACACGCAGCTCGGCATCCATCAGCGCCGGCAATTGCTCCGGCTTGGCCATGCCCTCGATGATTGGCGATAGTCCGCCGCAGATGAACTGCGTGACGTGATGGTTGTTGGCGATCCGCGGGTACTTTTTAAAGATGTCGCTGTGGTGTGGATCGTTGACATGGGCTTCGAGGATCATCAGGCCCTCGCGGCGCGCCGTCCGCAGCAGGTCGTAAAGCGCCTTGAAAAGCTCTAGATACGTCTGTTTGTTGAAGGGACTTCCCTTTAAACACTGAATCAGGCCGCGCACGAGATCCTTCAACACCTTCGTGGGCGACATCACGATCATCGCGCCCAGGGCCGCGCCGCCGATGGTCAGCAGCTCGCTAGGGTGAAGCAACGCCCCGACATGGCCGCCGGCAATCATAAAACCGCCGATCACGCTGCCCAACACAACAATGCAGCCAATGATAACGACCATAACGGCGACTGAGGGTTTCTGGTTTCCGGTTCAAGGTTGCAACTTCAAGGCCGATAAGGCGTTGAGGCAACACGCTTGAGCCTTGCGCTCTCGGATACACGTTTGCCGACAAAGCCTAGCATTCCGAACCACTGCGAGAGTCCGCGATTCGAGCGGCGATCGTGTCGCGTATGGCCTATTTACCGCTGAATCGGTTTATGCGGGTTGGATGTAGTAAACACACTCCGTGTGCCATTCCGTAGCCCTCTCGCTCCGTTCGGCTGAGCTCACGGCCGAAGCCGCGAGAGGATGCATCACGCGGAGAGTTTGTGAATCAATGGCCAAAACACCCTCAAAACCGCACGTAAGTCCTTTCGTGTCGGTGGCCAAAATCGATTGATTCACAAACTCGGAGCGTGATGGCTACGGTGCCGTTCCACATACCCGAGCGTGCGGCCTACTGCGGCGACCTAGAGTGGTAGGGGATACCACTTTCTATCGGGGGCGGAGGCATGAGCTCGTTCGCACTGTTCCAGCCGGCGATTGTAGCCTTCATATGTGGACTGGCGCTTGTCTGGGCTGGACTAATGGCACTGCGATTGGCTCACGGCCCCGAGCCGAGCCGATGGCGGTTATTCGCGTTATTCGCTTTGGCGCAGGCATTGGCCCAGTGGAGCCTGATAGCCGGTAGCGATTCGCAGGCCGCCTTAATCGGCCATTTATCGCACGCGCTTTCCGCCGCGTCGTTTCTCGCTTTGATCGAGTGCGGCAGGCAAGGCTTTGAGCGCCAGGGCAAGCGCCGATTGAAACCATGGCTCTATGCCCCAGTGATCGCCGTTGCCGCGATCATCCTCGCGATAAGCG
Source organism: Pirellulales bacterium (assembly GCA_040901795.1). GTDB lineage: Bacteria > Planctomycetota > Planctomycetia > Pirellulales > JALHPA01 > JBBDYH01. The sequence goes on from JBBDYH010000044.1 coordinate 12,322, forward strand.
GTTCAACAAACGTTGGACCGGCTGTGCGATACGGATTGGCGCTACCCGGCGGCGTACTCGCTGCGTTGGCGTTCGCTCAAGCAGCGCAGAGACGCCATGCGGGCTGGGGGCCGGCTCTGACGAGCGCCGCAATCGCGCTCTTCGCCATGGGTTACGCTTTTTCGATCGGAGCGCTCCAGAGCTTTGCCGCACTGGGTCTGCTGATGGGAGTGTGGCGGGAAAGTCGGGAAGCATTTCCGTTGCCGCCGTTGGCCGGCGCCGTAAGACGATGGCGCTCGCCGGTCTGCTTCGTACTTTTGACGATCGTAGGCGCGCTTGGATTAACGGCACTCCTTGAGCGGCCGGAAGCAGAGCCGACCACGGTCGTGGCGCTCGCATCGAGCGGCGAAGGCAGCGCCACTGACGCGGAGACAGTTGAAGTTCTTTTGGGTGCGATCGAAATCGACCCCCGCGAGTTGGCGCGGCAGCGCGCCGACGAGCAGCGCTACAAGCAGGGATGGACGATTCTCGTTGTGTTGGGCGTGGTGGCGGTCGTCTGGATCGGGCTGGCGCGCTTCGCCGGTGCGAAATAGCGCTGAACGCAGCCGGCACACGCCCTGGCCGTCCCCGCACAGGAGTATACGGACCAATCAACGGGCCCCGTTCAGCTTCCGTGCGACCACGCGGAGATCGTCGACAAAGTCACCGTACATTTGCCGCCGCGCGTCTTCATCGGGAGCGCGGAGCAAGGCGGACGGATGATAAGTGGCCATGGTCCACGGCGCCCAGTCGCTCTCGACCCAGGCGCCGTGTTGCTTACTGATGCGGAACTGGCGGCCGAGCAGTGACTGCGCCGCGGTGGCGCCCAGGCAGATGAGGAAATCCGGCTCGATTGTCTCGAGCTCGGCTTCTAGCCAGGGGCGGCAGGCGTTCATCTCGCGCGCGGTCGGCTTGGCGTGGAGTCGCCGTTTGCCGCGCGGCGTCCACTTAAAGTGCTTTACCGCATTGGTCACGTAGACGGTGTCGCGGTCGATCTTGGCGTCGGCCAAAGCGCGGTCGAGCAGCAAGCCGGCCGGGCCGACGAACGGCTTGCCTTCGACGTCCTCGCGGTCGCCCGGCTGCTCGCCGACCATAATGATTCTCGCGTCGCTGGGCCCGTCGCCGAAGACCGTCTGCGTCGCGCGGGCGAAGAGCGGGCAGCCCTCGCAGTGAGCCGCGGCCTTGGCCAGTGCCGGCAGGGTGCGTCGCGATGGCAGGAAGTCTGCCGCTGAAATAACGCTGGTCGTTTCTCGTGGCATGAGTCACTCCGTCAGATCGTAAACCGCCGCCTTGGCGGTCGGAGACGTCGCAAGGCGAGTAATCTATGACATCGGTGCTGCAAAAGCCGGGGCGAACCCAGTCGGCCGTAGTTCTGTTGCCTTGACCATCCACAAGTCGATGGATAGCATGGAGTTACTTCATTCCGTCCGTCGCCTTACGCATATCTAGACCGACCTTTCCGCTGATAGCCCGAACGTCCGCCGGCAGGCTGCGTAGGAATCTCGTTCACGCAATTCTCAAGGACCTGATCGCATGCGTTGTCTTGCTTCGCACTTGGCGCTCGCTTACCTGTTGATCCTGGCCGTTGTCGCCGGCTGCACCAGCGGCTCGGACGTTGCGCAATCACCTCAATCAGATACCGCCGACGCCCGGGGTGAGGCGGCCGTAGATAAGACGGTTTCGCCCGCCGGTATCAGCGAGCTCAAAACCTACACGGACAAAGATGGATTGAAGACGCTCATCGCGCCGTTTACGCCGCCCAAGCTCGAGGAGCTGGAGAAGACGGTCGAATGGGTTGAGCAGCCGGTGGTCGACACCATGCAGCGTTTGGAAGACCACTTGCGAGAGCAGCCGACGCCGAACGACGACGAAGCGGCATTGAGCCTTCGCAATGACGGTGCTGAGAACAATAGGAAGATTCTGGCGGCGCTCGACCGATTGCCTGAGAACGAGGGCGAAGTTAATTGGGAAGCGGCGATCACACGGCATTGGCGAGGCGATGCCCGGACGACGAATCCGGTTTTTTATAATTCGGTGGAAGACGGCGATATTTCCGTTTTGTTACACAGCTACCTGTTTACGTTTGACTGGGAGTTGAAGCCCTTCCCAGACAAAGCCGTGGTTGAAAGCTGGCATTCGAGTAAAGACGGCCTGTACGACAAAGTGGTCCTGCGAAAGGATCTGACCTGGTCGGACGGCACGCCTTTTACGGCGCATGATGTGGCCTTTACGTTTCGAACCATCATGAACCCCGATGTGCCTGCGCTCGCCGTCCGTTCGGGCACCGACGAGCTGAAATGGGTCGAGGCGTACGACGATTGGACCGTCGTTTATTTCCATAAACAGGCGTTAGCGACCAATGCGGTAAATCTCAATTTTCCCACGATCCCGCAGCATGTTTACGAAAAATCGCTGGCCGAGGATCCGACGCTGCAGAAAAGTCCCTATCACGTCGAGCAGCAAAACAATCCAGTCTGCAGCGGAGCTTATACCGTAGCCCGGCGACAACGGGGGCAAGAAATGGTGCTGCGTCGTCGCGAGAGCTATTACCTGCACGACGGAAAGCAGGTTCGCGACAAGCCATTTTTCCGCGAGGTCCGCTTCCGCGTCATCGAGGACGGCAACGTCGCTCTCTTGGCGCTGAAGAGCGGCGAGGTTCACGACTTGGAAATGAACTCCGAGCAATGGGTTTCGCAGACAAGCAGCGCCGATTTTTACGAGGAGAATACGAAGGCCACCGGTTTGGAATGGCTGTATTTTGCCTTCGAATGGAACTGCGCTAGTCAATACTTCGACGACCGTCGCGTTCGCATGGCGATGTCATACGCCTTCGACCACGACGAAATGTTGAACGTGATCTTGTACGGGTTGAATGAACCGTGCACGGGTATCTTTCATCCGACGGCGTGGATGGCCTCGAAAACCCCGAAAGCGCCGTTCAAGCAAGACCTCGACAAGGCGGAGGAGCTGCTCGAGGCGGCGGGCTGGGACTTCCGCGACGGCGACAACGTGCGCAGTAAGCTCATCGATGGACGCAAAGTGCCTTTCGACTTTACGATGATCACGACCAATGTTCCCGAGCGCGTGCGAATCTGCAACTTGTTGGCGCAGAACCTCAATCGCATCGGAATCAAGTGCGCGGTCAAGCCCTTGGAGCGCGTCACCCATACGCAGTTGATGGTAGACAAGGAGTTCGATGCAACCTTTGGCGGCTGGGGCACCGGAACAGACCCTGATTTGTCCGAGAACATCTGGTCCACGAGCGCCATCGACGGAGGACGGAACTGGATCGGTTACTCGAACCGCTACGTGGACGGGCTGTATCAACTGGCCAAACAGGTTGAATCGGCGACGGAGGCGCGAGAGCAGATCGTCAAGGAATTCGAGCTCGACAAGATCGGCGTCTCGCCGAGCGCCACTCGCGCCGAAGCGTATGGCAAGATCGACGATCTACTGTACGCCGACCAGCCATATACGTTTCTGTTTTATCGTAGCGCCTTTTACGGGTTCAACAAGCAATTGCGCGGCTACATGTTCAGCCCGCGCGGGCCGTACCACTACAGCCCCGGGTTTTTCAGCGTCTGGATGACCATGCAATGAGCCCGGCCGTCGCCGTCAGCCGGCGAGCGATAGTCCGGCGGCGCGCTAACGACTACGTTCGAGTCTCTCGCACGGTGGCGTATTGATGGCTTCGTATCTCATCCGCCGCTTGTTGATCGGCAGCCTGACGCTGCTGTTGATCACGATGCTGATCTACGCGCTGATCCGCAGCATGCCGGGCGATCCGTCGATGATCGACACCGAAGGGCTGACCCGCCGGATCAGCCAGGAGGACTACGATCTGGCTCGGAAAGCCTATGGGTTGGACAAGACTTGGTATTTGGCGTATTTCGAATGGCTGGCGGATGTGGCCCGGTTCGACTTTGGCAACTCGTTCTACTACAAGTTGCCAGTCGGAGACGTGATTAGCCAGCGCATTGGTCCGACGCTCTTACTCTCGGTCACTTCGCTGGTGTTGGCCTATCTGCTATCGATTCCGCTCGGCTTGTATTCAACCGCTCGAAGTGGCCGGACGGATGAGCGGTTGTTGAGCACTGGCCTGTACGTGTTGTACTCCATGCCGGCGTTTGTCATGGCGCTGCTCTTGCAGTCTTTCTTTGCCGTTCGACTTCGCGACACCTGGCTGGGACTGCCGCTCTTGGGAATGCATTCGCAAGGCTACGATCTGATGTCTCCCTGGGAACAAACACTGGACTTGTTCAGCCACATGGTGTTGCCGGTGTTCTGTTTCACGTACGGCGCATTGGCCTATGAGAGCCGCTTCATCCGCTCGAATATGCAGGAAGTCATTCGCCAGGACTATATTCGCACCGCTCGTGCGAAAGGCGTGGGGCCCATTCGCGTTTTGTGGCACCACGCCTTCCGCAACACGTTGATCCCGTTTGTCACGTTGATCGGGCTGACGCTGCCAGCGCTGCTCAGTGGGGCGGTGATTCTGGAGCAGATCTTCACCTGGCCGGGCATGGGCAGTCTGATGTTCCAGTCAATCGGCACCCGCGATTATCCGGTGATTATGGGACTCGTCCTGTTGTTTTCGATCATCGCGCTTTCCGGTCAATTACTCGCCGACATCCTGTACACCGTGGTCGATCCGCGTGTGACGTATTCGTAGGGTGGGCTCTGCCCACCACAATTTCAACCGCTGTCAATTGGTGGGCAGAGCCCACCCTACCATTCCGTGACAGAGACTGCTCCACTCATTCCGCCCGAATCGCTCGACGAAGAGCTGCACCCCAGCGCTCCGAGCGCCGAGCCGACCAGTTCGCGCGGTTTCTGGGCCGAGGCCTGGCGACGGTTCCGCAAACGCAAGCTGGCGATGTCCGCTTTGGCGTGGGTGCTGTTTCTCGTGCTCGTCGCGGTCCTGGCGCCGGCGATCGTCGGCACCAAGCCGCTGGTGGTGAAGTACAAGGACCAGATCTACTTCCCCGCCATGGGATACTTCAACGCGCGCTGGGAGAATCCTATCTTTGTCAGGCGCCCCTTCCGCAAACTTTACACCGTGGAAGCATTTGAGAAGGGCGATCCGAACTACTGGGCGATCTGGCCGCTGGTTTATCAAGACCCATATGTGCGCGTGGGCCAGGATCAATGGGTCGGCCAACCGGCGAACCCATACGGCAATCAAGGAAAACCGAATCGATTCAACCTATTTGGAACCGATCAGCAGGGGATCGATGTCTTTGCGCAAATGGTTCACGCCACCGTTACCGCGCTTTTAGTCGGTTTTGTATCGACAGGAATCGCAGCGTGCATCGGCATCCCATTGGGCGCGCTGGCGGGCTATTTGGGGGGCTGGCTTGATATGCTGTTAAGCCGACTGCTCGAAGTCGTGCTGTGTATTCCCTCGCTGGTGCTGATTCTGGCGCTGATCGCAATTGTCGAACGTCCGACGATTTGGCACGTCATGGCGGTGTTGGGCGTGACGGGCTGGACGAGCATTGCGCGGCTAACCAGGGCCGAATTCATCAAACTGCGTGAAAGCGAATTTGTGACCGCCGCGCGCGCCCTCGGCTCGCGCCCGTTGCGGATCATGTTCCGCCACATGCTGCCTAATGCGCTGGCGCCAGTATTGGTGCCGATCACGTTTGGCATCGCGTCGGCGATTTTACTGGAGAGCGCTCTGAGTTTTATCGGCTGGGGCGGTACGGAGCCGAGTTGGGGCAAGCTCCTCAGCGCCGCACGCTCGAATCTGCAAATGTGGTGGCTCATCGTCTTCCCCGGTGGCGCCATTTTTCTGGCCGTGCTGGCATACAATCTCATCGGCGAGGGACTGCAAGAGGCAACCGATCCACGATTACGCGAAGCGGGAAAATGAATATGAATGGGGAATGATCTGAATGGGGAATGGGGAATGCGCAAGCGACTGGCGACGGTTGATGGTTGTTCCACTCGATCTCATTCCCCATTCCCCATTCTCGCATTCCCCATTTGCAAACCATTAACCGCTACGTCTAGGTCCGCGTTTGAATGTCTGAAATCCTTGTCGATATCCAGAACCTCAAGACCTACTTCTACACCGAAGAGGGCGTCGTTCGCGCGGTGGACGATGTCTCGCTGCGCATACCACGGGGTAAGACGCTCGGCCTAGTCGGCGAGAGCGGCTGTGGAAAGAGTGTCACTGCCATGTCGGTGATTCGCCTGGTCGCTTCGCCTGGACGGATTGCCGGTGGGCGAATTGTGATGCATTCAAGCGGAAACCGTCAGGCCAACCCGCAGCCGACGGTTTTGTCCGAGCTGCCGGAAGACCAAATGCGGAAAATCCGCGGCTCGCGGATCTCGATGATCTTTCAGGAGCCGATGACCTCGCTCAACCCAGTATTCACCATCGGCGCACAGATCAGCGAGGCGATCATCATCCACCAGCGCGTGAGCAAGGCGGAGGCCCGCAACCGCACCATCGAGATGCTCCGCAAGGTCCGCATCCCCGTGCCCGAAAGGCGCGTCGACGACTATCCGCACCAGTTCTCCGGCGGCATGCGGCAACGCGCAATGATCGCGATGGCGCTTTCCTGCAACCCGGAGCTGTTGATCGCCGACGAGCCGACGACAGCGCTCGACGTGACGATCCAGGCCCAGATTCTCGACTTGTTGCGCGAGCTGCAGGCTGAGGTTGGCATGTCGATCCTGATGATCACGCACGACTTGGGAATTATCGCCGAGATGGCCGACGATGTGGCGGTGATGTACGCCTCGAAGGTGGTCGAGTACGCCCCTGTGCGGGAGCTTTTCGCCAACCCACTGCACCCCTATACCTACGGCCTCTTCCAGTCGCGCCCCGAGCCGGGCAAGGCCAAGACGGCCCGGCTCAATACGATCCCCGGCATGGTTCCCAGTCCGCTGCACTTTCCCGCCGGCTGCAAGTTCCATCCCCGCTGTCCGTTCTGCCGCCCGCCCAGGAGCACCACCGAGGAACCGGTCCTGCGGGAGATCCAGCCGGGGCATTGGGTGCATTGCCATTTCGCGAGCGAATTGGACCTGAAGGGGGGCAAATACGGCGAAGTCGGGCCGTGTACTTAGCTGTTGGAGTTCAAGCTTTAGCTTGTGCCCGGGCGGCCGACGTTGCCCCGGTTATGCGCAGGTCTCCTGCTTGCACTACAACGCGGGACCTGAATGCGACGGCCTGGGAAGGCCATCGTACCCGTTGGGACCAGTCCAACCACCCAAAGTGCCCTTTTCCAATGCCGAAATCCGTGTACTATAGGTATCTAAGCATTCCTACCGCACTGCCGACGCGAGCGCTGCGTATAGAAGTCTCGTCGAAGGCGCTGCCAGAGGGCGGGCCGGGCGGGACAGCCGGCGCGCCGAGATCGGGCAGGAACCAGTGCCAGCAGTTGTCACCGCGTCGGTGAGCGCGGGCAGCGCCCGTGGCGGACGACGAGCACGTGGCACAACCCGTGGCAGACGCGAGGTTCGGACGCGCCGATTTACGGCCGGCTCCGAACACTTCCCAGTGGTAAGTTTTTGAGGCTATTACTATGGACTTGGCGAAAGTCAGAAACATCGGCATCTCGGCGCATATCGACTCGGGCAAAACGACCTTGAGCGAGCGGATCTTGTTCTATGCCGGTCGCATTCACCGCATGAACGAGGTGAAGGGAGACGGCGCGGGCGCGACCATGGACTACATGGATCTGGAGCGCGAGAAGGGCATTACCATCACCAGTGCCGCCACCACGGTTTCGTGGCAGGATCACATGATCAACCTGATCGACACGCCCGGGCACGTCGATTTTACCGTCGAAGTGGAGCGCAGCCTCCGCGTGCTCGATGGTGCGATTCTCGTGCTGTGTGCGGTCGGCGGCGTACAGTCGCAGTCGATGACCGTCGATCGTCAGATGAAGCGCTACCACATCCCGCGGCTGGCGTTCATCAACAAGATGGACCGCATGGGGGCCAACCCCTTCCGCGTCGTGGATATGGTTCGAGAGAAGCTCGAGGCCGACGCGGTGCTGATGCAGTATCCAATCGGCAAAGAAGACAACTTCGAGGGCCTGATCGACCTGGTGACGATGAGGGCGTATTACTTCGACGGCCTCCACGGTGAGAAGGTCCGCGAGGAAGAGATCCCCGCGGAGCTGAAGGCCGAGGCCGAGAAGTATCGCCATACGATGCTCGAAGCGCTGGCTATGTACAGCGACCAGCTCATGGAGCTGTTGCTCTCCGAAGAGCCGGTGCCGGAACAATTGATCCACGAGGTCATCAAGCATGCCGTCAACGAGCAGGACATGACGCCCGTTTACCTGGGTACCGCATTCCGCAACAAGGGCGTGCAAAAGCTGCTCGACGCGATCGTGCGCTACTTGCCATCGCCGCTCGAGCGGCAAATCGCCGCCAAAAAGTGGGACAACCCCGAAGAGAAATTCCCGCTGGCCGCTGATCCGGCCAAGCCGTTTGTGGGCATGACGTTCAAGGTCGTGGACGACCCCTACGGGCAGCTCACGTTCACACGCGTCTATCAGGGCACCGTGAAGAAGGGGGAGACGTACTACAACCAGCGCACCGGCCAGAAGCAGCGCTTCAGCCGGATCGTGAAGATGCACGCCGACAAGCGCGAGGAGATCGACAGCGCCATTGCCGGCGACATTGTAGCCATCATGGGCGTCGACGCCGCCAGCGGCGACACCTACTCCTCCGAGCCGAAGTACTGCTCGCTGGAAAACATGTTCGTGCCCGAGCCCGTCATCAAGATGGCGATCAGCCCGATCAGCCGCGACAGCGCGGATCGCCTGGGGAAGGCGCTGCATCGGTTCAGCCGGGAGGATCCCACGTTCCGCCTCAACACCGACGAGGAGACGGGCGAGACGGTGATCGCGGGCATGGGCGAATTGCACCTGGAGATTTACGTCGAGCGGATTCGCCGCGAGTATAAGGTCGATGTCGAGGTCGGCGCGCCGAAGGTCAGTTACCGCGAAGCCCCCACGGCGACCGCCCAGTTCAATTTCAAACACAAGAAGCAGACGGGCGGCTCGGGGCAATTCGCCCACATCGTCGGCCGCATCGAAGTGCTGGGCCAGAGCACGGAAGAAGCGCCGAATGACGGAATTTACGAGTTCGTCAACAAGGTGGTGCAGGGGCGGATTCCCAAGGAGTACATCCCCAGCGTCGATAAGGGATTTAAAGATTCGATCGTCAAGGGGCCGATCGCCGGCTACCCGATCGTCGGCGTGCGTGGCGTGCTCGAGGACGGCTCGTACCACGAGGTCGATAGTTCCGACATGGCGTTTCAGACGTGCGCGCGGAACTGCTTCCGCGAGACATTTATGAACGCCAAGCCGGTGCTGCTGGAGCCGATCATGAAGCTCGAGATCGAAGTGCCCATGCAGTACCAGGGCACCGTGGCCGGTGAGTTGACCAGCCGCCGCGGGATGATCGTCTCGACCGAGATGCAAGGCGCCACCGCTGTGATCGAAGGCGAAGTGCCGCTGGCCGAAATCTTCGGCTACTCGACCGACCTGCGCAGCATGACGCAAGGGCAGGGGACGTTCACGATGGAGTTCGCCAAATACGCCCGCGTGCCCAACTCGATCCAGCAAGAGATTGTCAACGAGAAGAAGAAGCAGTTGGTGGGGGCGAAGTAGTGGTCAGTGGCGGGCGGTCAGTGATCAGCAGCCCCGGCCGGAAGGCCGGGTTCTCTCGTTCCCGCGCTCCGCGTGGGAACGCCTCCGTGCCGCTCCGCGGCGCGAATCAAGTCAACGCAGCCAATACGATCAGTTCTTCTGCGGTTTGTCCTCTCGCCGCTCCCTCATCCAACGGTTCGCGTCAATGATCTTGTAGTCCCCGGGGACTCGAAATAGGGACTCATCGAGCTCCTTGTTCCAATCGAAATTGGTTATTTCGATGAAGACGCTGCGGTCCTTTAGTTTCTTCGGTTCGATCACAATTTTGACCGGAAGCTGCGTCTGCGGGTCGACCCAGATACTTGTCGCGCCCTTGCCGCCCATCATGAGAAAATCGACTTTGTCCAACTCGTAGAGCTGCATCTTCCGTCCATCGAGCACTTCATTGCCAACCAATTTTGCGTCTCCGGCTTTGAGCTGCTGGATTTGGCCAATCGGGTTGGCAAACAATTCGCCAAGATCGTCGTCCAACAGATGGGTAAACGCCGTTTTCCGCTTGAGGTCGAGCGTGCCGATATGTTTCTGCGCCAAGTCTGCAAATGTCGCTGTCGTCCCGACGGTGTCTTCCATCCGAAGCTGCTGTCCTTGAACGTACCACTTCACATGCTCCCTGAGGACTATCTCCTTCGTGCTGTCGTTTCGGAGGGTTGAGTTGCTAACGAACGTCACAGATTTCACCTTCGCGACCTGCTGAATCACCTCAGCGAAAGCCGGCATGGCCGTCCGGTCCAGAAGAATCCACCAACCTGCAAAGAACGCGGAAATCAGGACGGCCGCCGAAAGAGCGCAGTAGCAAACCAGGCGGGGTAATCTGTTTCTCCTCTGAGAACGCCGGACAATCTCCGGAGTCGTGGTCGGAACGTGTGAACCGGTTCCCAACGTGCGAAGCCGGTCAATCGTTGAGTCTATTAACTCTCGCGAGGGACCTTTCGAAACCGCCTCTCGCAAACTCTCCGTGGCTTGAGCCAGCAGTTGCTCGAGTTTGGTCTCAGGCTGATCGTTCATGGCTGAACCTCTTGCTTAGTTTCGTTGACTCGATGCGGCGCAAACGCCGCGAGCCGCTCTTTCAACGTGGCGCGGGCACGATTCAACAACACGCCGACATGATTGACAGTCACGCCAAGCTCGGCCGCCACCTCGTCATACGAGTGGCCCTCAAGCTGCGTTAGGCAGAAGGCTTGCGCCTGACGCGGATCGACCTCGCCCAGCGCGATCCGCATTCCCTCAGCCAACTCGCTCGCCTGCGCCACTTCCAGCGGGCTCGCGCGACCATCCTGCGAATCGCTTTCAGAGAGTCCCGTCTGTCGGCCGCGCTCCCGAATCCGCACCCGAAGCTGCTCGAGCGCCCGGGCCGTAGCAAGTCGCCGCAATAGCGCGGGCCAGTGGCGAACCGGTTGCCGGCGAGACAGCTCGACGGCCGCCAGAAACGTCCGCTGGAAGCAGTCCGCGGCATCGGCGCCGTTCCCCAGCAGCCGATACGCCGTTTTCCAGACGATCGGTCCGTGGTCCTCAACGATTTGTGACCAGTCTGTCATGTCGTCATCCGCTCACCAAGATAGTCGTTCCAGCTCGGTTATTTATTACAGCGGTGGTTGACAACTGAGCCAGTTGTATGGTAGACAAACGATCACAACACGGCTGGGGTCCGAGCCCTTGCACGATTGCCTTGTCCTCGGCATCGTTGCTTCTGCCCTCCAACGCCCGTGCTTCCGATGTCAGCCAGTGCCAATAATTCCCCACGTCCACTAGCATCGCCAACCAATGCAAACTGAAGCCGCTCTAAGACTTCCGCCAATCGCCCGCAAGCGATCCCGACTTTCTGGCGCTTTACCCCCCATGCAATTCTTTTTCCGCCAGCGCGCCAAAAAGTCGATTGTATGTGCCCTTAGGGCGACATCAGGATAGGAGCCTACTCCAGCCGCTTCCATTCAAGGGCTGGTCGCTCCTCTCCAAGGATCCCGCCATGAAAAGGTTCTTGTTAGCCGTGTGCCTGCGGATGAGCTTTTGGTGCGGATGGACCCCCGGAAACTTTCGCAGCCGGTGCTCCCCCGCTTTTTGTATGCCGAGTATGTTTGGCAGTGTGGAGGTGAACGGTTAGCGAAGCTACGTATGTCGATTATGTGATGTCCTTGGGGCCGCAATCCGCCTCTTAAAAGAGTTTGCCGGCCCATTGCGAAGACCGCTACACTAAACAGCCGGACGCCATTTGTCTCCGAGCTTGGTCAGGGTGCGTTATGAACCATCCGAACTGTCGCCGAGGATTCACGTTGGTCGAGCTGTTGGTGGTGCTTGCGATCATCGGCATCTTGTTGGCGATCGTGCTGCCCGCGATTCAAGCGGCGCGCGAGGCTGCGCGTCGCACGACCTGTATCAACAACCTGAAGCAAATTGGCTTAGCCATTCTCAACTACAACAGCGCACGCCGCGAGTTCCCGACGGGCGGCAAGGAACCCTGGCACGACGAACCGGACCAATTCTCGGTCTACGGCAAGGGGTACGGCTGGATGGCCCAAATCCTGCCGTATGTTGAAGAAGAGAATCTGCGCAGCATCTACAAGGGCTTTGTCGGAGGCGATCGACGCGGACACCACATCGTTCGCAGTACGCCGGTGCCGTTGTACTTCTGCCCGTCGCGCCGTCCCCCGACTATCGTCACCGAATGGGGCTGCCAGAACAACGTTGGGGGCGGAAAGTACGGTTGCGCCCTGAACGACTACGCTGGCGCTACACCTGCCCACAAGGATCCTTTGGGTGCCTGGCTGATCAATGATATTTCGGGACAATTCTGGGGAGGCGGCACGAGCGGGCAGCCGCCGGTGCGTAGAAAATTCTATGGCGTCATTGTGCGCACCAACTCAAGCTATCCAACGAGATTCAAAGACATCACCGACGGCATGTCAAAAACCATGATGGTCGGCGAGAAGAGTGTAGAACGACTGAAATACGCCACCGGCACTTGGCACGATGACGTCGGTTGGACAGATGGCTGGGACACCGACATCATGCGCTTTAGTGGCTTAGAGGCTATCCCAGACCAGATCGAAGACGGCAGACCATTCCTGACCGTCGGCTTCCGCTTTGGCTCGGCCCACTCCGCAGCGATGAACGCCGTGTTCGCCGACGGGTCCACGAGGCCAGTCGCGTACGACATCCCACGTGAGGTTCTTAACTTCCTTGGCCACCGATCGGACGGACAAACCATCCCCACCGAGTATCAACAATAGGACCGGCGGGCCAAACTGCCGTTGGCAAATTGCAAAAGAGGGCGTCTCACGAACCCAGGGAAGTTTCCCTGGGCTCTTATTTGTACCGCCAAGATGGTCCAAGCTAAAGTCAGGCCGTCAGCGGTCAGCATACCGAATCGTGCGATGGCGTACTGCCGGATTATAATGCCGCGGTTGCGTTTGTGATTGCGGTGCAGGAGTTGCCGTATGTTGAAATTCGCGTACTATGGTTCGCTGTTGCTCGCGCTATATTCGGCGGTCCCTTCTACTGCCGCTGCTGAAGTTGCAACAGCCCCTCCCAACATCCTCTGGCTGATCGCCGAGGACTTCAGCCCTCATCTCGGTTGCTATGGCACCAAGGAAGTAACGACGCCGAACCTGGATCGCATGGCCGCCGAGGGAGTGCGGTACACGCGTTTTTTTGTCACGTGTCCGGTTTGTTCACCCAGCCGTTCAGCGTTCATGACCGGCATGTACCAGACGACGATCGGCGCCCATAACCATCGCTCGCATCGTGACGACGGCTACAAGCTCCCCGACGGCGTGCGGCTGCTTTCCGACTGGATGCGAGATACCGGATATTTCAATGCCAACGTGCGGCAGTTTCCCGCAGCCGTCAAGTTTCGCGGCAGCGGCAAGACCGACTGGAATTTCGCGTACGACGGCAAACCATTCGACTCGGACCAGTGGACCGACTTAAAGACGCATCAGCCATTCTTCGCGCAGGTGAACTTTCAGGAAACGCACCGGGCGTTCAACGCGCCAGAGAAAGCTGACCCGGCAAAGGTCGAGATCCCGCCGTACTATCCCGACCGTCCCCTGACACGCGAGGATTGGGCGAAGTACCTCGATGCGGCGAGCGAACTGGATCGTAAGGTGGGCGTCGTCCTCCGGCGACTCGAAGCCGATGGGCTGGCGGACAATACGGTGGTCGTCTTCTTCGGCGACAATGGCGAAGCGCACGTACGCGGTAAGCAGTTCTGCTACGACAGCGGGCTGCGCGTGCCCATGATCATCCGCTGGCCGAAGACGATTGCGGCGCCGAAGCATTTTAAGGCCGGCACGGTGGACGACCGCTTGCTGGCGGCGATTGACCTTGCGCCCACAATGCTCGCCATCGCGGGCGCCAAGAAGCCGACGAAGATGCAAGGGGAGATCTTCCTTGGCGACCAGACTGGCGAGCCGCGAAAGTATGTCTTTGGCGCCCGAGACCGCTGCGACGAGACGGTTTTTCGTTTTCGCACGGCCCGCGACGAGCACTACCGCTATATCCGCAACTTCACGCCGGACCGGCCGTTCCTCCAAGCCAATAACTACAAAGAACGGCAGTACCCGGTCTGGAATCTCATCAAGGAATTGGCCAAAGAAGACAAACTCACGCCCGTTGAAGCCGTGCTCGCCGCGCCGACGATGCCTTCGGAGGAACTTTACGACCTCCAAGGCGACGCGCACGAGATCAAGAATCTTGCGAAATCGCCCGAACACAAGGAGGTTCTCGCTCGCATGCGGGCCGCGCTCGAACGCTGGATTGAGGAATCGAACGATCAAGGCCGCGAGCTGGAGCCGGCCGACCTGGCGGCGCGCAAGGGCGTCACCAAACCGACAACAAACCCGAACAAGGGATACGACGTGAACGGTAATCCGCCGGGTGGTGTGCCCCGTAAGACTGCCCGCTGATTTGCGTCCATTCATGATCCATTTGCGGCTAAACCCTTTGATTGCCATTGCACCCCTGCACTGTGCGACAGCGCGCTACCGGAGTTCATATCGCTAACCACTCAATTATCTGTGTCGTCATGTGTGTGGTTGCTCTCCTGACGACAAACACACATGCGCAGCGGCGAGCGCGGGAGTTGACGTTCCCCCCGCAGCTTCCCGGCGGGAAGTCGGTTGTGACCGATCGCTCGACCGATTTTCTCGAAGCGCCCGCGACGTTACGAAACGACGTCGAGGTCGCCAAAACGCCGCCGACAATCGACTTCGCGTTGTTTCCGGGGCAGGACTATCCCGGCAAGCCGTGGTCCGCCTGGGGCGAGAGCATCGTTGCTAGCGGCAAGTACTACGCCTCGATCGGCGATCATCTGGCACCGGCGGGCAATGCGTTCGTTTACGAATACGATCAAGAGCGCAAGACGTTTCGCAAGCTGCTCGATCTTGCGGCGCTCTTGAAACTTCCGGACGGCCATTACGCACCAGGCAAAATCCACACACGCCTCGATCTAGGGAGTGACGGCTGGCTGTACTGTGCCACGCACCGCGGATCGACGCGCGTGACGACCGACGAGTACCACTACCGGGGCGATTGGATTGTTCGCTGTGATCCCAAGACGGGCAAAGCGGAGGTGGTCGCTCACGCTCCGGTGCCCAAGCATTGCATTCCCAACGGCGCGCTCGATCCGGCGCGGCTGATCTTCTACGGGGGCACGACGCCGGGCGCTCGCGCCGACGATCAAGGCGGCCAATTCTTTGCGTACGACGTAGCGGCGAAAAAGCTGCTCTACGCGGGACCGAACGGACCGAGCCGCTCAATGATCGTGGCGGCATCGACTGGCCGCGTCTACTTCACACCCGGCAAGCAAGACTCACCGTTGTATCGGTTCGATCCTGCGACGCCGGAAACGCCGGTTCCACTCGACAAAACGATCGGCATCCGGGCCGCCACGCGCGAGAGTCCCAATGGCAAAGTCTACACCGTTTCGAGTGGACAAGGGCGTCACGAGGCGATGCTATATGCGTTTGACACCAAGACGGAAACCGTGACCGAGCTCGGTCCGGCGGCGGTGGGAACGCAAACGTACATCGCATCGATGTCTGCCGACGGCGCTGGCCGGTTCGTGTACTACGTGCCCGGCGCGCACGGCGGCAGCGACCGCGACGGCTCGCCATTGGTGCAGTTCGACACGCGAACGAAGCAAAAGAAGGTGGTCGCCTTCCTGCATCCGTTCTACGAGCAAAAATACGGCTTCACGCCCAAGGGAACCTATAGCATCGCGGCCGATCCCAGTGGGGAGCGAGTGTTTATTACTTGGAACGTTTCCCGCGGCGGGCGGGCGTGGGATTGTTGCGCGCTTGCCGTGGTGCATGTCTCCCAGTCGGAGCGGTAATCCGGCTGTGCGGACCATCAGGTCCGGAGGACCGAAATGAAGTAGCCCCGGCCGTGAGGCCGGGGACAAAAGATCCCAACCACATCCGCAGGTCCGGAGGACCGACACTAAAGCTCAGCGGAAGTGCCGGTCCTCCGGACCTCACCGATCATTCTCAACCTCATTCCCGGCCCTCACGGGCCGGGCTATTACCTGTCGGCCCTCCGGGCCTTTAAGAAGTCGCGCAGTCCAATTAGAACGGATCTTCTCCATGACCGCAAAAACCTGCATCCTTTGCGGCGCCCTGCTCGGCGGCTTGGCGGTCGCACTCGGCGCATTCGGGGCGCACGGTGTGGAAGAGTATCTCGTTAAGCATAACCAGTCAACCAACTACGAAACCGCGGTTCGCTATCAGATGTACCACGCGCTAGCTCTGGTGCTGGTTGGCATCCTTGCCGAACGCCGTCCTGGAAGAGCGCTCAATGTCGCCGGCTGGTGCTTTGTGGGCGGCATCGTGCTTTTCAGTGGAGCGCTCTATGGGATCGCGCTTGCTCGCGTCAGTCAGCTCGGTATGGTCGCACCCATCGGCGGTATCCTCCTCATTACCGGCTGGGCGGCGCTTGCTTTGTTCGCAATCTGGTCGAAAAGGATCGATTCCTAGCTAGTTGTTCCTGCCCCGGCGAGGGGAAGCGCGATTACAAATGCTTCCCCTCGCCTTCAGGCTTCTCCGATTGACGGCTGCCGGATGCAACTGACCACTAGACCACCGACCATTATCCTCACGCCGGCGCCAACTCAGCCAGCTCCGCCGCCAGACGCTTGCGCGCGACGTGCAGCCGCCGCTTGATGGTGCCGACCGGTGCATCGAACTCGTCGCTCATTTCCAAGAGCGACTGGCCGCGGACGTAAAACGCCTCGAGCGTTCGCCGGTCGAGCGTGCCGAGCTGCCGCAACCCCGCGCGCACCTGACGTCGCGTTTCGCTGGCCATGACTTGCCGGATCGGCGTGTCGCGATCCACGCATGAAGACTCGAACGCCTCGGGCTCGCTGGCGAACACCGGCCCGCGCCGTACCGCGCGGTTAATCGACATTCGCACCGCGATCGACCGCAGCCAGCCGGGAAAGCACTCGGGCTGCCGGAGCTGTTCCAGCTTTTCCAGTGCCTGGACAAACACCTCCTGGCACAGCTCCTGCGCCTCGGCGTGGTTGTTTAGCCGGCGGAAGGCAATCGCGTAGATCGTCCGCTCGAACCGCTCGGCCAGCTCGCCGAACGCCTCGCGGTCGCCGTCCTGCGCTGCGCACACCAACCCCGTCACCTCGGAGTTGGTGTTGTAGGCTTCTGTTTCCAGATTCTCCAGCACGGTAGCCATGGTTCTCTCCAAAACCCATAAGAGGCGGAAAGCCGTTCGGACCAAGGGAAGGCCGAGTGCGGCTGCCGGCTTGCAAGCGGAAAGGACCTAGGAACCTTCTCCGCTCAGGAGCCGGCGCCCGTCGAATCGTTCGAGCTGATTCGCCCGCGCGGGCGATGGACTCAGCTTCGTTCGACGGGTCCCACGCGCTGCGTCAAGAGACGCTGCGTCGCCACTGAGCACGGTTGCAGTCGACCGGGACTCATGCCCAGTGGCAGGAGATCGCGGTCGCGCCGTACTGCGGCTACGAGGCGCATGGTGAAGCGCAATGCGGCCTGGCACGCGGTATAGGCGTGGCGGGCATGCCAGCGGCAGGGTTTATGCGAGCTGCGCTTGCCCGTCACGATGGCGGCGGCGTTATTGCGGATGGCAAAAACGCGGCGAATCGTGGTAGCAAAATTAAACGTACGCATGGCTCGCTCCTGCGCGTGGGCGCGCTTCTGGGAGAGAACAGAACAACAGTTAGCACCGCTCCGTGCGGCGCCTGGAAATACAATCTAAACAGTGTCACAAAGCGGCGGGCATGTCAACCGGACACCTTTATCATCCTGAGCGAAGCGTCATCCTGAGCGAAGCGAAGGATCTCCTTACCACGCCACGAGATGCTTCGCTCCGCTCAGCATGACGGGGCTTAATGCGGACGTGTCAACTACGGCCGGCCAATGCTAAGACGCTGCATCGTCGCAAAGGTTCACGCGGCTCGCAGGAATTTCTCGAAATCTCAACCAAGCGACGTGGTTCGCTGCGATGTGCCATCGCTAAACGCTTGTCCGCCTTATGGTTAGCGATTCGTCATCCGGCGGCGAATGATTTTAATTCAACGCGATCCAGATGCCGTCGAGCTCAATGGCTCGACGGCGGTGACGTGCAGCAATGCGCAGATCTTAAAATGCGCCGGTACACCTTCGTCGGATTCGTCGATGCCAACTAAGATGTCCGAGCGGGTCAACAGCGCCATCTCAGGGTGCCCGACGTCGTATGTCTGCCCGCTCGACATCACAAGTCGAAAGGGCTTAAACGGACGTTGCGTCATCAGCTCTCGGAACGTTTGCAGGTTCATGATCGCAATTTTACTACAGAGGGGGCACTGTGTCGATTGTCAAACCGAAACCCCAAAGGCACATCGATTGTCAAAGCGCAGGCCCTTAGAAACTCTATCCATTACCGCGACGCGCCTGCTGCCAACCGTACGACAGTGACAGACCTACGAGAATCACTGATGCCCCGACAATGGTCCACCAGGCGGGCACTTCGCCGCGCGTGAAGTACGCCCAGACCGGTAGAAGAATCGGCTCCAACAGGCCCAGGGCAACCGCCTCATTTCCGGAAATATGCTTCAGCCCCCAACCGAAGAGCAGGTAAGGCAGCGCCATCTGAAAGAAGCCAAACGCCGCCAGCACGGCCAGCTCCTGCCCGATCGGCCAATGGCCAAAATAGAGCGCGAAGGGGAGCAGTACCGCCACGGTACCAACCTGGTTGATGACTACCAACCAGGCGGAGTCCTCGGTGCGCAGCTTGCGCAAGAACAGAACCACGCCCGCATAGCCAAAGGCCGATGCCAGCGCATACAGTGCGCCCCATTCGATCTGGCTGCGAAGCTCGAACGACAGAATCGTCGACAGGCCGATCAGACAGCAGACGAGCGGCACGAGATCGCGGCCGCGAACCGGCTCGCGCAGCCAAAGCACACCGATCAGAAAAACCCACCAGGGAGCGGTGTTCTGCAGCCAAATGGCGTTGGCCGCCGTGGTGAGCGACATCGCGGTCAAGTACAGTCCGCTCATGCCGCCGAAGCAGATCGACATCGGCAGCATCGACCAGCGCCAGCTTGGCCGCCGCACGAACGGCAGGATCAGAATCGCCGCGAACAGCGCTCGCCAAAAGGCGATTTGCACTCCGCGCGACTCGGCCGGCCAGGTGTCGAAGAGAGGCAGCTTGGCGAAGAACCCGCTTGTGCTCCAGAGGACCGCCGCGGCGATCACCGCCAGGCGCGCGAGCACTCGCTGCTTGGCGGCTTCATCGCTGGCAGGCAAGTGGTTCATGGTCGAACATCATCGCCCGACGTGGTCAACATGCCAAGCCTTACCGATGCGGACAACCGCAAGTGAGCGTGGTGTCAAGCAGCCAGCTTTTGCTCAAGTGCTAGTGCAAGTGAGTTGCTACGCGATTGCCCTTTGGTTAGGATGATCTCCGGCCGTTGCTCGGTGCAGAACGATTCATCCTTCTAATTGGAATGTGCTCTGGAACGCTGCTCATTCGTTGCACCGCTGTTACTCTTTGCGGTGTTTTCGACGACGGCACTGGCGATGATCGCTACAACTCAGAGGAGCAGCCGATGCTAAAGCTTTCACGCCTCGCGTTGCCAGTGTTACTATTCATCGCCAGTGACTTGCGGTCGGCCGAGCCGTCGTTTACCCCGCTGCCGGATCTGCCGGGTGGCGGTGTGGGCACGTTTGTCATCGCGCTATCGGCCAATGGTGAAGTCGCCGTAGGGTTTAGTAGGAGTGACTTAAATCCGAACTTCGAAAGTGCGGGCTACCCGTTTCGCTGGACCGCCGACACCGGCATGGTGGCCTTATCCGAATTCCCCGGCCATGCGAATGGCGTATCGGCGGACGGGTCGGTCGTGGTTGGGTCCACGAGTGTGCCCGGTTCTAAGGTTGGCGCTTTTCGCTGGACGGCTGGCGCCGACATTGTCCTCCTCGAGGGAGTAAACGAGACAGGCCGAGACCACGCTTACAGCGTTTCGGATGATGGCAGGTTCGTAGGTGGCTTGAGTTCCAGCGGCAGTCTAATCGAAGCTCGGGCTGTTCGCTGGGTGGATGGCGGATCGCCAATGGAGCTGGGCGTCCCGACAACACTCCCGGTTTTTGTCTCCGCGGATGGTTCGATAGCCGCTGGAACCGATACGACACCCTTCGCATTCGACGCTTTCCGCTGGACTGCCGCTGAAGGCGTCACCTCATTGGGCACATCGAGTTCGGTAAGGGACATGACGCCGGACGGGCGTGTGATTGTAGGCGCTGGGTTCCGCTGGACACTCGAAGGAGGTTTGGCCGCATTGCCCTTTAATGCAGAAGCCATGTCTGACGATGGAAGCGTGATGGTCGGGACAATCTTTGGCAGCACCCGACCGGGAATCTGGTTCGACGGCACAGTCGTCGATCTGCAACCGTATCTTACCGGGCTAGGGTTGGACTTGACTGGCTGGACGTTAGGCAACGTTGATGTCATCTCGGGGGATGGCATGACGATCGCCGGGCGCGGGCTGCCTCCCGATCCGTCAATGTCCGGCGCTTGGATTGCGACCATTCCCGAGCCGTCCACCTGGCTGCTGGGAGGAATCGCCCTTTCAACCGCCGCTATTGGTGTTCTGTTGCGGCGCCGAAGAGCGCTATGTGCCGCGAGGTGAGCAATTGAAAGCCCGAATCTTTCGGTTTCGATGATGGCGGTTCACTCTGTACGAAACATTCAGCCAAAAGAATACCCTCATGAAACGCTGTTCACTGGTTGCGCTGGCGTTGTTGCTCTTTGCGGTGTTTTCGACGACGGCACTGGCCGGAAATCGCGAAATCAGGTTTTATCTGAGCGAGGCCTTTGCCGTCCCCGACGGATTCCGTGGAACAATGGACAGAACCGAGCTCAGCAATCGGCTGACCGCGTACGTCAGCCGCATGAACGCCATTTTTCAGAAGAATACGAGTGTGACTCTGGTGTATACGCCGGCCAACCACCTTTGTCCCTCAGGCGGAAGCGCTTAATCCAGAGCCCGCTGGCAGCGGCGACTATCCGCCGAATACCCACTTTGGGGTGTGGATCTCCAAGACCGACCCGGACCCAGGCGGCAGCACGGCTGCACCTCGCACCGCCAATGACGAGAAGTCAATGACGATAGTTGATTGGCCGGGCATTCTGACGCTGGACGATCAGACTGGCGGCGAAACTGGGACTTATGCTAGCCAACTCGCTACGATCATGCACGAGTTTGCGCATCTCTATGGGGCCGGAGAGTATCGCGTCCTTCGGGTCCTGGACGACCAGACCGGCACACTGCCAAACGTCACCGAGGGCAGGGTCAACGAGCCGCAGAACAATCCGGGCACTTGGTGGAAATCACATACGCTTGTCGAGAGCGATCCACTATTCAATCTGGTGGATACGTCATCGGTCGCCGCATTCCAGGCGCAAGCCAAGTATTCCGATCTCACGGCGAAGTTGATAAACGATAATGAAGATGGTACCGTGCCGGCGTGGAGCCTGTTAACTGGCGATTATCACCTGGTACTACCGGAGACCAATTTTACCGTGGCGGTCACTAGCGGCGGCGCGCCGGTCAGCGGCGCGACGGTGAAGCTGTACCGGATCACAGCCCCTCCCTACCAAGTGCCGGCCAACCGTTCGCCTGCCGACCAGAGCCAGGTGACGAACGCCGCAGGAGAGGTGCCGCTCCACTGGCCCTGCGCACCGCCAGAGCAATGCGACCCCCACTCCGGCAACAACAACGAGATACTGCTGGAGGTTACCGCCGTCGGCTTCTTTAAGGCGAAGCGTTGGTTGACGGTCTACGACGTCCAGGCGGGCCAGCATGTCACTGGCGGTGGGGTTGCTGGCACCTTCCGCCTCCCCGCCATGAAGTTCACAATCGAGTTGCTTGGAATTACGGACAACCCCACCTCGACCCTGGGTTGGAGTTTATATTCCGACGCCGCGGCCTACGGCGGCAATTACTTGCGGAACACGTCGAGCGAAAACAATCCAGTGACCTTCAACCATCCCCTGCCGAGCGATTCGCAGACTCGAAGTTTCCGAGTGCTGGCTACCTGGCCGGTGCTGTCTGGCAACTCCTCGTCGGTGCCGCACACCGTCCGGGCAGGCAGCAACACGCTGGCCACCTTCTACGCCAACCAGACAGTGGCGCCCAACAGCTACCAGGATGAGACGGGGCGCTGGTGGCAAGAGCTGGGCGTGATCCACAACCCGCCGTCGTCGGGTGTTTATACTTACGTGAGTGGCGTTCCTTACGCCGTCTCGGACGCGATGCGGTTCATCGACGCGGAGTAATGCTTGCCTTGGGGCTGGCGGCGGTTAATCTGGGCATGGACGGATTTGCTTAGGAGCTAACCATGACCAGATTGACATTCACGATTCTGTGGCTGTTTTCGGGAATCGCCGTAGCCGCCGAGCCGTCGTTTACGCCGCTGCCGGACCTGCCGGGCGGAGCGGTGGGCACTTTCGTGACCGCCCTGTCGGCCAATGGTGAAGTGGCCGTGGGCTTCAGTTCGGGCGCCACGGATCTTGGCGACCCGTTGAACTACCCGTTTCGCTGGACGCGCGACGGCGGCATGGTGGCCCTGTCGCAACTCCAGGGGAGCTCCAGTGGCGTATCAGCGGACGGCTCGGTGGTAGTTGGGAGAGTGAGTGTGCCCGGTAAGCCTAATCCGTCTGGCGCTTTTCGTTGGACTGCCGGCACTGGCATCGTCACGCTCGAAGGAGTAACTAAGACAGGCTCGGACGCCGCCTATAGCGTCTCGGACGACGGTAGATTTGTCGCTGGCACAAGCTCCAGTGGTCCTCTAAGTGAAAGTCGAGCGGTGCGCTGGGTGGATGGCGGATCGCCGATGGAGCTGGGCGCCGAGACAACACTCGCGGTCTTTGTTTCGGCGGACGGGACGGTGGCGGCGGGGACCAGAACCGATGGTCCGATATTCGACGCTTTCCGCTGGACTGCCGCTGAAGGTGCGGTTTCGTTGGAGGGGTTGCCTGGGCGGCCGGGCGGACCTTTAGTAAGGGACATGACGCCGGACGGGCGCGTGATTGTGGGAAATCACGGTGGCGGGTTTGTCTGGACGCCTGAAAAGGGGATGCTTGAGATCGCTGGTTTCTCGCCATATGCTGTGTCTGACAACGGCCTTGTGATGGCAGGAATTGGCGGGGGACGGACTTCAATCTGGACTGAAGCAACCGGCGCCCTTGAGCTGCAGCCGTTTCTCACCGGCTTGGGGCTGGACTTAACTGGCTGGAGACTAACGGAAATTCAAGCCATCTCCGGCGACGGAACAACCATCGCTGGCCATGGCATTCCGCCCGATCCGTCAATGTCCGGCGCCTGGGTGGCGACTATCCCTGAGCCGTCCACTTGGCTGCTGGGGGGAATAGCCCTTTCGGCCGCCCCGATTGGTGTTCTGTTGCGGCGCCGAAGAGCGCTGATGGGTCGAAGCTAGCGTCGACGGTCTACGTTTGCCATTCGTCATTTCCACCGCCTGGCGTACTGCTGCTTCATAAACGCTAACCCATCGCGGGCGAGCTGCTCTTCGCTTTGGAACATCCGCCGCCAGATCTTGGTGGCGGCGGCAATCTCGGGCAGGGCGAGCCCGAAGGCTTCGATCATCAGCCACCCGTCGTAGTTCACCTCGCGTAGAGCGTCGAAGTTCTCGTCCCAGCGGATCAGCCGCGCGGCCATTCGCTGTCTGGCGGAATCGTCGCTGGCGGTCACTTGGCTCATGGCCGCCCATCATCGCCCGGCGGAGTGCCTGATGCCAAGCGTGGCTGGCGTGGCACTGCTCGCGGCGAGCAGTGCCACAATGAGCAATCAGGGATCGACCTGCTAACAACTCGTCGCCTCCGGGGGAGGCAGCGAAGCGAACTTGACGACGTGCTCGGCATCGCGCAGACTTAGGGCTAGGCGTTCGGGAGACATTTGTCCAAGGAGGTATGCATTTATGAAACGCTGCTCACTGGTTGTGCAGGCGCTGTTGTTGTTTGCGGTGTTGTCGACGACGGTATTGGCCGGCAACCGCGAACTGAAGTTTTATGTCAGCCAGGACTTTATCTCGAACAATCCAACATTCCGCGAAGCGGACGAGACCACGTTGCGCAACAGGCTCGCCACGTATGTTGACGACATGAACTATGTCTTGGCGAAAACAACGCAGTTGCAGTTTACATATAACCCCGAGTCGACGCAGTTCATCCTGCAATCGCAAGCGGATGACTTCCTTTACCAAGGAAACACGGACCCTGTTCCTCAAAATCACCACTTTGCCGCTTATGTGTACAAGGTTGTGGGTGAGCGAAGTCAGGGCGGCTTTGCCAGCCGGCATCTTGAGAACGAGTTTGCCGCAGTGTATA
Source organism: Pirellulales bacterium (assembly GCA_040901795.1). Lineage (GTDB taxonomy): Bacteria > Planctomycetota > Planctomycetia > Pirellulales > JALHPA01 > JBBDYH01. Next base: position 36,861 of record JBBDYH010000044.1, read on the forward strand.
TGGGTTGGCCGGCGATCTATATGCCGAGCGACCGTCAGAATAGTGCCTCCGTGCCCGACGAGCCATTTGTGATGATTAAGACCGACTACGTGCATCAGATAAACACGATCCTGCATGAAATAGGTCACAATCATGGCATCGGCCGAGGCGAGTATTGGCAAACTGTGGAACTCCGTGATTTCACGGGGACCGCCCCAGACGCAACAGAGCTTAATGCTCCGAGCAATAAGCCGTATTGGGGAGCCAGGCAGCAGGCCAAGTTTGATCCGATGGTGGGTTATTGGCAAGCGCAGGATATAGACGACTACAAGCAGCAAGCGGCATTCTGTAAATTGTCGTCCCATATCATCGACCAACATATTCTCGGCCAGATTCCCCTGAGCTCGATGTACATCTTTTATCCCCAAGTCCCGCAGAACCAGTCGGTTGCCGTGAAAGTTGTTCAGGGTGGTCAACCGGTTAACGGGGCCGTGGTTGAGATGTATAGGATGACAAACGGCCCCAACGGCGAAGGGGTCTACGCGCCGCCATATGAAACAGAGACGACTGGTAGTACCGGAATCGTTTATTTTGACTGGCCGTGTCACCCCACCGCCGGCTGTTCGCCTCATACCGGCCCGAATATCGCGCTCATGTTCCGCGTCTCCACCAAGAAGGCGTGGGTGACGACCTTCGATTTGCACGCTTACCTCCCAGGGCCAGCGCTCACTAAATTGTTTGTCCGGTGAGAGTTTCAATCAGGAAATC
>JBBDYH010000045.1:0-6071 GCA_040901795.1 Pirellulales bacterium
CCTGCTCGCGCAGCTCCAAGTGCCGCGTCATCGTGGTGCGCCGCTGGTCCTGCTCTTCGATCGACGACATCTGCACGGTCTTCGTCTGACTTCCGCCGGCCTTGTCGGCGGCCGACGATAGCGCGGCGCCGCGCGCCACGGCCAGCATATCGGTGAGCTTTTGCTGGTTGAGAAAGCCCTTCGACACCGCGTACCCGGCGATGATCAACTGCGCGAGAATCGTGCCAATGCACAAGTACACAAAGAGCCCGCCCAGTCCTGCTAACAATCGTCCCATGAGCTACCGCTCCTTTCGGCAGAAACCTTGGGCGGCGATTTCATCCAACACTTTGCGCTCCTGACGTTCTTCGGCCTGACGATGCCGCTGTTGTTGCGTTTCGCGCAGGCGTTCCAGCACGCGCACCTCGCGGTCGGCGGCGACCAGAGCCTCGCGGCGGCGCTCGACTTCGGCGGCGACCAATTCGCGCTGTTGCACCGCGGCCTGGCGCTCGGCCTTGAGCAACAACTCGTACCGCTGCAGCTCCATCAGCCCGTCGACGTCCATCGGGCCGGGGCGCGACCGGCGTCCTGTTTCATCGCGCAGGCCGCCCAAGCCGGCATCGATGTCGGCGATCCGCGCGTTCACAATGTCCTCCGCCTGCTGCGCATCGGAGAGCCGCGAGCGGCGCTCGTCGCGCTCGGCCTCGCGGAGCCGCACCAGAGTCGTTAATCGGAAGCGGAAAGGAGGCATTGGGGGAAATGACGAAGGACGAAATCCGAATGACGAACGAATGACCAATGTCCAATGACCAAGGAACGAGCGCGTTAGGTTGTATTCTTAACCGAAGGTTGTATTGCGGCGGCGGGTGCGGGAGGCGCGGTTTGCCGGCCGCGGGCCCGCTCGAAAATCTGCACGAGCGCCGCGGCTGCTTCGGCGGTGTTTATCGGTTCTTCAATCCGCTGCCGTAGAAATCGATCGATCTCGTCGCGCATCTCGATGGCGGTGTCCACAGCGCGGTTCGCGCCCTTGCGGTACGCCCCGATCGAGATCAAGTCCTGATGGTCGCGGTAGGCCGCCAGCAGTTCGCGGACGAGAGTCGCTGCCTCCTGATGCGGTCGCGGGACCAGGTCATTCATCAACCGGCTGATGCTCGACAGCACGTCGATGGCGGGGTAATGTCCCCGCGCGGCCAGCTCGCGCGACAGCCACGTATGGCCGTCCAACAGTCCGCGAACGGCATCGGCGATTGGCTCCTGCGGATCGTCTCCCTCAACGAGAACCGAGTAAAAACCCGTGATGCTGCCCTGCGCCGAGCGGCCGGCTCGCTCCATCAACCGCGGCAGCAACGCGAACACCGAAGGCGGATAGCCGCGCGTTGTGGGCGGCTCGCCGGCGGCCAGGCCGATTTCGCGCTGCGCCATGGCGAATCGCGTCACCGAGTCCATCATCAGCAGCACGTCGCGGCCTTGGTCGCGGAAGTACTCGGCGATGGCCGTGGCGGTCATGGCGGCGCGCACGCGGCGCAGCGCCGGCTCGTCGCTGGTGGCCACGACGACCACGCTGCGCGCCAAGCCTGTCGGCCCCAAGTCGCGTTCGATAAACTCGTTGACTTCGCGGCCGCGCTCGCCGATCAGGCCGATGACGTTCACGTCGGCGGTCGTATAGCGGGCCATCATGCCCAGCAATACGCTCTTTCCCACGCCGGAGCCGGCAAAGATTCCCATTCGCTGCCCCTTGCCGCAAGTCAAGAGGCCGTCGAGTGCGCGGATGCCCGTGCTCAACGTCGTATCGATCCGCGGCCGCTCGGTGGCCGGCGGCGGATCGCGATCGATGGGCGCGCGACTTTCCAGCGCCGGCTGCGGCCGTCCGTCGATGGCGCGGCCTTCGGCATCGACCACGCGGCCCAACAGCGCCTCACCGACGCGCAGCCAACGCGCCGTGCGCACCAGGCGGACAGGGTTGCCGCGGCGCACACCCGCCATCGGGGCCAGCGGATAGAGCAACGTCAAATCGTCGCGGAAGCCGATCACTTCGGCCCGCAGCGGCGCCTCGGTGGCGCGCTGGATCTCCACCAATGCGCCCACGGGCGCCGGAAATCCCGCCACCGTCGCTGTCATGCCAACGGTGTGCACCACGCTGCCGGTCAAGGCGGTGGGCACAATGCGCTCGAGTTGGTGAAATATGTCGTTCACGGGGAGAGGTTCAGGGTTGGAGTTCAGGCTTCAGCCTGTTCGGCGCGAGCAAGCTAAAGCTTGAACTCCAGCAGTTGCAATTTGCAGTTTCTCTCTGCGTCTCTGCGTCTCTGCGGTTCATTACCCGGTCTCGATTACGAATCAAGCGTCATTCCCACTCGTCAGCTCCGCTTCGATGCGGGCCAATTGGGCTGAAAACTGCTGATCGATCGTGCCGTGTTGCGTTTCGACACGGCAGCCGCCCAGCGTAATGGCCGGATTGCCGACGATTATGGCCGTCGCAATGCCGCCGAATTCCTTCACCAGCCGTTCGACATGGCTACCCAGCGATTCCAAGTCGGTCGGATTCAGTTGGATCTCGACCTGCGGCGAGCCGGCGGACATCTCCAACGCCTCGCGCGCTAACTCGACGGTGATCTGGGGCGAGCGTTCCACCATCTGCCGCGTGATTTTCTCGGCAATGGCGCATCCCAAGCGGACCACTGACTTCTCCCACTGCGCTAGCCACACTTGCCGCGCGTCGGCCAACTCGCGGACCACTTGCGCGAGCGCCGGCAGCAGCGTTTCCATCCGTTTGCCGACTTTTTCATCCAGCACCCGCTCGACCGCACGCATGGCGGCCGCTTTGCCTTCTTCTTCGGCCTTTCGCCGCACCGCTTCGGCCTGCTTTTGCGCCTCGACGACGATCTGGGCCGCTTTCAGGCGCACCTGGTCCACGTACCGGTCGCCCTGTTGCGAAATATCCTCCAGGTTGAACGCGATCCGTTGCACGTTCTCGGCGCTCGTTCCGCTTTTGATGACCGTCGACATGCTGAACTCACTCAATTCCTTGGCGTCGCTGGATCAGACCGCCATCGCTGCGGCGCGGTTGCGAATCGTGCCCGCGTCGCCACTCAACTCCGGGTCGCCGACCAGTTCGGCCAGCGCCTGTTGCGCTTCCTCGACGTCGCTGAGGCGTGTCGGGCCCAGGTGCGCAAGCGCCCGCCGCAACAGACGCGCTTGGCGTGCGGTTTGGCAACTCGCGACGCGTTCGACAAACATTGCATCGGCGCCGGCGAGCGCGAGCACCAGCACATCGGGCTCCGCCGCCGCGACCAACGTACGCAATCGGGCATCGTTCAGCTTCATCACGTCGGCGAAACACAGGTCGAACCTGGCATCACGCCGCGTAGGCGGTGCGGTGTCGCTGGGCTTCACAATCGAAGCCGCTGTGGAAGGCTCACCCGCCACCTCAAAGCCTAATGTCGCCGCCAGCGAACTGTCGTGCCGCGCGAGGTTGGCCACAATCTGCTGTCGTGAATCGCGGCCGGCGGCCGAAATAATGGCGCTCAGAGCTTGCATGCCGGCGCGGCGTCGTTCGCGCGAGCGCATGTGCTCGCTGAACCAGGACTCCAGATAGCGTTCGACCTCACGGAGGACGGCGGGGTCGGTTTCATCGAGCTCCGAAAGTCGGCGCAGGACTTGCGCCTGCAGCGCGGGGGGCAGCCGATCGACGACCGCGGCGGCTTGCGAGGGCGCCAGATGCGAGACAACCAGCGCGATCGTCTGCGGCCGTTCGTGCTTCAGCGAATCGACCAAGGTGTCGGCTTCGGCCTGGTGCAGGAAGCGAAACGGCGCCGGCTCCTCCACCGGTTCCGGCGGTGACGGAAAATGCCCATCGAGCGGCGACGAATCGGCGCGGGCGATTTTTTCCGCCAGGCCGCTGTCCAATTCGATGCCCGACGGATAGGGATCTCGCGGCGGCTGTTCGCCATGGCGAAACTCGGCGACGACTCGCCGCTGCACATCCGGGTCGATCTCACCGAGCGCCATCATCTGGCGTCGAACGCGTGCGGCATGTTCCGGCTCCATCTGCGCAAGCAGGTCATCGGCCGTCTCATCGTCGAGACTGGCCAGCAAGATCGCGGCTTTTTTCAGAGGTGTCAGAGGGGGAGTCATGGGGGGTCAAGGCACGTGCGGGCGGTGTCGGGTGTCTGGTGTCTGGTGTCTGGTGTCTGGTGTCTGGTGTCCGGTGTCCGGTGTCCGGGTGAGTGGTGGGTGGTGGTGGTTGCGCGGAACACCTTACCAGGTCACCAGACTACCAGGTCACCAGACTACTGCTTCTCATGCACTGCTGCTGTTAATCCAGCCGCGCAATACATTGGCCGCTGCGTCGGGATCTTCGCGGACGATCTCGACCAGCTCTTCGCGCAGCGAAGGTCCACCTTTTTCACGGCGTTTCAATCGCGATGCGGCGGTTGGCTTTCCGCCGGACGGTTTCGCGTCGCCCGCCACGCCGGATTCCACGTCCACGTTGTCTTCATCTTCGATGGCCGGCGATGTGGGCAGTGATTCAGCAGCCGGCACCGCGCGGACCATCGACCGCAGCATCACTAGGCTGACCAGACCCAGCAGTCCAGTCCCCAACGTGCTCCAGTGATCGCCCAGCCAGGCGAGGGCATGGTCGCTGAATCCGGGCTCGGGAAGTTCTTCGACCTGGAGGCTGTCGTAGACGCTCACGGTCACTTGCTTGACCGGGTCGGCCGCCGTTTCGTCGGGAAGCTGGATAATCCCTGCAACATCCAATTTGAACGTCAGGAGTAGGTCGTCTTCCAGCGACTTCAAGGCGAGGCGGTTCGGAGTCTTCGGTGGCTCGCCGGCAGCGGGCTCGTTGCGTTCATGCCAGACCTGCTCGATGTAACTGCTTGGGATGCCGATGGAAGCGGTCACGCGCTTCGGCGTCAGGCCCGCGATCTTGCTGATCTCGATATTCTGCGATGTGACGTTGCGCACTGCACTTTTGCTCATTTCCTCGTCGCTGCTGGCTCCCCCTGTGCCCGCGCGAGCAACCGCCGGCTGGTTGGGTGGCAAGCCGTTTTGAGCACCGAGCCCCGGCGGTCCGCCCGGTTGCGGCGCCTGCGAGGTGAGGGTTTTTGATTCTTCCTGGATGGACACGGTGACCGGCTTCGGATCGTGGTTGGACTTCTGCATCTCATGCTCGATTTGCTTGTCGAGATCCACGTTGCACATCACGATCACACCCGGAATATGCCCGAGCCGCTCGCGGATCATTTTGGTCCACAGTTCCTGGTAGGCCATCTTGTTTCGCACGTATTCGCTGTCCATTCCCACGCCGGCTTGTCCCGCCTTGGTTGCCGGATACGCTAACCCTGTGCTCAAATCGGCAACAACGACGCTCTCGGGTGGCATCTCGGGGGAGATTGCCGCAGAGACGATGCGGCGGATCCCGGTTACTTTCATGTCGTCGAGCGGCATCCCACCGGTCGTGGCCACGCTGACCGAGGCGGAGTACGTGTTTTTGCGATTGATGCCGCGGCCTTCTTGCACGTCGTAGAGCACATTCGCCTTGCTGATGCCTGTGATGTCGCCAATGACTTTGGCCAGCTCCATTTGCAGCGCCACCTTATTCAATTGCGTTTGCCGCGCCTTGGAGCCAAACGTGCCCCCTTCCGTGAGGGCTTTTTGCAAGTAGCTGCCATAGGCCCCGGGCAAGGCGCCTTTTTCGAGTAGCGCCGCGGTGTAAATCGGCTCCTCGCCGCGGGGCACGCGAATGCGACCTCCCTCGACGCTGAAGTTGGTCAACCCTGCCTGGCCCAGCACACCGACGATATTGTCGATTTCTTCCCGCTGGATCGGCTCGCCCCCCATGAGGTAAGAATCGGGGCCGGCGAACTGGTGATTGAACAGATAAACCAGGCTCACGACGATCACCGTCAGCAGCAGCGCCGCGACGATCCGCGCGCCCACTGACATGGAGCGGAACAGGTTGGTGATCTGGGCTGAGGCCCGGTTGAGGAAATCCATTTCGCGCTACCGTTGTCCGTAATCCGTAGCCATCACGCTCCGCGTGATGATGCATATTGTAGCCATCACGCTCCGCGTGATGAGCCCGGGCTCGG
>JBBDYH010000045.1:6081-21430 GCA_040901795.1 Pirellulales bacterium
ACGCGGAGCGTGACGGCTACATTTGCTAAATCCGAATGTTCTTCACCTCGTCGTACGCCGCAACCAACTTGTTGCGGATCTGCATCATCATGCGGAACGCCAGGTCGGCCTTCTGAACCGCGGTCAGCACTTCGGCCGGGTTCACGTCTTCGCCGGTGAACAGCCCTTCGACCGCGCGATCGGCATCTTGTTGCAAGGTGTTGACGTCGTTGATCGAGTCGATCAGCACGTTCTTAAACGACTTGCCCTCAGTCGGCTCAGCGGCGAGCTTGCTCGTCTGTGGGAGCGAGCCGAGATTGCCGAGCGATTGCGAATTGAGGCTTTGAATGCTCATAAGTAGTCATCCGCCGCGGCGGATAAAACATGCTTCCTCTCGCGGAGCGAGAGGGCTACGTTACGCCAAAATGCGCAACGTCGTCTGGTTCAAGTTCTTGGTGATTTCAATCACCCCCACGTTCGCTTCGTAGGCCCGCGTCGCTTCCAGCGCATCGACCGACTCCTGCACCAGGTTAATGTCGGGAAAAGCGACATAGCCCTTGTGCGGCCCCTGCTGGATCGCATCGGGGTGTCCGGGCTGCCATTTGTAGCGCGGCTCGCGCGCGGCAATCTCGACGGACGCCACCTCGACGCCGGCGGCGCCCTCGGGCGAGCGTACGTCGGTATCGGTGCGAAACACCGTAAACCGCGGCTGATACGGCTCCAACTCACCCGCTTCGTTGCGTGTGGTCGAGACGTTGGCCAGGTTGCTCGAGATCGCGTTGAGACGAGCTCGTTGCGCCACCAGGGCGCTGGTGCTGATATCGAGCGCAGAAAACATGATGAGATTCCTTGAGAAGAGGTCGCCGATTATGCCGATGGTACGTGCCGACGCAAGATCGATCGCAAAAGGCTGACTACTGAAACCTGGACGTGAACTGTTTTATTGGCTATCAGCGTTCAGCCGTCAGCCGTCAGCTTGGCGATCAGCGATTCCAACGCTTGAGCTGATAGCTGACAGACTTTCCTGAACCCTGAACCCTGAACCCTATTAAGCCCGCTCACTAATCGCCGCCTGTAATAGTCGAAACTGACTGGCCAACAGGTTGACCGCCAGGTTGTGCTGCATCTGGTTTTTGGAAAGCTCGGCAATCTGTTGTTCCATGCTCACGTTGCCGTCGTCGTGTCGCAGGATGCTGTTGAGCGATTCGTTGACCGCCCGGAAGGGGTTTTTCGCCGGTTCGGGGTCAAAGGCACTGCCTACGGAGGCACTGCCTACGGAGGCGCTCTGCACGCTGCTCGTCGAGTCCACCGCAGCCTGCCGGCTCTCTTCCAAGGCTTCTTTCAGCCGGCTGCGAAACTCGTCGGGCGAGATGTCGCGCGTGCGATATCCCGGCGTGTCCAGGTTGGCGATGTTTCCCGCCAGCACGTTGTGCCGCGCTTGCGAGAAGTTGACCACCTGCTCCAACACCGGCAACGCATTGGAGTCGAACATGCTGGGGATCATCGATTTACCCTGTGGTTCCTGACTTCGCTCCCCTGCGTGTTCTCCCGCATCAAACGCCAAGCAAGATCGATGCCGTTGCGTGAGTTCACGTGCGCTTTCCGAATCGAGCTACGAGCATCGTGGGCGCAAGTGCCGCCGGCCTACGGCTTAGTGATCATTCACCGTTCACACTTCTCGTGTCTTGATCGATGACCGGAACTCGTTTGGTCAAGTTGCCCGGCAAAAGATGCGCTTTTGATAGCGCATTTTTTGCCGATCGAGTATCCCAGGCTGGTCCAGGGGCTTTACGTCCTCGTTGTTCTACCCAAGTATTGCACCGCGGAGTCGCAGGGACGCAGAGAAGAAAATGACGAAACTTGTCATCAAGATTCCTTTGCCTCTTCGCGTCTCTGCGCCTCTGCGTTTCACTTCAAACCCGCTACGCCGTCATCAGCCGCACACTCGGCTTCGCCCGCGGCGCGTAGCCGTAGCTCTTGAGCTTGCCCGAGAGCGTCCGCAAACCGATGCCCAAGGCCTCGGCGGTCTTCGCGCGATGGCCGTCGAAACGCGCCAGCGTGCTCTCGATCAACCGCCGTTCCATCGCCTCCATGCTCAACCCGATTGGGACCGCGCCGTTGTGCCGATCAGTTGTCGCAGCGGAAGGCGTCAGCCAGTCGCGAATGTGATCGGCATCGATCGGCCCACCGGCGTTCAGCACGCTGGCGCGCGTGACGATGTTCTCCAGCTCGCGCACGTTCCCCGGCCAATGATGCCCGGTAAGCAGCTCCATCGCGGCGGTCGTTACCGTGCAGGGCTCGCGACGTAGCCGCTCGCCGGCGCGGACCACAAAGTGGGCAACCAGGACCGGCACATCTTCGCGCCGCTCCCGCAAGGGCGGGACGGTGAGCGGCAGGACCGCCAGGCGGTAATACAGGTCTTGTCGAAAGTGGCCCGCGGCGACCTCGTCCTTCAAGCTGCGGTTGCTCGTGGCGATCACGCGCGCATCGACGTGCATGGTCTTGCTGGAGCCAACGCGCTCAAACGTTTTCTCCTGCAACACGCGCAACAGCTTGGCTTGCAATCCCAGATCGATCTCGGTGATCTCGTCCAACAGGATCGTGCCGCCGTCGGCCAGCTCGAAGCGCCCGGTCCGCGGTGCATCGGCGCCGGTGAATGCGCCGCGCTCATGTCCGAACAACTCGCTCTCCATCAGGTGAGCGGACAGCACCGGGCAATTCAAGCTCACCAGGGGCGCCGACGCGCGGTCGCTCTGTGCGTGAATCGAACGGGCGACCAACTCCTTGCCGGTGCCGCTCTCCCCGACAACCAACACGGTCTCCGCGGTCCGCGCCACCTGGGCCACGCGCGTGCGGAGTTCTTTCATCGGGCCGCTGTCGCCGATCATTACCACGCAGTCTCCGGCAACACCACCCGGAACGGCGGGCGCTCGATCAAGCAGTCGGCCATGCTCGATGGCGCGGCCGACGAGGGCCTCCAGCTTGTCGGCCTCGAACGGCTTTTCAATATAGTCGAACGCGCCATGGCGCATCGCCTCAACCGCCGAAGCCACGGTGGCATGCGCGGTGATCATGATCACCTGCGCACCGTGCGGACGTCGCTCGAGTTGCCGAATGAACTCCAGTCCAGTCATGCCCGGCATCAGCAGGTCGGTGATGATCAAGTCGTACGTTTCGCGCTCCAGAACCTTGAGGGCCTCGACGGCGCTGGTCAGGCACACGACGTGGTGGCACGCCTCACGCAATGTGAAGGCGATGCTTTCGCGCGCTTGCTGGTGATCGTCCACGACCAGCACGCGGCCGGGCGCTCGAAGTTCGTTGCTGTTGTCGTTTCTCATGCCGCTGCCTCCATGACGCGGTTTCGAAGCGGAATGCGAAGCGTGAATGCCGCCCCACCGTCGGGGCAGTTTTGTGCGAGGCAAACCCCGCCGTGGGCTTCGGCGATGCGTTCGACAATCGCCAATCCTAGCCCCGTGCCGTGGCTCTTCGTCGAGAAAAACGGCTCAAAGGCGCGCCCCCGCGCCTCGTCGCTGAGTCCGTCGCCGGTATCGGCGACCTCCAGCTCAAAGCCGTGTGGTCCCTCATACGTCGTAATGAACAGCCGACCGCCGTCGGGCATCGCGTCGAGCGCATTCAGCGCCAAATTCAACAGGGCGCGCCGCAGCATCTCCCGATCCGCAAAGATCCAGGGGGAATGGGCGAGGTCCATCACTTCGTCGATCCCTTGGGCGGCAAGCTGCGGCCGCAGACTCTCCAGCACTTCCTGGACGAGTCGCCGTACGTCGATGAACTCCAGGCGCGGATCACGATCGGCGGTGAAGTGGAGCAGGTCGTTGACGCAGGCGTCTACTGCGGTAAAGCCGGCTGCGACTTTGTCGAGCACGTCGCAGCTCCCCGGGTCGTCGCTGAGCCGGCGGCGCAGCAAGCTCAGGTACAATGTCACCGGGACGAGGTTGTTGCGCACTTCGTGGGCGATGTGCGAGGCCATCTGCCCCAAGTCGGCCAGGCGGTTCTTCCGCGCCAGCTCGCGGTTTTTCACTTCCAGCTCGTGCGTGAGCCGCTGCACTTCGGTCCGCAACGCCTCATGCGTCTGCTCCAGGCGCAAGGTGGCGCCGTGCCAGGCGGCCAGCACCGTCTCCAGAGTGGCGCTGGCGTCGAGCTTCGGTGCGGAAGCGGTGGCAGGGGAAGACATAGGTCATCCTTGGGTGAGATCCAACTGGCTGGACGCGGGAAACGGTTCGGCAAGGTACGCGTGATGAACTTCGGCGGCGCAGTGGGCGCCTTGCAATTGAGCTGCCGCCTCCTCGCGGCGAAGCTGCATTTGCGATTCGCTCTGGCGCTCTTGTTCGACGATCGCCCGCAGCAGCTCTTCACACTCGGCCGCGATCGCGGCGCAGCGCCGCCGGTCCCCGGGCGAGGTCCACAGCCGCGTTTCCGGATCATCGCTGCGGAATCGGTCGAGCTCGCGTTCCAACGACTGCAAGGCCGCCAGCAGTCGCTGCTTGGCCGCCAGGAGCTTGAGCAACTGGGCCATGTCGCCGGCGCCAATCAGCGCGGCCTGATACAGGCCCAAATCGCGCAGTTGCGCCAAAACCGCGCGCTTCTGCTCCATTCGTTCGGTCAGTACTTCGGTGGCTTGCGGCATGCTGCTGGACTACGGTTGGCTGGGCTGGTCTGCTTGCGGTCCGGAAAGCTCAGCAGCCCAATCCAGCACCCGCTCCCATTCCTGTCGCGAGTGATTCGTGGTCCGCTTGAAGTCGATGTCTTCAGGCATGCGCTGCAACACCGCTTTGGCCTGCTCGATGACGCCCTGGGCTTCGTCCGGTTTGCCGATTTGACGGTAACATTGCGCGAGCTGCAGAAATGCGTCGAGCACTTCCGGCTCGTCGTGATATCGATTCGTGGTGGCCGCGTAGGCTGCTGCCGCGTCATCGAATCGCCCCAGCTCGTAAAAAGCCGCACCGCGAGCGAAATAGCAGTTCCGCAGGATTGCCTGTTCCAGCGGGCTGAGCTGCGAGCGTTCGCGCCTGCGCGTCAGGATGTCTTGCACTTGCTCATATTCCACGATCGCCGCCTGCAACAGGCGGTGCAATTCGCGGCTGTGGTCCAGCCGCGTGGTCTCAATTTTGGCCCGCTCGAGCTTTTCGCGCGCAAAGCGGGCCAGCGCCCGATGGGACTCGGCGATGACGTAGCGGCTTTCCACCACCTGCGCCACGTCGGGATAGCGGGCGACAGCTTCTTCCAGCCGCCGCGCCGCCTGTTCGTAGAGCTCTTTGGCGCGCTGCAGATCGGCCTCCGCCGCCGTCGCCTTTTCGGTGGCGTTACTGGCCAACGCCTCGGTCCTTTGCCGTTGGCCTTGGGCCTCAAACATTTGGCCCTCGTCGTGCAAAAGCGCGCCCAGGCTGAACAGCGAATCGCGCCACTCCACGCTTTCCGGATCGAGCTCCGTCCCCTCCAAATTGGCCAGCAATAACCGCTTGGCCTCCGGCAGGCTGCCGCGCTCCATCTGCGCCCGTGCCGCGATCAACCGCGCCCGGTAGCTGGCCGGATCGCGCGCGTAGGTGTCGATGCACTCCTGCAGCGTGACCAGCGCCTGCGTCGGCTTGCCCAGCGCGAGCTGTGCATCCCCCAGGTCGAGCAGTGCCCGCGGACGACGTCTGCGCAACTGGTACTTGAGGTACTCCAAGAGCATCACCTCGGCGCGCGGATAATCCTGCCCGCGCAGGTAGTTCTCCGCGCTATTCCAGACGTCTTCGGTGTAGCGGTCGGTCGCAAAGTTCAATTGGGCGAGCGTCGCGTAGGCCGTTGCCGCAAGCCGCCGCTGTTCGCGTGCCGCGTTCTTCAGTTGGTTGCCGGCGTCGCCGGAGCTTTTGGCCGCCTGCGATTCCAACACTTGTGCCCAATTGGTGTGCGACTGCGCCATCAGCGTGATCGAGTTGTCGCGGGGAAAGAGTGGGTACAGCGCCTCGGCCAGTTGGATGGCGCTGGCAAAATCGCCGCCGCCAATAAACCGCTGATAGGCCAAGGCCAGCCGCTGGCGGAGCGCATCGAGCGTCAAGAGCGGGTTGTAGTAGGTTTCGCTCGCCCCCGCGACCTGCAGCAGGTGGATATACCTTTGGGCCAGGTCCTTGTCCTGTCCCATACGTTGCGCAACCTCCGCTTCTTCGAGCGCGGCTGCGATACCCTCAGGCGTATCTTCGTACGTTTCGCGCGTGCGGCGGAACTGGTCGAGAGCCGCGGGCAACTCCTCCATTTGCAGCAGGCAACGGCCAATCAAGTACATCGAGCGCCGCGTGATCCGCTCGCGCTCGGTGCCGCGGTTCTGGGCACGGCGCAGTACGTCGATCGCGGCCTGATACTTGATTTTGGCTGCCGCGAGCCGTTGGTTGGCAACCAGCGCCTCGTCCGCCAAGAGCGCGGCCCCCTCGCGCATCAACAGCTCTCCCTCAATGAGCAGCGATTCGACCGCGGCCTCGGTGCCGGCTTCAATTTGGGACAACGCCTGGCGGCATTCGTCGTTCTGCTGCAAATGAAACAGAATCTCAGCGCGATGCAGCAGTCCCTCGGCGCGTTCATTGCGCGTGAGCGCCGCCTCGGCCAGGTAGGTCGCGCTGTGCAATAGCGCGCGGTCGAAAATCGGCTCGGGGTCGCTCTTGTAAGCCAAAACCAACAGTCGGTGCAAATCAGCCCCAGCCTGCGGGTTGGCTTTCAAGGCTTGTTCGAGCGCGTTGCGACTTTCCGCAACCTGGCCGCACATCAGTAGGCTTTTCCCCAACAGGAGCAACCCTTCCGCCTCGCGCCCGGCCGGGAATCCTTTGTCCTGCGACTGTTCCAGATATCGCGCAGCCAGCCGGAAATAGCGCTTCTGGTCATCGCCCCACAGCCGCTCGGCGTCGTTGGCCGCCACGACGCCGAAGATGTACGGCGGACCGCCGGCGTCGTCTGGAACAAGCGACCCCAATTCCGCCAACCGCGTGGCCATCCGTTGCGCCATCAAGGGCGCGCCGGCGTCGAGCGCCGCCAGCGCATCGGCAACCGAAAATACGGCCCCGCGGGGAATTTCCTGCTCTTCGTTTTCCGGCCGATACAGGTACACAAACGCGCCGACGAGCGACACCGAAGTGCCGGCGATCATCGCGATCAGCACCCGCGGCAAGCGACCACGGCGCAGCAGATCCATAGCGCTTTGCGGCAGCCGGCGCGGGCGCGCGGCTTCCGCTGGCGCAGCCGTCGCTTCGAGCTGGTCCTCTTCGATCGCCATGGGCCGAGCATCCTTGTCTCGTTCCGTCGGTCTCCACGTGGACGAGTCTCCCCGAGACTCGCTTGCGCGGACCTGTTCCATGCTGTCGCTGAGCGCTTCCCGCGCGCGGTGCAGTTTCGCGACAGCCGGGAATAAGAAAAGCGGGGGAGCTTGTAACGCAAAGCCCCAGAAAAGTCAATCCGGTTGGACTTTTGGAGTGCGACGACTTGTCGCCGCTTTCTTTTTCATTCAACGTCCCGACGATGTAACGTCCGCCACCGTACTGGCACTATTGAAATCCAAAGCGGTGACGAGTCACCGCAGTCCAAAAAAGCTAATTCGCCGATCGGTGTTCAATCAGGTCATCGGCGGCATATGAGCTCGCCCGCGTGATGTGTTCCATGATCCACCGGTCCATGTCCGCCAGCATCAGCGTCGTCAGCCCATCTTCGCCACAATAGTGGCGGACGGTGACGGCCAGTCCAGCGCTATGGAACAATCGCAGGTGTTCGCAGAGCTGAGCCTGCGGATAGAGCACGCTTTCCCAAGTGGTGGCGAAGAACAGCGGTAGCCGCCGCACCGCGTGCAGACGGGCCAACGGGGCCCGATCGGCGGGAAACGCCCCGCCAAACGAGAGGACACCGGCGAACTGATCGGGATTGCGCAGCGCCAGGCGCAGCGCCATGGCGCCGCCGCACTCCAGACCTGCCAAAAACACCCGGTCCGTGGCGACGTTGAAGCGACGCCGCGCACCGTCGATACACTCCCACAGCCGCTCTTCCGCAAGCTGTACGTGGGGCTCGTCTTGTCGCCAGCAAAACTTGCTCCGCGCTCCGTCGTCTTGCTCGCTGGACTCCGTGCCACGCGGCGCGGCGCCCACGTAGTTGCGCAGGCTCACCAGCGGCATGATCTGCTTGAGCTGGTTCTCATTGTTGTCCGGACCATGCAGCCAAACAACCAGCGGATAGGAATAGTTCGGCTCGTAGTACAAGGGCGCCATGTAGAACTGACAGTCGCTGGCGCCGGTATACGGCCGAGCGGGCCTGGCGATCTTCCCTCGCGAAGCGGTGACGGGCCGATCGTGGAGCGATTGCATGCGGTTCATAGACACCTGGCTGTGGCGAAAAATCTTCGCCCTTATATAAAACCCCGCGCGCGACTGTCAACCTCAGCTCGGCCTTTGCAACTTCAAGGCCAAGTACCATGACACAAGGCAGCGCGTGATTAGTTGTTTCAACAATTGAGATTCGCCACGCGCAGCAAGGTCAAGCCTGGCCTGCGGTTGCCGAAGCCGAGGCGAGCGCCGTCATGGCCTTCACAAGTTCTTGGACCGCATCGACGCTCTTTTTGAATGCGGCTTTTTCATTCTCGGTGAGTCGCAATTCCACGATCCGCTCGACTCCACTGGCGCCGAGCACCACTGGCACGCCGACGAAGTAGCCGCCAACGCCGTACTCTCGGTCGCAGTAGGCCGCGCACGGAAGCAACCGTTTCTTGTCGCGAACCACGGCTTCGACCATCTGCGCGGTGGCTGCGGCGGGTGCATAGTACGCGCTGCCGGTCTTCAGCAATCCGACGATCTCAGCGCCGCCGTTCCGCGTGCGGTCGACGATTTCGTCCAGCCGTTTAGCGTCGATCAACTGGCTTACGGGAATGCCCCCTACCGACGTGCAGCTCGGAATCGGGACCATCGTATCGCCGTGTCCGCCCATCAGGAGCGCCGAAATGTCCTCCACGCTCACGCCCAACTCCATTGCCAAAAACGTACGATAGCGCGCCGTATCCAGCACGCCGGCTTGGCCGATCACGCGCCGCGGCGGAAAGCCGGTCACCTGCCAGGCGCGCTGCACCATAGCGTCCAGCGGATTGCTGACGACGATCACGATCGCCTCTGGGCTGGTTCGCTTTACTTGTTCGGCGACCGAGCCGACAATCTTGGCGTTCGTCGCCAAAAGATCGTCGCGGCTCATGCCCGGTTTGCGTGCGATCCCGGCGGTGATTACCACCACATCGCTGGCGTGCGTGTCGTCATACGAAGTGGTGCCGATGATGTTCGCGTCGAAACCCATAATCGGGGACGACTGCCGCAGGTCGAGCGCCTTGCCCGCCGGCATGCCCTCCGTCTGCGGAATATCCAACAGCACAATGTCGCCCAGTTCGGCGGCCGCACACCAGTGGGCGGTCGTCGCGCCGACGTTTCCGGCGCCGATGATCGTAATCTTTGCGCGGCGCATAACGAGATTTCTCCGTCGGATAAAGCGTAGTGGGACGGATTGCTAATCCGTGTAGGACGAATTGCCAATCCGTCCGTTCAAGGCGGATTGGCAATCCGCCCCACAGTTCACCTGGCGAAGTCCCAAACCTACCGAAGCAGCCGGTGTTTGCAAAGGGGGCGGCCTGAGAATGATCAGGCGATCATTCCGGCACGTCGAGTTTCAGATCGTTCAGCGACTGATCGGCTTGTGCCGCATGGCGTTTGGCCACGAGCGCCTCATGTGTGCGGCGCTCGCGCCGGCCGAACCACCAGCCGAAAACAACAAGGGCGATGATCATTGCCGCGAGAATCCCCCCTGTCACCGGACCGACGAGCGACTGCGCCGTGTCGCGGCGCTCCCAGATCACTGTCCTACCGATCAAGAGCGGGCTGGTCATCCTCAGGCCCGGATTCTGCTCTTCGGTCATCTCTGTCGTATACGGCCACTTCTTGAACATGAAGCCGCTGGCGCGCACCGACTCGCCGATCTCATCACCCGTCGGCATGCCCGGAGGCAGCTCGCGGACGCAATAGATCACGGGATAACTGCCGACCTTTTGTCCCGCAACCTCCAACACGCCATCCAGGTCGAGAAACACTACGAGCTCGAAATAGTGATCGAAGCCGAGACGCGCGACCGTGTCTGGATCGCTGATGTGGATCTTGACCGCACGCCGGGCAACACCGCGAAAAGAATAGGGTTCGCCCACGTGGTCCTGCGGCTTGCGCATCAACGGCCCAAGCTGCGATGTCGGATCAGCGGCAACGGCAACCGTCGCGGCGGCTGGAGCTCGTCCCGCCGCCGCGAGCATTTGATAAAAGCATTCGCGGTCCTGATTCGTGATCGGCCGTTGTTGCTCGACTGTGTCGAATAGCCCATAGTCCATACCGAGCGTGCCGAGCGGAGTATCGGGATTCCAGGCGATGCGGTCGGCGGCGAAGTACAGCTCGCTCTTGCCAGCGGCGGAATCCGCTCCAGTCTTCAAAAACATCGCGCTGGCGCTGGCGCGCTCGTTCAGCGGCTGATCAATCGGCCACTTTTGGGGCACGGCGCGGGCGAACACAACCGCCGGCTGTTGATCGTCGCCCAGCGACATTTCACAGCGATAGTAACTCTCAAGCGCGTAGCGGTCTTGCATTTCGGCTGCTGGTACGATCCGCGTCACTTTTCGCGCGCGCCCTTCGACGCGGACAAACTCGCGTTGGTAGTTCCCCGGCCGCCAGGCAACGTCGTCCCAAGCGACGCCGCGTTTCGTCCATCGCTTGACGTCCACCAGCTTGACCTGCGGCAGGCGCATCAGCAGGCGTGCGACCTGCTCGTGTTCAGCCTGTTTAAGCGACTCTCCGTGCGTGAACTGCTGGAACGAAGCCTCGTCGATGCCGAACAGATCGAATAGTTGCCGCGCCGTACCAACGGCTTCACGTCCATCGGCAGGCTGCAGTTGCGCACGCGCCGATGTTGTCCAGAACGACGTGCCAACAGCACCAGCCCAGACGATCAGGCAGCCGAGCCGGCTCATCGATCGGTCTCCGCCAGTTTGCTGAGCGACTCCTGGATGCTCAGCACGTCGCGATCGTCGATGGGGGACAGCGTCGGCGGTCGCCGCTGGGCCGTCGAGATACGAACTCGGGTGGCCCAATACGTCGCCACCATCAGGCCCCCGACTCCCAGCGCCACGAGCGCCACCAGCACGCCGATGAACGAACCGCCGCTCGAGTCTCCGGCAGCGACGGGTTGACGCCACGTCAGCGTGCGCGCCATGACCACCGGTGCTCGGCGCAGCTCCGCGTTGTCCTTGGTCGGATACACCATCCGTTTAAAGAAAATGCCCGTCGCTTCGATGTCGGTCCGGATCTCTTCGCCAGTCGGAAAATCCGCGGGCAGCTCCAACGTGTAGAGAAACACTGGTTCGGGGGGGCCGCTTTCGGGCCGGATAATGACACGATAGTAGCCGTCGATTCCTTGCGAGTTGTCCGCCGCGTCGACGTACGTCGCCTGCCGAGCGCTGCCACGTATCGTGACCGCTTTGCCGCGAAACGTACGCGGCTGCTGAAACAGCTCGAGGAACCCCACGGCGCCGGCCGAGCGGCGTTCAACGACTTCGTCCGTCGACCGCGCAAGTGCGTTCCACACATTCAACCAGGCGTCGATCTCAGCGCTGCGGATCCACGGCGTGTCGTCCCGCACCCCAGCCAACAGCTCAGCTTTCACACCCGGTACCAAGTCGTCGCGATGGATCACGGCGGTCGGCTGCTCAGCCTTTACAATCGAGACCGCATCCGGCTCGCCGGAATCGCGAGGGCTCGGCTGAAAGCGGGCATCGATGGAGGGGTCTCGCGCCGCTACGGGCATCGAGGTGGAGCCGAAAAACTCGCGAATCTCAACCAGACTTGCGCACGCGATCCCGATCAGCCCAATCCCCATCACCCAAGCAAGCAGCCGCCGTTGCTCACGACGGGAGAGATAGTTCCGAGTCTGCACTCGCGGTCGGAAATCGAGCATAGACGGTCCAGGCCCCAAGGGCCGAAAGGTCGCCCGGCCCGTAACGGCCGGGATAGTCGAGAATCTCTATTCGCAAGGTCCGGAGGATCGGCACTGCGGCGCGATAATGTCGAAGTTTCAACGTCCTGCACGGCGCAGCGACTCGTTCCTCGTTATAGCTATTTTACGTCGCGCTGGCGAAGCCAACAAGAAATCGGCCGTGTTTAACCCGCAGCCGCAGGCGAGGAAATCGATTGCCTCGCCTGCGGCTGCGGGTTAAACGACAACCGTTGGCTCATAGAATTGAGCGCTATCGCGTCGTCGTTCCGTCCACACCGGCCCGCGCTAAACCTTGCAGCGCCGCATGCATCTGACGGACAAGCACATGTCCCGGGCGCTTGCCCACCATCCGGTTGAGCGGCTGTCCGCGCGTCGACACGAATTGAATCGTGGGATAGCCACTGACCTGAAATTGCTGGCACACCTCCGGCTCGCGGTCGGCGTCGATCAGCACACACACAAATTGCTCCGAGAGGCTTACGACCGATTCGTCCGTAAACGCATCGGCGGCAAGTTGATGGCAATAGCCACACCATGCGGCCGTGAAGAACAAGAGCATCGGCTTCCGTTGTGCGGCGGCGGCTTCCAGGCCGGCACGGTATCCGTCAATAAATCGTAAGCGTCCGCGAACGATCTGTGGAGTTGCCTCCCGCGCCGGAACCGGTACAACCGGCGTCGCGGCATTCGTATTCGGCGGCGCTGGAGCCGAGGGTGAGTCGGCGGGGTCGCTGCAACCTGCCAAGAGCGCGCAGCTCAACGTAACGCCTGCCGCGAAAACTCGTGTCTTCCGCATCTTTTCTATTCACCCTGTTGGAGTTCAAGCTTTAGAACCGCTAACACAACCGGCGCACAGTAACCCGAAGCGTGAGCGAGGAACCGGCAGATTCGGCCTCGCTTACGCGTCGGGTTACTATTGTTAGCGGTTCTTAGCTTGCTGCTGGAGTTCAAGCTTTAGCTTGCTTGCCTCCTCCAATGAATCGGCTCAACCCCAACCCGAACTGAACCAGCAAACTGAAGTCACGCGCTAGCTTGCTTCCCAGACAGCCTGAAGGCTGAACTCCAACGGGCGCTACGCCAACGAAAGCGACCTGGACTTGGCGATTGCGTTTAGATACGTTTCCGCCCCTCACGTCGAGTCTTTTCTCGTTCGCATCTCATCTTGCGCCGTTCGGAGACCACGGATGCCCGCTGGCGCCGCATCGATCGCCGACCCGCGCCCCGCCTGGGCGCGCGTGCAAGACCTGATCTTGCCAGTCGGGATCATTGCCAGCGTGCTGGTGATCTTGGTGCCGCTGCCGCCGGCGCTGTTGGACCTGATGCTGTCGGTCAACATTGCAGTCGCGGTGATCATCCTGTTGACCACGATCTACGTGAAGACGCCGCTGGAATTCAGCGTTTTCCCGTCGCTCTTGCTTGCGACCACGCTAGCACGGCTTGTGCTCAATGTGGCCACAACGCGCCTGGTGCTCACCCGAGCCCCCTCCGACGGACTCCTTGCCGCCGGCCACGTCGTCAAAGAATTTGGTGACTTCGTTGCCGGCAACGACCTGGTCGTGGGCATCATCATCTTTGTGATTATCGTGGTGATCCAGTTTCTCGTGATCACCAAGGGCGCTACGCGGATCAGCGAAGTCGCCGCGCGTTTTGCCTTGGACGGTATGCCGGGCCGGCAAATGGCCATCGATGCCGACCTCAACGCCGGCATCATCGACGAAAACGAGGCCCAGCGCCGCCGGCAAGAAATCACGCGCCAGGCGGATTTCTTCGGCGCTATGGATGGCGCCAGCAAGTTCGTCCGCGGCGATGCCATTGCTTCCATCGTGATCACGGTTGTCAACATTGTCGGCGGCCTGATCATCGGCGTGGTGGAAGGGGGCATGCCGGTTGCCGAAGCGTTGCAGCTTTTCACCAAGCTCACCATCGGCGATGGTCTGGCCAGCCAGGTGCCGGCTTTCTTGATCTCCTTGGCGGCCGGCCTGCTTGTCACGCGCAGCAGTTACGAAGTCAACCTGCCGAAGGAGTTTGTCGGCCAGTTGCTCGCGCGGCCGCAAGCGTTAATGGTGACCGGGTCGTTTCTCAGCCTGCTCGTCTTTACGAACCTTCCCGCGTTTCCGCTGCTCACCATCGGGGGTTCCTGCTTCGCGATGGCGGCCCTGATGAATCGCGACAAAAACCGGGCCGAACATCTGGCAGACACGCAGGCCAAAGCCGACGCCGCAAAACCCCCCGAAGAGCGCATCGAAGACTACCTGACGACCGATCCGATGGAGATCGAGCTGGGCGTCGGACTGATCCGCCTCGCCGACCCGAAGCGCGGCGGCGACCTGCTGGAGCGCGTGCAGCGCGTGCGGCAGAACGTGGCAGCGGAGATCGGCATTATCATGCCCAAGGTCCGCATTCGCGATAATGTGCGACTCGACCAGAACCAGTACCGCGTCAAGATCGCCGACATGGTCGTGGCCGAAGGCATCATCGAACCCGGTAAAGTGCTGGCGATGGACTCCGGCATGACGACCGGCAAGGTCCACGGCCAGGACACGCGTGAGCCAGCCTTCAACACGCCGGCGACGTGGATCGACCTTGGCCAGCGCACTCAGGCCGAGATGTACGGCTACACGGTCATCGAGCCGGCCAGCGTACTGGCTACGCACCTGACCGAAACGGTCCGCAAGCACGCCGACGAAATCCTGACCCGCGACTCGACCAAGCACCTGGTCGATGAACTAAAGCAAACGCAGCCTGCGACGGTCGATGAGTTGATCCCCAGCCAAATGAAGCTCGCCGAAGTGCAGCGCGTGCTGCAAATGCTGTTGCGCGAGCACGTTTCGATCCGCCAGCTCGCGCCGATTCTAGAGACGCTGGGAGACTATGCGCCGCGGACCAAGGATCCGGTCCTTTTGAACGAATATGTGCGACATCGGCTGGCTCGTTGGATCTGCACACGCTACCGCGACAAGGAAAACCGCCTGCACGTCGTCACGCTCGATCCAGCCATCGAAGATCGCATCCGCGCGGGCATCGAGCACGGCGAACGGGGGCTGTTCATCCGTATGTCGCCCGCCGCCGTGGATGCCACCTGCCGGCAGATCGCCGCTGAAATCGAAAAACTGACTCGCAAGAACCACCCGCCGGTGCTGTTGGTCAGCCCGCAGATCCGCGCGGGATTGAAGCAGATGAGCGCCGCGCACCTGCCGCGGCTAGTAGTGCTCAGCTACAACGAAATCACGCGCGACACGCAGATTGAATCCGTCGGAATGGTCATGGATGTGAAATGAAGACACAACGAAACCGCTGAACTCGTACTCGTTCCCACGCTCCGCGTGGGAACGGACGC
>JBBDYH010000045.1:21440-37527 GCA_040901795.1 Pirellulales bacterium
GGAAGCCGTGCCGCTCCGCGGCACGAAACGCCTGACGCGCCGCAGAGCGGCTTGAGCTTCGTTCCCACGCAGAGCGTGGGAACGAGATCAGTGCTGAACCCCGAACCCTGAACCCTGAACCCTATGGACGTCAAAACCTACCGTGCCAAATCGATGCCAGAAGCGTTGGCCCTCGTCCGTCGCGACTTGGGTCCCGATGCGGCCGTGCTGCATACCCGCGACGTGCGTGGCGCCGGGCTGTTGGGTTTGCTCCTGGGCCGCAAGGGAGTCGAGGTAACCGCCTCGAACCAGGTCTCGGTGCCGAGCCGGATGCCAGCGCGGTCGCAAGGGATCGATCTGAGCCGCCCGGACGAGATTGCGACCCACTTGGGCGCGGATGCACTCAAGCACAGCAAGAAAAAGCTGCCGATTAATGCCGGCTCCATTCCTCATTCCGCATTCCCCATTCCCCATTCTTCAGAACGCGATTCCGCCACCTCCGCCCGCGAGCTGGAATCGCTTGTAGAAGACCTTTGCCGGCGATCGCGCCATTCGGAAATCCATGAATTGCCGGAGTCGCTCTTCCGGCTGTTTACTGACTTGATCGAAGCCGACGTGCAGGATGAGTTGGCGCGCGAGCTCGTGGAGCGCGTTCGTCGCGAAATGCCCCCGCGCGATCTACTCGACACCGTGCTCGTCAAGGCGCACTTGGCGCGAACGATTGAGGACGAGATTCGCGTCGCGGGTCCAATCCGCGGCGAAGTGGGACGCCGCCGCGTGGTGGCGCTCGTCGGCCCGACCGGCGTCGGCAAAACGACGACGATCGCCAAGTTGGCCGCCAACTTTCGGCTGAAGGAAAAGCGCAAGGTGGGACTCATCACCGTCGATACCTACCGCATCGCCGCCGTCGAGCAGTTGCGCACCTACGCGGACATCATGGACTTGCCAATGGCGGTCGTCAGCACTCCCCGCGAAATGCGCGAAGCGGTGACCCGGATGAGCGACCTGGAAATCGTCCTGATGGATACCGCCGGACGCAGTCCCCGCGACGAAGTGAAGATCCAGGAGTTGCGGACGATGCTGATCGAGGCAAAAGCCGACGAAGTGCATCTCGTCCTCAGCGCGGTCGGCAGCGCCGCCGGACTGAAGCGCACGGCCGAGCAATTCACTCCGGCCGGCATCACGGCGCTGGTATTGACCAAGCTGGATGAGGCGACCAGCTTGGGCAACGCCTTGCCCCTGTTGCGCGCCAGCAAGCTCCCATTGAGCTATGTGACCGACGGCCAAAACGTCCCCGACGACATCGAAGCCGCCGACCAGCGCCGGCTAGCGCGAATGATCCTTGGTATGGAACTGAAATAAGTGATGAGTGACCTCGTTCCCACGCTCCGCGTGGGAACGCACGGCGTGCCGCTCCGCGGCACGAAATAACACGCGCCGCAGAGCGGCACAAACCTCGTTCCGACGCAGAGCGTCGGAACGAGACACCACTACTGACCACCGACCACTGACCACTCTCATGCACGACCAGGCCGATCAACTGCGAGCACTCGTCCGAGCGGCCGGCTCGCGCGACGGTGGCCCGGCTTGCGCGCCGCCGCAAAAGATGGTCGTCTGCGGTGGCAAGGGGGGCGTGGGCACGACGACCTTCGCGGTCAACCTGTCGATCGCGCTGGCGCGCCTCGGTTCGCGCGTGGTGCTCGTCGACGCCGACATGAACCGGGCTGACATTGCTGCCCTCTGTCAGCTCGACGCGCGTCACACGGTTGCCGACGTACTCTCCGGACGGCGCACCGTACACGAAGTGTTGCATCGCGGACCCGCGGGCATTCAGGTGCTCCCCGGCCTCTGGTCGGCGACGGGCGTGCCGGATTGCTCGCCCGCGGCCCAGGATCGGCTATTGGGCGAACTGGATCGCCTGGGCCGCCACGCTGATCTGGTCGTGCTTGACGTGGGAAGCGGCTTAAACCATGTCGTCCGGCGCTTTTGGCAGGTTGCGGATCGCGTCTTGTTGCTGTCCACGCCCGACAAGATCGCCGTGATGGATGCCTACGCCGCAATCAAAGTCTTGACCGCAGGCCGCACCGACTTGCGCGTTCAATTGTACATCAATCAGGCTGATGCAGATTACGCGGACGAGGTATACCAGCGCGTCAACCATGCCTGCGCACGGTTCTTGAATCGAGAGATTGCGCTGGGCGGTCACATCGCGGCCGACCCCGACATTCCCCAGGCCGCGATGGCCGGTCGGCCATTCGTATTGGATGGCGGCGGCCGCCGAGCGGCCGGCGATATGGAAGCGGTTGCCGAGCGGCTACTCGCCGCCATGCGAACACCGCTCGCTGCGCCTAACGTTGTCCCCTTAACTCCCGCCGCCGCGGCGTGACATCCTTGGTCGAATCCGTGTTATCCGCGTCGTCCGCGACATCCTTGGTTAAACATGATCCTTGAAGGAGAACTTTACCTAATCCAGACTGCCCGTTGCAGCCGATAACAAGACAGACCGTCACGCGCAATCCAGTGGCAAGATGAGCCGGTTGCGAAAAGTTTGACGGCGGCCCGCGACGTACGACGGCCTTCCAAGGCCGTCGAGGGAAAACGCATGGCTCGCATTTACGCCGGCATCTTAGGGTTGCTGGCCTTTGCGGCCGTGATGGCACGCGGCATCGTGCATGGCGGTGCGCCGGGCGCGATTATCTGGCAGGCAGTCGCTTCGCTGTTTGCCTTCGCGGCTTTGGGCTATGCGATCGGCCGCACGGCGCAGTGGGTCATCGACGATTCGGTGCGCGGACAGTTAACAAGCCAGCTTCAGAACAAGCCATCGAATCCAGCGGAGAGGAAAACCACCAAAGAGACGGCAATCGCCCAATAGACCATGACGGAGTTAATGACGTAGCCGAGCTCGCCAGAGTTCGGGCGGCCTGAATTCTGGGGAATTCAGCTACTGAGCGCCGCCAGCCAATATTCACGGAGGAATGCATGGCGACTGTTACCACGACAGACAACGTTTCGCGAGCCACAGTGGCGGATGACCCGTTAAAACCGGCGGGCTCGAACGACACATCGAGAGCCGCAGGATCGAATGATCTGTCAAAAGTCGAGGGAACGAACGACGCGTCGAGGGCCTCAGCGTCCAGCGACGTGCAAGAACTCTGGCTAAAGTTCAAGGCCGATCCGGAGAACCAGGACCTGCGCAACCGTTTGGTCGAACAGTATCTCCCGCTGGTCAAGTACAACGGCGAGCGGATCTGGGCGCGGCTGCCGGAAGGAGTCGAGCTCGATGACCTGGTGTCGGCGGGCATCTTCGGTCTGATGGACGCGATCGACGCCTTCGACCTCTCGCGCGGCGTGAAGTTCGAGACCTACTGCGTCCCCCGCATCCGCGGCGCGA
The DNA here is from genome assembly GCA_040901795.1 of Pirellulales bacterium. Taxonomy (GTDB): domain Bacteria; phylum Planctomycetota; class Planctomycetia; order Pirellulales; family JALHPA01; genus JBBDYH01. The sequence continues at coordinate 24,811 of JBBDYH010000045.1, forward strand.
TGCTCGACGAGCTGCGGACGATGGACTGGGTGCCCCGGCTGGTCCGCAGCAAGGCCAGCAAGCTCAATGAGGCGCTAAAGACGCTCGAAGCGAAACTCGGCCGCGCGCCAAGCGAGCAAGAGGTCGCCGAGCACATGCAGATTTCGCTCGCCGAGCTCGAAAAAATGGTGCTCGACGCCAGCGCCGTGAACCTGATCAGCCTCAATAAGAAGTGGTACGAAACCGACAGCTACAAGGACGTCCGCGAGATCGACATCCTCGAGGACAAAAAAGGCGAAGACCCCACGCGGCGCATTCAGAAGAACGACCTGATGCGGCTGGTGACCAAGGGCCTCAACCGCAACGAGCGGCTGATCATCATCCTCTATTACTATGAGGAGCTGACCATGAAGGAGATCGGCGCCACGCTCGATCTCTCCGAAAGCCGCGTCAGCCAGATGCACAGCTCGATCATGCAGCGCCTCCAAGGCCAGCTCGGCCGCCGCCGGCCCGAATTCGCCAGCTAACAGCCCCGCAGGGGCGACACTCCTCGTTACGAGGCTCTGCCTCGTAACGCACTGCCCGAGAGGCTCTGCCTCGCGTGCTGAAACGTGTAACGTTTGTCGCTGCGGTTCTCGCGCTTGATTCGGAACACACCGCCGCTTGCCAACTCTTCGTCCTGCTGCCACCATAGGCCGCATGGCCATTCTCGAACCGGCGCCGCCGGACGCTCCTCAAACCCCGCCGTGCACGCTGTCGGCCAGCCTCCGTTGCCTCGGCCCCGGCATGATCCTGGCCGGCGCGATCGTCGGCTCCGGTGAGTTAATCGCCACGCCCAAGGTCGGCGCCGAAGCCGGCTTTTGGCTGTTGTGGCTGATCATTCTCGGCTGCACTCTCAAGGTCTTCGTACAGATCGAATTCGGCCGGCACACGATCACCTGGGGCCAGACCGCGCTGGCGGCGCTCGACTCCTTGCCCGGCCCACGCTGGAAGGTCAATTGGCTGCTGTGGTACTGGTTCGCCGTGGTGCTGCTAATCATATCGCAGAACGGAGGCATCGTCGGCGGCGTCGGCCAAGCGCTCTCGATGGCCATGCCAATCACCGCGGACGGCGAAGAATACAATCGTGTTCAAGACGACCTTGTCCGAGCGCGCGTGGTGTTGGCCGAAGCGCGCCGTGAGGCTGTCCCAGCCGCGGAAGTCGCATCTCTTGAACAATCCACTGCCGATCTTTCCCTGCGCGCCGCGGACTTAGACGAGCCGCACGACGAGCTCCTCTGGGCGACAGTCGTCGCCTTGCTCACCTCGGTCATCATGTGGTTCGGCCGCTACAAATTTATCGAGATCGTCTCAACGCTCTTGGTGGGCGCATTCACCGTCGTCACGCTCATTGCGCTCTACATGCTGCAATCCACCCCCTGGGCCGTCTCCGCCGAAAATGTGGCGCAGGGTCTGCGATTTCGTCTTCCGCCCGGCGACACCACAGGGGCCGGCCTGGCTACGGCGCTATCCGCCTTCGGCATGATCGGTCTCTCGGCGGGCGAGATCATCATGTATCCCTACTGGTGCCTGGAAAAAGGCTACGCGGCGCATACCGGCCCCCGCGCCCAGACGCCGGAGTGGGCCGCGCGGGCCAGCGGCTGGATGCGCGTGTTGCAGCTCGACGTCTGGCTGTCGATGTTCGTCTACACCTTCTCCACCGTCGCCTTTTATTTGCTGGGCGCGGCGGTGCTCGGGCGAACGGCATTGAGTCCCGAAGGCGAGGGCATGATTCGCACCCTCGCCCAGATGTATGTCCCCGTCTTCGGCGAATGGGCGGAGGGTTTGTTCCTGTTTGGCGCCGTGACGGTCCTCTATTCCACCTACTTCGTATTTGCGGCCGGCTTCGCGCGGATCATCGCCGATGCCCTGATCCTGCTCGGCCTAATCAACGACACCGCGGCATCACGCGCGCTGTGGCGACAAATCCTCAGCGTCTCGTTGCCGCTCTTGGCGCTCGTGGTCTTCCTCTTCGTCCGCGCTCCCGTCGAGATGGTCCTCGCCGCGGGCCTTGGCCAGGCGACCGTCCTGCCGATGCTCGGCGCCGCCGCACTTTACTTCCGCTACTACCGCATCGACACCCGCCTCCGTCCGCCGCTCATCTCCGACATGCTGCTCTGGCTCTCGTTCGCCGGGCTGTTGATCATCGGAGTTTGGTCTCTGTACAGCAACTTCGTCCCTCGCGATTGACAGAGCTTTTTAAAGTGGTACCGATCGAGCAACGGATTGAGTCGAGCCGCTAAGGTTGGCCAATGATGGTGTGAAACCGCCGAATAACGCATCGTCCGCAGCGTTCGCGGTCGTCAAACACGCGTGCGATGTACCGCTAGTCAGGCAGCAGGCATCCCGCCGCTTCTTGACGAACCATAAATATGGTTCTATGATTGAAGCGATGAAGACGACACTTGAGATCCCAGACGCTATCTATCGCCAGATCAAAGCGCGTGCCGCGCTCAAGGGGCAAACAGTTCGCGCATTCTTTTTGGACGCGATCCAGGAGAAACTGAACGGCCAACGGCGCAAAGGCGGCTGGCGGACCGTGTTCGGCAAAGCTTCTCAAGACGATGTCCAAGGCGTGCAAAGAATTATCGACGAGGAGTTCTCGCGAATCGACGCGGAGGATTGGCGGTGATCCTGGACACCAATGCTGTCTCAGCACTTTTTGCGGGGGACAGGCAGCTTGCCGCCGTACTCGAGTCTAGCGATTATCATCATCTTCCGCTCGTCGTGATTGGAGAATATCAGTTCGGCCTGCTCTCGTCTCGCAAGCGGAAAGAACTTCAGTTGCTGCTCGCCAAATTGGAAACTGAATCGGTCGTCATGGCCGCCGACCGCGCGACTGCCGACTGGTACGCAAAGGTGCGGCACGAGCTCAAAATGAAGGGTCGGCCGATCCCAGAAAACGACGTGTGGATCGCCGCGATCGCGCGCCAACATACACTGGAAATCGTCAGCAACGATGCACATTTTGATCACGTGGACAAGATTCGCAGGATCGGTTGGTGATCACGATCAGCGGACTGCCATCGCCAACTAGATTCGCGTCCATTCACGATCCATTCGCGGCTAATCACTTCTCTGCGGACCGATCGCGGCGCGAACCCAGTCACCGCCGCATCGCCAGGTTCATATACAGAATCAACAGCCCGGCGAAACCGAGCAGCGCAGTGATCAACAGCGCCACCCGCCAATTCGCCGGCTCGATCGACTCATCGAACCGCAGCGGCTTCTCCAGGCCATACCCAAAGTCGAAATTGCACCACTCGCACTCCCGCAAGTAATTCGGGATAAACGGCTCGTCGCACACGGGACACAACAGCGGCCGCCGGCCCAGCGGATCGCCAGGGTCATCCGTCCCCTCCAATTCCGTCTCATCGTCGCCGGAGATCGTATCGGCGGGCGGAAAATCGCTCCCTGCGGTCTCGCAGACGGGGCACATCGTATGGCGCTTGCGGCCGCACTGGGGACAGGTCGGCCAGGCGTCGATTGTCCCCGGATCGCGGTCATCGACCAGCACGTCGACTATCGCGCAACCGTGGTGCAGCTCCGGCCGGCCGAACTCCAGCGCGATCTGACCGGCGACCAACTCATCGCTCTCCGAGACAACGACTTGAACCTGGTTCGCCGTCGCCGCAGAATCGTCGCGCGGCGTCTCCTTCGGCGGGCTGATAACTTGGGCCTGAATCCCCACCTGCTGCAAATGCTCACACAGCCGCACCGCGGAGTCGGTTTCGGCGGATGTGTAAACCACGACGTGCCGGTCAGTCATGACTGCTTAGACTTCCTTACGGGCGACCTCGTGGCACTGCTCGCCGCGAGCAGTGCCACACGGATACGGCACACGGACGATTCCATCGTACCATCCGGCAGGGCAATCTCGAACGGCTGGCACAGTCGGAAAACTTGTGGCGGCTGATTAGCTGGTCGTCTACATTGGAGACCGATCAAACATCCGAACGGAGGGTTTCAAGCATGAGCATGACCGCAGATTACCGACCATCAGATACAAATAACACCGGCTCGAAATGGGCGGCTCGTTGGATAGCAGGTCTGTTCCTGCTCAGCTTCGTGTCGGCCATCACGCCCAGTACGAGGAACCTCGCCGCCCAACAGGACGCCGACAAGCAAACGAGCAAACAAGACAAGCAGGATGCGTCCACCAGCTCAGCGGCCGCCGTTCCCGACGACCAACGCCTCGGCCCGCCGAAGGACCTGAACGGCTACTTCCCGTTCAAGCCATACAAGTCGCGGGCGGAGTGGGACCAGCGGGCCGAGCAACTCCGACGGCAACTCCTCGTCGCCACCGGTCTGTGGCCAATGCCTGAACGGACGCCGCCGCGTGCGGTCGTTCACGGCAAAGTCGATCGCGACGAGTACACGGTCGAAAAAGTGATCATCGAGAGCTGGCCCGGTCACTACGTCACGGGCAACCTCTATCGTCCGAAGGGGAAAAGCGGCAAATTACCGGCGGTCCTCTGCCCGCACGGCCACTGGAACAACGGCCGCTTCTACGACGCCGGCGAAGCGGCTCTCAAAGCCCAAATCAAAAGCGGAGGTGAAAAGCACAGTCCCAGCGGCCGCTTTCCGCTGCAGGCCCGTTGCGTGCAACTCGCCCGCATGGGCTGCGTTGTCTTTCACTACGACATGCTAGGGTACGCCGACAGCGTGCAGATCCCCCACTCCGTCGCACACGGCTTCCGCGACCGCCGGCCGCACATGGAAGGGTCAAAGGATTGGGGCTTCTTCAGCCCGCAGGCCGAACTGCACCTGCAGAGCATCCTGGGTTTGCAGACGTACAACTCGGTCCGCGCGCTTGATTGGCTCAGCGAGCTTCCCGACGTCGATGCGACCCGAATCGGCGTGACGGGCGCCAGCGGCGGCGGCACGCAGACATTTGTGCTCTGTGCCATCGACCCGCGACCCGCCGTGGCGTTTCCCGCCGTGATGGTCTCGACTGCCATGCAAGGCGGTTGCACCTGCGAGAACTGCAGCTACTTGCGCATCGGCACCGGAAACATCGAGATCGCCGCCTTGATCGCGCCGCGACCGCTGGGGATGACGGCAGCCGACGATTGGACGAAGGAGATGGAGACCAAGGGGTTTCCGGAATTAAAGGAACACTACAAACTGTTCGGCCTGCCGGAGAACGTCACGCTCGCCGCCCTCCTGCAGTTCGACCACAACTACAACTATCCCAGCCGCGCGGCGATGTACGAGTGGATGAACAGGCATTTGCGCCTGGACCTGCCGACGCCGATTGTGGAAGCCAACTTTAAGCCACTCTCCCGCGAGGAGATGAGCGTCTGGACCGACGAGCACCCGACACCGTCCGGCGACGCGGTCGGCGAAGCGTATGAACAAAAACTGCTGCGGCAAATGACTGAAGCCGCCGCGAAGCAGATTCGCGTTCCGATTGATTCGTTGGTCGGCGCCCCAGCGAGCGGCACGAAGGATTGGGAAACGGTTGTCGAAACCGCCTGGGACGTGCTCCTCGGACGCCGGTTGCCCAACGCCGATGCCGTGCGATTCAATGTTTCCAACACCGTGGATCGGGGATCTTATGCCTTGGAGCGCGGGCAGATCGAGTACGCCGCAATGAACGAGCGATTGCCCTCGGTATTCCTCCTACCCAAGGACAGCAAGAATGAAACGGTGATTTGGCTCGACCAGCGCGGCAAAGCGGCGCTTTTTGACAGCAGTGCCGAGCCCGTGGCGGCGATCAAGAAGCTGCTCGATGCGGGTGTCACCGTCGTCGGAGTCGATTTGCTCCACCAGGGGGACTTTCTGACTGGCAACGATCCCGAAACAAAACTCAGAATTCAACATCCGCGGAATTACGCCGGCTTCACTTACGGCTATAACTATCCCTTGTTTTCGAAGCGCGTCCACGACGTGCTTTCCACGATCGCCGCCGTGCGGAACCGGACGCCCAAGGTCCGGATCGGTCTCTTCGGCTCGGACTCAGCAAGCGCTTGGGCCATGGCGGCGGTCCTGCAAGCGCCAAAAACCGTGGATGCCTTGATGGTCGGCAATCGCTTTCGTTTCCGTGAGATCCAAACGATAGGCGACTCGAACCTCGTACCCGGCGCGGTGAAGTACGGCGACGTCGAAGCGCTCCAGCGCCTGGCGCGGTCGCGAGTAAATCAGTGGTACAGCCTCGACGACTCCAGGGAGACCGAGAGTTCACCGGTTCCATCCGCGAAAAGAAATCTGGCCGCGGCGCAGTGGTTTGTCACGCGGATGAATCCCTGACGCGATACTCCGCGCAACAAGTAAGCCACTGGCTCTTCAACCAGTGGCTTTGGATCCTTGTCGCCGCGTCACCCGGCTATATAAACGCGGCTCTCGCCGCGACTGTCGCTTGAATCACTTACTTCGGCTTGCCCGCCGGCTTTGCACTGGGGAACTTGAACGAGCGGCGGAGCAACTGGGCGTTGGGCGCCGCATGGGGAGCCCAACGGGCAACCAGCGAGTGCAGCGCCTCGTCCATCTCGGCATCGAACAGCAAGAACGTCGGCGACTCCAGTGCGGCGACAAACAGTGCGTCGTCGCTCCATCCCGTGTGGTTGCTGATTAACGTTTGTGATTGCTTGTTGCCCATGGCTCGGTTCCGCCTCAGTTGTTCGCAGGACCGCGAATCGTCGTTGTCTACTGCTCCTAGCGTCATTTCGCCAGACATGTTACTTCCTTGCAAGGTTCGCTCCCCTGCCGAAGCAACTATTTCCGAAATTCCTTGTGCTCTGTAACGAGTGTTCACGATGATCGGGTTAGATAGCACATGCTATGCCAATCCATTCGCTGCCAAATCGGCGGCGGTTCTAAGCTCTCAGGACCAATGGCACAAACGAGTTTACGAGGGCCTGCAACTCAATTTTACTTCGATCCCTATGGGAGTGGCGGACCGTCGCAAGTTTCTTCAATTCGGCCACTCGACGACCAGCGCCCGCGGTGGTTTCGCTTGTTGTAACCACCCGCTCTCCCGCCAATAACATTATCGCCGCACCGCTGCCAAAGTTGCGGATGCCGCGTAGACTTTCGTGGATGTAGCCCCGGCCGGAAGACCCGGCGCGAGCGATGGGTGTGGCTGCTTCACGCCGCACGCTGCCGCCGGGTGCGCTTAATCGTTCTGCCAGCGGCATTTACAGTCCCTGAACCCGGTCGCAACGCGCAAAAAAAGGCCCAACAGGCTAGGGGGACCTGTTGGGCACGAAGCGACGAAACGGAGGCCGTCGTCGCCAGAGATGTTTAGTGGAGGGCGTACTGGGCGGGTTGTTCGCGTGCGGCGTTTTGGCGTCCACGCCAGCAATACCCGCGTGAAAACCAAGGTGGGAATGAATCACACCAACTAGGGATTTAACCGACGTATCGCCGGCAGGTTCCGCGATATCGCCCAAGTTTTAGCAACGGCTGGGCCGGTTGCCCGCCGGCGACGTCAGGCGGCTTCCGCCGCCCGTTCGTCAACTCCTGTCCGTAGCGCGACTTAGATCGATCTTGTGGCCGGCGGCGCGGGCTGCGTATAATCCGCCGGGTTTGCGCGTCGGCGACGGCGCGACTCGGAGAGTCGCTTCCACGCGGCGCGAACACCACCGCCAGCGCCGCCGTAACAAGCGCACCGCGGCAATGTGGCAAAACTGACTTGCCGTAGTGGACGGACATCGTCGGATGGCAGGTGTGGCAGACCCGCCACATCGGTTTTCCAAACCGCAACCGGCCCTGGTCGCAAAAACTCAACGCCGTGCGTACTTTCGTCGCACGCCGCGCGGGTGCCGTGGTTCAAGTGATACAAGTGCTGGAAGCGGCGTGATTTGCACGCCGAAGATGTCCGCGGATTTGTTGAACGACCGGCGCATGGCAACCCGATGAAAGGGGTGCCAAACGTGTCCGTGCCCGCGAGTCGAACCTGCATGACATGGAATGCGGCGCCGGTTGGGTGAAAGGTATATTAGTAGGACGCTGTTGAAGGCAACGTGCAGTGGGCTGGGTCCAGGAGGTTCGACGGGGTCCTGGTGATCTCGAAGAACAGGTGAGCCAGAGGCGCTTCGCAATCAACTTTGTCCGCCGGCCTCAGTTCCGGTCCGTCTTAACCATGGCCACGACGAAGTGCCCGCCCAAGGCGGGACAATCGGCGGTTTGGAAAGCCGCCGTCGCGTCGAGGCCACCTGGAGAAGCAGCATGCAGATTTATGGTCCCGCACACTTGCACGGTCCTCAGGGTGTCAATTCTCCGCACGCCACACGGCTGACGCAGCCGAATACCGCGGTGCGTCCTTCGGCGGACACAGCCGATTCGCTGGAGATTTCCAGCGCCGGCGCCGCCGCCAGCCGGCTGTCCGAGATCCCCGACATTCGCCACGACCGCGTGGCCGCCCTCAAGGCGCAGATTCAAGCCGGCACGTACGAGACGGCTGACAAGCTGGATCGGGCGCTCGACGCGGTGTTGGACGAGATTGGGTAGGGCGTGCCAAAGTTAAACGTGCGTCGCCGCGGCGACCTCGCCGCGAGCAGTGCCACGGCGCGCAATGTGCCATCGCTGAGCTACTTCAAACAATAGCCCTGCGGCCTCGTGGCCGATGGGCTTTTTTCGTGCGCTTGTCTTCCCGTGCGACTGGCTGTCGCTTGCTTGGACAGCACTATTGTTTAGAATCATTATCGATAAGTCCGCCCCCAACCCTGACGCCTGAAGCCGGACGCCTATTCGCTGAATCCTGAACCCCGAACCCTGAACCCTGCGAGTGTCTCCCTTTTCCCTAGGCAGCGTCGAAGTCGCACTCACGCCGCTGGCGCGGTTTGAGGAGTTTCTGCAGGCGCGCGGCAAACGCGTCACGCAGCAGCGGCGGCTGATCGTCGAGAAGGTCAGCGCGCGGCACGAGCACTTCGATGCCGACCAGTTAGCGGCCGAAATGGCCCAAACAGAAGGCCGCCGCAAAGTCAGCCGGCCCACCGTCTATCGGACACTCGCCGAGCTTGTCGAAGCCGGCGTGCTGCGAAAAATGACGCTCGGCGGCCGGGCGGTCTACGAGCACGACTATGGCTACCCGCAGCACGATCACTTACACTGTACCGAGTGCGACAAGCTGATCGAGTTTCAGACCGACGAGCTGCCGGCCATCCGCGACGCGGTGGCCCGCGAGCACCAGTTCCGCGTGACCGGGCACCGCTTGATCATCACGGGCATCTGCAACGAATGCCGCCTGGCCAAGCAGCGGATGAAGCGGCGGTTGGATGTGCTATAGCCCCGGTCGGAAGGCCGGGGTTTGACGCGGGCCGCTCGTTCAACCGTTTTCGCCAGTATCCGGACTGGCATCCGCTTCGGCATTTAAGAATCGCCCGGCGACGATTTCCTTCCCATCGCTAATCGCGACGAAGGCCCGCGGTGGCGCGCCCCGCTCGATTGCCGCCTGAAGGTTCTGTTGGCCGGCGCAAAAATGTGTGTTACACGTGTCCGACCGCATGTCGCGTGGCAGCGCGCAACCGGTTTCGCTGTGAAAGACGCACGAGTCGCTGAAGCTCTGTTCCGGCAAACAAGCCAGGTAAGCGCCGACGAGTTGTTCGAGGCACAGGTCCGGCCGCCGCAATAGCCCATACAGTGTGTCCACCTGGAGATACGCGTGCGTGCCGCCGTGGCGGCAACAAAACCCCCGGCATGCCGCACAGACCGCTCCGACGAGCCGTTCTCTTTCCGGGTTGACGCCGGACCGCGCGTCGCCACCAGGTCCTGACGGCGACTTGTCGGCTGGTTCCGCGTTCGAATCCAGCCACTTGGCAAGTTCATCAACGAGCGATTCGATCCGTTCACGAAATTCCTCGCGGCGTTTGTCCGGCAGCGGCTGGAGGGGGTTGGGAACAAGTGACACGACCCTCACGAAGTATTCGTCGTGGGATGCAATTTCTTCCGCAGCCGCGCGTTCGTCGCGCAACAGCGTCCCCAGCCGCGTCTGCTCCACAAACTGTTCCAAGCGATGTCGCGCCAATTCCGCCTGCTGCCGCTGGGCGTAGACCGTCTGGCAATCGCGATCGCCGCACAATCCGGAAGTACAGCCGGGCGGCAAGCGCACGCGGCAGAGGCGACAACGTTCTGCGTCCGTGACTCCCCAGTTCATCCGCGCGTAGACCTGGCAGTGAACGTCCCGGCAAGAACGCGTGCCGTGCGACTCTTCAATTACGGACAGGGGGCGGCCGCATTCCGTGCACGTCGCGCGGTTGGCCCTGAGGTGCTGCTGGTATGCAAACCGGCAGACCGCGTTGTCGCACGTACGGCGCTGGAGCCGCAGCCCGGCGAGGGACGTTCCGCAGATGACGCACGATTCCAATCGACGCGATTGCATGAGACGCACGCTACTTCCACTTGTCGGCCGCAGCCAGCAAACGCTTAAGTGCCAATTCGAAGCCGGGGAGAAGCTCGGTCATATAAACCTCGTCTTCGCTTACGCGCCGCTCCCCCGGCTTGCAAGCGAAAACCAGCGGATTGTTCGAGCGTGCTCATACTTAGTTCTCAGTTCTGCAAACGGCGACGCCAGTAATTAGGACGACGTTTATGATGTGCGACAGCGATGACCGCGACGCCGTCAACATCAGCATAGAAAATGACGGAGTACGGAAATCGCTCCATGATTGCCTGCCGCAGCTCTAGTCGAAGACCTCGCGTTGTGACACGAGCAAAACGCTCTGGCGAACGCACGACCTCGACCATCCGCCGTTCAAACGCGTCCAAGAATTCATTCCCCAAGCCAACTCGCTGATCATCGTAATACTCCGCTGTTGCTCGCAACTCGTCGTGCGCCTCTGCGAGCATACGATACGTCATGGTGAATCTCTCCGTGTCAGCGACTCGCGGATTTCTTTGACCGCCTGCTTGCCATCCATGAACGTCGCTGTGCCTTCTGCAATCGCATTTGTCCGTGCTGATAGCTCCTCAGCCCATTCCGGATGCCACTCAAGCTGGATTTCATCCTCATCCAAGCTTGCGAATAAGCGGTTGGCTATCGCCGCGCGATCGCCTGGCGGCAAGGCCATTGCTGCTGACAGCACTTCGTTAACCGTGGACATCTGGCACCTTGTTCTTGACGCATGAAGTGGCGGTTTCGTAACTCAAGATATTATATTCCTTCATCACTCATCCGTCACACACCCGTCACTCGCACTTTTGACGTTCTTGATGTACTTGTACAGCGTGCCGCGCGTGGCTTTGTACGGCGGCGCGTGCCACGCCTTGCGCCGCGCGCCCAGCTCATCGGCCGAGAGCGCAACGGAGATCTCATTACGCGCCGCATCGATCGTGATCTGGTCCCCGTCGCGCAACAGCGCAATCGCCCCCCCTTCTTGCGCCTCCGGGGTGATGTGGCCGACGATGAACCCGTGCGACCCGCCGGAGAAGCGGCCGTCGGTCAATAGCGCCACATCCTTTCCTAATCCGGCTCCCATGATGGCGGAAGTGGGCGTAAGCATCTCGGGCATGCCCGGCCCGCCCTTGGGTCCCTCGTAGCGAATCACGACGACATCCCCCTTTCGTATCCGCTTCTGCTCCAGGCCGCGGAGCATGTCCTCCTCGCTGTCGTAGACCCGCGCCGGCCCGCTGAACCGCAAGCCCTCCTTACCTGTGATCTTGGCCACCGCGCCATCGGGGGCCAGGTTGCCGCGGAGAATCTGGATGTGCCCGCTCGACTTGAGCGGCTTTTCCAGCGGGTGGATGATCTCTTGACCTTGCTTCAGGCCGGGCAGTTCCGCCACGTTCTGGGCCAGCGTGCGGCCCGTGACCGTCATGCAGTCGCCGTCGAGCAGCCCCTTCTCCAGCAGATACCTCATCACCGCCGGCGTGCCGCCAACCTGGTGCAGATCTTCCTGGACATACCGCCCGCTCGGCTTCAGATCGGCAAGGTACGGCACGCGATTGCTCACCGTTTGGAAGTCGTCGATCGTGAGCGGTACCTCGACCGCCCGCGCCATCGCGATCAAGTGCAATACGGCGTTCGTCGAACCGCCGAGCGCCATCACCACGACCATCGCGTTCTCAAACGCACGCCGCGTCATAATGTCGCGCGGCTTGAAGTCGAGCTCCAGCAGGTTGCGGATCGCGGCGCCGGCACGAAAACACTCGTCGAGCTTCGCCGGGTCTTCCGCGGGAATCGAGCCGCTGTACGGCAGCGACATGCCCAGCGCCTCGATCGCCGAGGCCATCGTGTTGGCGGTGTACATGCCGCCGCAAGCGCCGGCGCCTGGACAAGCGTGGCGCACGATGTCGCGGCGCGTCGGCTCGTCGATCCGGCCGGCAATCGCCTCGCCATAGCACTGAAAGGCGCTGACAATGTCCAGTGGCTCGCCTTCCTTGTGACCTGTGCCGGCGTGCGATAAATGCCCGGCCCGAATCGTCCCGCCGTAGACCATCAACGACGGCCGGTTGACGCGTCCCATGGCGATCAGGCAGCCCGGCATGTTCTTGTCGCAGCCGGGGAGCGAGACATTGGCGTCGTACCACTGGGCGTGCATCACGGTCTCGATGCTGTCGGCAATAAGGTCGCGCGATTGGAGCGAATAACTCATACCCTCGGTGCCCATCGAGATGCCGTCGCTGACGCCGATGGTGTTGAACCGCATGCCGACCAGGCCCGCCGCTTGGACGCCTTGCTTCACGCGGTCGGCCAGCAGGTTCAGGTGCATGTTGCAGGTGTTGCCGTCGTACCAGACGCTGGCAATGCCGACCTGG
>JBBDYH010000046.1:0-5912 GCA_040901795.1 Pirellulales bacterium
CGGTCGAAGATCGCTGCACCGTGGAGGACATTGTGCGGAAGGTGAAGGAGGGGGAATATCGATCGCATGTGCTGGTCAGCGAGATTGTTTTGAGCGTGCCGTTCCGCTATCGTGCATCGGATCGCATCCGGGAGCGCCCCAGCCCTGCAAACGCACCCGTTAACGAGGAGAGCTCGCCATGAAATCCTCTCAGTTCCCGATCAGCCGGAGAACGATGCTCCGCGGCCTGGGCGGTACACTGGCTCTTCCGTGGCTCGAGGCGATGTTGCCCCGCCGCGCGCTTGCCGCTGCTGCGGCGGCGAAACCGCCGGTGCGCATGGCCGTGCTGTACATGCCCAACGGCGTGAATCCTCACCAGTGGACGCCGGAGGGAGAAGGGCGTGATTTCAAGTTTTCGCCAACGCTCGAGCCGCTGGCCGAACTAAAGAACGACGTGCTGGTTGCCACCAACCTCTGGAACCGGGGGAGCGAGGCTTCCGAAGGGCACTACGTCAAGACGTCCGGTTTTCTCACTTGCACCACGATCACCAAGACCTACGGCGTGGATCTGAGCTGCAATGGCACCTCGATGGACCAGCTCGCCGCCCAGCGACGGGGCCAGGAAACGCCGCTGGCCTCGTTGGAGCTGGCGATGGATTCGGTGAGCACCGGAGTGGACAACAACGTCGGCTATACGCGCGTCTACGGGGCGCACATTTCCTGGGCGGGGCCGGCGCGTCCGCTTCCCCGCGAGATCAATCCGCGGACGGTTTACCAGCGGCTGTTTCGCGCCAGCCAGCCGCGCTCCGACTCCGACGGACAGGACAAGCTGTTGCTGGACCGCGTGCTGGAAGACTCACGGCGACTGCGCGATCGGCTGGGCAACACCGATCGACAGCGGTTGGACGAATACCTGGAGGGCATCCGTTCGCTGGAGCAGCGGCTCGATAAACCGGCAGGCGGCGCAACGTCGTGGCAGCCTCGCGCTGCGGTGGAAAACGGTCGCCTCCCCGAGGAGGACCCTGCCAGCCACACCGACAACGTGCGCTGGATGATGGACCTGCTTGCGCTGGCGTTTCAGTCGGACACGACGCGGATCGGCACGTTCATGTTCGGCAACGCGGTCAGCGGCCGCAACTTTTCATTCCTCGATGGCGTCAAGGGCGGGCACCACAACATCTCGCACCATCAGAAGGACCCCGACAAGCTGCGAATGTATCAGCTTATCAACCGCTGGCACATCGAGCAGTACGCCTACCTGCTCCGCAAGCTGCGCAGCATGCCGGAAGGTGAAGGCACGGTTCTCGACAACTCGCTGATTCTATTCGGCGCAGGCTTGCGCGACGGCGACGCGCACAGCCCTCACAACCTGCCGATCGTGCTCGGCGGCCGCGGCGGCGGGCGAATCGCGACGGGTCAGCACCTGGTCTACGATCGGGACACGGCCCTCTCGAATCTCTACGTCTCGATGCTAGATGCCTTTGGCGCACCCGTCGATCGCTTTGCCGATAGCACGGGTCCCTTGCCGGGTGTTTTGGTTTGACTTGAACGCCAACAGTTCCATGAACACGCAAGGTTGGCCATTGCGATTGAGATGTTTGCTCTGTCTCGGCGTCCTTGCGCTCGTCGCATACGTTGCGAGTTGTCCGGTCGTTCGAGCGGACATACCTGAATTCATCGGCGATGGTGAGCTTGTCGACCGATTCGAATTGATTGTGATCGGGGGACTACGGGAGGACTCGGTTCGACCGGTGCGGCATCCCGGCGGATTTCGCGGCGAACACGCCACGCTGGTCATCAAGGAAGTTCTCAAAGGGAAATTCAAGGGTCAGCAGATCCCTCTCCTGATCCGGCATGGATTACAGGTGACCATCAAAGAGGGCAAGGTCGAGCTGAGGAGCAACTCCACCAGCCCCATGCAATGGCTTCCCGTCGCTGCTGACGCTCGGCAGGATCAGATTTGGTTTCTGCGTAAGCGGCAAGGTGGCGATGGCCGGCCGGACGCACCGTGGATGTGGAGTGTCTATGGGAGCCACGAGGTTCAAAACGTCGATTTGGCCGAATACTTCAAGCTTCTGCTTTCGCCCGAGCCGGAGTCGAAAGTGCGAGACTACCTGAAGTCACGCCCGCAACTGGCGGTTCGTGCCGTCGAGTATCTGGAGTCGCGCGAAGTCAGGCGCATTCTAAAAGAACCTAATCCGGCCATCCGCTATCAAAAGCTGTGGCCGTATTGTTTGGGCGCCGCCCATGAGGCCACGCGTTCATCCGCACGCCGCGCGCTCTTCGAAGGCGGGCCGGAGTCAGGACCTTACCTGATGGCCGCCTTCCAGAGGTACCAGCATGATCGGCACCGACCTGATATCATTCAAATCTGGGCGCGGACAGGCTACACCGGCTGCGCGGACCTGCTCGTGGCTTTGTTGGATGAAAACCATCGCGCTTATCTGAGACTGCACGGCCGACTGGAACGTGAGGGAAGCGAATCAAGGATCAATCCTCAGGATGTGACGCAATTGGCGAGCGAAGTCCGCGCGGCCATCTACGCCTTGGCCGAGATCGGCGATCCTCGGGCCGAACAACTCATCGCTGAAACGAGCCGGCGTTGGCGGGAAATTCCCAGCGCACAAGAAGAGATTCTCAATGCCTGCTACTCGGCAATGGAGAGCATTGAACAGCGAAGGCGCAAGGCGCTGCAAACGGAGCGCTGATCGCGGACGCTCTGCCGCGGAGCGGCGTTTGCCGGTAGACCGGCCTTTCAAGGCCGGTTAAGGTGAAACAGCCCATTGATTGTCGCGTAGCGACAATTGCGCGCCGTCCAACCCCTCCATACCAAGCCCGGTTGTCAAATGGCAAATACCTACACAGCGCTGCACTATCAATTTGTATTCAGCACCAAAAACCGCCAACCGTGGATCACGCCGGACATTGAGGAACGTATCTGGGAATATCTCGGCGGAATCGCTCGAACCAACAAAATGAACCCCGTGAGAACTGGCGGCATCGACGATCACATCCACATCTTGCTGGGTGCGCCTCCGACTATCGCACCCTCGAAGATCGCGCAGCTCATCAAGGGCGGTTCCTCGGCTTGGATCCATGACACATTTCCACAGCTAAGAGAATTCGGCTGGCAGGATGGATACGGTGCGTTCACGGTAAGCAAGTCGCTTATTCCGGACGTGACGGAGTACATTCGCAATCAGCGCGAGCACCACCGCGTGCGAACGTTTAAGGAGGAATATCGCACGTTGTTGGAACGACATGAAATCGAATACGATGAGCGCTATATCTGGGATTGAATGGCGCCGGTGCGTCGATTCGTTGCAATTGTCGCTCCGCGACATACACGTTGCGTACGCGCCGCCCGCCCGGCCTTGAAAGGCCGGTCTACCGGCAAGTGCCGCTCCGCGGCAGAAGCACAAAGGGAGGCGCCTCAATATCCGGCCCTGCTTTTGATCGGACCTATTCTCTCAGTTCCCACCGCCAACTCGTCGATCCACAAGGTCTGCTCTTGCGGCAACAGGCCGGGGCCGAAGTAGGGCGTGAGCAGAAACTGGTTGAGCTTCATCTTGGGAAAATCGGTGGAGCGCAGGATCACGTCCGTGCGGTCCACGACCAATTCGCCGACAACCTATCCTGCGGACGCAACGCTGCCTGGAAACACGCGGTTTGTCTCCAGCTCGACTACTTGATCCGCCCCGCAAAACTTTGCGTCCAAGAATTCCAAGCACGCTGACTGCCCGAGAAGCGCATACGTGAGCTTCAGCCCAGATGCGTCGGTAAGGGAAACGGAGCATTAGGACAATTCTAAACCGGAAGCGATGAATTCGCCGTCGGGAATCCGTTCCAGAAGGACTTGCTCCGGGTCTTCGCCTGCCGTGCGGACCAGCACGTCCAGAGTTGATAACTCAGTGGAACTGGCGATCAAGCGGCGACCATCGGCACTAAAAGCAACCCAATGTCCCCGATGCTTGCGCAATTCTTCCAAGGGAAAATCATCTGGGGTGACTTGGACCGGCGGTCCTGACGTTTGCTGCGAGTGAGGCATGTCGGTTTCTCCAGTGCGAAACGCTTTCATTCTAACTCACGGTGAAGTTCAATCCAAAACCGTTCAGGCGAAAGTTAAGAACAATTGCAAAGCATCAAAACCCGATTGTCCTTTTGATCGGACCTAAGCGCTCGGTTCCCACCGCCAACTCGTCGATCCACAAGCTCTGCTCCTGCGGCAACAGGCCGGGGCCGAAATACGGCGTGAGCAGAAACTGGTTGAACTTCATCTTGGGAAAATCGGTGGAGCGCAGGATCACGTCCGTGCGGTCCACGACCAGCTTGCCGTCGAACCAGCCGCGCACGATGCCGTCGGCATTCGGCTTGTCCGCTTTCCGGTCCAGGCTATTAAGCCGAAACATCGCCTCGATGCAGTGCCACTGGTCGTCGCCGAAGAGCGTATCCTGGCTGTCGTAGAACTTGCCGTTGTAACCGCCGCGGAGTGGCCCCTGCGTGAGTCCCTGCGGCGCGTCTTTGTTCTGAATGTCCTGCGCCGCCAGCCGCAGCTTGCCCTCCTGCGGCTCGATGTAGACCGTCAGATGGCTGGCGGCCGGTCCGTGATACTTGCCGTTCTCGGTGGTCATGAAGTGCATGAGATGCGGATGATACGATCGGCCGGTCCAGCGCCAGCCCTTCGATAGCTTGACGTAGCACCGCAAGTAAACGGTCTCGGTCGGCTCGAACAGTCGCCGCATCCCCGACGAACTATCCGGCCTGGTCGAGTCGGCCTTCCAGTGATACTCGATGCACCCCTTGCCGGCATGGGCGCCCTCTGCGGAGATCGCGAATCGATCGCCGTCGTACCAGCCGCGCTGCGCGAGCCGCGCGTCGTCAAATCCTTCGCGGAACAGGAGCCCCGCTGTCTGTTCCGGCAAGGCCAATGCCAGGGCGGTCGTGGCCCAGCCGGCGGCGGCGATGGAGATGAACTGGTCCTTGCCGTGCGGATAACCCGACTCGAAATACGCTTGGAAGGGCTTGCTGCGCGAGGCCACATGCCAAGAGCCGTCGTCTTGCTGGCAGGAGATCAAGTAGCTCAACCCGCGGCGATAGGCGGCGTCATCCGTCGCCAGGCCACCGGCCTGATGGAGTGTCACGAGGGCCGAGCCCGTTGCGTAAGCGTCGCTTTTCAGGTTTTCCAGTTGCGACCAGCCGCCGTCGGTCCGCTGCGTTTCCAGCAGCTCAGTGCGTGCCGCGCGCACGGCCTCCTCGGGAGCAGCCGACAAGTCCAGCGCCCGCAGACGGAACACGCGATCTTCCGTATCTTCTGCCGCCGTCTTCTGCAGCCACTGGCCGACCTGCTCAAACCGCTTATCGATGCGCTTGCGCTGGTCCGACGTTCCGAATACCTTCAGGCCGCGCAAGGCGACATAGCTGGAGGTAAACGGACTTTGCTCCGACGGAGGCCGACGGGATGACGATCGCCAGTGCTCGCCGTCCTGCTGATACTGCAGGAAATACTCGGCCACGGCGGCGGTGGTCTCGTCCGGCTGCCAGCCGCCATTGTCGAGCGTCCACAGGGCGTAGCCGGCCGTATCCACCTGCCCCCCCTGCCCTTTGCCTTCGAGATACCGCTCTTTGTTCTTCGTCAGGAATTCGGCCGTGAACTGAAGCTGTGTCTGCAGGTGCGCGTCATCGATCGCGAGACCGCGGGCGCGGGCCGTCGTTAGCGCCATGATCGGCAGCCCTTGGTTGTGGCACGTAAAACACCGTTTGCGCTCTTCCATTGAGCCCTTGGCGCCGGCTTCGAGAAGCGGCAGCGACTTCGCAAGCGCTGCCTTGATCGCCTCCACCGTGGGAGATTCGTCGGCGCGTGCGACAGGCGCGAAGAGGACTAAGGGCTCGCGAATAAATAACTTGAACAATTGATATTGGCTCAATTTGGTAGA
>JBBDYH010000047.1:0-37046 GCA_040901795.1 Pirellulales bacterium
AGGACCTTTAATGCGTGCTAGCACATCACGTCCGCAAAACGGGAATGCACCCGTTTGACACTGGTGATGATTGGCGTCCAGGAGAACAGACAGAGCCGAATGGCCCTGGGCCGTTTCGGCCTCCAATGCTCGACGGCCCGGAGTTCACGCCCAGCGGGCCGACAGGCGTCGGGGCGAACGCGGGCGGAAGGGGTCCCGAGCCATTTCGGCTCTGGGAAATCGGTCCCGACGGCGAGTTGTATCCGTTAGGCCAGAGCCCATTTGGCCCGAACGGTCCGAATGGTCCTGAGCCATACCGACTGTGGGAAGTCGGGCCCGATGGCCAGTTGCATCCGCTGGGCGAAGGGCCCGAGGATAGCACGCCGCAAATCCCGCCTCCGGACGACTCCGACAGCGGCAAACCGGAGACCACCCCTGCCGATGACTCCGACAGCGACAAGCCGGAAAACCCGCCTGCGGGTGACCCCGAGGGTAGCAAGCCGGAAACCCCTCCTGCCGGTGACTCCGAGGGTAGCAAGCCGGAAACCCCTCCTGCCGGTGACCCCGAGGGTAGCAAGCCGGAAACCCCGCCTGCTGGTGGCTCCGAAGGTAGCAAGCCGGAAACCCCGCCTGCTGGTGGCTCCGATAGCGGCGAGCCGGAAAACCCGCCTGCCGGTGACCCCCCCACCGACGGTCAAGAAACAAACGATGAAGGAACCGACGCCTCCCCTGCGGATGCGACACAAGACCTCGGCAATTTGAGCACAGGCGCGGAGAAACGCATCGCTGATCTCATGCACGACATCGGGGTGTTGAAGAAGGCGATGGCGGACCTGAACCGGATCTTCGACCCCTTAGGAGGCAAGGCCAAAAGCCTGCAAGGGCAGATCGACGCGAAATTTGCTGAAATCTACAGGATCCTGCGCGGTGAATGAGAAAGGTGAAGAGGCAAAAATAATTCGGAATGCTGCTGATCCGTATTGCCGCGCTTAATGTACGTACGCAATTAAGAAGCCCGGCTTTCTCGTGAAAGCCGGGCTTTTCTCCGCGCCGCTGCGACTTCGTTATTCTGGCTGGCCGTCGTCCTTGTTGAGTGTGTGATAGAGCCGTTTTAAGGACAAACACGGCGCACTGCTCAACGGTGATTATTGGGTCACCGTCTACGGAGAGAACCACACTGAGATCAAGAAGGCTAAGATCACCTTCGAAAATGGCAACGCCACGCTCAACACGGGTGTGTCGGTGAATAGAGATCTGAACATCTCACAAGTCGGCGTATCGACTCCTCCGAAGTAGATAGATCGCGCAGCCCAAAGCTTGCACCAGTCCGCCGCCACACCGTGGGCGGCGGGCTGCGTAAGCATGTTGTCCACACGTGCCTCTTTCCTGCTTGCTTCTTGCCATCGACCCGCTGACCGTTGGGTAGTTGGAGTTCAGCCGTTAGGCTGTGCGGGCAAGCTGAAGCTTAAAATCCAATCAATCAAGTTAAAGCTGGGACTCCAACGGACAAGCTAAAGCTTGAACTCCAACGGAGCAAGCTAAAGCCTGAACTCCAACGCGCGTAGTTTGACAGCACCGTAATCCCCGGTTACAAGGGCTGTAAAGCGAACTAAGGACACCTCGTTCTCGTGTCGGCGCCGCGGCGGCGGCTCGGGCAGGCTGGTACACCGTGCTGATCGACCGCAGACATTTCGCTGCACACCGAAGTTGGCTTCTGTTTGTGCTTGCGGCCACGATCGCGGCCGCCGCGTGGTACACGACCGCCAGCCTGGTGAACCAGGCGCTTTTGGGTGGCAGCTCCGCGCCGGGTTTGGCGTTCGGCATCATCGGTGGCTTGTTGATCCTCTTCGAGTTCGCCCTTTGGCCGCGTAAGAAAGTCCGCGCCTGGCGGATCGGCCGAGCTCAGACCTGGATGCGGGCGCACATCTGGCTAGGCTTATTGACAGCGCCGCTGATCGTGCTCCACACCGGCTTTCGCCTGGGTGGCACGCTTCCCACGGTGCTTACGGTTTTATTCACGGTGGTGATCGTCAGCGGTGTGTTAGGCTTGTGGATGCAGCAGATTATTCCCCGGATGATGCTCGACCAGGTCGCGGCCGAAACGATCTATACGCAAGTCGATCGTGTGTCGCAGCAACTGGCCAATGAAGCCGAGGCGATTGTGCGGGCGGTCTGCGGCGATCCGGCGCAGGGCGAGGCGCGACGGGCGCCCACTGTCGAAGTCGCCTCGGTCGCCGAAGTCCAGGACGCGGGAGGCACGGTGTACCGACCGTGGCAAGTCAAGACGCTGGAGCGCCAGATTCCGGTGAAGTTGTTGCCCGATGCAGCAGGTTTAGCGGACTTTTGCCACCAGGAGCTGAAGCCTTTTTTGCGCGGCGAGGGCTCAGCCGGCGCACGCCTGGCCCATGCCGGCAGCGCGGCGCAGGTTTTCGAGGGGATGAGACGGCGCTTTGGCTCGGCCGGCCATCCGGTCGTGAACGCCTTCGAGGAGCTCAGCCGGCAGCGGCGGGACTTGGATACCCAACTCCGACTGCACGGCTGGCTGCATACGTGGCTGGCAGTCCACCTATCGCTTTCCGCAGCGTTGGTGGTATTGATGTTTGTCCATATCTATACGGCGTTGCGATATTGGTAGCAGTAGTCTGACTTCTTGGATATTGTGGGTTACCAGAATCAGCCGGCACGCGCTAGCGTCCCGGTTCCCCATAAACCGTGGGCCAGCGCCCTGCGGCTAATTGCATGCCCGCGTCGCCCGACAACTTGTTGCCAGCCAACGAAGCGAAGCGCCGCACTGCGCGGATCGAACCGGATTATCTTCGTCACGCCAGTGCGCTCGACGTATGGAAGGGCCGACTGGCGCTGATCGCAGCCTTGGGCGCGATGGGCTGGATCGCCATTGCTGCCTTAGGCGACAGGGACCAACAGCTCGCTTCGCGCGGCGCCGTCGCGCATGCACATGCCATCTGGGAACATAACTGCCAGGCCTGCCATGTTGATTTCACGCCGATTGCGGGCAGCGCCGGCGGATTGGCTTTGACCGACTGGGCGCACGCCTCCGACGTGAATTGCCAGCAGTGCCATGCGGGACCACCGCATCATCACGAATACGCATTGTTAGATGCCGAGGCGGACACGCAAAGTGCCAACTGCGCCACTTGTCACGTGGAGCACCAAGGGCGCGATGCCGATCTCTTGCGCGTCGCCGATCGGCACTGTACCGTCTGTCACGCCGATTTGCCAAGCCATTCTCGACGGCAAAGCATCGACGGATTTGCGGCGAGTGTGGAATCTTTCTCGATCGATGCTCATCCGAAGTTCCGCTCGCTCGACAGGGATCCGGGTCGGCTAGAGTTCAATCATGCGCTCCATATGACGGCGGGCTTAACGCATGCCAAAGATGGCCGTGGCCCGACTACAATTCAGAGCCTTCCGGAAGAGTTTCGGTCCCAGTATGCGGGCAAGGTGGTGCAGAACGACTTAGTCCAGCTCGATTGCAGCTCGTGCCACGAGCTGGACCGAAACATGTCCACGGCCCAGCCCGATGGATTGCCCGACGCCGTGGAGCTGCCGCTCGGCGGCGGCGAATACTATCGCCCGGTAGTCTACGAACGCCATTGTCAAGCATGTCACGCGCTGCCGTATCAGCTAGATTATGACACCCTGGCGGATGCGCAATTGCCGCACCGACTGGATGCTCAGCAACTAGAGCGGCGCGTGCGCGAGCGCGTGCTGGCGTCTCTGGTTCGTAAGACGCCAGAGCTCCAGGCGCGACTGGAAACAATTCCCGGCAATCAGCCGCCACAGTTGCTCCCCGAAACCACCGCGGCGTTGATCGAGCAACAGGTTCAACAGTCGGCGCGGCACCTCCATTCCAAGGCGGTGTGCGCCAAGTGCCATGAGACCTCAAATACTGCCGCCGGCGATTCCGCGGGCTCCACGTTTCCGGAGGTCGCCGCCGTGCAAGTTCCCGCCGTCTGGCTCAAGCACGCGCGTTTCGACCACAGCGCACACCGGGCGGTAACTTGCGTGGAATGTCACGGGCGCGCATACTCGAATAATGCCGATGCATCGCGGCTGGCCAGCGACGTATTGCTGCCGAACATCGAGAACTGCGTGCGCTGCCATGCGCCCCGGCGGGAGCTAGCAGGCAAGATCGTCGGCGGCGCCCGTCACAACTGTGTCGAATGCCATAACTATCATGGCCGGGCTGGGGGAGACGACTTGCTACACGGCCGGGGCTCATCTTTGCGCGGTGCGAAGAAACCGCGGTCGATTGAGCAATTGCTTAACTTATTGGATGAGCCTCCATGATCATACAAGAACTTCGCAAGCTTCAGGAAGCGGACGGCTATCTCTCACAGGACCGCCTCGGGCAACTTTCCGAGTCGCTCGGCGAGCCGTTGCACCGCCTGCACGAAGTGGCGAGTTTTTTTCCTCACTTCCGCACGGCGCCGCCCCCCAAGGTCGAGGTCCTGGTCTGCCGCGACATGGCCTGCCACCTGCGAGGCGCCCAAGAGTGCAGGCGATCGCTCGAAGAAGCCGCCGCAAGGCTATCAACGGCCGAAGGCCAGGTCGAAGTGCACGGCGTCTCGTGCCTGGGCCAGTGTGATCGGCCGGTCGCCGTGGCGATCAACGACAAAGTCTTCGCCGGAAAGCCCGTCGAAGAACTGAAAGAGATGGTCCGCCGCGCTCATTCTGGCGAAGAGATCCGGCCGCCGCGCTCCGATCGCTCGCCGCTACCGTGGAAAATCGATCCCTACGGTGGTAAGCCGGAATACGGGGCGCTGCGGCGCTTTGTGGAGGAGTGGAATGAGTACACGGCGGAAAACCCCGAGGCGAAGCGCAAGCGGCCGTCGGAATTGCTGGCCGAGATGTTCGCCATCGAAGGCAAACTGAAGGCCCTCCAAGGCGCCTCCGGAGCGGCGCCGCAAAACTTGATCGCGCTGCGGCGAAATCCCGCGGCACGCGTCCTCGCCGAGATGGCCGACGGCAACCTCCGCGGCATGGGTGGCGCCGGTTTTCCGGCCGCCGAAAAGTGGAAGTCCGTCTGCCGAGCCAAGACCAACGATCTCGACCCGGAGTTGGTCGAGCGCTTTCGCAAGCGTGGCATCGCGCCTCCGCCGGCGATGAAGTATGTTGTCTGCAACGGCGACGAAAGCGAACCGGGAACTTTCAAAGACCGCGAGATTCTGGTCCGCTACCCGCACCTGGTGCTCGAAGGCATGATTCTCGGAGGTCTGATCACGGGGGCCCTGCAGGGCCACGTTTACATTCGCCACGAATATCACGACCAGATCGAAGCGGTCAGCGCAGCGATCGATGCCGCGCGAAAGCAAGGCCTCTGCGGCAAAGACATTCTCGGCACAGGACTCTCGTTTGAGTTGGAAGACGTGTTTGTCAGCCCGGGCGGTTACATTTGCGGCGAGCAGAACGCGCTCTTGGCCGCTATGGAAGATCGCCGTGCCGAGCCGCGCAACAAGCCGCCCAGCATCTCGGTGGAGGGCCTCCGCGGCCAACCGACGCTTTTGAACAACGTCGAGACCTTCGCCTGGGTTCCCGCGATCGCCACGCACACCGGACTCTGGTACGCCGGCCAAGGCCTCCGTGGCGCCACAGGCCTGCGCTTCGTTTCGATCAGCGGCGACGTGGCCCGTCCCGGCGTGTATGAAGTGCCGTTCGGGCAAAGCGTCCGCGAATTGGTGTTCGATTCGGCGGGCGGAATGCGCGATGGGCAAAAGCTGCGCGCGATCGCGCCCAGCGGTCCGTCAGGAGGATTTTTGCCGGCAGAGATTCGGCCGCAGGACCTATCACGGGATTTCGCCGAGAAGCTCGTCCGACAGGGCATTCTCAAGTCGGCGGACGATCCGCTCGATATTCTGGACCTGCCGCTTGACATCGACTTGCTGCGGTCGGGCCGGTTGATGCTGGGCGCTGCGTTTGTCGTCTATGGCGAGCGGTCCGACATGCTCGATCAGGCATTGAACTGCGTCGAATTCTACCGCCACGAATCGTGCGGCAAGTGCGTGCCCTGCCGCGTCGGCAGCGACAAACTCGTTCACTTGCTCAGCCGCACGCTCCAACGAGGCGATTTGCTCGACACCGAGTTGATCACCGAGTTGGGCAGCGCGATGCGCGACGCATCGATTTGCGGCCTGGGACAGGTCGCCGCCAATCCCATCACCTCGGTGATTCGCTACTTCCGAGAAGATATTGATCGCCACCAGGCCACGGAAAGGACCAACGGTCATGCCGGCTGAAGAAATTGAATTCTACGAGGTTCTCGGCGATATGCTGGTGAGCCTGGGACGGTCGTATAACGAGATCAAGGGCAAGGGCAAAGTCACGCTCAAGATCGACGGGCACGAAGTGTCGGTCGACCCGCTGAAGCCGAAGTACGATCCCAACGACAAGAACATTTTTGGCCAGCTCACCACGGTCTACGACGCGGCGCAGCAGCTCTACGGAAAGCGTTTGTCTGTCGGTACTCTCCTGGACAGTGTGGACGACCAACAAGTGAAGGACCTGTTTTCGCGGTTCGGCACGGTGACGCGGTCGGAGGTCGCGCGCGACCCTGAGACAGGACAGAGCAAGGGCTTTGCTTGCGTCGAGATGAGCACCGAGGAGGAGGCCCAAAAGGCGATCGTTCGCCTGCACCGGCGCGAGTATGGCGGCGGCCGACTGGCCGTTAAGAAAGAGGTCGAGACGCCGATTCCAATCCTCTGCCACCAAGAACACATGAAGCCCATTGGGGTCTGTCGCGCGTGCCTGGTGGAGGTCACCACCACCACCGCGGATGGACGGAAGAAAACGGAGCTTGCGCCGGCCTGTTATCTGCCTGTCGCCAACAATATCGAAGTCAATACGTTGATCACCAGCGACCGGGTGGCGAAGTCCGTTCGTACGGTCGTCGAGCTGCTGCTCAGCGACTATCAACATGAACAGGCTGCCGGCACCGAGTCGGGAGCCAACGAGCTGCAGCGCGTGGCGAACCACGAACGAATCCAGGCGCGTAACAATCGCTTTCCGCGCACGGCGCCCGAACGCGGGCAGGATGATTCGTCGCCGATTATCTACGTCGATCGAAACGCCTGCATTCTCTGTGACCGCTGTGTGCGGGCCTGCAACGACATCCGTGAGAACCACGTGATTGGGCGCATGGGGAAGGGCTTTGAGACGCGAATCGCCTTCGACGCAGATGCCCAGATGGGCGAATCGTCGTGCGTCGCTTGCGGCGAGTGCATGATTACCTGTCCCACCGATGCGCTGACCAACCGATCCGTAGTCAAAGTCTCGATCGGCGCCGACGGTGCGCTGCAAGACGACGCCGAATGGAAAGGATTCCAGAGCGCCCGGGAGGAGAAAAAAGAAGAAATCAATATCCGAAATACGAGCATCCAAGGGGCCAGCACCTCGAAACCGGAAGACGCGGTTCCGCTCGCCAACCGAGCCAGATTGGACGACATTCGAACTTCAGACGTCAGGATGAGCAATTGGAATCTTCGTCCCGGACCGGTCCCGGGTCGCGAGCTCCGAGAACTGCATCCCGACTTGTTCAGTGATATGTCCGAGCGGTTTCTCGATTGGAACTTGGGCGCGGTCGTCCGCCGGCATTTCAAGGATGGCGAGGTCATTTGCCGCGAAGGCGACTTCGGCTCGACCGCTTTCATCATCGAACGCGGTACCCTGGAAGTTCGCATCCGCACTCCCTTCCAACAGCCCATCCGACAGTCGGGTCTGTTCGGCCGCTTCTTTGGTCGCGGTTCTGCCAGCGGAGGTGAGAGCCGCGGAAGCGTCTCGCCGCAGTATATCAACATCGATGCGCCGGTAGCTCTGCAGTATGGAAACCCGGTGGCACAACTCACGCCGCGCGACCGCATCTTCGGCGAGATGACCTGCATGAGCCAGTACCCGCGCTCCGCGACAGTCATCGCCAAGGGGGACTGCACGCTGCTGGAGGTGTTGCGCAACGTCGTTTATATGCTGCAGCGGACCCGCACTTCGCGCGATATCCTGCGAAATATCTATCGCGAGAATGCCTTGAAGACTCATTTGCGACAGGTTGAGCTGTTCACCAGCCTGTTCGATTCCGAAGAGACATTCAAAACATTCTATGACCTGGTGAAGCCCAAAGTGGACCTCGTGCGGGCTTATCCGAAGATGCAGATTATTCGCGAAGGTCAGCCGGCGGACTCCTTCTACATGATCCGTACCGGGTTTGTGAAGATTTCGCGCAACAATCAGGTTCTGAATTACCTGGGTCCGGGCGGTTATTTCGGCGAGATTGGCCTGCTCTCAGATCTGGATGAGCTGCGCGGTGACACACCTCCCGGCATCTGCACGGCGACCTGTGCTGCCCTCGATCACGTCGACGTTGCTCGCATCAAGGGCGAGGATTTCAAGGCGCTGGTGAAAGGCTATCCCGATCTCAAGCAAAAGCTTTTGGAGATGGCCAAAAAGCGGTTGATAGAAAACGACCGCCTGATAGCCATTTCGACGGCCGTCAATGGGAGCGCGTCCGCGGAGTTGGAGAGCTTTATCGATCAAGGCTTATACAATGCCCAAAGCCTGTTGATCCTCGACTTGGAAAAGTGTACGCGCTGCGATGAATGTGCTAAGGCCTGTGCCGACGTTCACGGCGGCGTGACGCGGCTCGTCCGCGAGGGATTGCGGTTCGATAAGTACCTGGTGGCCAGCTCGTGCCGATCGTGTTTCGATCCCGTGTGCATGGTCGGTTGCCCGGTCGGATCGATCCGCCGCACCGGCACCAGCGAGATCAAAATCGAGGACTGGTGCATCGGCTGCGGGAAGTGCGCGGACAACTGTCCCTATGGCAACATCAACATTCAAGAACAGCGTGCGGAC
Organism: Pirellulales bacterium; assembly: GCA_040901795.1. Lineage (GTDB taxonomy): Bacteria > Planctomycetota > Planctomycetia > Pirellulales > JALHPA01 > JBBDYH01. The sequence continues at coordinate 8,842 of JBBDYH010000047.1, forward strand.
GGACGGTCCGGCCGCGAGGCGACCACGTGCGACCTTTGCCGATCACTCGCGGATGGACAGCCGAGCTGCGTCTATGCCTGCCCGCACGATGCGGCTCATCGGATGACGGGACCGCAGCTTTGGGAAATGGTGAACCGCCCGTAAATCGCGGCAAAAGCGGCTAGCGTAAAGTATTGTATTAATGCCGTCCTTCCGAGGACCGCAAATGCAAATCCTTCCTATCGTCCCGCTGCGAATTTGTCATGCGACTCTCACGCTCAATCCTGACCGTTGTCCTCGGTGCTCCCTTGCTGGCGGTCGCCGGCTGGGCGTTTGCCCGCGCGCTGGAGGCTCCCCCTGCGTCGCCCGACCGGCAAGGCCCCAGGGTGACGACCGTCTCAGCCGTACAACGACGTTCTCTGGCAGGGGCGAATGAGATCGCCGCGCGCTACGTCGGTGCCGGCGGATGCGCCGCCGCCGCTTGTCATGGCGACGCGAGTTCCGCAAACAGTCCCTCCTGGAAGAATTCGTACAGCCGCTGGATCGGCCAGCGCGATCCGCACAGCATCGCCTACTCGGTCCTCAAGAGCGAGACCTCCAAGCGAATCCTGTGGCTGCTCGACGGCGGCCAAGGTGACCCGCAAGCCGAGAAGAACCAGCCCTGGTCGAATGCCGCGCCGCATCGCGACAACCGCTGCCTCACCTGCCATTCGATCACTCCCGACGCCCACACACAGCTTCCCGAAAGCCTCTTGGCCGACGGCGTGAGCTGCGAGGGTTGTCACGGACCGGCGGATTCCTGGATCGCGTCGCATACCACCGTCGGCTGGTTGGCCGATGGGGCGAAGCGATATCAATTCGTCGGTCAAGGCGCAGGCGTGGGCCGCGATAACCGCGCCGCAACCGCCGATGCGCGGATGCGGAATACCAAGGACCCCGTTTCCCGGGCAAACCTCTGCGTACGTTGTCACGTCGGTGGGCCAGATCGCGACGTGAACCACGATTTGATCGCCGCGGGACATCCGCGGCTGAACTTTGAATATCACGCCTTTATGGCGAACCTGCCGAGACACTGGAACGACGAACTCGACCGCGAGCGACTTCAGATTGAGCCCCAAAGCACGGCGGCAAAACCCGCCGACTACGAAGCCCGGCTGTGGGCCATCGGCCAGGCCGCATCGGCCCAAGCGGCTTTGCAACTGCTGGAGCAGCGCGTGAATCGCACCGTCCAGACGCAGCCCGCGCAACTGCCCGAAGAGATCGCAAGTGAGCGCGGATGGCGTCACGGAGCCATTGCCCCGGCATGGCCGGAGTTGGCCGAGTATAGCTGCTATGCCTGTCATCACGACATCAAGGGGCCGCGGATCACAAGCAGCGATCCTCAAACACGAAGGCGACCGCTCGGCAGCCTTCCGTGGGGCACCTGGTATTTCTCGGAGGTACAGAGCAAACTGTTCTCGGCGGAGGGCGCCGGGCTGCCTGCCTTGGGCGCGATGGTCGAGCCGGTGCGCAAAGCGATGGAAAAGCCGGTCGCTCAACCCAAAGAAGTGGCCGCGCAGTTGTTGGGCGACGGCGACTCGACCGCCACCCAGCGTTCGCGGCCGTACCAGAAGCGAGTCGCGCTGGCCGACGTCGAGCGCTGGCTGGCCGCATTGAGTGAGCTGCCTCCACCGGAAAGTTGGGACGAGGCGACGCAGCGCTACTTGGCTTTGAACGCCTTGACCAAAAGCCACCGCAAGCTCGCCGGCCAGTACGCGAAACTCGACTACGGCGCGATCGAGCGCGATTTGGAGGAAATTCGAAAAAGGCTACAATTCGAACCCGGCTACCAAAGCCCGGGACACCTGAACTTCGACGGACTGAAACAACTTCACGAACGACTCTTCAAGGTCCGCGAACTCTTGCAACCGTAGCCGGCCAGGCCATGCAAACGAACGCCGCGCAGCGCTATCTTTGGGTTGGAGTGCTTCTGCTGCCGACGTTTGCCGCCAGCGTCGTCGGCTTTGTCTCGGCTCAAACCAGCGGCGAAACTCCCCAGGGCGGAAACTCTCCGGCGCCAATCAGCGGGCCGGCTCTGGAACTCAACGCGACCTCGTGTCCGAGCGATGCGACAGACAACGAGCACGCCTACTCCGGTTGGCAGAACTGCGATTTTTGCCACGGGCGAAGCGACGATCGCCCGCTGGAAGAAGACCTGCGTCAGGATATCCTGGTGGCCTCCTTGAACGAGTCCACGATCTGGCGGCACAAGGACAAGCATGAACTTGCAGCACGCGTTCTGCTCCCCGACGAGGAGCAGCAGAACCTGGCGTATCACATGCAGCAGGCACTGGGTGTTGACAGGTACAACGAGCTGGTGGCGAACGACTGCCAGGCGTGTCATGTGGCCGGCGAGCCGGACATCGAGAACGTTGCGGCGAAATCAGGTGATGGGCCAAACCTGAAGCACCAGTTCGGAGTCACCTGCGAGGCCTGTCATGGACCGGCGAAGGACTGGGTGCATGACCATTGGGAGCAGCGGAAGACCTGGAGGTACAAAACTCCCGCCGAGAAGGCGGACGCCGGCTTCGTGAATCTCCGCGATCCGGTCACGAAAGCGCGGAAGTGTCTCTCCTGCCACTTGGGCAGCGTACGCGAAGAAAAGATCGTCACGCACGAGATGTACGCGGCCGGTCATCCGCCGCTGGCCGGCTTCGATGCGGCGACGTATTCCCTGGCGATGCCGCGGCACTGGACTCCGCTCTCGGAAAGAAGCGACGAAAAATTTGACGAGTATAAACAGATCCACGGCGCGTCGCAGGTTCATGCGGCCAATACGCGCGAGGTGTTGCTCGGCGGGTTGGCGGCGCTTGCCAGTAATCTGACGCTGTTGGCCGATTACGCGGCGCAGCCGTCCGAGCACAGCGCCTGGCCGGAGTTCGCGCTCTACGACTGCTTCGCCTGCCATCACGATTTGCAGGCTCAAAGCTTGCGGCTTCGCAGCCGGGGCGGGCGACAGGCCGGTCGGCCGCCGCTGCGGATGTGGCCCAACGTCGTGGCGGATCTGGCGCTTCGGCAAACCGAGGGGCCGACGGAGCTGACCACGGTGCTGGCCGACGTGTCTGCGGCGCTTGCCGAGCAGCCGTTTGCTGAGCGGGACCAACTGCGGACCGCCGCCGGCGCCGCGGGGCGCCTCGTCTGTCAGGAGATCGATCGGCTCGCGGACCAGCTTGATCGGTCTAAGTTGCCGGAAGGCGACGACGCCAAGAACCGCGAGCGAGAGCTGGTCGTGCGAGTGTTGGAGCGGATCGGCGACGTTGGTTCCAATCAGCTCCACGACTACGACTCGGCGCGCCAGCTCGTCTGGGCATTTGAGCGCGTCTTTGACGACTACAAAAAGCTCAGCTCTGCTTCGACGAACTACGCCGCAGTGGATCAAGCGTTACGCGAATTGAAGGCCCCGAGTCTGAAATTCGAGCTCATCTCCGGAAAGCAATCCGTCGGTGAACCGGGCACCCTCGCCGCATTCCTGCAAGCTCGCAGGGCCTACGATCCCCAGAAGTTCGCCGATGGATTTGGCCGCCTACGCGACGCCATGCGCGAATCCGTCGGACGTAAGGCCGATCTCTGAACATGGCGAAACAGCCCTGTGCCACTGCTCGCCGCGAGCAGTGCCACGTCTTAGTCTTCCCACCGTTATTTCCCCGGCAATTCCCAACTCGGCGAAAACGTCTCTTTGGGGTGTAGCAGATTATCGACGGCGCGCGAGAGCAACAGCAACGAGGGTCCGTCGTCCGGCCACTCAGCCAGGATCGCCGCCAGCATGTTGGCCGCATGTCGAAAGTCTTCTTTCTCGAAAGCGTCCAAGGCCGTCTCATAGCGGCTCATGGCGGGTGAAGCCGGCTTGCCTGCCAGCCCGCGGATCTCGAAGAGATCGAGCGTTTGCTCGATGTTCACCACGTTGACACTGCACAATCGACGGATTGCAAACTCGTTGCCTAATTTGTTCCGCGTGCCCGAGGTGATCAAGAGGTCGGTCTTTAAGTACTTGCTGGCGCCTTGCACGCGGCTGGCGACGTTGACGACGGTTCCCAACGCGCCGTACTTGAACTTGCGTTGAGAGCCCGTGTTGCCGACATGCGCCACGCCGGTGTTGATGCCGATGCCGACGCGCACCGGTTCGCCGAGTTTCTTCTGCCACCGCTCATTGATCTTGCGCAGGCCGCCGAGCATGTCGAGCGCCGCTCGACAGGCGAGCGTGGCTTGTTCCGGCTGCTCTTGCGGGGCGCCCCACATGGCAATCAGCTCATCGCCGATGTAGTCCACCAGCACGCCCGCATGCGCCGCGACGTAATCCGACAAGACCTCCATCACGTCACCGATCCACGACAGCGTCTCGGCGGGCGACAGCCGCTCGCTGATGCGGCTGAAGCCGCGAATGTCGCAGAACAAGAGCGTGACTTCGGCATCGCGTCCGCGCAGCAAATCGGGCTCGACGGCCAACTGGCGCGCAAGCTGCGGCGTGAAGAACTGTTCGAATTTGACCTGCGCGGCCAGCGCCGCCTTCTCTTCTTCCAGGCGCGCGAGTCCGGCCGAAACGCCGAAGGCCAGCGCTTCGACCAGCATGGCCTCCAGCCGTGTGATCCGCGCCTCGGTGTGCATGTCGGAACGCCGGTCGCCATACATGGCCCCCATCACCTCGCCCGTCTTCGAGAGAATCGGCGCGGCGATGACGGCATGCACGCCCGAAAGACTCGCCCCCGACTGCGCGGGCCCGACACTCCCTTGCCAGAGCGTCCGCTTGTCCTCCAGCACTTTGGTCAGAATGCGCGTGCTGGCTTGCCAGGCGCCTTCGATCTTGAATTCCGGATTGGCGCTGGCAAACGACGCCACCTGCCAGCGTCCGTCCTGCCGCAACATCACGGCGCCGCAGCTCAGTCCGATCAAGTCGACAATGCCGCGTGCCGCATGCTGAAAGAAATCGTCGGAGCTGGTGGCGCGTTGCAGCACGGCCGAGACGAGCTGCAGCCATTGGAAGAGCGACTCGCTATCGGGTTCCTGCTGTAGTGGCGACCCCATCGTGGTGCTGGCGACCGGCGCCTTCCCCGGAGCAAGCGTGGGAGTGCGCAAGCTATTGAGCGGCTCTTCATCCGCGAGTATTCGTTCCAATCGCACCGCGCGCGATCCCATCACGAGCAACAGCGGCAATCCGACCACGCGGTCCGTGCTGGGGGCCAGTGGATCACCGCCGCCAATCCCCAGCTCGATGGTCTGGCTGATGTTGGTGACACGGACCGAATCGGAATCCAGCGGCTCGATTAAAGCATGCCGCCGCGGCACCGCGGTCTCGGTCAAGGGCGCTACGACCAGCCGCTGCCGGTCGGTCAACCGATACAGCCGGAAAGGCTCCTCGTCCACCGCCTGCTGCCGGCCGATTTCGACACGGTTGCTGAACGCGGTGGAGAGGACGAGCTGTTGCTTTTCGTACAAGCTCAGGCGGAGGTTTCGATAGTCGGCGGACATATCGTCGAAGATAGGTAAAGCGGCGGCACTTGTCGAGCGACCTTTGGAGTACGAGTCGCCGCGGCGACTCGTCGCTCAGCGCATCCAGCCAATTGAGCGTTCCATAGCAATGCGGCGAATTTCTTGAGGCCCGGAAGGGCCGCCATTCTATAGCCGTGGGCGCTAGCCCACGGACGACAGCGTACCGAACCTCTACAGGCCCGGAGGGCCGACATTGTTCTTTTGACGCCCACGGTCAGGCAACTCGTATCAATTCGGCTCCAGCCAGATCAGAAAACCGGCCGCCGGATCCTCGATTTGGTCGGTGAGATTAGCTTGAGAAACGCGGTGCCGCGCGAGTACGACCCGCTCGTCGGGTGCGATGTCCGTCGTCGATCGGCCGACGCTCTCTATGGCATACCTTCTCGACCTCCACTCGACCCACGGCTGCTCGAACTTGCCGACGCCGCCGTGACTTGCTGACATCGACCCATACTAGCGGTTATCGCGAGGATCTCGCCGGATGCGATAGCGCACTTCATGCTCGCCCGGCTCCGAAATCGTCGTCGCTCCGTAGCCCGTCTGAGGAAACCCTTCCTTGGGAACCTGGCCGCCGGCCACTCGTATGTGGTAACTATGGCCTTCTGACACCCAAATTCGCCATGCCCATTCCAGCTCGTTATTCGTCGGGACGCCAATCGCGTGGAATCGCGTTTCGTCCTCGACCGAAAGCTCGCCGAAATCGTTTCGCAGCCGGCGGTTTTCGGCTTCCAGCAGCCGATTCCGCGTAGCGATGCGATTCGTATTGACCCAACTCACCACCAGCGCAATCACCGCGACCGCGACAAGCAAGACGCGGAGCGTGAAACGGGGACGGCGGGGGGAGGGTGGATTTGAAGTTTGCATGATGGTCGAGTTAGGTCGTGAAAGTTCAAGGTCGCCTCCGCCCCGCTTGCCGGGGTGGAGCGATGTTTGTAAACCAGACCCGCTAGCCGCTGCATCTCTCGGCCACCGCCCGCCTTGTGCGGGTGGAGCCATGTTTACAGCCGTTCGCCACGTCTCAGCAAGTGCCGAATGCGGAATTCGGAGCGCGGAGTGAGGAGAAACGATGAAAGGGCAGTGAGATCGGGAGCCGCGAGAAGGAGTACCCCTTCTTCGATAGGCTCAGGGTGAGCGCGAAGTCAGGAGTGCCTCGACTGGTCGGTCGACGGAGATGATCTAGCCGCCAAATCCCTCGAGAATGGGCCGGCTCGCCTCGAGCGGAGACCGTTAGTCGACCAGCGACGTGAAACGCGCGTAGGCGCTTTCCCATTCGGCTGGGTTACGCGGGTCGTAGGTTTCTACCGAGAAGCTGCGGCGGATCACTTCGCGGGCCTGAGCGATCGAGGCCACTTCGCCGGCGGCGATGGTTTGCATCATCAGGTTGCCAATCGCCGTGGCTTCGACCGGACCCGCGATCACGCGGCGGTTGCAGGCGTCGGCGGCCATCTGGCAGAGCTGGCGGTTTTGCGCGCCGCCGCCGACGATGTGGATGGTCGCAATGTGCCCACTCGTGAGCTCCTCGAGCCAGCCGAGCACCTGACGGTACTTGAGCGCCAGGCTTTCGAGCGCGCAGCGAATGACCTCGCCTTCGCCTGCCGGAACGGGCTGGCCGGTTTGTTGGCAATAGTCGCGGATCGCTTCGGGCATGTTCACCGGCGCCAGGAAGCGAGGATCGTCCGGGTTAATTAGCGACACAAGCGGCCTGGCTTCGGCAGCCTGCGCGGTGAGATACTCCCATGTGTACGTGGTTCCTTCCTCGCTCCAAACGCGGCGGCATTCCTGGACGAGCCACAACCCGCAGATGTTTTTCAAGACGCGCGTCGTCCCGCCGACGCCCCCTTCGTTGGTGAAGTTGAGCGCCAGGCACTTGTCGTTGATGATCGGCTGCGACACTTCCACACCCATCAAGGACCAGGTGCCCGAGCTGATGTAGCACCAGTCGGGTGGCATGGTCGATGTTCCGGCGGCGGGCACGGCCATCACGGCGCTGGCCGTGTCATGCGTGCCGGGGACGATGACCTCGACATTGGATAAATGCGTGGCCGCGGCGACTTGCGGCGTCAGCCGCCCCAGCGTTTCGCCAGGCCTGATGATGCTGCCGAGCATGGCGGTGGGAATCTCGAACCGTTCCAGCAGCGACTTCGCCCACGCGCCCGCGCGCGGGTCGAAGAACTGCGTCGTGGTGGCCATGGTGAACTCGTTGGCCTTCACGCCCGTCAACAGCCAGTGAAACAGGTCGGGGATCATCAGAAAGTCGGTCGCTTCGGCCAACAGCGGTGAGTCGGCCAGCCGCATCGCCAGCAACTGGTACAGCGTGTTGATCTGCATGAACTGCACGCCGGTGTTCGCGAAAATCTCCTCACGCGGCACGATTGCGAAGGCGCGCTCGAGCATCGCTTCCGTGCGCAGATCGCGGTAGTTGTACGGGTTGCCGAGCAGTTCGTCGCCGCGGCCCAACAGGCCGAAATCGACCCCCCAGGTGTCGACGCCGATCGAGCGGATGCGGCTGCCGTGGGCCGAAGCCGCCGTCCGCAGGCCGTTTTGCACGTGCGTCCATTGCTGGAGCAAATCCCAATACAGCCGGCCGGCCACCGGGACGGGGCCGTTTTCGAAGCGGTACAGCTCATCGAGCGAAAGGCGCTCGCCATCGAAGGCGCCCGCCAAAAGCCGCCCGCTCGAAGCGCCGAGATCCAGAGCGACGAAAACGGTGCTGGACATTGTTTAGTTCTCCACTGATGTTTTTATCCCTGGATTAGTCCGCACGAACTGAAGATCCCGTTCCTGCAGCGTCGATACAACGAATAATTGCACATAGTTGACTTAGGATAGAAAGATAGGTATCTTTCTTCAGAGCTTGGCTCTTTTGAGGTGTGGACCGATGATTGCTCCCAACCGTGAAGCGATGTCCGAACTGCTCACCCTGCACCCCCAGCCGATTATCCGTCCGGAGCTGCCGCCACTCCCTGCCCAGGAAGTGCTCGACAAGCTCAAGGAGGAGAGCGATCGTCTGGAGACCGCCACACCTTGGCAAGTCCTGGAGTGGGCCGTCAAGACGTACCATCCCAGCCTGACCATGGCGACTGCCTTTGGACCAGAGGGCTGCGTTATCCTTTACATGCTCTCTAAGATCGAGCCTGGTGTCCACGTTTTCAACCTGGACACCGGTTATCAGTTCAAGGAGACGCTGGAGCTGCGCGACGAGATCGCCCGGCGGTATGGCATCGAGGTCGAGATGAAACGGGCCGACACGTCTGTCGAGCAGTATGAAGCGCAACACGGTGGTCCGCTGTACCGCACCAACCCGGACCAGTGCTGCTTCGATCGGAAGGTGAAGGTGCTTCGCGAAGCGTCCAAAGGCTGGGCCGCCTGGATGAGCGGCATTCGCCGCGACCAAAGCCCGGACCGTGCGAGGGCCCCAATCGTCGGCTGGGACAAAAAGTTCGGCCTGGTGAAGATCAGTCCGCTGGCCAACTGGACGAAGCAGGACGTCTGGAAGCTGATCAACGACGAGAGCATTCCGTATAACCCGCTGCACGATCAGGGCTACACGAGCATCGGCTGCTGGCCCTGCACGCGCGCGGTTCTTTTCGGCGAAGACGAGCGCGCCGGCCGCTGGAGCGGGTTTGCAAAGAAGGAATGCGGGCTGCATACGGCGGAGTGATTTGATCGGGGTAGGGAAGGCCGATTGAATTCGGCCTCCCCTCCCGCCAAACCGGACGGGCGGATTTTCCGCATCCGGCTTTCCAGTTGATAGTTTTACCTGCAAGAGGATTGACAGGCCGAGGCATGGGCGGTTTGCAAGGTATACAACCCTTGCTCGGCAAAGAAGCGATTAGGCCAACGTTGATGGTCGGCCCCGCGCCCTCGGCCGCGCAGTCCAGTACGCCGTCGCAAGAGGCTGCGGAGGCGCATGCGAACCCAGCCGTCGAGGTCGCGGAACGTCGTAGGGTAGCTGTGCTTGAAGTATTCAAACCAGCCCCGCAACGTGAAGTTCACGTCGGTGATGATGAAGTGCAGACTGTGACCGCTGGTCCGGCGAGTCTTGCCGCGGATGGCGTCCTTGAATTTGTCCAGGCTCTTGCGGCGCGGGAAGCGGCGATGCTTCACGAACCGATAGCCCAAAAACTCAAAGCCGTCCGTGACCGCCTCGGCGATCCGCGTCTTGGTCGGATGCAGCGTGAGACCGTTCTCGGTCGTCCACGTCTGCACCAGCGCCAAGGCGCGATCGGCCTGCTCGCGCGTGCGGCAGAGGGTCACAAAATCATCCGCATAGCGGACCATCTCGTACCCCGCCTGAGCCACCAAGTGGTCCAGGGGGTCGAGATACAGGTTGCTCAACAGCGGACTGAGCACCGCGCCTTGCGGCGCGCCGCTTTCCGGCGTCGAGTGCGTCAGGCCATCCAGGATGCCTGCCTTCAGAAACGCCTCGACCAGTTCCAGCACGCGTCGGTTCCAGTACGTGACGCACCGCTCCTTGCACCACGCGGTCGCGCACCGTGGGGATGCCCAGCGGTCGCGTTTCCTGGCTGCCCGGCTTGGGAAGATGGACTCGCCGCACCGCCTGCGGACGGTAGCTGCCGTCCTTCAGTTGGCCGACCAGCTTCTCCAAGTTCCGGGTCAGGTCGCGGGTGAAGTCTTCCACCGTGACGTGATCTACTCCGGCCGCTCCTCCGTTGGCAGCGACTTTGCCGTACGCCGAGAACAGGTTGCGGTCGGAGAACACTTTGTCCATCAAGCTGAACCAGACTCCTCCTTTCACTCCGGTTTCCAGAGCCGTCGGGCACCACGCGCAGCAGTGGTCGTTGCGGTCTGTCCAGACCGAAGGTTCGGTCCAGGCCCAGCGGGCGCGGACTTCTCCTGCTTGTGTAGCCGTCGCCGGCACTGTCGCGGGGATGATTTCCTTCGTGCTGTGCATTCCACATCCATCTTCCTGCGTCCCTTCGCTCCGCGGGCATTACCCCCCTTCGTCGCTACTATGAACGCTCTGACTTCTGTGCGGCCGGCTCTTCGGGCCCCGATCCGGGACCATGAACACCGTCCTTTTCGCCACACAGATCTCTCTGTTTCATGTGTTTGGACTTCCGACCATTCCGCCCTCAACCACCAGGCACGGTCTTGCGATCGCTTTTGCACGCAACCCCTCAGCGTCGCAAGCTTCCCCTGGCGCCGGTGGCCGCCACGGCGGCTCCGTCAGGGGTCTGGGCTTCGCCATTCACTCGCAGGCTCGCCACTCGGCCCGGCCGAATCAGGTTCGTTATCCTGCGGACTGGTCGTTCACCTCCCGTTGCTCTCCACCCCCCCTCACGGCGACGCAGTTACGTTCGGTTACAGGCCGGAGTGCGCATGCCTGAAAAGGACTTGCACCTTTCCGACCAAACACACTTACAGACGCACGAGTGCGGTAACTCGTTACCGCTTTGGTTTTCAATACTCAGGATCGGCCGCAACGATTGGCCGTTCAGACGGGTGTTTGAAAAGGAAAGCGGCGAGTCGCCGCGGCGACCCGCACTCCAAAAAAGCGCCACAAGCTAAAGCTTGAACTCCAACAAACTAAATATCGTAATACAAGCAGAACTCGTATGGATGCGGGCGGAGGCGGATCGCGTCGACTTCGTTCTTCCGCTTGTAGTCGATCCAGGTGCGGATGACGTCCTCGGTGAAGACGTCGCCGCGGAGCAGGAACTCGTGGTTCTGCTCCAAGGCGTTGAGCGCCTCATCGAGGGCGCCGGGCGTCTTGGGCACGCGGGCCAGCTCTTCGGCCGGCAGGTCGTAGATGTCCTTATCGAGCGGGTCGCCCGGGTTGATCTTGTTCTGGATGCCGTCGATCGCCGCCATCAGGATCGCTGAAAACGCCAGATACGGGTTGCAGCTTGGATCGGGGCAGCGGAACTCGACGCGCTTCGCCTTGGGGCTGGGGCTGTACATTGGAATGCGGCAGGCGGCCGAGCGGTTGCGCTGCGAATAGGCGAGGTTCACCGGCGCCTCGTAACCCGGCACGAGCCGCTTGTAGCTGTTGGTCGTAGGGTTGCTAAAGGCGCAGATTGACGGGGCGTGCCGCAATAGCCCGCCGATGGCGGCCAGGCCCATGTCGCTCAGGCCCGCATAGCCGCCGCCGGCGAAGAGCGGCTCGGCCTGCTTCCACAGCGAGATGTGGGTGTGCATGCCGGAGCCGTTGTCGGCAAACAGCGGCTTGGGCATGAACGTGACAGTCTTGTTGTACTTCTTGGCGACGTTCTTGATGATGTATTTATACATGCACATCTGGTCCGCCATCTTGACGAGATCCTGAAACTTCAGGTCGATCTCGCACTGGCCGGCCGTGGCGACTTCGTGGTGCTGGGCTTCGACGTCCATGCCGCAATCGATCATCGTCTGCATCATCTCGTTGCGGACGTTCATGAGCTGGTCCGACGGCGGCACCGGGAAGTACCCTTCCTTGTGACGCAGCTTGTAGCCGAGGTTGGGGCTTTCCACGCGGCCGCGGTTCCATTCGCCTTCGATGCTGTCGAGGTGGTAGTAGCCTTCGTTGGAGCGCTGATCGAAGCGCACGTCGTCGAAGACGAAGAACTCGGCTTCTGGGCCGATGTAGCAGGTGTCGGCGATGCCGGTGCTTTTGAGGTAGTTGACCGCCTTGCGGGCGACGTTGCGGGGGTCGCGGCTGTAGTCCTCGCGCGTGATGGGGTCCTGGATGTTGCAGATCATCGAGAGCGTGGGGATCGTCGTGAACGGGTCGATCACGGCGGTTTCGGCCTGCGGCACGAGGATCATGTCGCTCTCGTTGATGGCCTGCCAGCCGCGAATGCTGGAGCCATCGAAACCCAGGCCGTTCTCGAAGACGTCCTCGTCGAGCTTGTTCACCGGGATGGTGAAGTGCTGCCAGAGGCCGGGAAAATCCATGAACCGCAAATCGACCGCCTTGACTTCTCGTTCACGACACATTGCCAGGACTTCGCGAGGCTTCATAGCACGATCCCTTCGTTAAGGACAAGACGCGAGAGCCCACGCCGCAGGCAGGGCCGCGCACGACAACAGGAAACTGCCCCTAAACCGAGCATGATAAGACATCGTGCGGCGGATGCAACGTGTCGACGTGTTTGGGGCGGCAAAAATTGACCGTCCGTCGATCGGCTGGTACTCTTGAGTGTGGAGGTGGACCGATGACCATTCCGATGCTTCCCAACGATTTGGCTCAGTTCGTTACGGATCAAATCGGTAGCGGAAAATATGCCTCAGAAGCTGAGGTCATGCTCGATGGATTGCGGCTTTTGCGGGATCGCGAACGCCGAATCGTGGAATTGCGAGAGCAGATTGCGCCAGCCCTCAAGCGACTTGAGCGCGGCGAAGGGCAAGGGCTGAGTGTTGAAGACGTAATCAGCCGCGGAGAGGAGCGACTTCGCCAGGCGGAGACACAGCCGTGACCCGGCGCGTAGTATGGGATCGCGACGCTGAGCGAGATCTCGACTGCATCTGGGACAATATTGCCAAGGATAACCCGACCGCCGCCAATGGTGTGCTACGTCGCATCTTTTCAACGTGCGAGCTTTTGGCATCTCAACCCTTGATGGGCGAGGCGCGACCGGAACTGGGTCGTGACTTGCGTAGCCTCTCCGTCGTGAGCTACGTTATTTTCTTCAGACCGCACGTGGATGGTATTGGTGTCGCTCGCGTGCTGCATGGAGCGCAAGATGTGGACGCACAGTTTCCGGGTTAACTATCTCCACACGGCGTTTTTCTCACCCGCGTTCACTTCTCGCCCACATCCAACTGCTGCAGAAGCTGTTCCACCACTTCGAGCTGGTCGCGGGTGCTGGCCACGACCAGCGCGTTCGTGGCTTCATCGACGCCGACGCGGATCGGCTTGTCGCCCAGCGTTCGAGCCAATAGTTGAGCCATCGCGTCGGCCTTGGCGTTTCGCAGATTGAAGATGCGGACGTGCATCTCGCGATCGCGATCGACGGCCGCAGCTCGCCCGGCGCCCTGCGCGTCAACGGTCGCCGTGACGACGATGAACTGGCCGGTAGTTGCTCCGTCTTCCGTGGTCTGGGATGCATTCGCCAGCGTCGGCTCGCCGGGCTTGAGCCGCAAGCTTGACTGGCAGGTGAGCGAAACCGTCTTCTGACGGCCGACGGCATCGGGGATGTCATCGGCGGGCCGCTCCGTCGCAGCCATCTGCGACCGTTCCACTTGCAAGTCAACAATCACCGTGCCCCCTTCTTCGACGCGCGCCGCGGCGCTGATGAGCGTGCCGATGTTTTCCAGCGAATAGGAATATGAAGTCGGTCGCCCTTCGGCGGCGGGCCCCCCTCGCCCAAAGCCGCCGACCGTCCGGGCCGTTGCGACCGGCACGCGTTCGCCGAGTTGCACCGAGGCTTTGCTCTGCTCGACGCTCGACAGCCGTACGCGCAACACGTGCTCGAGCTTACCTTGCTTTTCCAATTCCAGCAGCTCGGCGGCTGTGTGCAAATTGCCGCGATCTTTTTCCGCGCCGGCGATTTTGTGGTCGATCATGAGCACATCGAGCGTGACCAGCGCCCCAGGGGCCGTGGTTACAGGTCGATCAGCGGGCTGCGCGCGGCGCAATCTTTGTTGCGCTGGCGGGGCTTGCGCTTCTTGGCCGTAAACCGTTGGCAGCATGACCAGCCACGCTAGCACCATCAGCAAAGCAATTCGCGCGTTCATCAAACACCATCCTTTCGCGCAGGGGGGCCGAGACCAAAGCATGAGATTTGCGGCGGCATGGGCAGGACGATTCAGGCAGGTACGTCCAACCCATGAAACCCCGCTCAAAGAAAAGCGGACCGCGCCTCCACTCGGGCAGGCGAGGCTCCCGCCGAGCCGGGCCGTACGACGCGCGTGATCCACCGAACTGCTAGCGAATCGGCTCTTTCGCTGACAGGCGCTTAGCAGCAGAAGCTTTCACTTCGTCTTTAGCTTTAGCACTGCATCGCTTGGTCCGGTGAAGCCATATTCAATTCTGATGATCTGCAGCCCGTACCCTGTCGGCTTCAAACCAGGAGCCAACTCGAAGTTATCGAGGCCTCGCGTGTCGACGTGCAGGTTCAAGGAGAAACCGTGAGGCGATTTAGGGCTGTGGTAAAAGAATGCACCCGATGGCCACGTCCCCGATTGCAAGATCTCGTCGTACAAAGGCTTGATAACTGTGAGGAATCGCCGTGCCTCACGCTCCACTGCCTGCCGCGCCTTTACATCTCTAGCGCTTGCCATTGCCTGGGTATGACCAACCCGCACGCCATTTATCGTGGTCCTGATTGCCCGTTTGACGCTTTCTTCGGTCAGAAGTGGAGTATACTCAGACATCTCCAGTTTCTCCAGGCGGCCCTTAAGGACCTCAATTGCGTCCGTCAACCGCTCGACTTTGGCATATTCACTCTGCTGCTCGTCGATCGGTTTCCGAAGCGGACTGTTCCTTTTCGCGTCCAATGGCGCGCCTCGGACCAAAGTTCCACGGGATGAGTCAACCGCTAACGGATCTCGGCGAGTCAATTCAGTCAACACGCTCTCAGTCTTACCTTCGCTTTCCGCCGACTCCGCGAGTTGGTGATTCGCTGTGCGGCTCCGCGCATTATTCCTCGCCGATTCATCCGTTCTTTCCTTCTCCTCTGCTGCATTTTCTTCGCCGTTGCGTACCGTCAGCTCAATCTCTTTCACCTCCCCTTCGGCAAGTTTGAGCTTTTGAGAGTCGGACTTGAGATGGATCCCAGTGGCGGAGATTGTGAACCCCTCGTTGGGAATAATCTCCTCGCTCTGCCAACGACCATCCGGGAGTTTGACGAACGCTACATCGGTGCGCCAGCCGGGCGCGATATAGTGGCTTCTGTTTGCCGGTGTGGCAGAATATCGAATTTCTGGCTTAAACTTAGCAATCGATTCGCCACGTTCGTTGCGCGCTCTAACAAAAAGTTTGGCAGCTTTGTATTGCACCACTTCAATGTTTCTCAAGTCCTTCTCGACCCTGCCGAGGTTTACAAGTTCATGATGACCCGGTGGCAGCGCGTCTTGTTTGGTTCGATATACATACTCGCGGCCGTTCCCGACAACTGAGAGGATGGCCCGATAACCCTTCGGCCAGGCCAACACAACCCAGCCATCATTTCCGGTCATCGCCTGAGTGTAGTATTGACTGTGGTAGCCGTCGCTTCCGATGAGTGAAACGTTCGCCTCGGTTACGGGACGGTCCGATGTGTCTACACAGCGGACATCAACGGTGACGATCTCCGCTGCGTGGATTTCAGCCGACTGGCTGTCTTTGCTTAACCGAAAGGAGGAGGTCGGGAAGACCGGAGCGAGAGCAAGTGGGCTGTCCTTGCGAATCGTACGCGTATCGATGGAGATGTCGTAATCTCCAGGCCGCAGGGGGGACATTTGAAACCGTCCGTCTGAATCGGTGGTCGCAAACCGCTCCATGTGATCGCCTCCGAACGGCTGAGCGACCTGAAAAACAATTCGGTCCTTGAGTGCCGCACGGACGCCAACCCCGACAACGGGTTTGCCGGAATGATCGAGAACCTGACCCGAAAGAGACGCTCCCTTGTCCAGCCGGTGCGCACCTAGATCTCCTCGCTTGCCCCCCAAGTCCAGTACCAAAGGCGAGAAATCGTCCGGCACTACCCACACAACGGCCTCTCCCGCCTGTGCTGCCTTTCCGCGAAACTCGCCTTGGTCATCCGTCATCGTACGAGTGACTAACTCCATCTCTCCCCATCGATCATCCTGATTGAGTACCGAGTACACGATCACCGGCGTTTCTTTGGCTGGCTGGCCGTCCGGTGTTTCAACGACGCCGTGCACTTCCTTGCTGCGGTACATTTCGATTTGCTTGAAGAACGGCTGGCCAGTTCGTTTTTCATGGATCGAAGTCCTTCGCGCGATGTAGTCGGAGTGGTCCACCTCGGCCCAGAGATGAAAGTCCAGGTATTCGGATTCTTGCTTGACCGGCAACGTAAAGCTGAACTCTCCGCGGGTATTGGTCCGATGCTCAGTCGTTATGTGTCCCTCGGTCGCGGTGCGTAGTCTTCGCTGACCGAACTTAACATTCGCCCCTTGAATCGGCTTGCCGGTTTCCTTGTCGATCACACGGCCGGTATAAGTGACTCCAGTGTTCGGCCGGTTCTTGCTCCCATCGCTGCCTTCTTCTTGGTTTTCCTTCGCTTCTCGTGGCAATTCCGTCTCCGTGGACTTGTCCTGATCAAGCGCTAAACCAGCCCCTGGCAGAAAGAAGAGCGCTGCCAGAGTGGCGGCGAGCCAGTAAAGGCGAGGAGTTGCACGGTGGAACCGTGAGGCGTTGGTCATGATGTGCTGCAAGCGTTGCTGCGTCACGTGCAGCGCGCTGACGCCCGTGGCTAAAGCAATAGGCCGAGCGCGGGCGGTGAACCGGACAATGTCCAGAAGCGTCTGCGCGTAATCGGCGGGCGAGCAGCGCAGGCTGGCGACGACTTCTTCGTCGCAGCACTGCTCGCGGATGCGGTTGGTCTCGCGGTTCGCCCACCAGACCAGCGGGTGGAACCACCAAATCGATTGTGCCAGAAACTGCATGAGACCGATCCAATGGTCGCCGCGGCGGAGATGGATCAGTTCATGGGCCAGCGCGAGGCGGAGACGATCGGGTGATAGGCGCGTCTGTGCGGTGTGCGGCACAATGATGAGCGGCCGCCACAGGCCCAGCACTGCTGGGCCAAACGGTTGCTCGGTGACGATCGCTCGCGGCTGATGTCGAATGCCGAGCATGCCGCAGAGGTCGGCGACCATCTGCTCGGCGGGCAAAGCTTCCGCCGCGGCGGAAGCCGTCAAGCGTCGCCACGTGCGCCAATAGCGGCCAAGCGATACGGCGGCGAACAACGCGGTCCCTGCCAACCAGGTAATGACCAGCACAGTGGGAATGCTCCAAGACCCGACAGTCGTCGTGGCAGCGGGCTCTTGCCGGATATGTTGACCTTCCTCCGCCGGCTCAGGTTGAACATGCTCGCGCGGCGAGACTTCGATTGGCAACCGGTCTGCCGCTTGGAGCGGCGGCGTCACGCGGTCTTCGGGCATCGGAATATCTGCATAGTCGAGGTGCACCGATGGCGGCGTTACGACTGCCACCGGCTCTGAAGTACGTGCTAGCGCCCAGGAAAACGGACTGGTCGGGCTGGCGACCAGCGGGGGCGTCACGCTTTTGGCCAACACCAGCAACCAGAGCGCATAGGCAAGATGCGGCCGTCGCCGGACCGCTGGCACGCGCGTAACGAACGTCACCGCGAGCACGACGGCGGCCACCTGCCAGATCTGCTTCCACGCCAGTGGCGCGAGGGCGTCTAAGAAGTCATTCATTTCTTCCGCTCCTTAAGCTGGTCGAGCAGTTGCTGAAGCTGCTCGATCTCGTCGTCCGACAACCCGCGCTCGTGAATCAAGTGCTGCACCAGCGGCAACGCATGGCCGCCGAAGAGCCGCTCCAGCAGATCGTCCACCACGTCGCGGACGACGCTCGTGGGTTTGACCGCGGGGCGATAGACGTTGCTTCGCCCAACACGTCGCGCGCGGAGATACCCCTTGGCATGCAGCCGCCGCAAGTACGTCTGCACCGTGGAAAAATCCATTTTCCGGTCCGCGGGCAGAGCGGTCAGGACATCGCGCACACCCGCCTCGCCCAGCGACCAGACGACGCGGGCGATCTCCAGTTCGGACTTCGAGGCGCTTGCCCGTTTGGTCATGGCCGCCGCTCCCGCAACAGAAAAACGTACAACTGTACGCAATCTACACGTACAGTTGTACGTTGTCAAGATTTGGGAAGAGAGGATTTCGCCGAGGTCAGGGGGCCCCGGCATCGGTCAATATCGGCCGGATTGATTTACCTCGGCAGGCGGAGCCTGCGGGGCAGTGCGTTCCGAGGCGGAGCCTCGGAACGAGAAGGACAAGCTGAAGCTTGAACTCCAACGGCCGGACTCAAAGCGTGCTGGCGATTGGCGTGGCCGCTGCCGAGGACGCGAGTTCGTCGGGCGTGGGCGCAGCGGTGAGGATCCAGGGGCCGCGGTCCGTGATGGCGACTGTGTGCTCGAAGTGGGCGCTGGGGCGGCCGTCGGCGGTGACTTGCGTCCAATGGTCCGAGAGGCCTTTGACCTTCTTGGTGCCCATGTTGACCATCGGCTCGACCGCAATGACCAGGCCGGGCTCCAGCCGGAAATCGCAGTTGCGGCGGAGTTGCGGGCTTAAGAAGTTGGGCACCTGCGGCTCCTCGTGCATGTCGCGGCCGATGCCATGGCCCACGAAGTTCTCGACGACCGAGAAGCCGTGATCGCGGACAAAAGTGGCCATCTCGACGGCGACTTGCGACCAGTAGTTCTTTCTGCCGATCAGGTCGATGGCCAGATCCAGGACGGCGCTGGTGACGTCGAGCAGGCGTTGCATCTCGGGATGGAGCCGACCGACTGGGTAGGTCACGGCCGAATCGGCGCACCAGCCGTTGAGCTTGCAGCCGGTATCGATGCTGACTACGTCGCCTTCCTTAAGGATGCGGCCGCCGGGAATGCCGTGGACAACCTCGTCGTTGACCGACATGCAGCAGACCGAGGGGAAGGGAGTTTTGCCCGGAACACCCTTAAAGAGCGGGATGGCGTTGCGCTCCGCGAAGTAGCGCTCGACCGCCTGATCGACGCTTCTTGTGGTGACTCCGGGTGCCACGAGCGAGCCGATCAACTGGTGCGCGCCCCAATTGACGATGCCGGCTTTGCGCATCTGTGCCAGTTCGCGCGGCGACTTCAGGTACGGCAGTTGGGGTGTCGTTCGTGTGGCTCTGATCCGCATGGCGCTCACGCTGGCGTGCAATTATTCCATTCAGCTTAGCGGTTACAGGATGCAGGTGCTACCCTGCGGCGCGCAGCCGCTTTCGTAGCGGAATTCGCCAGAATTCCGGTGCAATAGAGTTTCCCGAAGTCTGGCGACTTCGGCTACGAGTTGCTGCACCTGGCTTTGTTCTGGATGCGCTCGACGGCTTCTTGGATGCGCGCAAAAACCTCATCCGGCGTGCCCGCGCCGTCGACTGTTTCCAGGATACCGCGACGGCGGTAATAGTCGAGCACGGGCTCGGTCAGTTGGTGGTAGGTGCGGAACCGCTGGCGAATGACGGCTGGCTCGTCGTCGTCGCGGCCGCGGCCGATGAGTCGGCCGACGAGCGTGTCTTCGTCAACCGCCAGCTCAATCACAACATCCAGAGGTTGGCGACGTTCGGCGAGCAAGGCGTCGAGCGCCTGCGCCTGGTCCACGGTCCGGGGAAAGCCATCGAACAGACAGCCGCTGTCGCAACCTCCGTCGTCTAAGCGTTGATTGACCATTTCGATGATTACCGAGTCGGGCACAAGGCTGCCTTGATTCATGTGCCGCTCGGCCTGCAACCCTTCGGGTGTGCGCTTGCGGACGGCCTCGCGGAGCAGGTCGCCGGTGGAAATGTGCGGCACGGCAAGATGCTTCCACAACCGCTGCGCCTGCGTTCCTTTGCCTGCACCTGGCGGCCCGATGAAGATGACGCGCATGATGGCATGGAGAATGACGAATGACGAAATCCGAATGACAAACGAATGACGAAACTCGAATGACGAAATACCTGTCGGACGTCTATTCTGGACACGTGTCGCCGGAGCGACTTTCAGGTCAGAGCGATTGAAGCACGAAACGGAAAGCAGATCGCTGATAACCAGACATTCCGCTCGTCATTCGTCATTGGGGCTTCGTTCGTCATTCGGACTTCGACATTCGGACTTTTCCAGGCTACTGCCGTTCCAGCAAACCGCGATAATTCCGCATCACCAGGTGGCTGTCAATCTTTTGGACCAGGTCAAACGCCACGCTCACCGCGATGAGGATTCCCGTGCCACCATAGAAGTACGAAATCTGCAAGGGCACGCCTAACGAAGTGGAGATAACGGTCGGAGTAATGGCCACGAGCGCCAGGAAACCCGCCCCGACGTAAGTGATCCGCACCATCACCTTCTCCAGATAATCCGCAGTGCGCTTGCCGGGACGATAGCCGGGGATGAACGTGCCGAAGTTCTTGAGATTATCGGCCATGTCCTTGGGATTGAATGTAATCGCGGTCCAGAAGTAACAGAAGAAATAGATCAGCGCAATGAATAGCAGGTTGTAGGTAAACGAGGTGCCGCGTAGGAACGAATCGGACAGGTTGCGCCAAAAGCTGCTGCCCGGGTAGGCCGTTTCCATCCAGCGAAAGAACATCTGCGGGAACAACAGCAAGCTGCTGGCGAAGATGATCGGCATGACGCCGGCCTGGTTGACACGCAGCGGAAGATACTGCCGCGTGCCGCCGTAGATGCGGCGGCCGCGAACATGCTTGGCGCTTTGCGTGGGGATCCGCCGCTGACCTTGCGTCATCAGCACCACGCCCATCACCACCAGCACGAACAGCACCATCAGCACAATGATGATCTCGATGCCTTGCTGGCCGCCGCCGGAACCGCCCAGCTCCCACGTGGTCTGCTGGAAGAGCTCCTGCAGGGCGCCCGGCAGCGAGGCAATGATATTGGCCATGATCAACAAGCTGATGCCGTTGCCGATCCCATATTCGTCGATCTGCTCGCCGAGCCACATCAGAAACACCGTCCCGCAGGTCATGATCAGCACGGCGTTGAAATGCCAGCCGAACGAAAGCACGCCACCTGGCGAAAAGGTCTCGTTCAGCATCGAACCGCCCATCGCGTCGCTGGCCAGATAACCGCCGACGTAGAACCAGCTTTGGAAGAACGAGAGGAAGACCGTGGCGATGCGGGTGTATTGGTTAATCTTCTTGCGGCCGACCTCGCCTTCTTTCTGCAGCTTTTCCAACGGCCCCCAAAAAGTGCCGAGCAATTGGAAGATGATCGACGCCGAGATATACGGCATGATCCCCAGGCCGAAGATCGTGGCTTGGTTCAATTGGCTGGCGCTGAACACGGCGACGGTGCGGAGCAGGTCGGCGATGCCACCCTGCTGGCTCTCGACCAGGTTCCTCATCCGCTCGGCGTCGACAATTGGCAGCGGGACTTGCCAGCCAACGCGGTAAACCGCCAGTAGAAAGAGCGTCAGCAGGATCTTTTGCCGCAGCTCGGGAATAGTGAAGATGATCCTGAGTTTTTCCAGCATCGTTCGCTCCGTCGGCGCATCGGCAAAGAGGGCCGGGCGGTTTTGGGAAAGTAGGGCGGCGTTCCAACGCTTGTACGACCGCCTTCCAAGGCCGTCGAGTTGGTGGCCTTGGAGGGCCGTCCTACAGTCGGCCGAAAGTCTGGCGACTTCCGCTACATCTATGGAGTTCCGCTACGTCTGAAGCTTACTGCTTTTGCTTATTCTTCGCTACGGGAGCCGGACCGGGGAGCTGGATCGCTTCGCCGCCGGCGTTTTGGATCTTTTCCAGCGCCGCCTTGCTGAAACGATGTGCGGAAATGCGCAGTTTTTTGGTGAGGTCGCCCGCGGAAAGCACTTTCAAAAGATCGTAGCGACCCTTGACGAGTCCGTTTTCGGAGAGCCGCTCGGGAGTGACTTCCGCGCCGGCATCGAAAGCGTCGTTGAGTTCGCCGACGTTGATGATCGCCACTTGCGCCGCAAACTGGTTGTGGAAGCCGCGTTTGGGGATCCGGCGGACAAGCGGCATCCGGCCTCCCTCGAAGACCGTGTTCTGGGTCCAGCCGGCGAGCTGCCCTTGACCTTTGTGGCCGCGACCCGAGGTCTTGCCATGGCCTGAACCCGGCCCACGCCCAACGCGCTTGGGGCGCTTTCGCTTTTGAATGCCTTGATTGACTTGCGACAGGTTCATGCCAGGGATACTCCTCGTAGTCGTTCGATCTCTTGCCGCGGCCGCAGTTGCTGAATGGCATCCATGGTGGCCTTGGTGAGGTTCACCGGGTTGGTCGAGCCAAAGCTTTTGCTCAGCACGTCGCGAATTCCAGCCGCCTCGCAGACGGCGCGGACGGCGGCGCCGGCGATCACGCCGGTGCCAGGGCTGGCGGGAACGAGAATCACTTCCGCAGCACCGAAATTGCCTTTGACGGTGTGGGGAATGGTGCCCGCGTCGATCGGCACATCGATCATACTCCGCGAGGCGTCCTTCTGAGCTTTCTCGACGGCCGGCGGCACCTCATTGGCCTTGCCGTAGCCCCAGCCAACGCGGCCCTTGCCATTGCCGACGACCACCATCGCCGCAAAGCTGAACCGCCGGCCGCCTTTGACGACGGCGGCGCAGCGCTTGATCTTGATCACCTTTTCAGTCAGTTCGCCTTGGATTCGTTCGGCCACGATTGCTTGCTTTCGAAGTTTTTGTGTTTACCGGTTCTTGCTAAGACTTAACCGCCGAGACGCAGAGGCGCGGAGAGAATTTCCAAATGCAAATTGCAAATTTTAGATTATCAATTTGCATTTTGAAATTTGCAGTCCGCTTTGTCCTTCATCGTCGCGTCTCCGCGAGTCAATGACTGTGTTGCGATTCTAAAAACTGAGTCCTGCTTCGCGCGCCGCTTGGGCCAGGCTGGCCACACGACCGTGATACTTAAACTCGCGACGGTCGAAGCAGACCTGCTTGATGCCGGCGGCAACAGCCCGCTCGGCGATGGCTTTGCCGACGGCCTGAGCCGCGGCCTTGTTGCCACCGCTCTTCAAACCGGAGCGCAAGTCTTGATCGACGGTGCTCGCTGCGGCGAGTGTCTTTCCCGCGTCGTCGTCGATCACCTGCGCGTACATATGTTTGAGCGTGCGAAAGACGCACAGCCGCGGCCGCTCGGGCGTGCCGCGAACGCGCTTGCTGACGCGAAACCGCCGCCGCAGTCGCTGCTCGTGTTTGGCTCGTTGATGGTTCATGTCAAATCTCGTATTCGTTCGACGCTCACTGCGTACAGCCTACTGTCTACTGTCTACTTGCTCACTGCCTTGCCGGCCTTGCGACGGACTTGTTCGCCGTCGTAGCGAATGCCCTTTCCTTTATACGGCTCCGGCTTGCGGAGCGCGCGAACTTCGGCGGCAAACTGCCCGACCGCTTGCTTATCCGAACCTTGGATCAAAACGTGAGTCTGGTCCGGGCAGGTGACCTTGAGGTTGTCCGGGATCGGAACTTGCAGCTCGTTGGCAAAACCGACGCGCAATTGCAGCACACCCTTCTGGATGGCGGCGAGATAGCCGACGCCGACGATCTCGAGCTTCTTCTCATAACCCTGTGTGACGCCGACAATCATGTTTTTGACCAAAGCGCGGACGAGGCCGTGCATGGCCTTGTGCTGCCGCGTTTCGCCGTGGCGAGTAACGACAACCTGCTTGGCAGGCTCATCGAAGTTGACGGCGACGTGCGGCGGGAACTGCTGTTCGAGCTTGCCCTTGGGCCCTTCGACGGCCACAGTGTGGTCCGAGACGGCGATCTTGACGCCAGCGGGAACGGGCAGGGGGACTTTTCCAATGCGGGACATGGGTGGGAAAGTGGTCTGGTGTCTGGTGGCCTGGTGAGTGGTGAGTCGTTGACGCTGGCGCCTACCATAGTTCGCAAAGGACTTCGCCGCCGAGCTTTCGTGTCCGCGCTTCGCGATCGCTGATGACACCGCGGCTGGTCGAGAGCACGCAAATGCCCATGCCGTTGAGGACGGGCTTGAGTTGGTCCGCGCGGCTGTATACACGGCGGCCCGGCTTGCTGACGCGCTTGAGGTGTCGAATCACGCGCTCGCCGTTGGGTCCGTACTTTAATTCCAACCGCAACTGGTTGCTCGGCGCGGCATCGACCTCGGCCCAGTCCCAGATGTAACCTTCGCGCTTCAGCACTTCCGCGAGGCCGCGCTTGACCTTCGAGACGGGCATTTCCACGGTGGCCCGCTCGATGCGCACGGCGTTGCGGATGCGAGTCAACATATCGGCGATCGGATCGGTCATCATAGCGTTCGTACTCTCCAGCGCTTGTATTACCAGCTCGCCTTGCGCACACCCGGAATCACTCCTTCGTCGGCCATCTTGCGGAAGCAAATGCGGCACAAGCCGAATTTGCGATAAACCGCGCGCGGCCGACCGCAGCTCAAGCAGCGCCGATTGAGGCGCGAGGAGAACTTCGGCTTGGTGAGCGCTTTGGCAATCTTTGATTTACTCGCCATAAACTTTCCTGATTCGTTGTGCGTCGCCGCGGCGACCTCGCCGCGAGCAGTGCATTACTGTTGTGGATCACTGCTCGCCGCAACGGCGAGCAGTGGCACACCTACCATTGCTTACGCCGCGCCCTTCTTGTCCTGGCTCTCTTCCGCCTTGAACGGCAAACCGAGCCCCCGCAACAGCTCGCGCGCTTCGTCGTCCTTGGCGGTCGTGGTGACGAGGCACACGTTCATCCCCTGCGGCCGCGTGAACTTGTCGGGGTTCAGCTCCGGGAACACCAACTGTTCGGAGAGGCCCAAGCTGTAATTGCCGTGACCGTCGAAAGCGTTGGGGCTCAAGCCGCGGAAATCGCGGACGCGCGGCAGGGCCAGGCTGACCAGCCGATCGAGGAACTCGTACATCCGCCAGCCGCGGAGCGTCACCTTGCAGCCGATCGGCAGGTTCTCGCGGAGCTTGAAACCGGCGATGGCGTGCTTGCTTTTGGTGATCAGCGGCTTTTGACCGGAGATTTGCGTGAGCGCGGCGACGGCGTCCTCGAGGTGCTTCTTCTCGACCGTGGCGCTGCCCACGCCCATGTTGATGATGATCTTTTCGATCTTGGGCATCGACATGACGTTCTCGCGGCCGAGCGCTTTGGTGAGCGCTGGCAGCACGTCGTTCTTGTATTTTTCGAGCAGGCGCGGCACCGGCGGTGGAATCTTTTCCGCGGCGGCGGCAGCAGCCTGATCGGCGGCTTTTTGTTTTTTGGCCATGGTGGTTCTCAATCTTCCTTAAACGCCAGCGACCTTGGCGCGGCGCTTCTTGGCGGGCGAAAGCTGGCCAATCTCGGCGCTGCACTTCTTACAGTAGCGGTGCTTGCTGCCGTCGTCTTTGAACCGCACTCCGGTGCGCGTCGCCTGTCCGCAGGCCGGACAGACGAGTTGTACGTTGGAGATTTGGACCGGCATCTCTTTATGTAGCCGGCCGCCGCGGGGATTTTTCTGACTGCGGCGCATGTGCTTCCAGACGGTATTCACGCCTTCGACAACGACCTTGCCCTCGTCGCGGAGCATGCGGAGCACCTTGGCGCGGAGACTCTTGTCCCTGCCGATCATCACCTCGACCTGGTCATCGACTCGAATGTGCATCACACCACCTCACTGGCCAGGCTGACAATCTTCATAAAGTTTCTCTCGCGCAGCTCCCGCGCCACGGCGCCAAAAATGCGCGTGCCGCGAGGGTTCTTGTCGTTATCGATCAATACCACGGCGTTGCTGTCGAAGCGGACGTAGCTGCCGTCGGTGCGGCGTGTCGGTCGCTTGCAGCGGACAATCACGCACTTGACGATCGCCTTTTTCTTGACGTCGCTGCCGGGGATCACGCTCTTGACCGAGCAGACGATCGTATCGCCCAGGCCGGCGGTGCGCTTCTTGCTGCCGCCGAGCACCTTGAAGCACTGGACTTCCTTGGCGCCGGTGTTGTCGGCGACGTTGAGCCGCGTTTGCATCTGGATCATGGCTGGTACCTTTTACATCTCGCGGCCCTGCCGCGCATGGCTCGTACCCCCGCTCCGCCTGGGAACGCACTGCCTGCGAGGCTCTGCCTCGCGAACTACATGAATCGGTTCGCGACTTCGTTGTTTTGCAGGCGGAGCCTGCCCTACAGCCCGTTCCCAGGCGGAGCCTGGGAACGAGATTGGTCACTGATTCTCGGGGACCGCTTCGCCTTCAAGCGCCTTGGCCGCGGCGCGCATTGCCGCCAAGTCTACAGCGCGGCTCTTCTGCACCACGCGGACCAGCTCCCAGCGCTTGGTCGCCGACTTGGGCGGGCACTCGACGATCTCGACCGTGTCGCCGACGTGCGACTCGCCGGTCTCGTCATGGACGTGGCAGACTGTCTTACGGTGCAGGATCTTGCCGTACTTGGGGTGCCGCACCTGGCGGGGAATCTCGACGCGCCGTGTTTTGGCGGCCTTATCGCTGGTGACGACGCCGGTGGCGACTCGTTTGGGCATGGTTCGATTTGGATAAACGTAACGTGATTTATGGGCCGTGGCACTGCTCGCCGCGAGCAGTGCCACATGGTCGTTAGCGGTTTAGGTTTCTTGAGCCATTGCGGTTGTGCGTCCGCGTTCGTTCAGGATCGTTTGACATTGGGCGATCAAACGCCGGTGGCGGCGCAGCTCGCTGGGCGCGTCGAGCCGCTCGGTCTGGGCCTGCAGCCGCAGACGGAACAAGTTCTCCGACGCGTCCTTCCAGGTCAGCGTGACCTGCTCATCGCTCATCTCACGAAGTTCGCCGATCTTCATTGCAGTACACTTTCAATTGAACCGCCGAGACGCAGAGTCGCGGAGAGGAAGGGCGAAGGGGTGCAAGTCGCCAGCGTGTATTTCAATGTTTCTCTCCGTCTCCGCGTCTCTGCGGTTCCAATACTCGAAACCCGACATATTACGCCGTGCGCCGCCGCAGGAAGCGGACGCGGACTGGCATCTTATGCGCCAGCCGCGCGAAGCAAAGCCGCGCCGCCGCCTCGCTCACGCCGCCGATCTCGTACAACACCGTACCAGGTTTGACAACCGCGGCCCAAAACTCCGGTTCGCCCTTGCCCTTGCCCATGCGGGTCTCGAGCGGGATCGAGGTAATCGACTTGTGCGGGAAGATGCGGACGTACAGCCGCCCTTCATTGCGCAAGTACTGCGAAGCGGCGATGCGGCCCGCTTCGATCACTGCCGCACTGATCCAGCCGCCTTGGGTGGTCTGCAAGCCGAAGTCGCCGAACACCACGCGATTGCCGCGGGTGGCTTCACCTTTTATACGTCCTCTTTGGCTTTTTCGGTGCTTGACCCTCTTGGGCATCAGCGCCATCGCCGGTCTCCTCGTACATGCCTTGATTGATCCAAACTTGAACTCCAATATTGCCCTGCGCGGTGGTCGCTTCGGCAAAGCCGTAGTCGATCTTTGCACGCAAGGTGGACAACGGCATCGAGCCGCTGGTCTGTTTTTCGCGGCGCGCCATTTCGGCGCCTCCCAAACGGCCGGCCAACTGGATCTTAATGCCTTTCGCGCCGGCTTCCATCGACGTTTCCGAAGCGCGCTTCATCGTGCGACGGAAGCTGGCCCGCTTGCTCAACTGCTCGGAGATGTCTTCGGCCACCAATTGGGCGAAGATCTCCGGTCGTGTGACTTCCTCGATCTTGATGTTGATCCGCCGTCCGATCAGGGCTTGCAGCTCTTCCTGCAGGCGCTCCACCTCCTGACCCTTGCGGCCGATGATGATGCCCGGCCGCGCGGCGTGCAGGATGATCTTCACCTCGTCGCGCGTCCGCTCGATCTCGATCTTAGGGACGCCGGCGAACTTGAACTTGGTCTTGATGTACTTCCGCAGCTTCCGATCTTCCATCAACAGCTCGCGGAACTCCTGCTTGGAGGCGTACCAGCGGCTTTTCCAGCCTTCCATGATGCCGACACGAAAACCGACCGGATTGACTTTTTGACCCATGATTCTCTGAACGATGAATGCTGAACGATGAACGATGAAGGCGTGAGTTCCGCATTCATCGTTCATCGTTCATCGTTTGTTTATGCCTCGTCCAACGCCACGCGAATATGCGACATCCGCTTTTTGATCAT
>JBBDYH010000048.1:0-36642 GCA_040901795.1 Pirellulales bacterium
TTGCCGCGTAAAATCTTCGCGGCGCACAAAGAAATCAAACGTTTGCAGTGCGGATCGGGCCGATCGAACAT
This sequence comes from Pirellulales bacterium, assembly GCA_040901795.1. Classification (GTDB taxonomy): domain Bacteria; phylum Planctomycetota; class Planctomycetia; order Pirellulales; family JALHPA01; genus JBBDYH01. The sequence continues at coordinate 72 of JBBDYH010000048.1, forward strand.
CCGCGTTATCTGTGCTATCGGCGCCACCCGCGGTTCTGGGCCCGTACGCTGGCGGTGGGTCAGCGGATTTCGACACACGTCGATATTATTGCTTTACAAATCTACGCTTGTCGATATGCTACGGGCTGACCGAGCAAAGATGCTCTCCAGGTTCAGGACATGGCAGAACAATTACCTGACGCCGAGTTGGAAGTCATGGCCTGTCTCTGGCGGCAGGGCCCGCTGACGGCGCGGCAGGTGCGCGAGAAGCTCCAGGCTCACCGCCCGCTGGCGCATGCTTCGGTGTGCACGCTCCTCAATCGGCTGGAGAGCAAAAACTTCGTCGGTCGTGAAAAGGGACCGGTGGGCAAGGCGTTTGTCTATACGGCACGTGTCAAACCGGCCCAGACGTACCGGCAGCTCTTGGGCAGCATTCTCGATCGCGTCTTCGCGGGCAGCGGGGTGGCGCTCGTCGCTTCGCTCTTTGAGACCAAGGCCCCTACGCTCGCAGAAATCGAGGAGCTGGAAGCGTTGCTCAAAGAGCTTCGTGCAAAAAAATCCGAGCCTGGCGCAAAGCCAAGTAAACGTGGAGGGAGGCGCAAATGAACAAGCTGATCGAATCGCTAAACGCCTGGTCCGAAGCGTGGTTGCCGTACATCGTCCATGCCGGCTGGCAGGGAACCTTGGTGAGCGTTGTCCTGCTGGCGGTCGTGCTCCTGGGCCGCCGGTGGCCTTCGCCCTTGCGCCATGCCATCGTGGTGATTGCCCTTCTCAAGTTCCTCGCGCCGCCGTTTGCGGCTTCGCCCAGCGGCGTGTTGAGTTACTTGGCGATTAGTCGCAACGCGCCAATCCTGTTGAGGGACGAGACTCTTGCAGTGCATTCGACGGATGGCAAGGGCGAAAAACTCGCGTCACGCGCCGCAAGAGACGTTCAATCAATGACGCACTCGGTGGTCAGAAACGATATTGAGGACGGCGGCGATCAGGGAATGGCCGTCCCCTCGGCACAATGGCACAAGGACGCACAGCCGGCGACAGACGTGGCCCGAACGGACGAAGCCTCCATCGCGTCAATTGCGGCCGGCGCCCCTGCAGCGACTCCGATTCACTCGGTCGGATGGCCGGCGTACCTCATGCTGGTTCACCTTGCAGGCAGTGCGATTTTCTGTTTCGCGCTGGTACGGCAGTCCGCCCGGCTCAGCAGGCTCCTAAAGCGTGGCATCGAATTCGAGGATGCCGATTTGCATGTACGCTATTCAATCCTCGCCGGCAAACTTGGCGTGCGTCGCCTTCCGCAGTTGCTCGCCATCGAAGAGATCGAGTCCCCCTTCTCCTGCGGCGTTTGGCGGAGAACGATTGTTTTGCCGAACCGGCTGCTTAACAGCGCGAGCCGCCAGGAGATTGATCTGATTCTCGCTCATGAGCTGGCTCACCACCGCCGCCGAGACCTGGCCGTCAACTGGCTGCAAGCGGCCGTGCATACGCTGTGGTGGTTTCACCCGGTCGTCTGGATCTTGAACCGTCAACTGCGGGCGGTGCGCGAGGACTGCTGCGACGACCTGCTGCTGGCGGCCGGCCTGGCCGACGAAGGCGTGTACTGCAACACGCTGCTGCGCGTCGCTGCGAGTTCGCGGGGTTGGATCGTGCCGAGCCTGGCTTTGCGGATGAGCTGTAAGCGGACAGGGCTGGCGCGCCGGTTTCGCCGGCTGATGGATGCCTCGCTTCCGCGTGCCGAACGGCTTTCGCGTCCAAGCTTGGTCTTGACGATGCTGCTGGCCGCCATGCTGCTGCCGGGCTTGGGCTCGGGGGACCAAACGGCAGAGCGACAACGAACGGACGGCGCTTCCGGCAACCCGGCAAACACGGCTACGAAGCAAAAGGAGTCCAAGGCGCAACAACGTGCAGCGAAGCCGCAGGATCAAAGCACACGCGACGATTCCAAACCTGCCGAGGAAACAAGCCGCGCCTGGTACCTCCTGAGCCAGACCGACACGTCGGGCCTGTTGAACGGCCTGCCGCAACGGCTGAGCCAGGCGAATCGCAACGAGCGCCGCTCGACGCCGGTCTGGCAGGGCGTGGACAACGGCGCTCAGTTGAAGGTCCGCATTGAGACGGAGGGAAAGGTCGCAGGCGAAGTGTTGGTGGGGTTCTTCAAAGACTCGAATTGGGAGACCGGCGAACCGGCGCAAGTGCGAAGTTTTCCGGGGCCGGGCGAGTATACGGTCGAACGGCTGATGCCGGGTAAGTATTGGGTGGGAGCGATGGCCGGAACGGTGGACGCCTTCGCCAAGTCTTGGAAATCGCTTCCTGAAGGTGCCGGTTTAGGCGTAGACCACGACTGGCCAAAGCCTCTAGAGCTTCGCGCCGGCGAAACGGCCGCGGCGCACGTGCGGGTCTCGAATGATTACCAAATCGAAGCAAACCATGGTGACCAGTTTCGCGGCCACTTCGGCCTGTGGGGACAAACGAAGCCTGAGCAACTGGTCACGATCAAAACGGTCGACCGTGCAGGCAAGCCGGTCCCCTATTGCAGCGTGACCATCAGACAGCTTGTTCGCGGGGACGACACGCGGATCGATCAGTTCCATCAGTTTGGAACTGATGAAAACGGGCTGGCCTATTGCGATGCGTTCGCGGGCCGCTTTACCGTTTCCGCGCAAAAAGTGGACTTCATTCCCGAGCTGTTTGCGATGCGGATTCGCGGGCGCCAGTTTCCGACTGTCTATCAAGTGCCGCTGCCGTTTATGGTCGACGTACCGGTCGATCCGGTTCCAGATGGCTCCGCGACACTCTCCGGCCGTGTTCACAACCAGTTCGGCGAGCCGCTGCGCGAGTTCTACCTCACGCTCGAGCGGGATCAGAAACGCGGCGATTTCGATTGGGATTCGTTCTTGATAAGCATGCCGTTCACGTCCGACGACGGCAGCTACTCGGTTCCTCGCCTTCCTCCAGGAGAGTACAAGATTCATATTCGTCACTTCGACTACGCCACGCACGCGTGGCGTTTCGGCCAGTTCACAGTCACAATCCCTGACACGCCAAGTGCCCGCGTTCATGCGGACTTTGAAGTCGAGGCCAAGGAGCTGCTCTACGGCCGGGCCGCTTTCGACGACAACACGCCGGTCACCAAGGGAAGCTGGTCCGCTCGCTTTGGCGGCCAGCAGGGGAACTCCTTCGCCATGAACATCAACGAAGGCGGCACGTTCCGCGTGGCGCTCTCGGCGGAAGAGAAGCGGAAGCTCGAGAAGTATCGCCGCGGGATGGTGCAAGTGAGCGCGCATCTGCCAGACAAGCAAGAATCGACCGTCGACCTACCGCTCGACAAGCTCTCTAAAGACGCTCGCACGCCCGCGACCGTGGTCTTACCCGCCAAGCCTAAGCCAGACAAGGCGGAGCAACCCGCGGCGACTAAGCCTGCCAACGGCGTAGGATTGCCTCCTGACGCGCTGGCGTGGATCTCCGACCTCAAGGTGTTGGGGGGCGAGGACCGTACCTTACAAATCAAGGAGTTCCAGGGCAAACCGATGTATCTCAACCTGTTCAGCACGAGGTGTTCGGAGTGCATTGAGACTATTCCCGAGTTGGTGAACTTGCACGAGCAGTATGCGGACAAGGGGCTTGTCGTATTGGTGATTTGCAGGGAAGATTCGAATGAACTCGGGGAGCTCGTCAAAAAACACAAGCTGCGCTTCCTGGTGGCCGTGGACGTCGACGGTTACGCCGTGGATATGTTTCGCGTCGGCCGCTCGGAGCCGAGCTATCCGACGAACGTCGTTTTGGATGCCAACCAGAAGCGTGTTTTTTTCGAGGTCGGTTTTGCCGGCGAAAAGCTAGATCAACTGCACGCTGCCATTCAGAAGGCTTTGAAACTTTCCAACTGATGTTTTGAGTAGCTGAATTCGCCAGAGTTCAGCGCTGCGCGAACTCCGGCGAGTTCGGCTACTGCCCGGCTTCATTGCGGTTTCATGGTCCTCGTGTAGACTGATGCGGACTTTTGGAGACGCACCGGTGGACAATCGCGCGAGTAAGACCGTGAAAGCTGCTATCGGACTGCTACTCAGTCTCATCTTGAGTTTCGCTGCTCCGACGCTGCTTCGGGCGGCCGATGTCCGGGTCGCCTCGTTACCGGCGCTGGAGAAGGCGATCGCGGCGGCCGCGCCGGGCGACCACATCGTCCTGGCCGATGGCGAATATGTTTCCAGCGGGGCGATCACGGTCGCCACCGCCGGGACCGCCGAGCAGCCGATCATCCTTACCGCCGAGACGGTCGGGGGCGTTGAAATCAAGGGCGAGGCCGGGTTTCGTCTCGCGCGTCCGGCCGCCTACACGGTGATTCGGGGCTTCGTCTTCACGCACAAGGCAGGCGAGGTGGAGATCGCGGCCGGCGTTCATCATTGCCGCATTACGCGGAATGTCTTCGAGCTGACCGTCACAGGCAGGGCGCGTTACCTGTCCGTGAATGGCGATGACAACGAGATCGATCACAACACTTTCCGCAACAAGAGCACCGAGGGACAGATGGTCCAGGTGCAAGGTCCGGGCAACCGCGAGATGGCGCAGCGGACCTGGATTCATCACAATCACTTTCACGACTTCAAGAACTCACGGCGCAACAATTCCTCGGCGCTGCACATCGGCCACAGCGCCCGCAGCATGACTTCGGCGTACTCTGTCGTAGAGCACAATCTCTTTGTTCGCACGCATGGCGAGAACGAAGGCGCTATTTGCAACAAAGCGACCGAGAACATTTATCGCTTCAACACCTTCGGCGAAGACAGTTCCGAGCTCTCGCTGCGGCACGGCAAGCGCTGCCTGGTCTACGGCAACTTTTTCCTCGGCGGCAACGGCCTGCGGTTCTTCAGCCACGATCACCGCATCTACAGCAACTACTTCACAGGCTGCCAGCCGGCCATCGCCATCGGCAACGGGGGCGCAACGATTCCGCCGGGACCGCTTACCAGCCACGAGCGCCCAGAGCGCGTGCACATCGTTTACAACACGCTGGTGAACAATCGCGAGAACGTCCGGATGAGCCGCCGACGAAATGGCCTGGGGGCCACCGATCTCGTCTTCGCCAACAATATCATCGTGGGCGGTGACCAGGCGGTTTCGATCGACGGGCCACTGGCCAACCCGACGTGGCGCGGCAATATTCTCTGGGCTAACAATGGCGGACCCGGTGATATTCCCGAAAGTGGGTTTACGGCGGTGGACCCGAAGCTCGTGAATGGGCACAACGCCTCGTACAAGATCGAGCCGACGAGCCCGGCGGTCGGCAAGGGCGCCGGTTCTTATCCTTACGTAATGCTCGACCTAGAAGGTCAACCGCGCGGGGAGACGAAGGACGTGGGCGCCGATCAAGTTTCGACGCAGCCTGCGACCAATCGCGTTCTCACCGTGGCCGATGTCGGGCCAGCGGCGCGCGAGGAGGATCGTCCTTGGATCTCTGTGCCCAAGCTCAATGTCGAGTGGATTGCGGAGAGTGTGGGCACAACCAGCGAGTGATGTCCTTTAACATGAGACGCTGCACGGACCAGCCCGGCAAAACGTTTGTTGAAACGGCCGCTGCCGCAGAGGCTCATCGCCACCAGCAACGCTGACCAGACCACAAAAGACTTCGTCATGCCGACCTCCCTTCCAAACTCAGTTAGGTCCTCCGTTCCATTCCACGTCGTGTTTTACGTTCACGAATTCGTTCGCCTCGACTTTCAGCCCATTGGCCTCGCGGCTGGCCACAATTCCCGGGACGGCATCGGCGGCAAGCGTCGAGCGGCCGATCGTGTTGCGGCGAAACACCAGGTCGTGATGCGGGCCGTGAATCACGATCTGGGCGCGCGAGTCTCCTTTACCGATCGGGCCATTATCGACGATCCGGTTCTCTTCGAAGACGTTGCGGTGCGCCCCCATCGCCTCCGATTCGCTGCGGAATAGCACGCCCGCGTCGGCGTTGGCCTCAATGATGTTGTGGCGGAACAAATTGTCCGTGTCCTTGTGACCAATCGAGATTCCGACGCGCTGGTTTCCGCGAATCTCGTTGTGCTCGAACAGCCCGTGCTTCACACGCCAGCAGACGTACAATCCGTCTTGCCCATTGCCGATCGAACGGTTTCGGCGGAGCACGGGGGACTGTGAGCCACTGCCGGGGTGCAGGCCCAACCCGCCGTTGTTTTCCACCAGGCAGTTATCCACCGTCACATGAGTGGAGACCTGAAAGCTGATGCCGTCTCCCTTGTAGTCGCGCACCGTGCAGTTGCGGATGTTCACGTTCTGACATTCGAACAAGTAAATGCCGCCGCCGCGGCAGCCGTCGAGATACTCGGACCGCTTGCGATTTCCGTCGATCGTGATCCCTTCGATGCGGGCGTTCTCAATGTTCCACCCCCCGATCAGCGGAAATGCCAGCGAGGCCGTGGCCTGGCCGGAAACCATGTAATCGAGATACAGCGGCTGCGAGATGCGAAACGTGCGATCATCGACGCGAGCCACAAGCGTGGCGGTGGTGACCGCGAAGCCGCTGCCAGACGACTTGTCCTTGACACAAACTCCGTCCCCGACACGAAAGGCGGACACGTCTTCGAGCGTGATTTGACGTTCGTTGGCGTCGCCGTCAGCGGCCAGGCGGACCTTCGCGCCGTCGCACGCGACCAGCACAGTTTGTCCCGGCTCGCCGATGATTTGCACGTTCGAGCGCAGCATGAGCGCATTTCGCATCTGGTAGCGACCCGGCCCAATGCGCACGGTACCGCCGCCCAAACCGGCGACGTAATCGACGGCTGCTTGCAACGCCCGATGATCGGCGCCGCGCAGGTCGCCTTTGTCGATGCCCACACTGATCTCGGGGCGCGCGTCGCCTGGTTCGGCACGCTCGGGCGAAGGTGATTGTGCGGTGGCCGCCGCCAAGCCAAGGAGCGAAACGGCAATGAAACATGACAGCCAACTGCTTTTTGATGACTTCATCGAACGCTCCGGATTTAGTGGCGTTGATCGGTGTGTATCGCAACAATGGCAGCCGCAATGCAAGTAAAGTAGTATCATGCAACCGCCTTGTCTAAAGTACGCAGGTCATCATAGTTTGTATGCGAATGACGGACAAACCATGCGACGCGCCGGTTGTCACTGCTCAGGACGCTAACCTGGAAGACGATGTCCAAACGCTGCACGCTCTGGGCTATGCCCAGGAACTGCTGCGGCGGATGAGCGGTTTTTCAAACTACGCGATTTCGCTCTCGATCATCTGTATCCTGGCGGGCGGCATCACTTCGTTCCATTTGGGGTTTTGCAGCGTAGGCGGGGCGTCGATCGGATTGGGATGGCCGCTGGTGGCGCTCATGTCGTTGGCGTTCGCGGCCACCATGGCGCAATTGGCCTCGGCCTTTCCGACGGCGGGCGGTTTGTATCACTGGGCCTCGATACTTGGCGGGCGGGGATGGGGCTGGGCCACCGCCTGGCTCAATCTGGCCGGCCTGGTCACCGTGCTGGCAGCAATCAACGTGGGCACGTATCAGTTTCTGGCAGCGGCGCTCATGCCGCGGCTAGGGATCGACGTCAATGCACTCGGCCTGTCGGGACAAGCCTGGCTGCAATTTGCGGCAGTCACCGTAATCACGCTCTCGCAGGCGCTCGTGAACCATCGCGGCATCAAAGCCACGACTCGGCTGACCGATTTCAGTGGCTATCTGATTTTGGTGGTTGCCCTGATGCTGACCATCGCGCTTTTGTGCTATGCGCCGAGCATCGAGCCATCGCGATTAGTGACATTTACGAACTACAGCGGTTCCGCCGGCAGTGACGTGTGGCCGGCAGGGAATAGCCTGGCCTGGCTGTTTGCATTGAGCTTTTTGTTGCCCGCCTACACGATCACCGGGTTCGACGCCTCGGCTCACACCTCGGAGGAGACCGTGGGCGCCGCACGCGAGGTGCCGCGTGCGATCGTTCGTGCCGTGCTGGTTTCAGGCATATTCGGTTGGATCATGCTGATGGCCGTCGTGTTGGCCATGCCTGACATGGACAGCGCAGCCGCGCAGGGGAGCAACGTTTTCTACTGGACGATCGACGAGGTGCTGCCGAATTGGCTTGCGGCGGCCCTTTATCTTGGAATTGGCTCGGCCCAGTATCTCTGCGGCCTGGCCACGGTGACTTCCGCGTCGCGCATGGCTTACGCGTTTGCCCGCGACGGCGGGTTGCCCCTCTCATTGTATTTGCGACAAGTCAGCGTCCGGTTTCGCTCTCCGGCAATCGCGATATGGAGCGTTTCAATCCTGAGCGTGGCGTTCACGGTTTACACGCCCGTGTACTCCACCATTACGACGGTGTGCGTAATTCTGCTCTATGCGTCGTACGTCATCCCCACAACCATCGGGCTTTTTACGTTCGGTCGGACCTGGACGCGAATGGGGCCTTGGAACCTGGGTCGCGGGTTTGCGCCGCTCGCGCTCTTGTGCATCGTCTGGTGCGGTGTGTTGATTGTCGTGGGAGTGCAGCCTCCCAACGATAAGGCCTTATGGATTCTGCTGGCTTTGATTGCGGCACTTGCGATTTTTTGGTTCGCCCAACAACGCCATTCGTTCATGGGACCACCTAATTGCTTGATCCGACAAGACGATCGCGACGAGATCCCACGAGGTGCAAAGTCAATCCAGAAGACTCCCGACATCTCTGCGAAGATCACCTCGGATCGATGAGCGGTCGACATGGACAAGAGCGTGACATTAGTCGGCCTCGACTTCGGCACCACCACCAGCTCGGCGGCCATCGCGTCGGCGAAGTTGACTTGCAACACCGTGACCCGGCGGATGGAGCTGAGCTACATCGAGCCGCGCTACTATTCCGACCAGGTTTTTACGCCATTTTGCGGCGATCAGTTAGATGAAGCCAGGCTAACGGACTACCTGGATTTATGGCTGAAGGAGGTTCATCCCGCGGAAGTGTTTGGTGGCGGCGCGATGATCACAGGGCTGGCCGCAAAGGCCGCAAACACTGCCGCCTTTGCTCGGCAGATTCGCAGGCGCCTGAAAGACGCCGTCATCGCGGCAGTAGCGGACCCATGCCTGGAATCCTGGCTGGCGTTCATGGGCAACTGTTGGGAGCTGTCGCGCGCCAATCCGGATCGTGATTTTGTCAACCTCGATATCGGCGGCGGCACCACGAATATCGCACTGGGACGCGACGGCGAAGTCTTGCGGACCGGCAGTTTTTTTGTAGGGGCCCGTCACATTCAATTCGAGCCGGGCGGCTATCGGATCATTGCGTTGTCATCCTATGTCCGTCCACTCTTCGATCAGCTCGGCATTCCCAAGGGCGTCGGCGATCGCCTCGACGAAACCGAGGTGCAGAGAATCGTCGATTGGTATCTGCTGACGCTCGAATCGGCCGTTACCCGATCATTTTCGGGCGACGCCGATATGATAACCGCGCTGCACGTTCAGGCACCGTTCGACCCTGGCCCGAGTTTCGACGACTGTGCCGTCACGCTCTCGGGCGGCGTGGGCCAGCTCGTGTATCGGGGCCTGCAGAGCGACACCTGGCCGGGGACTACTGAATATGGCGATCTGGGTATAGATATGGCGCGGCGGCTGGTGCAGCGCCCGTTTTGGCGAGACCATCTGACTCGCTGGACGCCGACCGGTCTGGGGCGCGCGACGCTGTTTGGTCTTTTGCGTCATAACACGCAGGTGTCTGGCAGCACCGTGTTCTTGAGCGACGCGAGTTTGTTGCCACTAAGCGATCTGGTCATTATCGGATCTGTTTCACCGGCCACACCGTCAAACGAAGTTCATCGGCTCGTTGCGCTTGCCGGCCGAACGGCCCGCGGCGCATGCCTGAGAGTCGACGTCGGTCAGTTCGACCGGACGGCGATTCGAGGACTGGCCGATCAGCTACGCGTGGCGATTGAGAGACAGACTACAATCGAGCATATTCCGCTGGTCCTTCTGGTTCGCGAGAATCTCGGAAAAGTGCTGGGGCAGCTCGTTACGAACTGGGGGCGCTCGCCGGCACGAATTGTCGCCATCGACGAAATCGATGCTCGTGAATCCCAGTTCGCGTGTATTGGTAAATTACATCAGGGAGTTTTGCCCGTCTCTTTCCATGGGATGAATGCTTTTGGAGCACGCTCGTGACTCAGCTACCGGCGCTTGACAACATTCCGGTCCCCGCTGCAAAGTCGGACCAGGTCTACTCTCGAGAGTTCTTTGTAGAAGCTGTCTCCTTTCAAGGTCTGAAGCGGTTGCTTGCGGCGGCCGATTTCAGCAAGGCGGGGGATCGCAATGCAGGACTTGCGGCGCCCACAGAGAAAATCCGCGAAGCGGCCCGCACGCTTCTTTCTGAGTTGACACTGCGGCATCTGTATGAAAACCCGTTAACCGATGACGCCGGCAAGGTCGATTCCGTGATGCGGGTTAACTACGCGATTGACCTTGTGCAGTTCGAGACCATCGCCGATTGGACGCTGGGTCAATTCAAGGACTGGCTCTTGAATTGTCGACCCGATGAGGCGCAGCAGATTGGCAAGGCGTTGACGGGCGTGATGGCTGCTGCCGTGGCCAAGCTCTGCGATGTGCATGAGCTGATCCTCATCGCCAGAAAGATCAAACACACGACGCAAGCCAGAACCATGCTGGGCCTGCCCGGGACCCTTTCCTCTCGCTTGCAACCTAACCATCCGACGGACGATCCGCGCGGAATCGCACTCTTGGTCTATTGGGGTCTGTCATTGGGGGCCGGCGACGCCTTGATTGGTCTCAATCCGGCGATCGATACAGTGGAAAACGTTTCGGCACTGCTCGCGCACTTGGACCAGATTCGGCGGCAAACGGGAGCGCCGACGCAGATCTGCGTGCTCAGTCACATCAAAACGCAATTGGCATGCTTAGAGCGCGGGGCGCCGGTCGAAGTGATATTCCAGAGCCTGGCGGGAACGGAAAGCACCTTGACGAGCGAGTTTGATGTGTCGGTAGACCTGCTCGATCGCGCCTATCGGACGATGGGGGCCGAGGGTCCGCTGAAAGATGTCGCGCGGCAATTCATGTACTTCGAGACCGGGCAGGGGAGCGAATTCACCTATGGCAAGCACAACGGCATCGACATGACGACCGCCGAAGCGCTGTGCTATGGACTGGCTCGCCGTTACGACCCTTATATGGTCAATAATGTCACCGGGTTCATTGGGCCCGAGACACATGCCGACAACTTCGAGATGATTGTGGCGAATCTGCAGGACCATTTCATGGGCAAGCTCCTTGGATTGCCGATGGGTATGGCGCCTTGCTACACACTGCATTCGGGCATCACGCTGGATGGTCAGCAGATCGCCACGCAGCTCCTCACCGCCGCCGGGGCCAACTATTACATGGACGTATGCCTCAATACCGACCGGATGCTGGCTTATTTCGACACGAGTGGGCACGACAATCAGACGTTGCGCGAAGTTCACGGCCTGAAACCCGCTCCTGAGTTTCTGAATTGGGCGGTGGAGCGCGGGATCTTTTGCCGAGACGGTGATGGTAACGTGCACCGAGGACCTCAATGGGGGAATGCTCGCCAGTTTTGTAGTTCAGAGTTTGATTTCGAGCTGTTGCTCAAAGCGACTCCCGCGGCGTACGGCTTCGACACGGCTGGACCGCGGCCGGCAAACCGGGTTAGCGGAGAAATGCGACTGCACCAGGCGATTGGGCGCGAGGCCATTGAATCGGAGCTGGATCTGGCGATGTGCGACACGGTGGCGAGGTTCCGCGTGATTCGCACCGAAGCCCCCGACAAGCGGTCGCATCTCGATAGCCCTTCGGCGGGAGCTCGTGTCACTCGCGAATGTGCCCAACACCTCAAGCAGGAGAATTGCCAAGTCCAAATCCTCGTCTCCGACGGTTTGAGCGCCGCGGCTATTCACCACAATCTCGCCGATGTACTGCCGACCGTGTTGGACGGACTTGCCGGCTCCGGAATCAGCGTAGGGGAGCCGCTCTTGGCTCAATACGGGCGAGTCAAGCTAGCCGAACACGTGGCGGAATTGCTCGGCGCGGATCTGGTGATTCATCTGATTGGCGAGAGGCCCGGCGGTGACGCATTCGCTTCGCGGAGCATGTCGGCCTATTTGGTATATCGGCTCGGTGAGGAGTCGATTCAAAAGGCCGCCGCGCAGTTTAGTGGCAATCGTGACATAGGCTTTGAATATACTGTGATTTCGAACATCTATTCCCGCGGGTTGCCGCCGCTGGAGGCGGGAGCGGTCATCGTTGAAAAGGCCGTGGCGATTCTTGCCGCGAAAGCAGCGGGCAATCGACTATCCATGCTGCAGAGTTCGGTGTAATGATCGTTGCCCTGTCGCGTTACGGCGGCCTTCGCTGCCCTAGCGAAGTGCTTTCGCTCCGCTGGCAGGATGTTGATTGGGAAGGTGGCCGAATCGTGGTGCAATCGCCAAAAACAGAACACCACGTTGGCAAGGCGACCCGGACCATTCCGCTATTCGCCGAACTGCGGCCCATCCTGGCCGAAGCCTTCTATTTGGCTTCGGAAGGCGCAGCGTACGTTGTGGACGGTAACCACCGGGACGCGGCCAACACGGCGAGCGGTTGGCGGAATTGCAACCTGCGAACGCAATTTGAGCGGATCGTGAAGCGTGCTGGCCTGACGCCGTGGCCGCGGCTGTTCCACGCCAGGCGAGCGAGCCGAGAAACGGAATTGGCGAAGGACTACCCGATTCATGTAGTGACGTCGTGGCTGGGCAATACGCCGCGCATCGCCCTGAAACACTATTTGCAAGTGACGGATGCAGACTTTGAGCGTGCGGCAGCGAGCGCAGAAAGCGGCGCACTAAGCGCACAAAATGCGGCACAGCCAGGACGTGCCGCAAAGAGCGGGGAATCGCATGAATCCGGCGCAACCCCAGTTCGCTGCGCCTCTTATGCGGCTTCCCACGATATCCAACCAATCAGTGCACAAACGTTTAGAGGAGAGGACAGGATTGGATTATTGGTCGAACGCAAGTCTTTAAACTTCAATGAATTGCGTTCACAACCCTGTAGGGGGCTTGGCGTTCGGTTTACTCAGCTGGAATCAGCCCGTTGCACGGATTCTCAGCTGTTATCAGTTTATTTGTACCACTGGGACAAACGAGGCAACCGGTCATCTTCGTTTGTCCCACTCGCCCTAAACCCCCAAAACAGGAGAGTGCAGCAATCTCCTTGGTGCGTTCGAACGCTGCACGAAGGGATGTTGAGCGCTCGGTTATCTCTGCCAGGCTTCGGCTCGGGTGAGGATGCGCCGGCGGGTGACAACGGGCGGGGCGGCGGCTCGCGTTCGTGAGCACGGTAGGTGCGGATCGCTTCCGGATGAGATTGTGCCCACACGTCCGGCAACAGCGCGGACATGACGTCGCCGGTGGGCGGCGAGTCCGCTCGGCACGCTAAGCGTTCCCGCATATTGCGAAGATATGCGCAGACGTCCAGATCGTCTCGCATGGCGTTGCCCACTACCGTGGACAGGATCGCCGCGCCGGAGCCACCTACGGAGGACTGATCTGTCATCCAATCAAGGTGTTTCCTGGGACAGCCGAGAGAAAAGGGCGCCAGACCAACTAGATCCTAAGTCGCCCGTCGCGGTACTGAGGTTACAGCGGTCTCGCGTTGGAAATGTATCGAAAGCCTTCCCTGCCAAACGGATTGGAAACACTTGCGATCAGATTTGCATTGTACCCGTGTTGAACTTACCGGGCCAATGGTGTCCCCAGTTTGTCCCAAACTGGAATCGTCCGCGTATGTAGACGAAAGGAGTTCAGTCACTCGTTTTCCGTTGGGCAACACATCGCAAAACTTGGCACAAACCTATAACTCCTAACCGCCCGCCGAATCGTGGCGGGGTAGCAGTTCCGCCTCGTCGAAGATCGCATCGCGCCGCGCCGCGCAACCGAGAATGCTACAGCAATGATCGAAAGGTTCCGGTACAGGTCCCGACCGGACTAACAGGACACGCTACAGGACCGTGCCGTCTTTTTGCCCGCGGCGTGTCCACAGCAGATATCCAAGCGACAGGCAACCCGCCAGCGCAGTGGCCGTGCCGTACGCGAGTTTCTTCCATAGCCCACTGCGTTCCAGATCCTCTTCGATGGCATCGATGTCGTCCATAAGCTGCGAGGCGCCATATTCGACAACCCCGCCTTCCGCCCGCAGTTCGCTACTCAAATCGGCAAGGCTGCGCTGCATCACCGGCACCGGAGTTAACTCTCGCGGTTGGTTCCTCGTCGTTAGTCCATAGGGTTCAGATGCCGCAAGGATCGAGACCGTGTCGCGCTCGAAGTTCTTTGTCGTGGCGTCGCGCATCGCAGTTTTTTCGTAATTGTAAGATCTCTTGTGCAGCCACCCGTCCCCCAGACTTCGACCGGACTTCCCTGTCTCTGCATTCTCCTTGTCGTTGACCAGAAGCAGATCATGGCCATTGTTGTCGTTGGCTTGTTCGCCAGCGCCATCATCACGAGTGCTTTCCGCATTGACAGTGCCCACATCGTCCGCAGTGTGGACGCGCGGTCCGACTACGGCGTTGATTGAGATTGTCACTGTTACCACGTTGGAGCTGCTCGTATTATCGTTTGCCTGGTACGAGAACGTTACGTTTCCGCCCCAGCCGATATCCGGTGTGTAGGTAAAAGAGCCATCGGCATTCAATACGAGAACGCCGTGTTCCGGGCCGCTCAATACGACCGCCCGCATCGTATCGCCATCGATATCGCTGTCGTTGACAAGCACGCCCTGAACAGGCACTGTGAGCACCGCGTTATTATCGACCACATAGTGGTCAGCAACGCCGAGGGGCGCGTCGTTCACTGCGTTAACAGTAATCGTTGCCGTCGCCGTTGAAGTCGTTGTTCCATCACTGGTCCTGTACGTAAATATGTCGCTGCCGTTGAAATTGGCGCGAGGCGTGTACGTGAACGAACCGTCCAGACCCAGGCTCAGGGTTCCGTTGGCCGGGCCGGAGACGAGCGTCGCGGCCAGTGCATCGCCGTCGAAATCCACGTCATTGGCCAGCAGGCCGGGAGCAGCGACGATGAGGCGCTCATCTTCGTTGACGCTGTATGCGTCGGCGTTGGCCACCGGCGCGTCGTTCTGTCGCGTTATCGAAACGGTCGTGGTGGCCAGATTGCTCGTGGCCACGCCGTCGTATGCCGTGAACTCGATGGTGCGCGTTGTAGTATTAGGATTCTGGGAAGTATTGTTGTATGTGACGGTGCGCAACACCTGCTCATAGTTCACCACCGTATCAATCCCAGTGAGCGAGAGCACGCCTGTTGCGCTACTGTAGCTGGCCGTGATCGAGGTGCCTACCGTGTTGGCCGCAAGGATCTCGCTTGCGCCGTCCAAGAGGTTGTTAATCAGCACCGTCAACGAGACCAAGTCGGTGTCGTCGATATCCGACAGCATAGCGTCGGCGTCGGCGATGCCGACGGCTCCGCCGTCTTCGCTGAAGCTGGCCCTGAAATTGGCTCCCAAGTCGCCTGAGCTATTGTCGTAGTCCAGGTCCAACAGCGGCGGATCGCTGACTTCGTTGACCGTGATATTGACCGTGTCAGTGTCGCTTAAGGGTCCGCCACTGCCGCTGGTTCCCTGGTCATTGGTCACGATCTGCAGGCTGGCTGCACCGTAGTAGTTGAGCATTGGCGAGAAGCTAAGCCCATCGAGCGCGGCGTTGATGTCGGTGATCGTGCCGGTAAAGGTCATTGCGGCATCACTGGCGCCGTCGCCGCTGGTGAAGGTCAAACCAGAAACGCCAGCCAGCGTGATCGTTCCATTGCTGGCCGTGAGCGTCACTTCGACCGGACCAGCGCCGGCATCCAGATCGGCAATGCCGATTGCGTTACCATTGCCAGCGCTAAAGACGAGCGACGTTTCCTCATCGGTGCTCTGCGGGCCAGGGACTGTGTTCACCGGTGCGTCGTTAACGGCATTGACTGTGATGTTGACCGTATCGCTATCCGAGAGCGCTCCGCCGCTGCCGCTGTTGCCCTGATCGTTGGTTGTAAGCTGCAAACTGGCGGCGCCGTTGAAGTTGGCCGTAGGCGCGAAGCTCAGTCCGTTCAAGGCGGCGTTGATGTCGGCTACTGTGCCGGTGAAGGTCATCACGGCATCACTGGCGCCGTCGCCGCTGGTGAACGAGATGCCCGTGGTCTGGCTGAGCGTGATCGTGCCGTTGGCCGCCGTCAGGGTCACTTCGACCGCACTGTCGCCGGCGTCCAGATCGCCGACCGTAATCAGGTTGCCGTTGCCGCTGGAGAAGACAAGAGCCGTATCCTCATTGGTGCTCTGCGGGCCAGGAACTGTGTTGATCGGCGCATCGTTGACGGCATTGACCGTGATGGCCACGGTGTCGGTGTCGCTTTGTGCGCCGCCGCTACCGGTATTGCCGAGGTCGTCGGTGATGATCTGCAGGCTGGCGGCGCCGTTGTAGTTGGCCGTAGGCGCAAAGCTCAGGCCGTTCAAGGCGGCGTTGATGTCGGCCACTGTGCCGGTGAAGGTCATCACGGCATCACTGGCGCCGTCGCCGCTGCTGAACGAGAGGCCCGTGGTCTGGCTGAGCGTGATCGCGCCGTTAGTCGCGGTCAGGCTCACTTCGATAGGACCAGCGCCTGCATCTAGGTCCGCGATTGTGATCGCGTTGCCGTTGCCGCTGGAGAAGACAAGGGCCGTATCCTCATTGGTGCTCTGCGGGCCAGGAACTGTGTTGATCGGCGCATCGTTGACGGCATTGACCGTGATGTTCACGGTGTCGGTATCCGAGAGCGCTCCGCCGCTGCCGCTGTTGCCTTGATCGTTGGCGGCAATCTGCAAACTGGCTGCGCCGTTGAAGTTGGCCGTCGGCCCAAAGCTCAGGCCGTTCAAGGCGGCGTTGATGTCGGCTACTGTGCCCGTAAAGGTCATCACCGCATCGCCTGTGCCGTCGCCCGTGCTGAACGAGAGGCCGGTGGTCTGGCTGAGCGTAATGGCGCCATTAGTCGCGGTCAGGGTCACTTCGATAGGACCAGCGCCGGCATCCTGGTCTGCAATGTTGATTGCGTTGCCGTTGCCGCTGGAGAAGACCAGCGCCGTATCCTCATTGGTGCTCTGCGGGGCTGGAATGCTGTTGACCGGCGCGTCGTTGACGGCGTTGACCGTGATGTTGACGGTGTCACTATCGCTCAAAGCTCCGCCGCTGCCGCTGTTGCCCTGATCGTTGGTCGTAAGCTGCAAACTGGCGGCGCCGTTGTAGTTGGCCGTGGGGGCAAAGCTCAGGCCATTGAGCGCGGCGTTGATGTCAGCTAGTGCGCCCGTAAAGGTCATCACGGCATCACTGGCGCCGTCGCCGCTGGTGAAGGTCAAACTAGCAGCGCCAGCCAGTGTGATCGTTCCATTGCTGGCCGTCAGCGTCACTTCGACCACACTGCCCCCGGCGTCCAGGTCAGCAATGCTAATCGGATTGCCGTTGCCGCTGGAGAAGATGAGCGCCGTATCCTCAGTGGTGCTCTGCGGGCCGGGCACGGTGTTTACCGGTGCGTCGTTGACGGCATTGACCGTGATGGCCACGTTGTCGGTATCTGAGAGCGCTCCGCCGCTGCCGCTATTGCCCTGATCGTTGGTCGCGATCTGCAAGCTGGCCGCGCCGTTGAAGTTGGCCGTGGGAGCGAAGGAGAGCCCATTCAAGGCGGCGTTGATGTTGGCCACGGTCCCGGTAAAGGTCATCACCGCGTCGGCGGTGCCGTCGCCAGCGGTGAACGAGAGCCCCATGGTCTGGCTGAGGGTAATCGCTCCGTTCGCCGCCGTCAGTGTCACTTCGACCGCGCTTCCGCCTGCATCCAGGTCGCCGATTGTGATCGCGTTGCCGCCGGCGCTACTGAAGACCAGGCTGGTGTCTTCAGTGGTGCTCTGCGGGGCTGGGATGCTGTTGACCGGAGCATCGTTGACGGCGTTGACCGTGATATTGACGGTGTCGGTGTCGGAGAGCGCTCCGCCGCTGCCGCTGTTCCCCTGGTCGTTCGTGACGATCTGCAAGCTGGCCGCGCCGTTGTAGTTGGTTGTGGGAGCAAAGGACAGCCCGTTCAAGGCGGCGTTGATGTTGGCCACGCTGCCGGTAAAGGTCATCACCGCGTCGGCGGTCCCATCCCCGGCGGTGAACGAGAGACCCGTGGTCTGACTGAGCGTGATCGCGCCATTCGTGGCCGTGAGCGTGACTTCGACCGGACTGCTCCCGGCGTCCAGGTCCGCAATGCTGATCGCGTTGCCGTTGCCGCTGGAGAACACCAGGCTGGTATCCTCATTGGTGCTCTGCGGAGCTGGGATGCTGTTGACCGGCGCGTCGTTGACGGCGTTGACGGTGATGTTCACGGTATCGCTGTCACTTAAGGCTCCCCCGCTGCCGCTGTTGCCCTGATCGTTCGTGACGATCTGCAGGCTGGCGGCGCCGTTGAAGTTCGCAGCCGGCGCAAACACCAGCCCGTTCAAAGCGGCGTTGATATTGGCCACGCTGCCCGTGAAGGTCATCACCGCGTCGCTCGTGCCATCCCCGGCGGTGAACAAAAGCCCCGTGGTCTGGCTGAGTGTGATCGCGCCGTTGCTGGCAGTCAGCGTCACTTCGACCGGATTAGCCCCAGCATCCAGGTCAGCAATACTGATCGCGTTGCCGTTGCCGCTGGAGAACACGACGCTGGTGTCCTCATTAGTGCTCTGCGGGCCCGGGATGCTGTTGACCGGAGCATCGTTGACGGCGTTGACCGTGATATTGACGGTGTCGGTGTCGGAGAGCGCTCCGCCGCTGCCGCTGTTGCCCTGATCGTTGGTCGTGATCTGCAAGCTGGCCGCGCCGTTGTAGTTGGCGGCAGGCGCAAACACCAGGCCGTTCAAGGCGGCGTTGATGTCGGCCGCCGTCCCTGTAAAGGTCATCACCGCGTCGGCTGTGCCATCGCCAGCAGTGAAGGAGAGACCGGTGGTCTGGCTGAGCGTGATCACACCATTCGTGGCCGTGAGCGTGACTTCGACGGGACTGCCGCCAGCATCCAGGTCCGCAATGCTGATCAGGTTGCCATTCCCAGCGTTGAAGACCAGACTGGTATCTTCAGTGGTGCTCTGCGGACCAGGCACCGTGTTCAGCGGCGCATCGTTGACGGCGTTGACGGTGATATTGACGGTGTCGGTGTCGGAGAGCGCTCCGCCGCTGCCGCTGTTGCCCTGATCGTTCGTGACGATCTGCAGGCTGGCTGCGCCGTTGTAGTTGGCCGTGGGAGCGAAGGACAACCCGTTCAAGGCGGCATTGATATTGGCCGCTGTGCCCATAAAGGTCATCACCGCGTCGGCAGTGCCATCGCCGCTGCTGAAGGTCAAACCTGCCGTGCCCGAGAGCGTGATCGCGCCGTTGGTAGCCGTCAGCGTCACTTCGACCGCGCTTCCGCCTGCATCCAGGTCGCCGATTGTGATCGCGTTGCCGCCGGCGCTACTGAAGACCAGGCTGGTGTCTTCAGTGGTGCTCTGCGGGGCTGGGATGCTGTTGACCGGAGCATCGTTGACGGCGTTGACCGTGATATTGACGGTGTCCGTATCACTCAAGGCGCCGCCGCTGCCGCTGTTCCCCTGGTCATTGGTCGTGATCTGCAAGCTCGCTGCGCCGTTGTATTGCGCCGTGGGAGCGAAGAACAACCCGTTCAAGGCGGCATTAATATTGGTCACGCTGCCCGTAAAGGTCATCACCGCGTCGGCGGTCCCATCCCCGGCGGTGAATGAGAGCCCCGTGGTTTGGCTGAGCGTAATCGCGCCGTTGCTGGCCGTCAGCGTCACTTCGACCGCGCTGCCCCCAGCGTCGACGTCGCCGATTGTGATCGCGTTGCCGCCGGCGCTACTGAAGACCAAGCTGGTGTCCTCATTGGTGCTCTGCGGGGCTGGGACCGAGTTTAAAGGCGCGTCATTGACGGCGTTGACCGAGATATTGACGGTGTCCGTGTCGGAGAGCGCTCCGCCACTGCCGGTATTGCCTTGATCGTTCGTGACGATCTGCAGGCTGGCCGCGCCGTTGTAGTTGGCCGTGGGAGCGAAGGACAACCCGTTTAAGGCCGCGTTGATGTTGGCCACCGTCCCGGTAAAGGTCATCACCGCATCGGCCGTGCCGTCGCCAGCGGTGAACGAGAGACCCGTGGTCTGACTGAGCGTGATCGCGCCGTTCGTGGCCGTCAGCGTCACTTCGACCACACTGCCCCCGGCGTCCAGGTCAGCAATGCTAATCGGATTGCCGTTGCCGCTGGAGAAGATGAGCGCCGTATCCTCAGTGGTGCTCTGCGGGCCGGGCACCGTGTTCAGCGGCGCGTCATTGACGGCGTTGACCGTGATGTTCACCGTGTCCGTGTCGGAGAGCGCTCCGCCGCTGCCGCTATTGCCCTGGTCGTTGGTCGCGATCTGCAGGCTGGCGGCGCCGTTGTAGTTGGCGGCAGGCGCAAACACCAGGCCATTCAAGGCGGCGTTGATGTTGGCCACGCTGCCGGTGAAGGTCATCACCGCGTCGGCGGTGCCATCCCCGGCGGTGAACGAAAGCCCCGTGGTCTGGCTGAGCGTGATCGCGCCGTTCGTGGCCGTGAGCGTCACCTGAACAGAACCAGCCCCTGCGTCCAGGTCCGCAATGCTGATCGCGTTGCCGTTGCCGCTGGAGAAGACCAGCGCCGTATCCTCAGTGGTGCTCTGCGGGGCTGGGATGCTGTTGACCGGAGCGTCGTTGACGGCGTTGACCGTGATGTTCACCGTGTCGCTGTCGGAGAGCGCTCCGCTGCTGCCAGTGTTGCCCTGGTCGTTCGTGACGATCTGCAAGCTGGCCGCGCCGTTGTAGTTGGCCGTGGGAGCGAAGCTAAGCCCATTCAGCGCCGCGTTGATGTTGGCCACGCTGCCGGTGAAGGTCATTACCGCGTCGGCGGTGCCGTCGCCAGCGGTGAACGAGAGACCCGTGGTCTGACTGAGGGTAATCGCTCCGTTCGCCGCCGTCAGTGTCACTTCGACCGCACTTCCGCCTGCATCCAGGTCCGCAATGCTGATCGGATTGCCGTTGCCGCTGGAGAAGACCAGCGCCGTATCCTCATTGGTGCTCTGCGGACCAGGGACAGTGTTCGTTGGCGCATCGTTGACCGCGTTGACCGCGACGGTGGTTGTGCCCACGTTGCTGGAGTCGGTGCCATCGGAGGCTACAAAGGTGACTGTGCGGGCCGTAGTATTGGGTGTCTGGGAAGTGTTGTTGTAAGTGATCGTTCGCAAAACCTGCTGGTAATGAGCGGCGGTATCCGCGCCGGACAGCGTCAAGACGCCAGTGACGCTGTCGTAGCTAGCGATAATGCTCGTGCCCGAAGTATCTGCCGCCAAAACCTCGCTCGTGCCGTCGAGTAGGTTTGTGATGGTCACGGTCAGCGAGACCAGGTTCGCGTCGTCCGCATCGGAAAGTACAGCGTCGACGTCGGCGATCAGCACCGGCGCACCCTCGCTAAAGCTGGTTGCGAAGTTGGCTCCGGCCTGGCCGGAACTATTGTTTGCGTCCAGGTCCAACACCGGGGGTTGATTGAGACCGACGAGGGTGATGCTTCCGGCGCCAAGCACAGGCGATGCATTCAAAGCGACGTTGCTGACGGTCAGAACGCCGCCTGTTCCGGTCGAGGTATCGACGACGTCGTTGACCGTCAGATAGCCGGAAGCTGTAATCGTTACCGATCCGCCTGAACTTGGATTCCCAGTCGTAATGCCGACGGTCGTTCCCACCGTCCCCACGGTCAGATTGTCAGCGTCTCTGAAGTCCAACGAGCCATTTATGTCGGCCGACAGTGTGTCGACATCGTTGGTCGAGAGACTCAAGGTAAACGTGGCAGTCCCCGATAATGCCAGACCCGAGGCCGAGAGCGACGCGGTCTGGCTGACTGAGCCTCCCGAAGCGAGCGTAAGATTGCTCGCGCCGACATTAATCGACGCATTGATGGCGATTCCTCCGATTCCTGAAACCAGTCGAAGATCCGACGTCGATGTGATAGCGCCGGCAACGGTCAACGTGCTCGAGCCCGCTGAAATCGTCGTGGAGTCGGTGAAGCTTACCGAGTTGACCGTCACGGGCGCAAGGCTGTCGCTTCGCCCGAATGCGACACTCGCGAAGCCGGATTGGATGAGGGCCAACTTGGCGGGTGTTAAATCGAGTTGATTGGCAGCGATGGTGGCACTGCCGAGTTGCATTGCGGCACCGGTGGTTCCTGGACGGAGCGTAAGATTGCCGCCAACGCCGGAGACGTTTCCGCCAAGCGTGATTTCGTCGGCGGAGACGACAAGCGTATTCGTTCCAATGTCCAGCGTGGAATTAAAGACAGCCGTGGCAGTCCCCGCGGCAAGGCTCGATAGCCCCGTCACCGACACGGCATTGTTAAAGGTGATGTCGGTGTTAGTCGTGATCAAATCGCCGGCGACCGAGGTGACACCAGTGCCGCCGTATGTTTGCGCCCCCGTGGTGCGTAGTACGCCGCTGAGTTGAATCGAGCCGGTGTCGCCGCCATTGTCGGCCACGGTTACGCTCGTGGCGCCGGCAACCCCGGCCGCTCCGCCGCCTATGTTGTTGAGGCTGATGTCGTTGCCGGTGATCGTAAGGGCCGCCAGCGAGTTGGTCGCACCCATCGCGCCGCCGACAGTCACGTCGCCGGTGCCCGCGGTTAAGGTCAACGTCCGTGTTCCAGCCGTGTTGCCATCGACCGTTCCGAGTAGCTGAATGTTGCCCCCGGCGCCGGTTGTGCCACCGGTTCCGCCGACCGCCGAGAGCGTGCGGTTGCCCGTCAGAGTGATCGCATCATTGATCGTGATGTTCCCGGCATTGCCACCGGCGCCCGCGCCGCTGCCGTTTCCGCCTGTGGTGCTAATGCTACCGCCCAATGTGATTGCGCCAGACGTGGCGTCCAGGACTACCGCGCCGCCGTCGCCCCCGGCAAAGCCGGCCGTCGTGGCGGTTCTTCCCAAGGCATTGATCGTCTCGACCGATACGGTACTGCCTGTGATGGACACCGAACCTGCATTTCGGCCCGGGTTGTTGGCCAGGTAGGTGCCGCCCGACGTGGTTATCGTCCCGCTCACGGTCGCCGTGCCCGTGGCTGTGATCGTTACGTTACCCCCGGCGAGATTGGTTCCGCCGGTCGTGTTGATACTGCCCGCGGTTACACTGGCGCCGCTGATGGTGACCGCGCCCCCTTGCGTGCGGATCGTGTCGCTGGTCGTCATGCTGAAGCTTCCGACGCCATTGCTGTCAGCGTCGGCGAGAATCGTGAGTGACCCCGTTGTTGCGGTCAGGTTAAGGACGTTGTCGCCGAGGTTACTGATGGTGATGTTTCTGGTCGCTTGCAGAATGATATTGGTGGAGTTACTCAGGCCCTCCAGTTCCGTTTCATAGATCGTCGTTGGTCCCGTGTCTGCGCTCAGAATTTGGCCGATGCCGCCACTGGGATTGCCCGAGAAGGTGGTCGTTCCGTCGGCGGCGCCGTCGCCAGAACCGTTGGCGATCGTGATATCCAGTGGATCCAACAGCAACGTGCCCATCAATCCATTGGCAGCAGTGAGGTCTGCGCTGCCACGAAACGTCAGATTCTCCTTACCCGAAACTTCGACCAAGCCGCCGTCCCCCGCCGTGCTTCCGCCGCGCGCGGTCGCATGCCCATAGAAGTGTGTGTTGAGATCGGACCATACGACCACAGTCCCGCCGTCCCCCTCGACAAGCGCATCAGCATGGATCCGGCAGCCGGCTGTGACCAAGGCGTATTGTGAATTGGGAATTTCGGGGTTGTGGCCCTGGAAATCGCCGCCGATCAGCACGGTTCCGCCACCCGCGTCTCCGGAGGCGTTGATTACCGCGGAGTCGAGCAGTGCCACCACCGGTCCCAGCACTTCGATCCTGCCGCCGACACCGCCCGGTGCTGCCGAGACATCGATCGAGCCGCGAACTAAAGTCTCTGAAGCGCTGTGAATGCTTACATAACCGCCATGCGCCGTGACTGAGCCGGTAACGTCAATGGCCGTTGCGCTGGCATGAAAGCCTTGACCAACGTGCACTGAGCCTTCGACCAGCAACGCGCCGTCCGAATCGATGATCAGACCGTCATCCAGAGTTTGGTCTGCGATCACCAGAAGATCGTTTCCTCCGCGACCCAGCATGACCACTTCGCTGAGTGTGCTCCAGGTGGCCCCGCCGAGCAGCGGATCGTACCACGCCGAATCAGGTCGCGCGGAATGTGTCACGCCATCGATGCTGACTTCGAGAAATCCATCGGCCGTCAGCCACTCTCGAACCACGTTGTCGCCGGCATCACCGTAGATCGTCAGTTGACCGGACGTCACGTCAAAAACGACAGTGGAGAACGTCGAAGCCAGCACCTCGTGGCCAGTGTCGACATCGTTTGACAAGGACACGCTTGCGCCGCTGGTGAGCACGATGGCCAAGTTGTCAATCGTCTTGTCCACTTCGAGAGGGCCGTCTAGCGAGGCACGGTTGGCAGCGGAAAGCTCCGGCCGATGCGACTCCCCGTTGATGCTTGGTGAGAGCGCGACCTCAGCGCCGCCACGATCTTGCTCCAGATTTACCTCGCCACCCACCGGCGTTGCGAAGTCATCGATGGCTACGACGTCGGCGCCGGTAAGGATGCCAATGGTATCAAGCAGCGCCTGGCCCTCGATGCTGCCTACGAAATTGCAGCCGTACAAAAGAAGTTTCGCGTCGGACGCGAGCGCGCCGCTCCAGGCATTCAGGTCACCGGCATACGCTTGCAGATTGCCCGAGTGGAGCGATATGTCGCCGAGCTTGATCGCTCCGTCAGCGCCATGGGCAAGCAAATGGACGGCATCGACGCCTTCATGCTCTGCCAGCGCCTGGCCGATTTGCGTCATGCCATCGCGCGCTGCGTCGAGCATTACCACTTCCAGCCTGCGCCCCTCCGCCGACGCATTGAGCACGTCGTTGAGCAATTGCTCGTAATTCTCGATGTCGGGGTCGATGAACACCAACTCGAGCCGGTCGTTCGGATGGGATTCTGTTTGACTTTCCAGTGCGGTCTTATTGGACAGCGCAAGCAGATCGTACGACTCATCGGAGAGCAGCAGAAACTCAGATCCCTCAGTTACTAACGATTGAGCGTCGGCAATCGGCGCATCAACTGGCGCGTCGCCATCGGCCTCCGCGCCCACGTCCAGCGGCAGTGCCGTTTCCACGCTAATCGCGGTCGGCGAGGTGGAGGCATCGGCCAGTGAAACATCAAGCGCGCTCTGCCATTGGCTGGCCGCCGCATCAAAAGTGCTCGCTATGACTTCTGGCGCTGCTGCATCGTTCGGTGCTCCTCCGACAGGAGTTACGCTGTAGAGGATGCGGTCTTCAAGGCGCGCCAGATCGAGCGGCTGTGCGGGGGCCGCCGATTCGCAGTCGCCAGCTACGAGCGAACGACGGTGGCGCCGCCGCGGGAGACGAGCCCACGCGAGAACTTGCAAAAACATGATAGCCAAGCTTGCGCAAAAGCGCTTGGACGAGCTGCTACGCCGAGCGGCGGACGCGCGCCAAGGAAAATCTTATAGCTGGTCTAACAACTGTACTTCATCGTTGGTGCGGGAAAAGCCGGTGATATCGAGTGTGCGGCGCCTGCTATATACAGCGGATGCATCGACCATAACAGCCGGTGTCGGTCGTCAGGGCCTGCTCGCTGGTTGCGCTTGGGGAACGTCTGTTCGCAACGGTATGACTGCTACAGACGTTTTGTTTGTCGCGCTGCGCATACGTGGCCTCATTCCCTGGCAAACCGCCGGCAGATGTGGAAAACGCGGACCTTCGCTTCGGCCACCGTTCGATAAGAAGATGCGGGTTACCGAAGGACTTGCGCACCCGGTGCGGGCCTACGATCGTTAGCGGCGGTATGAATGTGCTACGCGTTTCAGTCACCTATGACTTGGCGTTTCGCCGGCCTCCTGCTCTTGGAACTCGCCCTGGTGGCGGTGTGGGGGTGCGGGGGGGCCGCGCGCGATCGCCCTAATCTATCAGTGTTTTCGACGATGTTGTTAAGCACTTCTGAGCGCCAAGCCGGTGGACCGGAGAATGTGATCGGTGCGAGTAAGCCGAGCAATGCGGCTCCGGCTGTGCATCCATCCAGTCGGTCGTCGACGGCAGTCGGGGCGATCGAATCGATGCGAGAATTGCCACAGTCCATCGAAATAAATCCGCGGGCCGTGATGCCCGCGAACTTTTCCGAATCGCCCCTCAACAGTGACCAAACCGTATTGTTAACTGCTGCGCGGCAAAGCGGCCAGGCGGATTCAACATGGTCCCCGGCTCCTGGTCCATTCGCTGTTCGGACAAATCCACCGATTGTTACAACTTCAATCGGGACCGCATCGACCAACGCTGCTGCCGTTGGCCTGGCACCGGAGGCGGTCTGGTGGAGCGACCGTGTCGGCATGGTGCTTCGCGATCCGGAACGGGCGGTTCGCACCGACCTGGAGCGGTTGGCTTATGAAGCCCTTGTGTATTCGGATCAAATCAAAGCTTTGCGAACCGTGCCGCTGTCGGTGGCCAAGGAAACTTGCATAGCCGAGTCGGAATTCGATGCCAAGACGTTTGTCGAGTCTAAGTTTCGCGACCTTAGCGACCCTGTAAGCGACACGCTGACCACGGGCGGGCCGCCGCGCTTGAATGAGCATCGCTGGGCATTCGACGCCGGCGTCCGCCAGAAGCTGGCTTCGGGCGCGACTGCATCGATTTCTCAACAACTAGGCCATACCAACAGCAATTCCTTGTTCTTCGTGCCGAATAATCAAGGCGCAGCCCGGCTGGCTCTAAATCTTACACAGCCCTTGCTCCGCGGCGCCGGCGCTGAATACAACCGCAGCCTGATCGTGCTGGCCAAGCTCGACACGCGCGTGGCGAATGACGACTTCAACCGCGAGCTGCAACAGCACTTGCTCGATATCTCTGAGGCTTATTGGGCGCTGTACGCCGAACGGGCGGGCCTCGTGCAGCGGCAATGGAGCTTAGAGCGCGTCGCCAGGCTGGCTAAAGAGCTGGAAGCCCGCAAGATTATGGACGCGACGCCGAGTCAGGTCATTCATGTGCGCGCGGCGATCGCTCGGCGGAAGGCCGATCTGGTGCGCAATCATGCCACGATCCGCAACACCGAATCGCTGCTGTATCGGCTAACGAACTCGCCGGCGTTGGTCGAAGGCGCCGAAGTGGTGCCCCAGGAGCTGCCGGTCCTCGTGCCGCCGCAACTCGATGCGCGGTTGGCTGTCGAGCAGGCACTGCAACACCGGCCCGAGGTGGATGCAGCCTTTTACGAGGTACGCGCCGCCAAAGTACGATTGAACGTTTCTGAGCAAGATCTGTTTCCTTACCTCAACGCGGTCGTTGAGACATATGTTTCGGGCCTGGAGGGTCAATCCGATGTTGGCACTGCTTGGAGGGAGCAATTCGACGAAGGCGCTCCAAGCTACACTGCGGGTCTGACGTTCGAAATGCCGCTGGGCAATCACGGCGCACGAGCCCGGTATGCACAGCGACGGCTCGCGCTCGCGCAGGTCACCTATGCGCTTCGCAGCACGCTGACCACGGTCGCGTCCGAAGTGGATATCGCGGTGCGCGAGGTTCAAACGTTGTACGAGGAGGTCGCGGCGAAGATGCAGTCTGTCGTAGCTACACTGGTCGAGGTCAATCACCTCGAAGCGCGATGGCGCTTGTTGGCCCGAGACGAAGGCGTCGCAAGCCTGGCCTTGGAAGACCTGCTTCAAGCTCACGAAAGGTTACTTGGCGAAGAACTGTCGCTGGCCCAATCCATGGCCGCGTACAGCATCGCTGGGCTCGAACTGCGCCGGGCCACGGGTACGCTCCTTGATGTTGACGAGTCTGTCGTGCCAGGCGGCTGGAGTAATGGCCCGGCCATGCCGGAAGAGATTCCTGTGCCGGAATCCGCCCGAACAACGTCGAGCGTCGCAGCTACGTCGGCGATGCGGTTTGGGCGCGGCCGCCGGCTGACAAAGTCTCTCAGCACATCGGGGAGTTCGTTCCGCGCGCGTCGCTGATCTCGTTTACAAGACGAAAAAGCTGGTCATGTGTCATGTCGTAAACAATACTCGTTCGGTCCAATGCCTGCTCTTGGCTCTTGTACTCGCGGCGGGCTCGGCCTTGTCGGCTGTGAAGGGTGCTGAGCCTGCCGCCGTCCAGGGCTTTAGCGAGCCATATCGCGTCATTCGCGTTGCCGGCGTCGAGAGTGGGGTTCTCAAGCGACTCTTCGTGCAGGACGGAGAGGAAGTCAGCGAGGGGCGGCCCCTCGCTGAGCTCGACACGGCCATCCACAAGGCCATGCTCGAAATCGCCAAGGCCAGCCGCGATGCGCGGGGGGACCTGGATTTGGCGCGCGCTGAGCATCGGCTCCGCCAGCATCGCCTTGACCTTTTGCTGCAACTCCACAAAGACACATTCGCCAGCGACGAGGAAACCCGACGCGCCCGCACCGAACTCGAAGTTGCCGCGGCTCAGCTCCGTTCGGCCGAAGAGAAGCAGTTGTTGCGAAAGCTGGAATTCGAACGTCTCGCCGCGCAGCTCGAAGCTCGCACGATCCGCGCCCCCCAAGACGGCGTGGTGACCATCGTGCACAAGCAATGCGGTGAATATGTGGGGCCGAATGACGCGGTCGTCCTGACGATGGTCCAGCTTCAGCCACTCTCAGTCGTGTTCCTCGTGCCGCGGGATCAGGTCGTGCGGCTAAACGCTGGCCAATCCGTTGGAGTGTTCTTTCCAGGGCCGGACCGCCAGGTCGAGGGCATCATCGAGTTTGTGGCTCCTATTGTGGATGCCGGGAGCGGCACAGTGACGGTCCGACTGCGCGTCGACAACCTGGATCGTTCCCTTCGGGCCGGCGAGCCCTGTGAGTTATTGCGCGACGGCCAGACCGCTGTCGCTGGCAGTGGCCGGCAACTGTTGCGCCTGGATGCACAAAGGGACGAGGTTCGCCGTCCCGTCAGTGCACCCGAAAATCCGTTACGACTCGGCGGTGCTAGTCGGCGCAGTGCCGCGGTCGGGAAGAAGAATATCGCGCCATGACCACGACCAGCGGACCAACTTTTGACCCTTCCGAAGCCGTGGTGTGCCCGGTCGTGAGCTCTCAGAGTCCGAACCCGCGGCTGGAAGAGCTTCCTCGAAAGTTTGCTGAGGCGGCCGCGGCAGCGCCCTCCAACGTTGTCAGTTCAATCGTGGCTATGGCCGCCGAAGAGCTCGGCGCGGTCGTGGCCGTTGCCTGCCAGGAGAAAAGCGAAGGGCGTTTGCTGCCGACGCACGTGTATTCTTCAGCCTCGCGGAGCGGTACGGCCGATGCCGTGTTGCCCGAATTGATGGAGGCGGCCCGGATGGCTTGTCGAGCTCGCTCTGTCAAGTGGACGCGATCCGTTGCACCACATCGATACCAGATAGTTGCGGTGCCCACCCCTCATCCGGATCGTCCTGCCGGTGCCGTTGTCTTCTGCCTACCCCCCGAGATTCAGCCCGCTGACCGAGTGACGGCCGTAGCCATGTACGCGGCCGCCTGGTTGTGCCTCGCGACCACAACACAACTAAGTCCCTGCCCGCCGACTAATGCCTCAGTTGCCAAGGATGACTTAAGCGCTGCTCTGCTTCAAATCTATTGCCGCGCGGCCGCGGCGCCCGACCTATTCACCGCGCTGCTTGTGCTGGTCAACGAATTGCAGTGCTGCCTGGGTTGCGAGACCGTTTGCTTGACCTTCCCCCACGGGGGGAGCGATGCGCGTGTCGTCGCCATCTCGCGCGTGACGACCTTTGACCGACGATCGTCGCTCGTAGCCGCCATCGAGGCGGCGGCACGCGAGACGATGCTCTTGGATCGCACGCAAGTCTTTCCCGGCCGCGATGAAGCACCAGCTTCGAGCAACCTCGGCGAGCTGTGTCGGCAGGCGGGATGCCCTCGAGCTTGGAGCTGGCCTTGTAAGGATGCTACTGGCAAGAACGTCTTTGTGTGCCTGGTCCTTTTACCCGCGGACTTCCCCGAAGACGACAGCCGCTTGAGTTGGATGAATCAGTCGGCCGACATACTCGGGGCCACGCTGGCGCTGCTTCGTCAAAACCACGAAAGCCTCTGGCGGCATGCCGTGCGCAAGTCGGTCGGCGCGCTTCGTGCGCTTCGCCGCAGGCGATCCGTCGCACTCGCCGTGGCGCTGATCGCGCTTTTGACATGCGCGCCTTGGCCTTATCACCTGCCATGCGAGTGTGTTGTGGAGCCCGTGACGCGTCGCATCGTGTCCGCGCCGTTCGACGGAGTCCTCGACCGCACTCTGGTCCGCCCCGGAGATCGAGTGAATGCCGGCGATGAACTAGCCTTAATGGACGGCCGCGAGTTGAGCATGCAGCTCGCCAGTCGGCAGGCGCTGAGAAACCAATCGCGGCAACGTTATACCGCCGCTCTGGCAAAGCGCGACGCCACGTCTGCACAGCTCGCCCTGATGGAAATTCAACAAACGGAGCAGGAGGTCGGCCTGCTCGAACATCGCCGCGAGAATCTAGTTATCCGCAGCCCTCTCGACGGGATTGTTGTCAGCGGCGATTTGCACCGTGCGGCAGGCGCTCCTCTGACCGTCGGGCAGAAATTGTTCGAGATTGCGCCGCTTGATCACATGGTCGTGGAAGCATCGGTGCCCGAGCACGAGGTCGGCGACGTCGAAGAAGGTCAGTCCGTGTCGTTGTCGCTCGAATCGCATCCCGGCGTCCGCTTGCGAGGCTCCGTCACCTGTTTGCATCCACAGGCTGAACTGCGAGACCAAAACAGTGTTTTTGTTGCCGAAGTCGAGCTCACCGCTGCCGATGTCCCGCTCTTGCCCGGCATGAGCGGCCAGGCGCATATCGACGTCGGCAGTCGGTCCGTCGCCTGGATCTTGTTTCACCGACCCTGGCATTACCTTCGATCCAAGTTTGTTTGGTGACGCCTTGGCCGCTCAACCCGCTTCTTCCACCCTCGGGGTCGTGCCTGCTTCGCCCAAACTCCGTGCCGACGTGAAGTTCCACGCCAGGCCGGGCGATGACGCCCACATGGTAGTGGAAGATCCAAAGCGCGGGCATTATTATCGCATTGGCGTTGCGGAGTACGCTTTGCTGTGCGAGTTCGACGGCCATACGCCCTTGGACGTTGCTCTTCAGCGCGCGCGAGGGATACATCCAGCGCTGGATCTCTCGTTGGCGCAGGCCGCCACTCTGGCCCAATGGGTCGAAGGGGCGCAGTTGGCCTACCGTTCGACTACAGCAAATGCCACCGAACTGATCGGTTGGGCAAAAGCGGAAGCCGACGCCGCGCGTCGCGCATGGACCAACCCCTTCTTTTTGAGATTTCCGCTCCTTTGTCCGGATCGACTGCTGACGGCCGCGGTTCCCTGGTTAGGCTGGTTCTTCTCGCTCCCGGCCACGCTTGCGACGCTCGCGGCGGCGACATGGGTGCTTCTACCGTTGACGGGAAAATGGCGGGAAGTCGTCGGCGATCTGGAGGACCTGTTCACGCCGCATCGCCAGCTCGCGCTCTTGGCCGTATGGATGGGAATGAAAATCGTGCATGAGTTTGGACACGGTTTGGTCTGCAAGCGCTATGGAGGCTACGTGCGCGAGGCCGGCGTGACTCTGATTCTGTTTGCCCCCACGGCTTACATCGATGTCACTTCGGCCTGGCGTTTCGCATCTCGTTGGCGGCGCATTCATATTTCGGCGGCAGGCATGTACCTGGAGGTGCTGATCAGCGCACTGGCGGCGGTCGTCTGGCAGTCCACGTCGTCCGATGTAGTGCGGCAAGTCGCCGCGGACGTGATTTTGGCCGGCACGATCAGCACGCTGTTGTTCAACCTCAATCCCCTTATGCGGTTCGACGGCTACTACATCCTGGGCGACCTTCTTGAATTGCAGAACCTGTACGAGTCGGGACGCCGCTACGTGCAGTACTGGGCCAAGCGCCGCTTATTGGGAATGCCGGTCGCCGCGCCACGATTGCCGCCGCGGCGGGCCTGGTTCGTTCGCCTGTTCGGTTTCGCGGCCACGGTCTGGTATATCGTGGCTACCGCCAGCGCCATTGCAGGGCTTTCGCTGATCTTCCATGGCGCCGGCCTGCTACTTGCCATAGTGGGCGTAGCGTGGTGGTATGTTGCGCCGGCAGTGCGTTTGATCAGATGGTTGTTCGGTGGCCGCGCGGCCGAACGTCCGAATCCAGGTCGAGCGGCCTTGATTACAGGCGGCGGCGCTGCGCTGGCGATGTCCATTCTCGTTTGGACACCCGCCTCGCTACTGCCAACCGCTCCGGCGATCGTGGAGTATGCACCCCCGACAATCCTGCGTGCTCGCACGCCAGGATTCGTCGAACGGATTTGCGTCGTTGACGGGCAGCAGGTGAAACGGGACCAATTGCTGTGCGTGCTGCAAAACGACGAACTGCAGCTAGAGTTCGCCAGCTTGGAGTCGCAGTTGGCGCGCGCCGAGATTCGCACCACCGCACACCGACAGCGGCTCTCCCAGTTTCCCCAAGACCATCTGGCATACCAGGAAGCCATGAGCGAGCGGGAGGCGCTCACGAAGCGGGTTTCTGAGACGCGCGGTAAGATTGCCGACCTGGAGATTCGCGCGCCGCATGAGGGCCGATTGGTTCGGCGCCGGCTCGATCGTCTCACTGGGGTCTATCTCTACGGTGGCGATGAAATCGTGTCATTAGGTTCAGAAGACGCAAAACAGCTCCACGTCTCACTGGCCCAAGGAGATGTGGAAACACTGTCGCGGACTCGACCTGCGGCCGTGAGGACCTACGTGCCTGGGGTTGGAAGCTGGAACGCGGAGCTCGCACGTCTGGACCCGCGGGCCACGGTTCAGCCACCCCACATGTCACTGTGCGCTCCGAATGGTGGCCCGTTGGCCGTCGTTCGGACGGGCAGCGAGTTGGAGTTCGCCACGCCGCGATTCAGCGGCTTTATTGCGCTCGATCCCGACCAGGCCCGCCAGCTCCGCGTCGGTCAACGTGGCACGGTCTCACTCGGCGCGCAGAGCGAGTCGTTGGGTGCCTGGCTCGTTCATTGGTGTGTCCAAAAGTGGGAACAGGCCATCCACGTTGTTCATTAAGAGATCTGTTCTGCCAACTCTCGTGATTGTGGTTGGGCATTTCACTCGATGGCGCGGTTCTCGTCCTAATAATGAGAAATCACTTTGACGGGCCCGTCGAGAAGCTGTCTGTCCGCTTAATTCGGGGCGATGAGCGGCGTTAGATTGTTTTTCAGGGAAGTGGCTACCTGGTTACCTAAGATTACCGAGCTTCTCGCCGCCTAGTGAGAGATGGATCCGGTCTCAAGAATTTGGCTGGGGACGAGTTGATGGCAATTTGATTCTCGACACGGCCATTTCGCGCCCGCGACTTCTTCAGATCACCGCTGCCCGCGTGCGCGTAAGGCCTGTCGATTTCCAAAGCATAGTCGCGCATCCCCAAGCGGATGCTTGAGCGCCTTCCTGCCGACCGGCACGTTTTATCCTATCAGGGCGACAAGGCGCGGCGGCCGATATCCATGCTCTCCTCGAAGGCTCGGGCTCGCTGCTCCTGAAGGTCGCGCAAGCGCTGGTCATGCTCCTCGACGATGCTGCGCGTGTATGCGTCGCCTCACGGCAACTAGTGCGCGCCGTGCTGGCTGCATTGGAGCACAACCGATGCTGACTGTTCCCGGCCAGCTAAAGGTGTTTTTGTGTCTGGGCACCACCGACATGCGAAAGAGTTTTGATTCGCTTGCCTCGGTCGTGGCGGACCAGCTTAAGCTCGATCCACTCTCCGGTCACCTGTTCGTGTTTCGCAGCCGGCGAGGGGACCGCCTGAAGCTGCTGTACTGGGAAGAAACAGGTTACGCGTTATGGTACAAGCGGCTCGAGGCTGGAAGCTTCCGCTTTCCAACAGCGCCTGCGGATCAAAAGAGCCTGACCATCTCGGCCGCTGATCTGGCAATGCTCTTGGACGGAGTTGACTTGTCCAGCGTGCGGCGGCAGAAGCGCTATCGCCGAAGCGCTTGATCGATCGCTGCAAGTGCGCCTGCGATGTTTGAAATTCTTTTCTATTCCCACGGAACTTTGCCCTGGTTGGCGGGTACTAAAGGGCATGAGCACGGACGCCTCCTCTTTCCATTCCGGCGCGCTGCCTGAAGATCCAGAACTGCTGAAGCAGTTCGCGCTGCAATTGCTCCAGGCTTGGCAAAAGCAAGAGCGGCGGATCGAACAGCTTGAACATCAGATCGACCAGCTTCTGCGGCGATATTACGGCCCACGCAGTGAGCGCTATGATCCCAACCAGTTGCAGCTCTTTCTCGTTGAAGAAGGCGCCGTCCCACCAGCCCCTGCGGCGCCCGAAGAACTACCGCCGCCTCAAGCCAGGGCAGTAGCGCGTCCTGCGGTTAACGGCCATGGTCGCCGTAAACTGCCCGCCAATCTGCCGCGGAAGCGCATCGAACACACGCTGCCCCAAGAGCAACTGCATTGCCCCGGCTGCGGCGGTTGGTGCACGAAGTTCGCCGAAGAGGTGAGCGAGCAACTGGAATACGAGCCGGCCAGCTTGTTTGTGGTCGAGCATGTGCGTTTCAAGTACGCCTGCTCGAATTGCCAAGAACACGTCGTCGTTGCCGACAAGCCGCCGCAGCCGATTGCGCGACAGATCCACACCGTGCCGCGCGAAGAGCTCTTCCTGCCGGCAGGCCGATGCCTTCGGCGGATAGGACGGCATCTACGCGGGTTCAAAGGGCAAGATTATCGAGGTCGCCTGCTGGGCTCATGCGCGACGGAAGTTTTACGACGCGCAGCGATCGAGTGGCGCCGTGGCGCATGAAGCGCTTGCGCGCATCGGCCAGTTGTATGCGATCGAACGCGAGCTAGCTCAAGCTTGCAGCGGCGCATGGTCGGAGCTGACAGGCGACGAGCGTGCGGCCCGGGTTGCTGCGATGCGGCAAGAGCAGGCCAGGCCCCTGCTGGAATCGTTCCATCAATGGCTGAACGAACAGCATGCCAAGGCGTTGCCCAAAAGTCCGATTGGGCAGGCCATTGGATACGCGTTGTCGAACTGGACAGCGCTGTGCCGCTACACGGAAGACGGCGACTTGGCGATCGACAACAACCTGGCCGAACGCACGCTCCGGCCCCAAGCTATTGGTCGCAAGAATTGGATTTTTGCGGGAAGCGACAGTGGCGCTCGCACGGCGGCGGTCTTGTACACGATGATCGCCAGCGCGAAGGCCAATGGCGTCGATCCCTATGCCTACCTTCGGGACCTCTACACGCGGCTGCCGATTCTTGCGGCCGCCCCGCCGATCGCCGAAGCTGATCTGACAGCTCGCTTGCCCGACGAGTGGCTGAAAGCCCATCCGGAGGCGACCTTCACGCCCAACCGTTCGCCGTGAAGTGGCCCAGCGCCGCGCCCTCCAGTTGGCCGAACGGTTACGACTGGTCCGCATTCGGGACATTCGAGATCGAGTCGGGCGACTATCATGGTCGTGCAACGGGTGATCTTATCCCGCAGAGCTTCTACGAAGACCGAGACATGCGCCACGATAGCAGCTACTCTTCCATTCCACGCGCCGAGGCAGCGAAGTTTCTTACGCCCTGAGAGATCGGAAAGGCATACCACGGATACATCTATCCAGACGTCAAGGATCGTATTTTTTTTGAGTTGCCCGGTGCCGAGGTGAACGCGCTGAAAGTAAGACGACTCAGGAACACGGCGGGGATCTTCTTGACGCTCGGACTCGTCGCCTCCGGTTGCGTGGCATACGCTACGCGGCGGCGAAAGGAAGGCCGAATCGACACAACGGTGTCAACCGCCCCCGGCGACAAGCGGGGGCGTAGAAGAGGCAAGTAATTGGCAAGACCACCGTGGCAACTAATAGCTCTTTTCCTTAGATACTTGGTCCGCCTTTCACGTCAGCCGGGCGCAAGGAAGCGCGGCTGCTTCCCACGATGATCAAGCACCGCGTCACCGGAAAAACGCTCAAGTCCGCGGCGATGCGGACGCGCGAGTGGTTGACATTGCCTTCCGGTCGCAGTACTGATTCGTTTTAGGTATTCTTCGAGCAGTTCAGAGCGGAGTTCGCAAAGAACATCGACGAACTCCTCTTGGAGCTTCCCAACCCATGAAGGGGATCCGCGCCTGGGGCAGAGATGGGCCGCACCACCGCGACGAACACTTGAAAGGAATGATGGATGAATGCCGTTGCAATAGTCTCCCGTGCCGCACTGGCTCTGCTGGTATGTACGCAGTTCCTTACGCCGGCTGATGCTCAACCGCGCGGTGGGAGAACCAAGCCGGCCCCCGACTTGGCCGATGTTTCCTACGGCCCGAATAAGCGCAACGTGCTCGATCTTTGGAGGGCGAAGTCGCAGCGCCCTACGCCGCTCGTAGTCTTTATCCACGGCGGCGGATTTCATGGCGGCAGCAAAGAGGCACTCTCGCCGGTGCTACTGGAAGACTTGCTGGCTCAAGGTATCTCAGTAACGGCGATAACTATCGGCTCTCTCCTGAGGGGGTGCATTCCCGTTTTGCGGTGGTAGTTTTGTCGGGTTTTCAGGGGTCATG
>JBBDYH010000049.1:0-36055 GCA_040901795.1 Pirellulales bacterium
GTGCCGATCGGGATATCGCAAACGGGGCAATAGGGCTGTCCCAGCCGGGCGAACAGGATCCGCAAGTAATCGTAGACCTCCGTCACCGTGCCCACCGTCGAACGGGGCGTGTGCCCCATGTGCTTCTGTTCGATGGCGATGGCCGGGGAAAGTCCCTCAATATGATCGAGCCGAGGTTTCTGCATCTGGCCAACGAACTGGCGTGCATAGGAGGACAGGCTCTCGACATACCGCCGCTGGCCTTCGGCGTAAATCGTGTCCATGGCCAGCGAGCTCTTGCCTGAGCCGGAGAGACCACAGCAGACCGTCATCTGGTCACGCGGGATCTCGACGTCGATGCCCTTGAGGTTGTGCTGGCGTGCGCCGCGGACGGTGATCGCCTTGCACTCCTCGACTTTGCGCGGGCGCGAACGAGCAGCCGCTTTATCGGCTTTGCCGTTTTGCGATTGCAGCCCATTGGCGTGTTTCGCAAGTACGGGCGCAAGGGCGCGCCCGGTATAGCTTATGCTGATTGACGCCACACCGTCATGGGGGGACTTTCGTGCCCCGTTCGCGGAAGTCGGCGTGCCGCCGACTGCTAAACGGCCTGGCGACTGACCACTGACCTCCTCCGGCGTTCCAGTTGCTATCACCTTGCCGCCTGCGGCGCCGCCCTCCGGGCCCAGGTCAATGATCCAGTCCGCGGTCTTGACGACATCCAAATTGTGCTCGACGACCAGTACCGTGTTGCCGGCTTGGACAAACCCGTGCAGCACTTTGAGCAGCATCTGGATATCGTGAAAATGCAGCCCGGTCGTCGGCTCATCGAGCAGGTACAGCGTCTTACCGGTGCTTTTCTTCACCAGCTCGCGCGCGAGCTTGATCCGCTGCGCCTCGCCCCCCGAAAGCGTCGGCGAGGGCTGGCCGAGCTTTAGGTAATCCAGACCCACGTCGTGCAACGTCTGCAACTTGTGGCGGATGTCGGGGACGTTCTCGAAGTGCGCAAGCGCCTGCTGCACGTCCATTTCCAGCACGTCGGAGATGGTCTTGCCCTTGAAGCGGACCTGCAGAGTCTCGCGATTGAAGCGGTGCCCCTCGCAGACCGGACAGGTCACCCATACATCGGCCAGAAAATCCATCTCCAGCCGGTTGCTGCCATTGCCTTCACAGGCTTCGCAGCGGCCGCCGGAGACGTTGAAGCTGAACCGCCCCGGTTTGTAGCCGCGCGTCTTCGACTCGGGCAGCCGCACAAACAGCTTGCGGATGTCGTCGAAGACCTTGATGTACGTCGCCGGGTTGCTGCGTGGCGTGCGGCCGATCGGCGACTGGTCGATGGCGATCAGCTTGTCGAGTTCTTTGAGGCCTTCGATGCGGTCGTGCTCGCCGGGTGTGCCCTCGCCGCCGTTAAGGTCGCGGCGGAGGGCTTCGACCAGGATATCGTTGACCAGCGAGCTTTTGCCTGAGCCGGAGACGCCTGTGACGCACACGAATGTGCCGAGCGGAATCTCGACGTCGACGTTTTTCAGGTTGTTATGCCGCGCGCCGATGATCCGCAGCCACTTAGTCGCCGCGGCGACCTGTCGCCGCTGTGCGGGCACCGCGATCTCCAGTTTGCCGCACAAATACTGGCCGGTGAGCGACCTGGCCGAGTGCGAGATCTTGTCGGCCGAACCGATGGCCACGACCTCGCCGCCGCGCACGCCTGGCCCAGGACCGAAGTCGATGATCGTGTCGGCCGCGCGCATCGTCTCTTCGTCGTGTTCGACCACCACGACGGTGTTGCCTTTGTCGCGAAGTTGCGTGAGCGTGTCGAGCAGCTTGTCGTTGTCGCGGGGGTGCAGGCCGATCGACGGTTCGTCGAGGATATACAGCACGCCAACCAGACCGCAGCCGATTTGCCCGGCCAGGCGGATCCGCTGCGATTCACCGCCGGAAAGCGTCGGCGCCGTGCGGTCGAGCGAGAGGTATTCCAGCCCGACGTTGGTCAAAAAACCAAGCCGTCCGATCACTTCCTTCAGCACTTCGGCGGCGATTTTCTGCCCGGTCGCCGAGAGCCGCAGCTCACTGAAAAACTCCGCCGCGTCCGACACCGCCAGCCCGCAGACTTCAGGGAGCGATCGCGAGGGAGCATCGGCAAACTTTGGATGTGCCGTGGTGAGCGTGATCGCGCGGGCTTGCTCCTTCAGCCGCGTGCCGCCGCACGAACCGCAAGGCGCGACCTTCATATACTTCTCGAGCTGCCGGCGATGCATCGGGTTTTCGCTCTGCCGATACTTGCTCAAGAGCTGGGGAATGATCCCCTCGAAACGGCCGCCGTACTTTTGCGCCGAAGAGCCGCCGCGCCAGGTGAACGTGATATGCTCCGCGCCGGTCCCCCACAGCCACAGCCGCCGCAGCTCGTCGTCGAGGATTGCCCACGGCGTTTCGAGCATCGTCCCGCCGTCGATCGCCAGCTTGCGCTCCATCGTCTCGGCGACGCCTTGATAGATGTGCCGCCGCCAGCGTCCCATCTCGCGCCAGGGGCCAACCATCTCGATCGCGCCGTCCTTGAACGATTTCGCCTGGTCCGGGACGAGCAAGGCCTGATCGAAGCCGTAGATTTCGCCCAATCCATCGCACGCAGGGCACATCCCCTGCGGGCTGTTGAAGCTGAAAAGTTGCGGTGACGGCGGCTCAAAGCTCAGGCCGCAATGCGTGCAGGCGTACTGGGACGAGAAGACGATGTCGCCGTTATTCCGTTTCGCCGAGCGATTCTTGTGGGTGGCAGTGTCACGTTTGCTTGTTCCAGGGGTGGCACTGACAAGCGCCGCGCTTGTCAGTGTTGAAGCGGGGTGATCGTCGATTTCCACCGTGGCGCCGGCCTCATCGCCACTGACAAGCTGCGGCAGCTTGTCAGTGCCACCCTCGTCCTCCATCGCCACCACCA
This sequence comes from Pirellulales bacterium, assembly GCA_040901795.1. Taxonomy (GTDB): domain Bacteria; phylum Planctomycetota; class Planctomycetia; order Pirellulales; family JALHPA01; genus JBBDYH01. The sequence goes on from JBBDYH010000049.1 coordinate 2,906, forward strand.
ACGTGCCTTCGCCCATTCGCAGCGCCAACTCCACCGCCTCGGCAAGCCGGCTTCTCAGGCCCGGCGTCATCGTTAGCCGGTCGATGACCACCTCGATGTCGTGCCGCATCTGCCGATCGAGCTTCAGATCGTCGCTCAATTGCACGATCGTGCCGTCCGTCCGCGCCCGGCTGAACCCTTGCTTCAACAGGTCGTCGAACAGGTCGCGGTATTCTCCCTTTTGGCCGCGGATTAGCGGCGCAAGCACGACGAACTTCGTCCCCGGGGGCAACTCCATGATCCGCTCGATGATCTCGTCGCTCGTCTGCGCCGTGATCGGGCGGCTACACTTCGGGCAATGGCTCTCGCCGACACGCGCGTACAACACGCGCAGATAGTCGTAGATCTCGGTGATCGTGCCCACGGTCGAGCGCGGGTTCTGCCCGCTGGACTTTTGCGAAATCGAAATCGAAGGGCTCAGGCCTGAGATATGCTCGACGTCCGGCTTGGGCATCTGGCCCAAAAACTGCCGCGCAAAGCTCGACAGGCTCTCGACATAACGCCGTTGCCCCTCGGCGTACAGCGTGTCGAACGCCAATGAGCTTTTGCCGGAGCCCGAGACGCCGGTCAGGCAGATCAGCTTATTGCGGGGGAGCGCAAGATCGACCGAGCGCAGATTGTGTTCCCGCGCCCCCTTGATGACGATATCCGTTGCAGGCATGCCGCGCGAGGAGTCCCGTGAGAGAAAACTTCATCCGTGATGACGAATCCCCCATTGTATCGCGGCGATGAACAGCCGGACAGCCGTTGAATTTCGCTCGTTGGTGAGATAATTGGCCGTCGCGGCACGCTGTCATCCTGAGCGAAGCCGCTGTCATCCTGAGCGAAGCGAAGGATCTCCTTCGCGCGACCCAGATGCTTCGCTGCGCTCAGCATGACTTGACGCGCGTTGTGGGCGCGCCCGCTCAGAACAATCCCCGTCCCGGCGGCAAGCTGGGATCTTGCCGCCAAGGTCGGCCCCGGCGTGGAACGCCCTGCGGCCGTTCGGGCGCCCCGCTGGGGCCGTTGGGCACGTTTCCCGCCGCCGGCAGGGCGGGCGATTGTTTTTGCTACCGGAGCGCCCGGAATTCGGATTTGTCCCTTACATTTTGGACACGTGGCTGTGCGACCAGCCGCGCCGTCGGGAGCATTGAGACTTTTGTTGCACTGTGGACATACGACCTTGATCGGCATAACGCCTTACCCCTCTCACTCTGATCCCCTCCGCTCCGCGACAAGCCATTCATTGTCTTTAGCGGCGCCGCGCTTGTCAAAGTCACCGTCGCACTATTCCCAGGCAGTGATTGGGAGCCAACTGCGGTTTCCCGGAAGGGGAAGAGCCCGCAAAAGAAGGACCTCGCCGATCGCGTTTGGATCGACGAGGCCCTTCGCATGGCCGGGCAGAAGTTGGAGCTGCTGTGACGGCCGATTCACTGGGTTCAAGGTTCAACGTTCCAAGTTCAAGGTTATGTGCGGGAACTCACAACCTTGAACCTTGAACCTTGAGCTTTGAACCTATTTGGCTCCCAGCGATTGCGCCTTCTCGATCAGCGTCACAAATTCGCTGCGGTAGCCGCTCGGGTCGAAGCTGCGGCCGTCCACTGCGAGCTCCTTGATGCCGTCGAGTGTGATCGAGCCGCGGTGCTGCGAGTGGCGGAGCGCCATGCCAAAGGCGGCGACCGAGGCGGCGAATTTGAAGTCGCCTGACGCTTCGCGGTACGCCTTGCCGCTGTCTTTGACCGGGTGTTCAATGAGCTTGCTCGTGTCGCCGTCGGGCTGTTTGTAGCGGAGTTTGAGCGTGAACAGCTCGCCCTTGTTCGCCGCATCGGTCAGCTCGACTTTCGCCGCCGCCGGCTTCTGATACCGCAACGGATCAATGCCAGCGCTAGTAGCCAAGGCCGGCAGACTAGCCCCGGCCGGGAGGCCGGGGTTCGACTTGCCACCGGTTTCCCCAGCGGGCACCAGCTCATACAGCGCCGTCACCGTGTGCCCCGCGCCAATCTCCCCGGCGTCCTTCTTGTCGTCATTAAAATCCTCGGCCGCCAACCGGCGGTTCTCGTACCCGATCAGCCGGTACGACACCACCTCCGCCGGGTTGAACTCGATCTGCAACTTCACGTCTTTGGCAATCGTCACCAGCGTGCCCGCCAGTTCCTCGACCAATAGCTTGCGGCCTTCGGCCAGCGTATCGACGTAACCGTAGTTGCCGTTCCCCTTGTCGGCAAGCTGTTCGAGCGTCGCGTCCTTGAGGTTCCCCATGCCGAAGCCAAGTGTGGTCAGGAAGACGCCGCTCTTGGCCTTGTCTTCGATCAGCTTCACGAGCTCGCCGCGGTCGGTAATGCCGACGTTGAAATCTCCGTCGGTCGCCAGGATCACGCGGTTGGTGCCCCCCTTGATGAAGTGCTGCATTGCCACGTCGTACGCCTGCTGCAAGCCCCCGGCGCCGTTGGTCGAGCCACCCGCCTGCAGGTTGTCGATCGCTGTGATGATCAAATCCTTCTGATCGCCGGTGGTCGAATCGAGCACCTGACCCGAGGCCCCCGCATAGACAACGATGGCTACGCGGTCGTTCTCGGAGAGCTCGCGGACCAGCATCTTCATCGCCTCGCGGACCAGCGGCAGCTTATTGGCCGGCTGCATCGAGCCGGATACATCGAGCAAAAACACCAGGTTGCTCACCGGTCGTTTTTCCTTGGCGATTTCTTTTCCTTTCAGCCCAACGCGCACCAACCGATGGTCAGCGTTCCACGGGCACGTCGCCACCTCGGTCGTCACTGAGAACGGCACGTCCCCCTCCGGCTGCGGGTAGTCGTAGCGGAAATAGTTGAGCATCTCTTCAATCCGCACCGCCGCCGGTGGAGGAAGCTGATTGTTCTGCGTGAGGAACCGGCGCATGTTGGCATATGAGGCGGTATCGACATCAATCGAGAACGTGGAAAGCGGATTGGCCGCAACCGGCTCAAAGGAGTTCTCGGGCGGCAGGTCGTAGGCTTCATTGGAGGGATCGGTCCTTAGCCTTTCCAGTGCATCAATCTCCCTCTCCAGTCGAGCTACTTCTGCTTCCTTTCCAGGAAGTGGACGGCGCACCCCCTTTGCGGCAAAGTCACCAACAATGGAGAGCTGCGTTCTATCGGCGATATCTTGCTTGAATTGCAACAGCAGTTCTTGCCGTCGCTCGCTAGTTATGCCGGCGGCCGACACAGATTTGCCGGATGTTTCACGATCCGCAAAGGTAACTGGTCCATTTAACTGGCTTTGAGGATCGGATGATTGTACCCCTTGTTGCGATTGGGCCGCTTGTTGCGAACTGCTGATAGGCGTGCCACCGGCTTTCAAGTCGAGGACTCGCAAAGCGTCAGGCTGCGGCGACGACGTGGAAAGCCTCGAGTCACCTTCGTAGAGCGGCTGGTTGACAATGTACTTCGCTCTTCCGCGGGACGTTAGTTCTCGCCACACTTCCTGAGTCGGATACACCATCGGTGGTTCTTCGGCAACGGTTAAGTTCGACTTATCAAGCCGCTCTAAAGATTCAACAACCGCCGCGTGGTGGGCTAATCGCGCTTCATCCTGTTTGCCCGGCGAGTGCGTTGGCGCAGGGGCGGTTTCCGCGCCTACGCGTACGGCGCCTGATTCAATGTCGGTCGGGCTGCGAGAAGCGGTCGTTTGTTGATCCGCCGTCGTTGTCGTTTCGGCCGTCGTCTTGTTTTTCGCGATTCGGGTGGCAGATTCGCGTGCCGACTGCATCGCCGGCAATAGCAGCGCGGCAATCAATCCCGACGCCGCAACGACACCAAACACGGCCGCCCAACGCCGCCGCTGGCGCAATTGGCGCACCTGCGGTACAAGGTCAACAATGGCCGAACCGGCCGCTGACGGTTGTTCGCTGACCACGACAGCCAATGCCGCCCGTTGCTCCGCCGTCAACCGCGCAACCGGCTCCTTCGCCAGCGCGTTTTTGAGCAGCTCTCCGGTTCTCTGGAGCTCGTCTACGAGCTGCTGAGCCGCCGGGTTGTCGCGCAGCTCGGCTTCGATCGCTGCGCGCTCGCTCTCGTCGAGCTCGCCAAAGGCATACGCCGTCCATTTGGGATCGTTCAGATCAATTCTCATGGCAATATCTCGATTCGGTTTCCCGATTTGATGTTTGTCACTCCGCATCCGATTCCTTGACCTTCTCCCGCAGTGCCTTCACCGCCATGTGCAACAAATACCCCACATTGCTCACGCTCAATCCGGTGATCGCTGCAATCTCCTTGTACGACATCTCTTCCTGAAACTTCAGACGTACAACTTCCTGCTGGTTCGACGGCAACGCGTCGAGCAACTGCAGCACTTGCCCAAAGTCGTCGCTTTGTTCCATCCTTGACGACGGCGTTCTCGCCGGAACATCGCACACCGCCGCACTCTCCAGTTGCGTACTCATCCGCGTCTCCTTTCGGCGAACATCGACCGCCAGTCGCCGGCAAACGGTAAACAGCCACTGAGCGAGATGATCACTCTGTGCCACTGACGGCTCGCGGCACAGCCGCAAAAACGTCTCTTGCACCATGTCCCGGCCCCGCTCCAGATCGCCTGTGATCCGCGCCGCATAGCGAACCAGCGGGCCTTCGAACCGCTCCATCGTCTCTCGCAGCCAATCGCAATCGGCGTCCGCCCCTGCCAGGCCGATTGGCCTAAACAATGCTGATTCTGCTGCCGGCGCCTCTCCGTTCTGCACCGCCGGCGCATAGTGCGAGCGTCCATTCGACGACGGTGTCGCGGTTGCTGGCTTCGTGCGCGGTTCGGCTGCCATGCTCTTCCGCCTTGGCTATAAAGGCGTCCCTACTTCTGTTTAACGAGCGAACAGCCGGATTCTTAGGCCGTTTTCGAAGAAATCACCCACAGATGTGTCAATTTGCGAGCCGCAACGTGCAAAGTACATTAGAGTAACCAACTTACGACATAACGCACTGGAATGGTCCTCGGCGCGCCGAACCCCCGCCTTCCGGCGAGGGCTAATGACCACTGACCACCGACCACTATGCACCTCGCCGGCATCTTCACCCCCAACCTCGTTCCGCTCGACCATCGCGGCGAAATCGACGAAGACGAGCTGCGCCGCTACGTCGATTGGCTGGTCGACCGCGGCGTCCACGGCCTGTACCCCAACGGCTCGACGGGCGAATTTACGCGCTTTACGGCCGAAGAGCGCCGGCGGATCGTCGAGATCGTCTGTGACCAGGCCCGGGGCCGCGTCCCCGTGCTCGCCGGCGCCGCCGAGGCCAATGTCCGCGAGACGCTCGCCGCCTGCGAGGCCTACCATGCCTGCGGCGCCCGCGCCGTGGCGATCGTCTCCCCGTTTTATTACAAGCTCAGCCCCGAATCGGTTTACGCGTACTTCCGCGAGATCGCCACGAACTCGCCGATCGACGTCACGCTGTACAACATTCCAATGTTCGCCAGCCCCATCGATGTTCCGACGATCCGGCGGCTCGCCGAGTTCCCGCGCATCGTCGGAATTAAGGACAGCTCGGGCGACATGGCCTTCATGTTGCGGATGATGAGCGCCGTTCAGCCCATCCGCCCGGACTTCGTCTTCCTCACCGGCTGGGAAGCGGCGCTCGTGCCGATGCTCCTGATGGGTTGCCAGGGGGGCACCAACGCCACCAGCGGCGTCGTGCCCGAGATCACGCGGAAGTTGTACGACCTGGTGCAGGAGCGCCGCATTGACGAAGCGCGTACGTTGCAGCTCCGTCTGCTGGAGCTCTTTGACGCCATGCTCTACTCGGCCGACTTCCCCGAAGGCTTCCGCGCCGCGGTCGAGCTCCGCGGTTTTGACTTCGGCCGCGGCCGACAGCCGCTGAGCGAAACGCAGCAGATCGACCGCGCAGCGCTACAACGCGTGCTGCAATGCATCCTCCACGACTTCGGCTTCGTCGAGCCGCCCAGCGAAGGCTGCGCCACGCGGACCGGTAACATGGGCGTCGACCGCGTGACACAAATCACCGAGGAAGTGATTGCCCAGTTGAGAAAGCAAGGCGTGGTGTAGGAAATGACCAATGACCAAGCACCAATGACCAATTGGAGATCGCCAGCCGTGGGCGAGTTGGTCATTGGGCATTGGACATTGGTCATTCTTGCCCCGAATGACTTAGCGGAAAACCAATGAACCCTGGCCTCGCGCTCCTCGAAATCCACGGCCTCACTCCCGCCCTGGTCGCGCTCGACCGGCTGGACAAGGCCGCGCGCATACGGCTGGTGCAGTTGGAACTGAACGATTTTTACGGCGTGTTCCTCAAGATCGCCGGGGATTCGGCGTCGCTCCGTGCCGCGGTCGCAGAAGCGCGGGCAACAATCGAACTCATGCAGGGGAAGATCACGGCAACGATCCTCGACGCACCCGCCGACGAAGCTCGCAAAGCGATCCACAGTCGGCCGGAGATTTCGCCATTGCTAGAAGCGCCAGTCGTATTCGATCCGCAAACGTCATCCGAGAAATCCGAAACCAAACCTATGAACGAACATTTCGCCATTGGACTGATCGAGACGCAGGGCTTCACCGCCGTGATGGAAGCCGTCGACACCGCTTGCAAAGCGGCTAATGTCGAAGTCATCGGCAAAGAAAAACTCGGCGGCGGCTACATCACCGTGATGATCAAAGGCGATGTGGCCGCGGTGAAGGCCGCCATCGAAGCCGGCCAAGAGAAAGTCGGCGCCCTAGGTAAGCTCATTGCCGCCCACGTCATCGCCCGGCCCAGCGCCGCGGTCTTGAGCCTATTGCCCAAGTCGTAACGGTCGCTGGCCGTGGCACTGCTCGCGGCGAGCAGTGGCACACCGGTCGTTTCAAGCCGCATCAACGGCGTAATCGCGCTACCGGCCGCTCGCCATTGGCCGCAATCGCTTTTCGATTGTGGCGATCGCTTGACTGCCCCCGCGGGCCGCCTAAGAATGGTTGACGTAGGGACGCTGAGGGGCGTTACGAGCCTTCCAGGCGTAACGCAAAATCGTAGGCTGGCCGCCAAACCCGGCCGGCAGCCACTGCTTCGAGATCAGGCACGATCTCCTTGACCACGGGCCCTCATCCGCATGTCTTCCGTTCCCCGGCTCGCAGTTGGTACGATCCAGCCGCAGGTGAATCTGCAGCCGATGCTGTGGGCGCTTTTGGATGCGCTCGATCATGAAGGCGTCCGCATCCAAAGCTACCTATCGCGCGCCTGTTTCGCGCCGGTCGATGCCGCCACGTCGATTACCGGCCTCAGCCCGCGCCACCTTGATAGCTGGTTAATGTCGCCCGAGCAGTGCCGGGCGTTATTTTTGCGCTCCGCTCGGCACAGCGATCTGGCCGTCCTCGAAGGGCGGTTCGACGAGGATTCATCGGATCCCGGTGGTAAGCTGGAGCCGCTTTGCCAATGGCTAGGTGTCCCACGGCTGGCGGTTGTCGATGTGTCGCGCCTCGCCGACTGCAAGCTGCCCCCGCGGCCTGATCGTGCGACGGCTTTGCTGCTCGATCAGGTCGCCGACGAACGCGAGTTTTTCCGCTGGCAAACGGTGCTCGAACCGCTGTGGGGCATCCCCGTCGTGGGCGGATTGGGATCTCTTCCCTCAATTCGGTCCACGCTGTCCGAGCTTTGTCCCGGCGAAACGATCAGTCGCGACTTGTGTCGGACGCTGGGCAATAATCTTCTGCGCTACACGGCGCCGGCCAGGCTACTGCATCTGGCGTCGCAGGGCGACTTCTCGTTGCCGCGGACATCTGATTCAACTATTTGCGCTACGTGCGACGAAGAGGATCGCGGGCTGACGGGCGTCCGCATTGCGATCGCATACGACGACGTATTCCATTGCTATTTCCCCGACGCGCTCGATGCCCTCGAAGCGCGCGGCGCTGAGGTCCGTGACTTCTCGCCATTGCGGGACGAGACGTTGCCGCCCGACACAGATATTGTGGCGATCGGCTGCGGACATCCCGAGCGATTTGCCGCCGAGCTCGCTCAGAATCAGTGCATGATGCTTGCGCTGCGCGGCCACGTGTGCGCGGGCAAGCGGATTTACGCGGAAGGAGGCGGCCTGGCATATCTCTGTCAATCGCTCGCCTTGCCGACTGGCGAGCTCGCGTCGATGGTCGGCGTTTTCCCCGCCATCGCCAGGCCCAATCCAACCGCCGGCGTTCCCCGGGCACTGGAAACGCCGCTGGCCTGTGATAGCTGGCTGGGCCGAGCGGGCGCCGTGATCCGCGGTTACCTCAACGATGCCTGGCGTCTGGAACCGGTGGGGCGATTGAGATCGCTCGGACAGGCCCCGGGTTGTGAATTTCCGCTCGTGCTGCGACATCAGGCGATCGGCAGCCGCTTGCATCTCAACCTGGTCGCCCAACCGCAGTTGCTAGGCGGGTTCTTACGTCCTTGCCCCGAGGCGCTGGCTTGGGCCGGACGATAGTTGGGTGGCACTGACAAGCCCTCAGGCTTGTCAGTGGAGATTCGAAGGGCAGTGTGTCCGATTATCACTGACAAGCGCGGCGCTTGTCAGTGCCACCCAGTCATCGAGTGAGCGCTCAAACATCAATTACGGGCAGTCCCACATACAACTGCAGCACCTGACTCTGCACTTTGATCGCCCGCAAGAGGACCCAGATCTGTTCACGAGAGAAGCTTCGCGGGTCTGAGTTGGCCAGCGCTTCGAGCTCGTCGGTCATCGCCGCGTGTTGATCGGTGGCGGCTTGCAGCCGCAGCTCCATCTCTTGCCAGGCTTTGCGCAGGCGCGATTCGTCTTCAAGCTCCTCGACGTCCTCGACGACATTGGTGAGCAACAGACAGAGGCGAGCCACATCGCGCGGCAGCGCCTCGGGCTCGAGGCTTTCGATGCGTGCGGCGAGTTCCTGGCAATTCGTCATGATAAACCGTGAACAACGCGAACCTTTCCGGCGGCGGCGCCTACTGAATCGTAGCTTGCAAATCCGACCACAATTGGCGATTTTAACGAGATGGCAGAACTAGGCGTCAACATCGATCACATCGCGACGCTCCGCCAGGCGCGGCGAACGTATGAGCCCGACCCAATTTGGGCCGCCGCGCTCGCGGAGTTAGGCGGGGCGGATTGCATCACGATCCACCTCCGCGAAGACCGCCGGCACATCCAGGACCGCGATCTGGAGTTGCTGCGTAAAACGGTCACCGTGAAGCTTAATCTGGAGCTGGCCTGCGAATCGCAGGTGCTGGACATCGCCTGCCGTGTGAAACCCGATCAGGCCACGCTGGTGCCCGAGCGGCGCGAAGAAGTGACCACCGAAGGCGGGCTCGATGTGGCGGGCAACCGCGAAGCGGCGCGTCAGGCGGTCGCGCGGCTCAAAGACGCCGGCATTTTTGTCAGCCTGTTCATCGACCCCGACGCCGAGCAGATCGAGGCCTCGCGCGATCTGGGGGCCGATGCCGTCGAACTGCACACAGGCTCCTACGCCTTGGCAAAGCGAGGCGCCGAACAAGAGCGCGCGCTGATCGCCTTAGTCCAGGCGGGGGCGATGATCCGTCAACTGGGCATGGCGCTGCACGCCGGCCACGGGCTGAATTACCAGAATGTCCGCCCTGTGGCGACGATCGACGGCATGCGCGAGTTGAACATCGGTCACGCGATCGTCTCGCGCGCCGTAATGGTCGGCATGGAGCGCGCCGTCCGCGAAATGAAGGCCTTGCTGGAGTTCAAGCTTTAGCTTGTCCGGACAGCTCGCCACGGCGAGTCGCCGTGGCGACCTGAAGGCTAAACTCCAACACTGAACACTGAACCCCGAACCCCGAACCCTCCCCCATGCCCACCAAAGGCGAAGTATTTGCCGGACTTTCTGTCGCGCTGACCACACCCTTTAAGGACGGCGAGTTCGACGTCGGCCGGTTCAAAGAGCAAATCGAGTTTCAAATCGCCGCGGGCACGAACTGCATTTGCCCGGTCGGCACGACCGGCGAGTCGCCGACGCTTTCGCACGAGGAGCATGAGCGCGTGATCGCCGCCGCGGTCGATATCGCCGCGGGCCGCATCAAGGTCATGCCAGGCACGGGCTCCAACAGTACGCGCGAGGCGCTGCGGCTGACCAAGTGGGCCGCCAACAAGGGGGCCGATGCGGCCCTCGTCGTGGCGCCCTATTACAACAAGCCCACGCAGGAGGGGATGTACGAGCACTTCAAGGCGCTCGCGGAAGCGGTTGGGATTCCAATCTGCGTGTACAACATTCCCGGCCGCACCGCCAAAAACATCGAGCCGGAGACGATCGCTCGCATGGCCGAGTTGCCCAACATCACGATGGTCAAGGAGGCGACCGGCTCGCTCGATCAGGCCTCGCAGATCCTTGCACTCACCAACCTCACCGTGCTCAGTGGCGACGACAGCCTGACTTTGCCGCTAATGTCCATTGGCGGCCGGGGCGTGATTTCCGTCGCAGGGAACATCATCCCCAAGGACATGCTCGCGCTGGTCAAGGCGTTCGACGCCGGCAACATAGTCGAAGCCCAGCGCTGGCACCGCAAGCTTTTTCCGCTCTGCCGCGACATGCTCGGCCTGGCCACCAATCCGATTCCCATCAAGGCCGCCATGAAGCTCCTCGGCCGCGACAACGGCGAGCTGCGCCTGCCGATGACACCTCTCGACTCCGCCAGTGAAGCAAAACTTCGCCGGACACTCTCTGCGTACGGGTTGATATGAGCACCCCAAACCTGGGTGGCACTGACAAGCGCCGCGCTTGTCAGTGGTGAACAACCGGGCAAAGATCCACATCCATAACAACTTCCTCAAATCCCGCGTAGGCCCGCGCGCTCGACCAGACCCAGTCGGTGGGTATATCCACTAGTCCGCGCCGAACTGGATTCATGTGGAAGTACTCTATCGACGCCCATGCCGTGTGGTCTTCGACGACGTTGCGATCATACCCGCCGCCCGGCTGCCAGAAGTGATATCGTTGTCCCTGTTCGGTCAAAGCGCCTCGAAGTTTCTCGAGCCAAGCGGGATGATTCTTTCGCAGCCAAGCGAGCGCGCGACGCGCACAAGATTGCTTGATGGCTTTCTCGATCGCTGAGGTTGAATAGACTTTCGATCGCGGGAAGATGAGCACATGCGCGTGTTCCGGCATGATCACAAACGCCCAAATTGCGAAATTCTGTTCACGCCGGGATTTTTCAAGCGCATGGACGAACCATTGGCGCGTGCGATCGCGGTCCAGCATTGCGAGTCGGTGGTAACAGCTAAACGTTAGCTCGTGAGCATGATTGGAAAGATCGTAATGCCTTCGGGTCTTTCGAAAACGGCCATCCGGAAGTTGCGCCATGTGCGTATCCACCTTCCCTAATAGGAGGCACGAATGCCAACGGCTACCTACGTTGCCACTGACAAGCCTTGAAGGCTTGTCAGCCATCCACTCTCCCTCCACTGACAAGCTACGGCAGCTTGTCAGTGCCACCCAAGATTACGCAAAAAATCCGAGCTTCTCGAGCGTCGTGACGATGGCCAGGAGCAAGAAATAAGATCCGCCCAACAACAGGCCGGCGCGCATGAACCAGTTGGGCCGCAGCTCTTTGGGCAAGAGGATTAGATTGACTGCCAGGACGTGGAAGCAACTAACGCCCAGCGCATAGTTGTAAATCGTCGCCGCGATCTGCAACAGCGTCGTCGGCCGCTCGAAGGAGAGCGTGATGATGCCGAACACGGAGTAAGCGCAGAGCACACCAAAGTACACCCAGGCGATGCTCTCGGTCTTCAGCTTGCGGAGGCGCGGGCTGCCCGTCCAAAAGACATCCACCCAGCGGCGCAGCACTCCGTCGGCCGTGGTGGCGGCGCTGGGCCACAGGATGATCAAGCCGCAGAACATCGTCAGGTACCAGAACAACGCTCCCAGCGGTTCGCTTCCCCAGTTGGCGGCTACGGCGGTCGATACGCCTTCCGCGGTCATGCCGGGAACTTCCCACTCACTCGCCGCTTCGGTGCCGCGCTTGAGAAATATCAGCGACAGCATGCTGGGCAGCACGATCCCTATAAAGCACGCCGGCATCCAGACGACAAGCTGATCGCGCGCGCAATGTCGGTACCAGCGGCGAAAGCGACCCAGCGACTCCTGTGTAACGTGGAACACCATGCCGACATGCGACAGCCGGAATTGCTTGCGCCCGATCGCACTGGGAATGCAGCCCACGTGCTTGCCCATGCCCCAACCCTGGTCGCGTGTGTAGCCGCTGATCGAGGTATTCGTCAGGCCGCCGGAACCGGAGATCGCCACCATAGCGGCCAACATGCCGATCATGCTGAGGTTGATCGGCAGAGTGCCGTGTCCTTGGGACCATGCCACGAACACGTTCTCGACATTGTCGCCGTCGCGCGTGCCGTCGCCGTCAAGATCGACGAACCGGTCTAATACGTCGACTTTCCCGTCGCCATTGTTGTCGGTCCATTTATCGGGTTTGCCGTCATCGTTACTGTCGATCGTCGGCGCAAGGCGGCGTTCGACGACATCGAGGCGACCATCCGAGTCCCAGTCCTCTTCGGGATCAAGCACGCCGTTCCCATTCGCGTCTTCAGCGCGTTCGACGGGTATGTTGCCGATGCTGATCAGCCCTGCGCCGACCTCCTTCCAGTGGACCGGCTTGGAGAAGCAGATCGCCAGGAACGTGAGGAACGCGAGCACGTAGACGATCTTGACCGACATGATGGCCTTGAGTGAGTTGTAGACCTTGCCGCCAAAGACCAGCGGGATGATTGCCAGGAAGAACGCCAGGTACGTCGAAAATGTGAACACCGTCTTGTCCACCACTTCCATGCCCAGCACGGTCGTCGTGGCAGTGCTCTGGGCGTCGGGAATGTGGCCCAGGATTGTCGCCGCCAGCGGAGTCGCGGCGCTGGCCGCCAGGTAGGGAAACACCGACCCAAAGTCCAACACCAGATACGCGCACAGCCAGAACCGCGGGCTGGGCAAGAGCCGGAACTTGCCCGTAAAGATCGGTTCGCCCGTGTAGACGGTATAGCGGCTGATTTCCAAGTTATAGACCACTTGAAAGAGGATGCTCAGCGTCGCCAGCCACATCAGCGCCGCGCCATAGCGGGCGGTCACCGCGGGACCGGTGATCCACTCGCCGCCGCCGATCGCGGCGCCGCCCATCACCAGCCCCGGGCCGATGAGCAGAGCCCAATTGCGCCACGTAAAGCGCGGCGGCTCGGGCAGTTCGCCCACGTCCCACTGCGGCATCTTATCGGTGCCGGGGTGTGGCGCCACTGGCGCAGTTGTCGATTGCGGATGATTGGGATCAATCGATGCGGGAGTTGTCATGATGAGACTAAGCGTGAGAAAGTACAAAAATGGTCAATCGATGTTGCATCGGGTCAAGGGCCGGGAAAGGGAAAGGGCATCAATTGAACGTAGATGAGCACGACGCCAAGGCCCACGAAACCCATCAGCGCCAATAGTGACGTCCAGGCCTTGAGCGCTTCGAGCTCCGTTAGCCCGCTCATTTTGGCCACGATCCAGAATCCAGCGTCGTTCATCCACGAGCAGACCAACGAACCGCAGCCGATCGCCAGCGCTACATAGACCAGGTGAAACGGCAACTCCGTCCCGCCGGCCAACATGGAATTGACGATCCCCGCGGCGGTGATCATCGCGACGGTGCTCGATCCCTGGGCGATTTTGATGACCGATGTTACGCCGAAGACGAGCAGCAAGAGAGCGGTCCCAGTCGCGCCTTCTTTGCCCGCGGCCGAGGTGATCGCTTCGCCAATTCCCGCCGCGCCGAGCATGGCGCCGAACGCTCCACCGGCCGCGACGATCATGATGATCAGCCCGCCGCTCATCAGAGCAACTTCGACGGTTGCGGCAAGCTGGGCCATGGTCTGATTGCGCTGCCGAACCAAAACGAACATGGCGATGACGGCGGCAAGAAGGAGGGCGAGGATCGGATCGCCCAATAGCTTGCTACCGCGCGCCGCCTGTTGCAGCGGCGTGGTGGGGTCGGCCAGCCAGGTCTGGGCGTCCTTAAGCTCGGCCAAGCTACCTGGAGCTGCCTTACCTTCCGCGCGTGCATCGGCCACGGCGTCTACAAATGCTTCTGACGCTGCGGGGGAAGCGAGGTATTCTCGCCGCGCCAACGACGTCAAAAACGTGCTCATGCTGATCAGAATCACCGGCAGTACGACCGGCAACAGGGAAATAAAGAGTCCCGGCAATTGGCGATCGGAGAGCGGTTCGCGCGCTGCGATACCGGGAAGGTCGCGCGCCGGAACGGGCATTGCGCGATTGAAAAGCGCGCTGATTCCCAGCCCGACAACGGCCACTGGCGCCGACACCGCGATCCCCACCAGGATCATCACGCCTAAATCCACTTCCAGCAGCCCGGCCACCACCAGCGGCCCGGGGGTCGGCGGCACGAGCGTGTGAGTAATTGCCCCGCCGGCGGAAATAGCCAACACGTACAGCAAAAAATTCTTGCCGGTCTGTTTGAAAAGCGAGCGCGCCAAGGGCGCCATCAGATAAAAGACTGTGTCAAAGAAAACGGGAATGCCCAGCATATAACTGCTTCCCATCAGTGCCCAGCCGGCGCGCCTTTCGCCAAACAACCGCAGGAATGAACGCACGATGCGGTCGGCAGCGCCGCTTTCCATCAGGCATTGTCCGATGATCGCGGCCAGGCCGATCGCAATCCCGATCTGTCCCGCAGCCCGCCCAAACTCGACCCCCACGCGCTCCAACTTTTCGTACGGCTCGCCAGGCGCAAGCAAGCTGACCAGCATCGCCGCGGTGATCAGCGCCACAAAGGCGTTGGTCCGCAGCATGACGATCAGCACCAAAACCGTGCCGATACCGATCGCCAGAATAAGCAGTGGATGCAGTTCCATGCGCGAGAATTCGACCGGAGGTGATTCGGGGTTCGTCGGATTTCGCGGCGCAAGCGCCAATGCAAACATGAGGATGCCAACAAACGCCGGTCAACGCAAGCAGATTCGCGGCACACCACTGTCATGCCGAGCGAAGTGACGTATCTCGGTGCCCAAGGAGATCCTTCGCTGCGCTCAGGATGACAGCGCTGGGCTAGGACAGCGCTGCGCTCAGGATGACACGCGCCTCGCTCAGAACGACACACTCCACGCGTGTTAAGCCAGGTAAACCAGTGAAGGGATACGGAATGCTCTCAACTTGCCGCAGGTAACGGCCGTGGCGGTTCGATAAGAGAATCGTACGGCTGCCTCGGCGGCCCCCTTGTCTCCTTGTCTCTTCGCCCCGGCGAGTCGCCACCATGAACGCCATTTCGCGCGGCGCGTTATTTGTTCTCCTGTTCCTGCCTTCGCTGGCGGCCGGCGACGATTCGGTGATTGTCTACCCCCCGGAGGTCGAGGTCGGCTGCGTACCGCCGCACAAGCCGAATTGCCCGCCGCCGGAGCTGACGCCCTGTCTGCCGCCGCTGTATCCACCGCATCAGCCGCATTATCCGCTTTGCGAAGAGTGCCATTGGATGTGGCCCAACCCGCTTGCCTGGTGTCGCAGGGTCTACGGGACGTCAGCGGATCATCCGCCGTTTGCTCCCTGGGTAGAAAGTCCCTGCGGTTCCGTCGATTGCGACTTTGTCCGCCCGCCGGCGCCGATCGTCCGCCGCTACGTGACCGCGGCCGACGCTGTGTTTCTGTTCCGCGATGATCCGGACCTGGTGGCATTCAGTTCCGCGTTCGGCGCGGAGATTACCGCCGAGAATGGCATCGACATGGCGACGACGCCGCGACTGCAGGTTATCGTGCCGATCAACGAGGTCTGCGATCTGGAAGGCAACTATTTTGGCGTCGATTCATGGCGCGTGACGGCCGACTACGACCTGGCCGGCGTTGACACAGGCGCACTGGAGTTCGAATCGGAACTGCACTCCGCCGAGCTCAATTTCCGGCACAACACACGCGACTGGCTCACGCTGTTTTCCGGCTTTCGTTTTGTCGAGTTTGGCGAGGACATCGACTTCACGGCCCCCTCGGCCGGATTACCCGCCGGCTGGCATTTAGACACACAGAACTTCCTTTACGGCTGGCAATGGGGCGCCGACGTTGGCCTCCTTCGCTTGTTCGATCGCTTTGAGATCAGCGCCGTAATCAAGGGGGGTGTGTACGATAATCACGCCGATTGGCGGCACGACGTAGTCACTAGGGGCGCGATAAGCACGTTCGAGAATCAGTTCGATGAAGTCGCGTTTGTCGGCGAGGGTACGATCGGCGGCACGTTTCGGTTCAACGACCACTTCGCTCTGCGGGGCGGCTATCAGGGCTTGTGGCTGAAAGACGTCCTCAAGGCGATTAATTCGTTCACGGCGCCGGACGACACCAGCGGCTTGTTCCTCCATGGCGGCTACGCCGGCATTGAGCTGCGCTGGTAGGCGATCGACCTTCATCACCGCTGATAGCGCGGATATGACGGATGAGCTTCTTGGCCTGATTCAAAGAACGTTATCCGTGTTCTCCGGTGCAATCCGTGGTCCTCTCTGCGTCTTTGCGTCTCCGCGGTTCCAATGAATGTCGTTGCTGATCGGTGACCTACACCTGCGCATGCGCGGTGATCTGAAGGTACAGGTCCTCCAACGACATGTGCTGAATCGCCACCTGGTTTCGCAGCTCAGCCAGCGTGCCCAGGAATTTGAGGTCCCCCTGGTCGACGATGCCGATGCGGTCGGAGATCTCTTCGGCCACAAACAGTGAATGCGTCGACATGAACACCGTCATTCCGTCGCGCGCTTTGTGTCGCAACAGGTCCTTCACCAGTCGGACGCTGCGGGGATCGAGTCCCACCATCGGCTCATCGACCACCAGCACGCGCGGATCGTGCAATAACGCCGCGGCAAACGCCAGCCGCTGCTTCATCCCGTGCGAGTAATTCTCTGCCAGCTCATCCGCGAACGATGCCAGCTCGAAATGGCCGATCTCGCGGTCGATGCGGGCTGTGGCCTCCTGCTTGCCCAGGCCGTGCACGTCAGCCACAAACCGCAAGAATTCCCGGCCCGAGAGCTTGTCGTACACATACGGCTCGTCCGGCACATAACCCAGAAGATGATTCGCGTGCCGGGGTTGTGCGACGACGTCAAAACCGCACACGCGAATCGTGCCCGACGTCGGCCGCAACAACCCGACCAGCAATTTGATGGTCGTCGTTTTGCCCGCGCCGTTGGGACCAAGAAATGAAAACAACTGCCCCGGCGGTACGGCGAGCGAGAGATCGGCCACGGCGACTTTCTTGCCGTACGTGCGACGCACGTGTTCAAACTCAATCATTGCCCGCGCCCTCTCGGGCTGGCTTTTTTACGCCGCTGTCCGGTCCACGTCCGTGCCGGCGCCATCGCCTTTCCAACTCCATCTTGTCGGAGAGAGGCTTAGCCAAGGCCAGAATCTCGTTCGTCCGTTTTTCGTCGGGGCGAATGAACGCGAGTTCCGATCCGAACAGTCGAGTCGTCTGCTTGACCACGGTTCCATCGTCCGCCACCCAGAGTTTCCCGCGCGGCGTTTGAGCGCCTCCCAAGATCGAACCCGAATCTGTGCGATAGACCACGACCAAGGTCAGGATCGACTCCTCCCCTTGGGGGACCCACTCCTGGTCTTCCACTTTGGCGTGCAGAATCTCGATCGGGTTGCGGTTGTCGGAGAATCGGAACGGACTATAGACCGGCACGGTCCACTCCTGTCCGATCCTCAGCCCGGGCATCCGCCCTTGGGGCGACAGTTCGTCACCCATCAGCGCGTCGGGGGGCAGGTACCGCTCGAACGGCTGATTGAGCAAGCCCGAACGCACCGTTCCCGTGAGAGTGGTTCCTTCAACCTTACCGCGGATCACGATTTCCGCAGCAGGGTAACCTTCGGCACGGACCTTCGAGTAAATGCCTGACAGGCGGCCCAAGGGGTCGATCTCCAGCCGGCTGTTGGCATCCATCGCCAGCGTGCCAATCGGTTCGACGGCGCTGCGCAGCACCGGCCTGATCCAGGACGGGGCCAGCTCATCGATCGGCACATGGTCGAAGTGGACCAACGACGTCACCTCGGTGACGCCGGAGGAAGACCGCCAGACCGCCGTTTTCGCCCAACCCATCGGGCGATCGTTCCAAAGCATGTCCCAGCAGACGGATTCGGGATAATCGTGGGGCGCGGTCGCGTAGATGGATCGGTAGTTCGGCGGCTCGCCGATTTGCAGCGGCGGCAAAACCTTGACGACGACGAGCCAGGTCATCGTTGACAACCAGAACACGACCACGACGGCGTTGAACAGACGAGGTCCCACGGCGATCTCCAGAGCGGCCGCGAAAGAAAGTACCCTCCGTGTCAGTACCTACTATGGTAGCAGTACGCGTCAAGACGTGCAAAAGAAGACTGGGAGACTGGGAGACGAGGAGACGAGGAGACGAGGAGACGAGGAGAGTCTCACGGAACCGTTGATCGGCAAGTCTCCCAGTCTCCCAGTCTCCCAGTCTCCCAGTCTGGCTCTACGCCGGTCGCTTGATCTCCCGCGGCGGCATGACAGGCGTGCGATGCCAATGCGGGCCCCGGAGAATGTCCGCGCCTCCGTCCGGCCGGAGCTCGCGCTCGCCGGCAGGCACGAGGTCCCCCACGGACCGATCGACCCCCGCGCCTTCTGAATCAACGCGCCACTGTTGATTGGCGATCGAAGCGAGAATCCGCTCGGCTACTACGATCACTTCTCGCGCTTGACGGCCGGTCACGCGCGGCTGGCGGCCCGCGCGAATCGCGGTGATGAAATCACGCTGCTCGTCCAGCAGCGCATTCGTAGCACCGGCTGCGAGACGCTTCAACGGAATAAGCTCCTCGAAAACCCGGTCCTTGAGGCGTGCCTTCTCTGCCAGCGGCAATTGGTCGGGATCGAAGCTGCCGTTACGGAGCATCGCCGCCGGTTGCGCGACAACCGCCGTGCGCGTGGCGAAATCAATGTTCACATGACCGGCAGGCGACCACACCTGCATCTGCCGCTTCGCCTCATAACTAACGCGCGAGGCGCTCAAGTCGGCGATGGCGCCGTTGGCGAAATGCAGCCGCGTCCGCGCCACGTCTTCATGGCGACCCATCAGCGCCAGCCCGAAAGCCGACACGTCGGCCACTGGCGAGCCGACTAGCATCATCACCACGTCCAGGTCATGGATCATCAGGTCCAGTACAACGCCGATGTCGGTCGAGCGAAACGTATAGCCGCTGTAGCGTGCGGCGTCGATGTACTTGGGGTTCTGCAAGTAAGGCAGCGCCTGATCCAGCGCAGGATTGAACCGCTCGATGTGCCCGACCTGGAGCACACGACGCTCTTGCTCGGCCAGGCGGACCAGCTCATCGCACTCGGCGACGTTGAGCGCCAACGGCTTTTCGATCAAAACGTGGACGCCATTGCGCAACAGTTCGCAACCGACCGCGTGGTGAAACCGCGTCGGCGTGGCGACAATTGCGGCGTCGATTCTCCCCAATAGATCCTTCACCGTCGCGATCGCTGACGTATTGCATTCGGCCGCGACCCGCAGCGCGCTCTCTTCGACCGGATCTACGACGCCAACCAGCTCCACGTCGTCCAGCTCGCCGAGAAGTTTGGCATGAAAGCGACCAAGATGACCGGCGCCGATGACGGCGATGCGAAGTGGCATGGGAGGTAGGATGAGAGTGGGTGGCACTGAGTCGCCGCGGCGACCCGCGCTTGTCAGTGGTTTTGGATTCTCGTTACATATTGGCCCCACACTGACAAACCGGGTTTGTCCGTGCCACCCAACAATCCGTCAAGCTGCACGCCGCCGATCCAGCGAGCGGCCGTGCTTGCCTTCTTGCGAATTCTGAACGAAGCTCAACAGCTCGTTCACCTGCGGCACGAGTTGCTCGTTGCTGCGGAGGATTTCCCGCGCATGGTCCAAGCCTACTTTGGCGCGATAAATCAACCGATGGGCCTCCGCCAGACAATGGATCGCGCTGGCCGAGAAGTCGTTCCGCTTCAGTGCCACAACGTTGATGCACCGCGGCCGGGCGGGCATCCCTTCGCAAAGCATGAATGGCGGCACGTCGTGCAATACGCGGCTGAGCCCCGCGACAAACGAATAGCTGCCGATGGTTGTGTAATGGTGGACCGCTGCCGCCCCGCTCAGCGACGCGTGGTCGTGGACCCGCACGTGCCCGCCCAGCAGCACAGCATTCGCCATCATGATGTGGCTTCCCAAGCGGCAATCGTGGGCCACGTGCGAGCAGGCCATCAGAAAGTTGTGGTCGCCCAGCGACGTAATGCCGTCTTCCTTCTCGGTCGCACGGTTGATGGTCACGCCTTCGCGGATGACATTATAATCGCCGACGACAACGCGCGTGTCGCTGCCGCGGTAGCTGACGTCCTGCGGATGCCCGCCGATCACGGCGCCTGGGAAAATGTGGTTGTACTCGCCGACCGTGACGTGGCCCATCATGGTCACGTTGCTTTCCACCTTCGTGCCGCGGCCGATGCGGACATGTGGACCGATGACGCAGAAGGGACCGATTTCGACATCGTCATCGATCTCCGCCCGCGGATCGATCGACACGTTGTCAGCAATGTAGGTTGGCATGGGATCCGTCGCCTGCACTGGAAAGACATCCATGTCTGACTAACTACGCCGATTTCCGCCGCGCCGTGACCCGCTCTCCTTCGATCAACAGCATCCGCACCAGCTCGGCGTTCAGCCGATGACCACTCTTGTGAGCTATGATCTGGCCCACGACGTCGCAGCCGCATAGCGCCAAGTCGCCCACCACGTCGAGCACTTTATGCCGTACGCACTCGTCGCTGAACCGCATCACATTCTCAATTGGTCCATGCTCGCCGAAGATCAGCAGATCCGAGATCGACGCGCGGTTGCCGAGGCCTTGCGCGATCAGCCAATCGGCCTCTTCCTTCAGCAAAAACGTCCGGCAGGCGGCCAGTTCCGTGCGAAAGGTCTGCGGTGTGACGTTGATCGATAGTGTTTGCCGACCGATCGCGTTTCCCAGGCCATAATCCAAGCGATAGCGAATCGAAAGGCCGGGCGCAGTCGCCGGGCGGGCCTCGATCCAACTGTTTTCATCTCCCAGCCGTGTGACCTCCCGGATGATTAGCTGATCACGGACGGCGTCTTGCTCAACCACACCGGCCTCGGCTAGCGCCGCCACAAACGGCTGGCTGCTGCCGTCGCAGCCGGGCATTTCCGGCTCGTTGACGGCCACTTCGCAGTTGTCGATCTGCGACCCGGCAAGTGCGGCGAGGATGTGCTCGACCATCTCGACCCGCGCCTTATTGCAGGCCAGCGTCGTGCGGCGTGGCACTTCGATGCGATGCGCCACGAGCGCGGGAATGCGGGCCGGCTTCGGCAGGTCCGTGCGCACAAACACAACACCGGTTCCCACAGGCGCCGGCCGAAATTCCACGCGCACGTCGCGCCCGCTCCAATAGCCAAACCCTTCTACCGCGACCGGCCTTTGCAGCGTCCGTTGTTGACGTGTGCTGAGGATCAAGGTTGGCCAATCAATGCTGGAGGAGAATATGGACTCCGCTTGCCCAGCGGAACCTGAAACGCATTCAGTGCGTCGTTGCTCAAAATGAGACAGGTCTCGCCCGTCAGGTCGCCACAGTCTGCCCGCCGCGGCGGGGCGACTCGTAGTGGCGAGCGGGACCTACACGCGTTAGCGCTGCACGCCCGGACGCGGCGCCGCGCCAACCGGGCGCGGTCCCACCCCTTGGGGGACTGCGCCGGGATTGCCGCCGGTGACGGGCGGGCCGCTTCGATTCAGTTCTTGCAAGATCAGGTGAGTAATGTTGAGATCCGGGTGGACGTAGACCACGCTCTTATTGATCCCTTTCACGATTTCATTTCGGTCGTCGGGATTGTCCACGACATCGCTGGCAAAGCGGAGCACCAGCGCGATGCCATTGTGCATGGCAAACCGCTTCACTGCGTCGTCCAGTTCGCGATAGGTCTGAAAATAAATGCGGCCCTCTTCCTCCATCAGCTCTTTTCTTTGCGTCTGCCCCCTGAGCTGCCAATCGACCTTGTCGCGGGCGACGCGCTGCTCCATGGTCTTGTAATCCGGCGAGCCGGGAGTGCGACCCTCAAGCTGCTGCGCTAGCGCATTGATCACTTCGTACTCTTTCTTGAGTGCGGCTTCGGCGGCCTGGACCTGCTTCTTGAACATCTCGGTCCGCGCCAGGAACCGCTGATGCTGCTTGAAGACGATCGACACATCAACGACAGCGATTTTGTGGCCGGCCGGAACAGCCCCGCCTTGCGCTTGGGCCGATGGCGAGAAGGGACCGACCAGCGAACCGCACACGACGGCCACGGCGGTGGCGAAGAAAAGGGAAACTTTCACGTGCAGCACTCCTTGCATTTGCAGTTAGTCATCCTTGACTGTCACGCTCTGAGCCGGTGAGAACCGCCGGCCTTGCATCGCCGCCACCTTGGGCTGATATCCCGGTTCTGCGGCGGCCAAATTGAGGCGGTATTGTGCCGAGAACCCGAAAACCGGTAAAGGCCGATTTCCGAGGCAAATGACCAATGACCAAGCACCAATGACCAAATTCGCTGAGATTGGTCATTGGGATTTGGTCATTCATTAGCGCGGCGCCTCTAGCGTCACTTCCAGCTTCACTTCCTTGCCGTCGCGCCGCACGATCACCGGCGCCTTGTCGTCCGCCTTGTACTTCCGCAACGCGGAATCAAAATCGGCCAGATTGCCGATCTTGTTCTCCCCCAGTCGGATAATCACGTCGCCGGGCTGCAGCCCGGCTTTTTGCGCAGGACTATCGTTGCCGACTCCTTGAATGGCATAGCCCTCTTCTTCGCCGCCGGCGAGATTCGGAATGCTACCGAAATATGGCCGATCGCCCGCCGCCGGGTCCCCGGCCCGCAGGCTCTCGCGCTGGGCCTGTTGGTACTCCGGTCGCTGCTCGGCCTCGGCAATGCTTACCACCGCCTCGGCCACCATCTCGCTTACGCGACGAATGCCGGGCACGTTAAGCTTGTTCGCGTCGTCGCTCGGCCGATGGTAGTCGTTGTGGAGCCCGGTGAAGAAGTGCAAGACCGGAATCTTGCGGGCGTAAAACGACGAATGGTCGCTGGGACCAAATCCGCCTGATTCGCGCTTGATCTTAAAGCCCTGCCGCTCGTTCAGTTCATCGATCAGCCCGTCGAAGCTCTTCGCCGTGCCGGTGCCATAGACTACGAGCTCGTCATCCTTCATGCGGCCGACCATATCCATGTTCAGCATCGCCACGGTGTTCTCGATGGGAAACAGCGGATGATGCACGTAATGCCCGCTGCCCAATAAGCCGCGCTCTTCGCCGGTGAACGCGATGAATACCACGCGCCGCGGCAGCATCTTCTCGCGACCGGCAAGCTGCCGAGCGACTTCCATTAGCGCCACCGTGCCGGAGCCGTTGTCGTCCGCGCCGTTGTGGATCTCTTTCGAACCGCTCGCCAGCGAACCGCTGTCGCCTCGGCCGAGGTGATCGTAATGGGCGCCCACGACGACGGTTTCGTCGGCCATCGGCCCTTCTCCCTCGAGCACCGCGATGACATTCTTCACCGCCACTTCCACGCGCTCGATGTTCGTCCGGCCGCGGATCCGCCATCCATCCAGCTCGCGGCTGCGCGGCTTGAGATCTTCGTCGATTTCCTGTTCCAGGTCGGCCAGCGTCGTCCCGAACGCCGCCTGGATCATCGGATCGATCGCGCCTCGCCGGCAGTGCAATACGGCAAACCGGCGGCTGTCTGTTGTGTCGCCGCCGCGATCGAACGGGAATAGCGGATCGTATTCGGCCGCCACACGCTCACTGGCAGCGCGGGCCTGTTCCAACAGCACGTCGATTTTTTTACGGTGGCTTTCGATCTGATCGAGCGCCGGGTTTTTCACCGTTTTGAATTCGTCGTTGGCTTTGGCGATCGCATCCAGCGAGCGCTGGTAGCGCTTGGCCGCGTCGGCCACGCGCTCGCGAATCTCGGCTTCGTCGGTCACCAGGATCACCGCCTCAGCCCCGTGCTGGTAGGCGTTCGAAATCTTGCGGACGATTGCCGCGTGGCTCGAGTCTCGCGTCCCGTCAAACGGTCCGTGGGGATTGGACTGCTGCGGCTCGTGGCGGAGGAGTATCACCGCCTTGCCGTTTACGTCGATCGCTTTGTAATCGTCGTACTTGTCTTCGTTCGACGTGATGCCATAACCGGCGAAAACGATTGGCAGATCGAACTCATCGCTCCCGCCGAGCGCCAGCGGCGTGAAATCAGTCCCCAGCTTTAGCTCGCGGTCTTGCGCCGGTTTGCCGTTCTGCTCCGGCGCCCGCCCGCCGCCGGCATCTCGCTGTGGCGCATCCAGCGTAAGCTGGTTCTCCGCCTCGGGTCCCAGCTTGGAGCTGATCGTGACCTTGAAGGATTGAAACGGCGTGCCGTCGTAGTGATCGGTCTTGAGGCCCAGCTCGCGAAACTGCTGCGCGAGGTACTCCGCCGCGGTGTCGATGCCCTTGGTTCCCAGCCCGCGCCCCTCAAGATCGTCGGAGGCGAGAAACCGCACCGCCTCGTCGAGGCGTCGTTCCACGGCGGAGTCGGTCTCAAACTTGCGCTTCGCCGCAGCTTCATCTGCACCCAGCCATGTCGAGCTGCCGAACAAAACGCTAAGAACGGCCAGGATTTCAAATCGAAAAACTGACCTCCCAACCAGAACATTCAGCGAGCAGATGCGTGTTCCATTCACCATTTGGTCCTCAAATAACTGGAAGAACACCGTCGTTTAACGGCCTATTCCAGTCTACGCCCAAAGCACCACTTGAGCGATAGCCATCTCGTCCCCCTCGTTCCCAAGCTCCGCTTGGGAACGCACTGTCCGCGAGGCTCCGCCTCGCTGAGCGCCAGTCGTCGTGGCCACGTCGAACAGCCGTTCACGAAGCGGAGCTTCGAGGCTCTCGGTTCCCAAGCAGGAGCTTGGGAACCAGAGCGCCCCAACCACTTTGTAACTTTTTCCTTTGACGCGTTCACCCCCCGACGCTATCTTCTCACCCGCTGCCGCACGGATGCGGCGGCCAGAGCGTATCGGTGGCCGTTGGGAGGTTGCGCTGTTGTCCGAGGGATCAAGCGTTTTGATTGTCGAGCGATCGGGCGAAATTCGCGAGGTGCTGCGCACGGCTCTCCAGCATCGGGGCTGGCACATTTACGAAGCATCGCGGGCTGATCTTGGTTTGGAGCTGGCGCGGCGACATCACCCGGACCTCGTGGTCCTCGATCTCGACGAACAGCCAGCCGATGCCGAGGATTTGTCGAGCGAGTTTTCGAAATCGGCAAACGACGAACCAACGCCGGTCATTCTGCTCGGCGCTGTGCGCCGTTCCAGCGCAAACCCGGGCCAGTTCATCGCCAAACCCTATCACTATCAGCCGCTCATCTCTAAAATCGAGCAGTTGTTGCAAGCGAAGTAGATCCCGCCCGCTGGACGTTATTGCCCGTGTCCTCTCTTTTCGTTATTCAAGGCCGCGATCAGGGCTATCGCTTCGAGTTCGACTCGGAGCAGTTGCCCGTGACGTTGGGGCGCGACGCCGCGTGTGCGATCCAGTTGCACGACACGGAAGTGTCGCGCCTGCACGCCGAGATCCGTTTGGTCGATGGCAAGCCGGTGCTCGTGGACCTGAAAAGCTCCAATGGCACGTTCGTCAACAACCGTGTGATCGAGCGCCACGAGTTGGCCAGCGGCGATCAGGTCCAGATCGGCTGCACCGTGATGCTCTTCACGGGCGGCGATAGCTCCTCGATGGGCGATCTCAATGAGCGCATCCGCATTGTCCCGGAGCAAGCCGCGGACAATTCGCGGATCGTCCGCACCATGCGGCAGGAAGAAGGGACCGAGATCTTTTCGCCTGACTTCGACCAGACGCAGAGCAACTGGTTGGCTCGGGCGCGGAGCAACCTGCAGGTGATGTACCGCACGGCGCTGGCCGTCAGCCATACATTGGACATCGACGAGCTCTTGCGCCGCATCATGCAGCTCATCTTCGAATGGGTCGAAGCCGACCGGGGCTGCATCATGCTGCTCGACTCCGAGACCAAACAACTCGCGCCCCGCGTCCGTCGCGATCGCAAGTCCGATGGCAAGGGAAGTGAAAAAACGCCCGACAACATCGATATCAGCCGCACCATTCTGGACTACGTGATGGAGCAGCGCGAGGGAGTGCTCACCAGCGATGCCCAGGAGGACCAGCGCTTCGACTCCGCGCAAAGCATCGTCCGGCAGGGCATCCGCGAAGCGATCTGTGTGCCGATGCAGGGCCGCTACGACATCGTCGGCGTGGTCTACATCGACACGCTCGTGCCGGCCTCGCGGGTCATCACGCGCGGCGCGAAGAAATTCACCGATGAGCACCTGAAGCTCATGGTCGCCATTGGTCACCAGGCCGCGCTGGCGGTGGAAGACACCAACTATTATTCGGCGATGGTGCAGGCCGAACGGCTGGCCGCCGTCGGGCAGACGATCGCCACGCTCTCGCACCATGTCAAGAACATCTTGCAAGGCATTCGCGGCGGCAGCTACTTGATCGAGATGGGGCTTAACGAACACGACGAAACACTGGTCCGCAAAGGCTGGGATATCGTCGAGAAGAACCAACGGCGGATCAGCTCGCTGGTGATGGACATGCTCACCTTCAGCAAGGAGCGCGAGCCCGATCTGGCCCCCGGCGACCTCAACAGTACCGTTGCCGACGTGATCGAGTTGATGCAAGCCCGCGCGGTCGAGAAACAGGTCTCGCTGAGCTGTGAGTTGGCGGCGAACATGCCGGCGTTGGTATTCGATCCGGAGGGCATCCATCGCGCGGCGCTCAACGTAGTGACCAATGCCATCGACGCCTGTGGCGAGAACCCCGAGCACGGTCGGCCCGCCGGGTCTGTTCGCGTGACGACGCGGTATTTACCTGAAGGGCCGTTCGCACACGTGGCTGTTGCCGACAACGGCGCCGGTATCGCCGCCGAGGATTTGGCCGACATCTTCAGCCTCTTCGTATCGCGGAAGGGATCACGAGGCACGGGCCTGGGTCTGCCGGTCAGTCAGAAGATTCTCAAAGAGCACGGCGGCCAGATCCATGTCGAAAGCCAACTCGGCCAGGGCAGTACCTTCACGCTCGAACTACCCGCCGTCGAGCCCGAGCCGCCTCCCGACGGCGGCATCAGCGCCCGCGAAACCTGGCAAGGCGAGCCAGTGAGCGAAACCGGCGAGTGACCGCCAAACGGTACGACGGACTTCCCAGTCCGTCGGGATGTACGACGGCCTTCCAAGGCCGTCGGTTTGAGCGCTTCCCAGTGGTATAATCGAATTGAGGATCACTCTGTTTCGCGGGCCATTCCATGGCGACAGCCGCTCAGGTCTACGCAATATTGGGCAACGAAACGCTTTGGCAAGCGGCGCAACAATGCCACGCTACGCTTCGACAAGCGGACATCGCACACGCCGTCATCGGCGGCGTCGCAGTTTGCCTGCACGGATATCAGCGTAACACTGTCGATCTCGACTTGCTTGTGCGTCGCGAGGACTCGGCCGACATCCGAAAAACGTTGGAGACGAACGGATTCGAATGGCACGCCACAACAAGCGAGTTTCTTAGTCCCGGCGGTATACCGGTTCAACTCTTAATGGCAGGGGACCGAGCCGGAGACGATTCTGAGGTGTCTTTGCCGGATCCGCGCGATCCTGCTGCGGTGGTCGAGCTGGACGGACTTCCGGTTCTCGCACTCGAGAGGCTGATCGAAGCCAAGATCGCCTGCGGTCTGGCCACCTGCGCCGGACCCACAAGGACTTTGCCGACGTCGTCGAGTTGATCGTTCATCACGGTCTGAGCCGCGATGACGCGCGACGACTGCACCGGTCAGTCCGCAAAACTTTTCGTGAGCTCGTACTGCACCCACGGCGGTAGGCATAGATTAGCGATCCATGCCCCGGAACTCTACCCGCGCCGCGACGGCCGCTTGCTCCTCGTCATGCAAACATCCGCCACGCGCCCCGACTCTTCCAGCGCCACATGGTACCGCTGCTCCCCTTCCAACCGGTGAACCGCCATGTGATACGCTTTGCTCACCGCCGCCAGATAAGACCGCTCTTCCGGCTCTTTGGGCACGCGCAGTTTCCCCCACGAGCCGTCCCCCAGATACAACACGCCGTTCTTGTCCGGTCGACCATCGATCAGGGGGTGCGTTCGCTTGAACGTATGGTCGTGATGCTCCAGCACCACGTCCACCTTGTGTTTCTCGAACAGCGGGCACCAATGAATGCGGTTCGCTTCGCCCGTGCCGAGTGAGTCCCCTTTGCCTTCAAATGCGCGATGCGACGGATACGCCGGCACATGGTTGGCCACAATCAAATGCCGTCGCTCCTGCCGGTCGCGCAGCGTAGAGGCCAGCCAATCCGTCTGCTCCCCCTCAATCGGCGTGAGGTGCGCGGTGTCCAGCAGCACCAGGCTGAGGTAATCGCCGATGTCGAGCACTCCATACGTTGTCTCGCTAAAGAACCCATCGAACAAGCTCAGGTAGTGCGGGGCTTTTTCGCGATTCCTCCGATACCCGCCGTCCACCTCGTGGTTGCCGATGCAGGTGATCATCGGGACCAGCCGACCTTGCGGGTCGACCATATGCCGGCTGTAATTCTGCAAGAACTTGAGAAACGTCTCGGGCGACCGCCCGTTGTCATACGCCAGGTCGCCGCCGATCAGTGCGAAGTGCGGCTCCTGCCTCGCCGCCAGTTTGTTGGTGCCGATTGCGTGCGATCCCGTTCCACAGTCGCCACCCGAGACGAATTGAATCGTATTGGTCGCCTTCGCCGGCATGGTCCGAAACCGGTACACCGGCGAGGCGTCGCCAACCTGAAAAAGGTAATCCGTTCCCGGCAATAACCCGGTCAGCTCACAACGGTGGACCTTCAAATCCGTTGCGGGGAACGGCTTGGTGATCGTCTTTTCCGTCTTGACCATCCAGAATTCGCCCGATCGTGGCGCGTAGCGGATCGATCTGTCCGCTGCCGCCTCAGCGGCGACCCACTGGATCGTCATGGTCGAAGTAGGATCCCGCTGCCAGGTCAAAAAGAGCGAGTCCAGATCAAAGTCTCTGCGACCGCTCCCTGCCTGCTTCGAGCGGCTTGAATCCTGTGCGAACAGCGATGAGCCTAGCGATAACGCGGTCAAGCCGCTCAGAGATGAGCCAAGAAAATGCCGGCGATCGATTGAGTGCATTTAATTCCCTCGGATCAGCTCCACGTCTGCGTATTATCTGTTTCCGTCTGTGTGCATCTGTGTTCTTGGGCTTTTAGGCTCACATGGGTCACGCCGCGGCGAGAGGCAAGCTAAAGCTTGAACTCCAACAGATTACTTCAGCACTTGCAAAAACGCGAGCAGGTCCCGCAATTCGCCCTCGCTCAAGGCGCGCTCCAGTCCCTCGGGCATGATCGAACTACCGGTCCGCGCGAAGTCCTCGACCAGCTCCTTGCGAAACCGGACTTCCGCGCCGCTGGAGTCGCGCAGAAACAGCACATCGCTCGTTTGACGCGTGATGACGCCGGTTGTCGTCCGCCCATCCTTGGTTGTCACCAGGAACGGATCGTAGCCCTGAGCGATCGTGGCGCTGGGCAGAATCATCGACTCCAACAAGTCCCGGCCCGATCGAATTGCGCCTGCCTTCGTGAGGTCAGGACCGACCTGGCCTCCCTCGCCGGCAATGCGATGGCAAACCGAGCAGGTGGCCCTTTTGCCAAAGAAAACCTGGCGGCCTCGTTCGGCGTTCCCCTCGGCAAGCAGCGGTTCGAAGCTCTCCAGCCGCGCCCTCTGCCCGGCAATGCTCGTCTCGTGCAGCTCGCGCAGACTCGCGGCCTTATCTCGATCATTCGGCGAAATCGCCTTCAGCACTTCGTCCAGCTCAGCCTCGCTTGGACGCCAACCGGCTCTCATTGAATTTGCGAGATAGCCCAGGACCAGCGGCGCACTTGCCTCTGTTGTCGAGCGCCGAATCGTCGGCATCAGCACGGCGGGAGAGATTAACGGGTCGATTTGGGCAATGGCGATCACCTCGCGCAATTGGTCCTCGGCGAGCCGGCACTGACCCAACAGCTCCGCCGCCGCCAGGCGGACGAGTGGATGTTCAGCATCGCGCAGGTCGGCAGCCAAAAACTGGAACAGCGCCGGCGACAGCGCCGGCCTGCGCCGCACCACGGCTTGTAGCGCCTGCCTGCGAACTTCGGCCGGCTGCGACTCGCTTTCGGCGAGTTTGACCAATTCGCCGTCGAGCTCTGAAAGCTGCAAGACGGCGGCCGTTCGCAGCGCCTGCAGACGCACGTCATCATTCGCGTCGCGAAGCGCATGCGACAAGGCAACTGTCCAACTCGCCGGGAGTTTGGGCAGAATGGTTTCTGCAATGACCTCCAGCGTGAACGCCCGCTGCGCCAAAGTCGTCTTGCCGTCACGGTTGACGATGGCCGCGCCGACCAGCTCCTGCACGGCGCGCTCCTGTTGAAACGCCAACACCACGCTCCGCAACCCGCGACGTTCCTCCTCGCTCGGTTGTTCCGTCGCTAGCCAGCCACGAATCAGGTTCACCGCCTGATCCGCCCACTCCGGATGCCGTGCCAAGATTTCCGTCGCAGTGCGCCGCAGTTCGGCATCGCTGGATTGAACACGCAACACTACTTGCGCAGCTTTCAACGCACCCGCCGGCCGCGGCGGTTGATCGAGCAGACGCAATGCTGCCCGCTGAATGCGCGGGTGGGCATCGGCAAGGGCTGACTCCAACTCCGCGGCACTGGCCAAATGATGGACCGCATGCACCAGCGCATGTTCCAGCATCCTGTCGGGTTCCGCCTTCAAAGCCTTCCACAGCGCCGGCAGCGACTCACCCGACCCGCACCGCGCCAGCGCCTCGGCCGCGGCCAGGCGCACCGCGGGCGAACGGTGTGTGAGCAACTCCGTGAGCGCGGCGCTGCTTGCAGCGTCTCCGCGCATGGCGAGAACGCGGGCTGCCGGTACGATGATTTCTGGATCGTCGCTAACCAGCGTACTGCGCAGTGGAACCATCGCCGCGCTATCGGCAATGCTGGCTAAAGCCCAGATCGCGCCTTGCCGAGCGAGCAAGGGAGAGTCACTGTTCAAGGCAGCGGACAGCGGCCCAATCGCCGGTTGACCAATCGCCGCGAGACGCTCGACGGCACGGTCGCGCACCGCTGGCCGAGAATCGCACAACCGCTCGATCAGGCGATCCGCCGAGGCGCCATTCCAATCGATCGCCGCGCCCCACGGATCCTTCGGCACGAAGGCGTCCTTGCGTCGCACCCGGTAAATCCCTCCGGTCGAATCCGCCTGGCGAATCCGCCCGGTCGGGCAGTGCTGCACGTACCACGCGCCGGTGTCGACCACGAGCAAACTGCCGTCGGCCGACTCCAGCACGTCGGACGGATGAAAGTCGGGATCGTCGGACGTGAGAAAATCAAAATGCTCCGCGCGAAACGACGAGCCAGCCGCTACCAGAACATGCCGCCCGATCATCCGGCTATTGTGTTGGGCCGTGAAGAAACTGCCCTGCATCTGTTCCGGAAAAACATTGCCCCGGTAGGTGCAAATGCCGCTCAGCGCCACCGCCGGAAAGCGAGCGACCGGCGGCAACGGATCGCCGGTCACGACAAACCGCGTCCCAGTGTCCGCTTCAAATGGATACAGACCCCCGTCAACCAGGTGCACGAGCGCGTCGCGGTAACCATCCTGCGGGTGCTGATACCAATTGTCGGTGCCGATACAATCACCGCGCGGCGTAAACGCCACCTCCACCAGGTTGACGAACCCGCGCGATACCACTTCGGGGTTCGTCCACGTGGGCGAGTCTCTCCGAGACTCGCGATCGCGTCTCGGAGAGACGCGGCCACGTGGCGGCCGGCACCGAATCAACGCCCCGCTGGTACCGGTCAGCAACGTCCCATCGGCCCGCTTGAGGTTGTACCCATCCGGCGACCCCATCGTCATGTAAAGCCAGCCGTCGGGACCGAAGATCAGCCCGTGCAGGCTGCCGTTGTCCTTATGTCCGAATCCCGTCAGAATCACTGTCCGCTTGTCGGCAACTCCGTCGGCATCGCTGTCTTCATACGTCACCAGTTCCGGCGGATCGGCGACATACAGCTTTCCATCGCGCCAAGCCAGGCCCATCGGGAAGACGAGCTTGTCGGCAAAGACCTTCGCCGTCTCGAACTTCCCATCCCCGTCGCGGTCTTCGAGCATTCGCACACGGCACTTACGCGTCAGCGCCGTAAGCTCGGCGTAGAGATCGAGCCCCGAAGACTCAGCGACAAACAGCCGCCCGCGGTCATCGAATGCCGCAAACATGGGAAACCGCGTGTTCCCTTCGTCCACGCGCTCGATGACAAACCCGTCGGGCACGTGGAGGACCGGCGACTTGTTCCGGTCATCGCTTGCGCACGGGAATGAGACCAACCAGAGGCCAACCGCGAATAGCGCTCGTAGGCAATGATGCATTGTTTCCACAAACATGGGAGGACGCGAAACCGACTCGCCCGAGTCCATCATAGTTGCGGCGTTTCGTCGCTGCCGGCATCGACATCCGTGGTCAAGCTCGGCTCAGTCGCTAGCGAGCCCTCGCGCTGCTGGAGGACACGCGCACAAGTGTTCCAGCGCAGCGTGGCTTCGGGTTTGTCAGGCGTGCCGAGCGCCTCGGCATTCTCGTAACATTGCATCGCCTGTCGAAACCAGCCGGCGACGAGATGCGCGGGCATGCCCTTGGCGGTTTCGGCCTTCGCCCAGCGCTCGTGGATAATCCCTTCGTAGTAGGCGCGTTCGTACTTTCCCGGGAGCCTGGGGAGCACTTCCTTGGCGCGCGAAAGTGCGGTCATATACTCGGTTTCGAATTGATCGGTCAGAGCCAATAGCAGCGTCACCAGCGCCTCTTTGTTGCCGGGATCGGTCGCCAACACGTCGCGGCAGATACTTTCGGCTTCCGAAGGCTCGTTGAGCAAGCGATAGCGATGGGCCCGGTCGAGAGCAAACGGAATGGCCGCTTTCGCGATCGGCTTGAATTGTATCATCGTCCGCTCCCGTGCGAGAACCTGTTCCGCCGGACAATTGGTGGGCCGAGCCCAATGGTACTAACCTTGGATTGACAAAAAGCGAGTCCTCGCGGACTTAAG
>JBBDYH010000050.1:0-23334 GCA_040901795.1 Pirellulales bacterium
AAATACCGGCGGTATTGCCACACGCCCGGATACTCGTCCACGAGCGACTTGAAGACGCTGATCGCCTGCTTGTAGGCGGCCTGTGCGTCGGTTGGTTTACCCGTCTTTTCGAACAGTCTGCCCCGTCCGATTTCCACGACAGCCTGGTGTGCGCGGTAGTAATGAACGGTGGGGGCGTCTGCTGCGAGCTTTGCGGCGATGGCAAGAGCCCGGGAATACGACTCTGCCGCCTCCTCGGTGCGATCGCGCTTGACCAACAGATCGCCAAGAATCTTTTGACTCCGAGAAAGATCGTACCGATAGTCGGTGACCGAGGGATATTCGGCAGCGAGCTTCTCTTGCAGCGCGAGCGCTCGTCGCACGTATTCCTCGGCCTCCTTCCCGGAGAGCCTTTGCACGATCCAGTAGTACGCGTTGGCCTGCTCATTTCGGTAGGCCGGAACCGCCGGGAACTCGACGGAAAGTTTTTCCAGAATTGCGGCGGCTTCGTTTAGTGCCTGGCGTTCTTCCTCGCGCCGCCCCAGATGCCCGACAGTCAGCCCGAGGCGAAGGTAAGTCTGAGCCAGGTCGTGCCGGTATTCGGCCACCGAGGGAAACTCGGCAGCCAGCTGGATCTGCAGCGCCAAGCCGGATTGAAACGCCTTCACGGCTTCTTTCCGCCGGTGAAGATGGGCCAATACCTGACCGACAAACCAATGCGCGCGGCCCAGTTTGCTGCGGTGCTCGGCCACTAAAGGAAACTCCGTTGCCAGTGCTTGCTCGATCGCCAGCCCGCGACGATGGACTGCCGCCTCATCGGAATACCGGCCTGTGTCGCCCAACAGTACACCCAGCAGATGAAGCGTGTCTGCCAGTTCGGAACGGTACTTAGACACGCTCGGAAATTCGTCCGCCAAGGCCTGCAGCCGGTCCGTGCCTTGCCGAAAAGCAGTTTCCGCCTCGACAGGCTGGCCGAGCCGATGCTGGATTTCCGCCGTTCGCCGATACGCCATGGCCGTTTCAAAACGCACGGTGGCATCACTGCTCGTACGTTGGGCGGCTTCGGTGTAGAACTGCAGCGCCTTTTCGAGGAATTCGCGCTGCACCGGCTCCATTTGAGGCTGATTCGCCAGCCACTTTTCAGCGACCTGGGTGTACATGTCGTCCACGGCCCGGCGCGCCTTCTGAAAACTGGCCTCGGCCGTGGTGCGTGCGTCCTCGGCCTCTGCTGACGACTCTATCGCGGCTTCCAGCCGCGCTTCGGCCAGTCTCTCGGCCTCGAAGGCGCGCACCGCCAACCACGCGCTGGCAAGCGTTCCCACAATCAACGCCGCGGCCACCAGCGACGCCGTCATCAACACGACTCGGTTGCGCCGGGCAAACTTGCTCAACCGATATCTTGCGGACGGGGAGCAGGCTTGCACGGGTTCATCGGTGAGGTAGCGCTCGATGTCGCGGGCAAGACCGTCGGCCGCCTCGTAACGGCGATCGCGGTCCTTCTCCAGGCACTTCATCACGATCCAGTCCAACTCTCCGCGCATCCGCTGATCCAGCTCGCGCGGATCGACGCCTCGACATTCACAGACCGTGGACAAGGCGCCCTTGGCAAGCGTGCTCAGTCGCGTGCTGGGCTTGGGCGGCTCTTCTTCGCGGATGATGCGCAGCATCTCATCGAAGGCTGCCTCCTGCAGGCGCTTCCGCGCGAAAGGCGTCGATCCGGTCAAGAGCTCATAGAGCAGCACGCCCAAAGAATAGATGTCGCTGCGCGTGTCGACGTCGAGCTGGTTCAGCTTCGCCTGCTCCGGACTCATGTACTCGACGGTGCCAATCACCTGGCCGAACTCGGTGAACATCGTGCGCTCGGTCAGCTTGGGCCCGGTTGCCTTGGCCACTCCGAAATCGATCACTTTGGGCACAGCATGGTTGTCGTACTCAGCCACCAGGACATTCGTGGGTTTGATGTCTCGATGGATGATCCCCTTTTGATGCGCGTGTTGGACGGCCTGGCAGACTGGAATGAACAGCTCCAGCCGCTCTTTCAACGATAGGTGCTTCTCGTCGCAGTACGTCGTGATGGGCACTCCCTTGACCAGCTCCATCACAAAATAGGGACGGCCCAGTTGGAGTTCACGCTTCAGCGTGTCTGGTTGGAGTTCACGCTTTAGCGTGTCCGATCCAGCCGCATCCCGCGTTTCACAAGCTGAAGCGTGAACTCCAACACATCCCGCATCAAACACCTTGGCGATGTTCGGATGGTCCATCAGCGCCAGCGCCTGCCGTTCGGCTTCGAAGCGGGCGATCACCTGACGAGTATCCATCCCCGGCTTGATGATCTTGAGCGCCACCTTGCGCTGCACCGGCTGCGTCTGCTCGGCCATGAACACCACGCCGAAGCCACCTTCGCCGATCTGCTGCAAGAGCTTGTAGGGACCGATAACGCTGCCTGGGCCTTCGTCGATCGGCGATTCGTCGCCAGCGAGGGGGCTGACCGGCGGCGACTCCAGAAAGTCGCTGGCGTCCGCCGCCACGTCCAGGAGCTCCTCGACGCGTCGTCGCAACTCGGTGTTATCGCCACAGGCCTGGTCCAGATATGCCCGCCGCTGGTCGTCGCCGCTCAACTGAGCGGCGTCCCAGTAGACACGGTCGATGCTGTTTGGCTTCTCTGGAATCATTTGGGACTGATCTTGGGACGGCGTCGAATTCAAGTGCGTCGCCTCGGCATCGCACCAGCACATTCAACCCTGAATAAGGAGCCTATCGTTGTGGCTGTTTTGCGCTTTCCCTGGATCGGGCAGTTCACCCTCGAGCGTTGCCCCACGCGCACGTCCGCACCTATGCTTTTGGCCGGATCAAAGGAAGAGATCAAAACTTGGTCCCTGAGCGCGCCGGCAAAGCTCCAATTTGGAAGCCAATTGTACTTGTCTTGTGACTTCCGGTTGCACGTTGCGCGGCGAATCCTCGTCAGTGGGTTTTTTGCATGGCAGGCTTTCAGCGGAATGGCTAATTACAGCGGCGTCGAATTTCGCGGCGTCAAATCTGACTTTAGCGGACACCGCCGAAGCGCAGTGCGGAGGACTGTTGTATTAACCGCGCTCCGAGTCGGCTAATAAACCGCGGTCACTCGAGCCCACCACTTAGTGAGGCTCACTTCGAGTGCAATGCCAGCGAAGGGAATGTCAATAGCGTCGATTTTTGGAGAGGAGCCGCAAGGATCGATATTGAGTGCATCGCCGATGGTATTGGCCAGTTGGCTCATTTCCTTCCATTCGGATTTGCTAAGTCTTAGCAACGTCTTGAGTGCCGTGCCCTTGACTGGTCCATTTTTTATTACGGGAAGGATTCTGAGGAGGGCAGGCGTGCTTTTAATTCCTTTGACTACGTCCCCCCATTTGGCGCCAAGGCTTACGGCGACGCTCCATCCGTCAAAGTGCGTTCCCTTGAAGTCGATGTTATTGACGGCACCATGGCCAATCAGAAAAACAAAGTTGACGCCTGCACCCAGCCCCACTCCAAACGAACCTACCATCGCTTCCAGGCTGCACGAGTCATCGTAATCGTCGGATGAATACAACCAGCCATAGAGGTACTGGTAACCGGCGATTCCAAGCATGCCACCCCCCTTAATCCCGATGCCGATGTACATGGTTCCCGCGCACGGCACTGGCGGCGCGATCTTCGGGTCCGGCGGAGGTATGGGCGTTTCATAGATGTAAACGTCCACTGCGCGAAAAAAGGGGTTGTTATCCTTCTCGTTGCTTCCGGAGCGCGCCTCGCCGTATCCATTCACGTCCATGTTAATTGACTTGCGAGATTCTCGTTCTAGGAAGCGCTTAACCGCGTTGGCACGCTCGATCGACAGTCTATAGTTCAACGCACTTGATCCAATCCTGCTGGCTAAGCCTCTCAGGCGAATGAGGGTAACAGTGCCACCACTAAGAATGGGCAGCACGTGCTGTCGCAACCATGTTTCGTGACCTGGCAGTAGCTGCGATTTGCCCGTCGCAAACCCGCACAGCCTCACTCGAGGCGCTTCGGGACCGGCACCAATGAATTCCTGTATCTGCTGTTCATTTGCGCTCGACTTGCTCATAAAAGTCTCCGTTAGGTCGCCTAGGCGAACAGGAGCGGTCCATGAATCAGTGCGTAAACGAGAAGCGATACGCCTCACATTTTTTGTTGAGAATCTTAGAAATAGACTAAGAACCGCTAACAGTAGTAACCCGACACGTAAGCGAGGCCGAATCTGCTGCCTCCTCGCTCACGCTTCGGGTTACGGGGCGCCGGTTGTGTTAGCGGTTCTAAGAACTTCCGCCGTGGACTTCGCGATACAGCCAGACTTTGGCATACGCCCAATACCGGTCCGCCGTGGCCCGGGAGATGCCCAGGACGTCGGCCGCCTCCTGCACGGACAGGCCGGCAAAGTAACGGAGCTTGACCAGTTCGGCCTTCTGGGCATCTTCTTTCGCGAACTTCTGCAACGCCTCGTCCAGGGCCAGCAGGTCGTCGGAGGGTGTTTCGCTGACGAGGACGCCTGCGTCGAGCCGAACCCGTTCCTGCGCACCCCCTCGCTTGAGGCTCTTTTTGCGGCGGGCGTTCTCCACCAGTATCCGCCGCATCGCCTCCGCGGCCGCGGCGAAGAAATGGCCGCGCGTGTTAAAGCTCTGCGGCTGTGCTCCCTCGACCAGCCGCAGATAGGCTTCGTGTACCAGCGCGGTCGCCTGCAGCGTTTGTCCGGGCCGTTCCTGAGCCAGCTTCGCAGCCGCCAGCTTCCGCAGTTCGGCGTACACCCGTGGTAAAAGCTGCTCGGCCGCTTGCGGGTCGCCTTGTTCGATCGCGGACAAGATGCGCGTGACGTCGCTCATGGCGACCAGTATAGCAGGCAGGCCGTCAAGCTCGGCGATGCTCAGCCTGGCATCGGCCTCAATACCTTTCGGAGCAAGT
Organism: Pirellulales bacterium; assembly: GCA_040901795.1. GTDB lineage: Bacteria > Planctomycetota > Planctomycetia > Pirellulales > JALHPA01 > JBBDYH01. The sequence continues at coordinate 4,921 of JBBDYH010000050.1, forward strand.
CGCTTGGGCCTTTAGTTTCGAGGTGTTAGCCAAACAGCTCAAAATTCCGCGTGCGGAACGCGCCACGGACGTCATTGCCCAGATCGCGGAGCCGGTCGGCACTGCCCGGTCCTCCGTCCAGATCGGCCTCTAACCGCAACAGGTTGCCGAACAACGTAAGCTGGTCGTCGTCCTCGCCCAAAATCGCGAAGAACCGGTCTAACGCCGAGGACCGCACATCAACGGTATCGGCGCCGGTTCCTGTGTCGATGTTGAGCCGCGCGGTCGTCTCGTTGCGAATGGTGACGCTGTTAGCACCGGCGCCGGTGTTGATCGTGCCGACGTCGGTCCCCAAGCCGTTGGCCAAAAAGACCGTATCGTTGTCCGCGCCGCCATCGAGCAGCAGATTCGCGTCGAAGAAGTTGGTGTCAACCGTCAGCGAGTCGATTCCCGTGCCACCTAAGAACGAGACGTTGCCCGATGCCGCCGAGCCGAAGATATTCAGCGAGTCGGTCCCCACGCCCAGATCGATCGCAAATGCGCCCACAATGAAGGCGTAGATCACATGCACGGTATCATCGCCGTTGCCTGTACTCCAGTTCGCGTTGCCGGCGGCCGAGGTTCCGAGCGTGAAGGGAGAGGCGAAGCCATCGAAGGTCATCGTGTCGTTGCCGTCGCCGCCGACCAGAATCTGATTGCCAGCGATGAAGATTCGCTTGCCGTTGAGGACGTCGTTATCCGTCCCTAAATCGACGTCCAAATCTGCACGAGTGGAGACGACGTCCGCATTGCCAAGCGTGACTGTGTCATTGCCGCTCTCCATATCAATGACGATCGAGCCGTTCACATAGGCGTTGTTCATCGTGAGCTGGTCGTGGCCGGCATGCAGGTTGACGCAGATGTCGCCGGTCACGCCACTCACCGGCTGTGTCTGCGGCAGTTGAGAGCCCTGTTGCGTAGTCACAAGATACATGCCACTCCCCGCGACGCCCGGTGGAATGCCGGTAATCGTCACAATGTCGTCGTCGCTCGTGCCTTCGATCGTCAGCTTGCCGTTACTGTCAACCGAGACTGAGATGTCGTCGTTGTTGATCGTTCCGATGCCCTGGCCGTCGGCCACCGCGGCATTGGTCGTTTGCAGCACGTTCAGGAAGAACGTCTCGTCGGGCTCCCCAATTGCATCCTCGAAGGTCTGGATCGCGATGGTCTGGGTTGTTTCGCCGGGCGGGAACACGATATCCACGAAGCTGTTGATCTGGTTGTAGTCCACATCACCGGTGGCCGTCCCGCTGGTCGTGTTAACTCGCACCGTAACCTGCTGGGTGCTTGGCGCCGACAGCGTCAGGGTGAAGACAACGGGATCTCCTTCGGCGGCCGCGGCGTCGCCAACGCTAACGGTGGGCACGCCGGCCAGCGTCTCGATCTCTTGGAAGTTGACCGGCTGCCGGTCGGCAAACGTGTAGCTGCCCGTCTTTCCCGAAGGCGTATCGGTGACAATCAGGACCGGGTTAGTGGTTCCGGTCGTGTCAACGTCCAGCGTGTCGCCCGGGCTGGCCGGCGGTGTCGGCGGATTTCCATCGATATCGATCGTCGTTGCGACTCCAGGGGTGACGTTGATGGTGTCGCTGCCCTGGCCGGCATTAAGCGCCAACCGTTCGAGGCCGGCAAAAGTGACGCGCGCCACGCCGGCGCGAGTGACGGTGCTGGCGTCAATGAGGTACGTGTTGTCGCTCAGTGCGCCGGCATCATTGAGCGTTAGCGCGTCGCCGGGGGCGCCGGCATTTCCTTGGCCATCTACGCACACCTCCCCCTGGATGGTGTCCAACGTGTTAGTCGCCGAACCGAGATTGATCGTGTCGTTGCCGCCGCCGCCGTTCACTTCGGTGGTGCTGTTGGCGCCGGTCCCGCGCACGTTGAGAGTGTCTCCACCGTCACCGCCGTGAAGGCCCGCGCGACCTGCGGCGCCGGTGTTGCCGAACGTGATCACATCGTCCTCGTTGCCGCCAACTGCCAGGACGGCGCTGTTGGCGCCGGTCGCCTGAATGTCGATGGTATCGGCGCCGCCCTGGGCATCGACAAAGACAATGCTGGCGGCGCCGGCGGGGCCGCTGCCGGTGTTTTGTACCGTGACGGTGTCGTCGCCGCCTCCCGAGTTGACGATCAAAGTCGTCTCGTCGCGCGTCGTGGAGACGAGAATGTCGTCGGTCCCGGCGCCGGTAAGGAGGTCGATCCTCTCTAGCGTCGCAAAGCTCAACGGGCCGGTGGCGGTTCCGCCGGGGCTATTCGAGATGCGCTGGAATAGGGTATCGCTGAGCGAGTAAACACTGCTCTGGCCTGCCGTATTGTCGGTGTCAACAAAGAGGACCCGGTCGCCAAGCGCCAGGGTAGTCGTCACACCACAGCCGGTCGTCAAGCTGACCGTGGAAAGAGTGGTGTTGTCGCCGCCGTTGACGGTCACGGGGCCGAGGATACCGTTGAGGGTGCCCCCGGCGGCGAACCCGTTCGAGTCGAACAGGAAGACGTCGTCGCCGGAGTCGCCGTTCGCGGTCGTGGTCACGCCGGTCGGCGTGGCGCGAACGAGGATAAAGTCCCCGCCGTCATCGGCGTTGAAAGTAACCGTGCTCAGGCCGGTCGAAACTTCGGTGTAGACCACATTGATGGTGTCCGCCCCGTCGGCGCCCGCCCCGCCAGCGTTAACGACGATGCTGGTCTTGTTGGCGAACTGCATCGGCTCGAACGAGTTGATTGCGACGCGCAGCAGACCGTCGCCCAGCGCCGTGCCGTCGTCGAGGGTGATGTCGTTGGCGGCATCGTTGGCGGTAATGGTGAAGGTCGTCTCGACAACCGTATCCATAGCCGGGGCCAGGCCGGTGAACGAGATCGTCTGGGTCACAGCGCCGTTGATGTGCGAGAGCACGCCGTCGCCGTTGGCTGGCCCGACCGAGTAGCTGCCGCTGGTCGCGCCGCCGCCGAGATTCTCGAGGCTGTCGCCTGCCTGCCCGCCACCGTTGTAGGAAATGCCGCCGCTCGGGGCGAACAGTCCGCCGGCCGGATTGTTGATCCGCAGCAGGTCGTTGCCGCCTAGACCATCGAATTGGAAATCTGTGATGCCGCTGAATGGAACGGCTGGCCCGCCATTGAGGATGTACGTGCCGCTGTCGGGGCCGGTAGCATTGACCACCAACGTGTCATCATTTGCAGTGCCGACCAAAGTGGTCAAGTTGAGGCGATCTTCCAATAACTCCAGCATCGGCCTGCGCCGGCGAAGGGAAACGCGCGAGCAGGTCTGTTTGCGACGGCGAATCGATTTGACGAGCCAGTGCTTGGCGGACATGGAAGTGCTCCCTGGAGGCTTCGATCAAAGTGCGAGGTTAATAGACAGAGTGTGAATCAAAGTTGATTTGATAAAGGAATCCGCCCATCGACCCAAAAAGAGCTGACCTGCCATGGGACGCTAGAACCGCGTCACGCCATCGGTGGCCGAAAGGAACTGTTCCCACACGGCAACGTCACTCCGGACAAGCGAAAGTTACGATAATGGCTAAATCTGGGTAATACAAGCAAATTACGCGGATCACCCGCGTCGCGACTGGGCCTATGAACCAGAACGTTCTGCCGGAGCACCAGGTTGCCGTCCCCCAGCCCGTCGGAGGCGAAGGTGGCCAGTGCGACCTTGGCCACGACCGTATGATTAGCAGCGGCGACATAATGACCAGCCTAATCAACTCAACACATATGGATCAAAGTCTTCAGGCCAGTCACGCGGCAGTGGCGACGAAAGGTCCTTTGCAGACGGCAGACCTGCCGCTGTTGGGGATGCACTGCGCCGCTTGCGCCAACCGGATTGAGCAAACGCTCAGCCGCGCTGCGGGCGTGGCGGAGGCGAATGTGAACTTCGCCACCACGCGTGCAACCGTGCATTACGATCCAGCCCAGACCAACCCCAGCGCACTCCGTGACGCAGTCCGTTCGGCGGGTTACGATGCCATCGTGTCGCTGCCGAGCCGATCGGATGCGGACCAAGCGCCAAGCGCCGAGGACACCGAAGACGCCGGAACGAAAGCTCGCCAGGCCGACTACGAACGGCAGAAGCGGCGATTTCTCGTGGCGCTCGGTTTCACAGTCCCCGTCGCGCTGCTGGCGATGGGCGGGCATCTGATGCCGGCACTCGCTTCTTGGCTCAATCAAAGCTGGCGACCGTGGGTCGAGTTGGTGTTGACGACGCCCGTGCTGTTCTGGTCCGGCCGCGATTTTTTCACCGGCGCGTGGAACGCCGCACGACATCGCGCGGCGGACATGAATACGCTGGTCGCAATTGGTACACTCTCGGCGTATGCCTATAGCGTTGTGGCCACCGTCGCGCCGCACTGGTTCACTTCAACCGTGGCCGCCGGCCCTTCGAGAGAGCATGCTACACATCCAATGGACTCTCCCGCCGGCGTCTATTACGAAGTTGCGGCGATCATCGTAACGCTGATCCTCATGGGACGCCTGCTCGAAGCGCGCGCTCGCAGCAAGGCGACCGGAGCGATTCGCGCCCTGGCGGGCTTACAAGCCAAGACGGCGCGCGTCGAGCGCGACGGCCGACAGCAAGATATTCCGATCGAGCAGGTGCAGATCGGCGACGTGATCGTCGTTCGCCCCGGCGAGAAAGTCCCCGTCGACGGCGAGATCACCGATGGCTCGTCGTCTGTCGATGAGAGCATGCTGACCGGCGAGCCGATGCCGGTGACGAAGAAGCCGGGCGACGTGGTCATCGGCGCCACGCTCAACAAGAGCGGCTCGTTCCGCTTCCGCGCCACCAAAGTCGGCAAGGACACCGTCCTGCAACAGATCATTCGCATGGTCCAGCAGGCCCAAGGCGCGAAGGCCCCGATCCAGCGGCTGGCCGATGTGGTCTCTGGGTATTTTGTCCCCGTCGTGCTATGCATTGCCGTCGCCACGTTCGTCCTCTGGTACGACCTGGCGGCGGTCGAGAACCGTCTGACATTTGCTCTTTTGACGTTCGTCTCGGTCCTGATCATCGCCTGCCCGTGCGCACTGGGTTTGGCGACGCCGACGGCGATCATGGTCGGCACTGGACGAGGCGCGCAAAGCGGGATCTTGATCAAAGGGGGCGAGGCGCTGGAATCGGTCCACCGGCTCACGACCATCGTGCTCGACAAGACCGGGACGATCACCGAGGGCTGCCCGGCGGTGACCGATGTCTTCCCGCTCGGGATGGACGAGCGCGAATTGTTGAGATTGGCCGGCGCTGCCGAGCGCGGGTCGGAACACCCGCTGGCCGAAGCCGTGGTCCGGTGTGCCGAGGAACGAAATATTGCGCTCGTGTCGGCCACGCACTTCGAGGCCATCTCCGGTGAAGGCATCGTGGCCACTGTCGAGGCGCGCGAGGTGCTGATCGGCAACGCGGCGTTCCTGCAAAAGCGGGGAGTTACCGTTGATTCAGCGCCCGCCGAGCAATTAGCCGGCCAGGCCAAGACACCGATCTTTGTCGCCATAGACGGCAAGCCCGCTGGGCTCTTCGCCATCGCCGATCCCATCAAAAAGACCTCGGCCGAGGCGATCCAACAACTGCAGCGAATGGGTTTGAAAGTGATTATGCTCACTGGCGACAACCGCCGGACTGCCGAGTCGATCGCGCGCCAGCTTGGCATCGACCGCGTGCTGGCCGAGGTGCTGCCGGACGGCAAGAGCAACGAGATTCAGAAACTGCAGCAGGAGGGCGAGGTCGTGGCGATGGTCGGCGACGGCATCAACGACGCACCGGCGCTGGCTCAAGCCGACGTCGGAATCGCGATGGGAAGCGGGACTGACGTGGCGATGGAAGCGGCCGACATTACGCTGGTCCGCGGTGACCTGAACGGCGTCGTGAGCAGCATTGCGCTCTCGCGCGCGACGATCCGCAATGTCAAGCAGAACCTGTTCTTCGCGTTCATCTACAACGTGCTAGGAATCCCGATTGCGGCCGGGCTGTTGTATCCGTTCACCGGCTGGCTGCTCAGCCCGATCATCGCCTCCGGGGCGATGGCGCTTTCGAGTGTGAGCGTGGTGACCAATGCGCTGCGGTTGCGCGGCTTTCGCGTCGCGCGGTGAGGTCTCTTGGAGTGCGGCGACTTGTCGTCGCTTTGGATTTCCCTACGGTGTGATAGGCGAATGAATAGTTTTGTTCGATGCCCGTCGTTCGGCTTTGAGAGGTGTTTGAAAAAGAAAGCGACGACAAGTCGTCGCACTCCAAAAATGGACACATCCGAAATCATCGTTACCGTTGTCGGCGTGTTGCTGATCGGCGCGATTCTGTGGTTCTTCTTCGGACCGCGCGAGGCGCTGGCCGCGCGCGCCGGCGCCGCCGGCGTGCAGGAGGTCGAGGTGATCGTCAAAGGCGGTTACTCCCCCGACCGAATCCAGGTCCGTGCCGGAGCGCCGGTGCGGTTGAACTTTGTGCGGCAAGAGACCAACCCATGTACGGAACAGGTTATTCTCTCCGACTTCGGCATCATTCAAACCCTGCCGTTCGGCCAGAGCACGGCGGTGGAGTTCACGCCCCAACGTCCGGGGAAGTTCGAGTTCCACTGCGCGATGAACATGGTGCGGGGAGAAATCGTCGCCAGATAACCGTGTAACGTATTCGCCGATTGTGCGCTTAGCGAGAGTGGATCTACGCCCGGCCAATTTGTGTAATTCCGGTTGAACCGTAGCTAATTGTGGTGGTGACTTGCAACCGTGACCGCCGAGGCGTATGGTGTTCGATTAGCGAACCGGAGGCGTGACAAACCTCAAGCGTTTTCCCTCTTCGGGCGTCGTTTCGGACGCCCAGGGTTATCGCCTATGGTTTTCCGGTTCCATGACGCCCGGTGACGATGAAGCGCCAGTTTTTGGTGCGAATCTGCAAGCGAAGGGCAATATGGGCTTCTCTGCGGACAATTCCCGAGAGGGAGCCGGCTCATCTGGACCGCCGCCGAGCTCGCAGCGCTCGGGCGGCCTCGGCCCGCAGCCAACCGACGCCAAAGCAGATAGCTACGGGGTCCTGCTCGACGCTGTGCTTCAGCAGACGCTGCTTACCGAAAAAGCAGAGGCGCAGGAGCGGTTGGAGTCGCTCGACGAGCTTCTGGAGCTGGCGCGGCGACGGCGCGGCGAAGCGTTCTTGCTCGATCCGATCGCAGTTGAGTTAGTCCAAACAGTCTTGGGCATGCCGTTTCGTGCGCTGGTCGCCAGCGACGACCAGTGGCTGTCGATGACCCGACAGGTTGCCGAGACCCTGTGCGACGACCCGACTTCCTATGACCGGTTAAATTCCTTGTGGCGCCGCCTCAACGAGAGGTGCGGAAATGGCAACTAAGACTACGCAAGAACTCATCGCCAGTTGCCAAGGCCTGGTGCGTTCGTTGGCCTGGAAGATCCACTGCAAACTGCCGAGGCACGTGGACCTGGACGACCTGGTAAGCTATGGGCAGGTTGGTCTGGGGGAAGCGGCACGCGACTATCAAGAAGGGCGGGGACACTTTACGACGTACGCATACCATCGGGTCCGCGGGGCGATTCTCGACGGCCTTTCGAAGATGCGATGGTTCAACCAGGCTGACTACCATCGCGGCAAATACACGGAGATGGCGGAGGAAGTCCTCCACTCCGATCAAGAGGCACAACCAGAGGGCTCTGGAGACCTGGAGCAGGACGTGCGGTGGTTGAAGAACGTGGGCGGGGCTCTCGCCACGGTTTATCTGTTCTGCCACAGCAAGGATGAGCAGACCGATGGGGTCGGCGCGGTGGCAGACGATAGCGCGGCCTCGCCACCCGCCCTGTTGCTGAAGCGGGAGATTCACGAACGGTTGCACCAGTTGGTCAATGCGCTGCCGGCGGATGCCGCCGCGTTGATTCGTGGGGCATATTTCGAAGGTCTATCGCTCAAGGAGGCAGGCGAGCGGATCGGAGTCAGCAAGGCCTGGGCCAGCCGGCTGCACGCCAAGGCGTTGGGTCAGTTGGCGCGGTCGCTGGTGGAATTGCAACTGGTGGACTAAGAAATGTTGGCAAGCGGGTCGCGGACGGCTTATTCTGGAAACGCGGATTGTTGGAGCGATCAAGGCGAAATCGTTTTGAGATCGACACTCAACAGATTAAGCTGGTCGGGGCCGGTCTACGATTAGAATGACGGCAGCAACACGATATTTATAAGCGTTATGGCAAGCGTAGCTGAAGACGAAATGACGGCGATCACATCAGCGATCGCAGGCGATAATCCCGCTGGCGCCGATCTGCGGGAAGACGATTCGCATTCCAGCGAGTTCCGCACGATTCGTGATGCTCGCAACGAGGCACGGCGCATCGAGCGGCGTGCTGACGAAGAGGTGGAAGACGCCGGGCCGGCCATGGCCCAATGGCAGACCGTGCTGGAGCTTGGCCAGCGGGCGCTGTCCGAGTGGACCAAAGACCTGGAAATCGCCGCTTATTTAATCGAGGCGCTCACCAGGCTGGAGGGATTCGGCGGCGTGGCGCGCGGCTTCCGCATGGTGCGGGAGCTGGTGGCCAGTTTTTGGGACAACCTGTATCCGCTACCCGACGAAGAGGGCCTGGCGACGCGCGTGCTGCCGCTGACCTGGCTCAACGGCGCCGATGGCGACGGAGTGCTGCTGGGTCCGCTCAATCGCATTCCGCTCACCGAAGGCAGCAGTTGCGGCCCGTTCGCCATGTGGCAATACTTGCAGGCGACCGAGCTTGCGGCTACGGCCGATGCCACGGGGCGCGAGGACCGCATTCGGCAAGGCGCGACGACGCGTGATCAGATCGACCGGGCCTGCAACGAAACCAGTCCGCAGTTTTTTCTGCAGCTCGTCCAAGACATTGAGGATTGCCAGCGCGAGTTTCAGGCGCTGGATAAACTGCTCACCGAGAAGTGCGGGCACGAGCATGCACCGCCCAGCTCGCGAATCCGCGAGACGCTGGACAACTGTCTGCGCGCGGTGCAGGAGATTGGTAGGAAGCGGATGGCGGACGCCACCATTACGACGGCCGACGTCGGTGGCAATGGCGCAGGGGGCGGGATTTCATTTGACGGAAGCAACCGGGGGGCCGGGGGGGTTTCGTCAGCGGGAGGATTTCAGCTCTCGACGCGCGACGATGCATTCCGCATACTGTTGGCGGTCGCTGACTTCTTCGAGCGGAGCGAGCCGCAGAGCCTGCTGCCGGCGCAGATTCGTCGCGTCGTCCGCTGGGGCCGTCTGACGCCGCAGGAGTTGTTCGCGGAATTGCTGGATGACGGCGGCGCGTTAGAACAAATGTTCAAATTGGTCGGGATTCCTCGACCCGAAAACTCGGAATGAACCGTAGGCCGCTTTGGCCTTACTCGCTGATCCCTTCGTCACAGGAGTTCATCTATGGCTGCGGAGTCCATTCATCAAAAGCTAGCGCGGGTGCGCAAGCCGCACGTGCACATCACCTACGAGGTGGAAACCGAAGGCGCTGTCGAGCAGAAGGAGTTGCCGTTTGTCGTCGGCGTAGTCGGCGATTTCTCGGGCAACCCGACGCAGCCGCTCAAGCCGCTGGCGGATCGGAAGTTCATTTCGATCGATCGCGACAACTTCAACGACATCATGGCCCGCATGACGCCGGGTCTGAACTTCCGCGTGGAGAATACGCTGAAGGGAGACGGCAGCGAAATGGCCGTACAGCTATCGTTCAAGGGCATCGAGGACTTCGAGCCGGGGCGGGTGGTGGAGCAAGTCGAGCCGCTCAAGAAACTCTTGGAAACGCGAAACAAGCTCCGCGACCTGTTGACCACCGTCGATCGCTCCGACAAGCTCGAAGAGCAGTTGGAAGAGATTCTGAAGAACACAGAGAAAACCCAGGCTTTGGCAAAGGCAGTCGGCGTTGAGAGCGCGCCGGATAACACCAACGGAGGTGAGTAATGGCAAAGGCAGAAAAAGCAGCGGCCGCGACCGCGACCGCAACCGAAGTTGAATCCGGGTCCGTCCTCGACCAGATTTTGGACCGCATGCCCAAAGCGGTCGAACGCGACCGCGGCAAGGAAATGATCGACAACCTGGTGCAGGAGGCGCTCCGCGGCACCATCGTCTGGGATCGCAGCGTCACCAGGACGATCACCGCGGCCATTGAGAGCATCGACGCGGTGATGTCCAAGCAGCTTGCTGCGATCATGCACGCGCCTGAATTTCTCAAGCTGGAAGGATCGTGGCGCGGCATACACTACCTGGTCATGAACTCGGAGACCTGCGCCACCTTGAAGATCAAGGTGATGAACATCTCCAAAAAGGAGTTGCAAAAGGATCTGGAGCGGGCGATCGAGTTCGATCAGAGCCAGATGTTCAAGAAGATGTACGAGTACGAATTCGGCATGCCTGGCGGCGAGCCTTATGGCGCGCTGGTCGGGGATTACGAGTTCACGAACCATCCCGACGACATCGGTATGATGTCCAAGATGTCGAATGTGGCAGCGGCGGCGTTCTGCCCGTTCCTGGCGGCCGCTTCGCCGAAGCTGTTCGGGTTCGAGAGCTTCACGGAGCTGTCCAAACCGCGCGACTTGGAGAAGATCTTCCTCTCGGAGGACTACATCAAGTGGCGTTCGTTCCGCGACACCGAGGATGCGCGGTTCGTGGTCTTGACCATGCCGCGCGTACTGGCGCGACTGCCCTATGGCAGCGAGACCAAGCCGATCGACGAGTTCAGCTACGAAGAAGTCGAACTCGATGCGAAGAGTGGACGCGCCAAGCCCGTGCCGCACGATCACTACGCCTGGATGAACGCGGCGTTTGTGATGGCCTCGCGGATGACCGACGCCTTCGCCAAGACGAATTGGTGCACGTCGATTCGTGGCGCCGAGAACGGCGGCAAGGTCGAGGACCTGCCGGCGCACATCTTCACCAGCGACGATGGCGACCCGGACCTGAAATGCCCGACCGAAATCGGCATCACAGACCGCCGCGACGCGGAGCTCTCTAAGCTGGGCTTTTTGGCGCTGTGCCACTACAAGAACACCGACTACTCCGTCTTCTTTGGCGGCCAGACGGTGCAGAAGCCTAAGAAGTACGATCGCCCCGAAGCTACGGCCAACGCGGCGATTTCCGCCCGCTTGCCATACATGATGGCCACCGGGCGGATCGCGCACTACCTGAAGGTCATCGCCCGCGACAAGATCGGCTCGTTCATGGAGCGGTCGGACTGCGAGGACTGGCTGAATCGTTGGATCATGAATTACGTGACGGCCGATCCCAAGCCGTCGGCCGACATGAAGAAGAAGTATCCGCTGGCGGCTGCCAAGATCGAAGTCACGGAGATCCCCGGCAAGCCAGGCGCGTACAACGCCGTCGCCTGGCTGAGGCCCTGGCTGCAACTCGAAGAGTTGAACGCTTCGCTGCGGATGGTCGCCTCGATCCCGAAAAAGGCCGGCTAACGAAGCCTGATTTTTGATTCACCGTGTGCTACTGCTCGTCGGCGAGCGATGCGCGTCCCCCCAATTGCGGCGCGGCATTGCTCGGGTCGCAAGCAGTGGCACACGGTTTTGCTTGAACGCACAGGTGGCTGAATGAGCGCCGGTTCCATTGAGGGCACGCCTGACGCAGCGCTCGCGATGCTGGCGACGGTCCCATCGGCCGCCGAATCGTCGAGCCCCATGGGACTCTTGGAGCAAGTGCTCCAAAGGGGCGTCGCCGACGTCGAGGCGCGCCGCACGCTCGACTCATTCCTCGGTCAGACCGATCGAGCCAGCGCTTTGGAGGTTTGGCTGGTTGCCCAGGGACTGTCGCCGGCCGGCCTGTCGCTGGATCGTGTTGGGCGCTTGTTGAGTCGCGATATCGCGCGGCTCGACGAAATCCTGGCCCGCCAGGTCAACGCGATCCTGCATCACCCGCGATTTCAGCAACTCGAATCCTCCTGGCGCGGGTTGTATTTCCTCGCGCAGCAGGCGCAGGATGCGCGAGAGCGAATCGGGAGCGAAGGCGGCAAGTCGCAAATCCGCATCGAGATGTTGAGCATCTCGAAGGTCGAACTCGTCAAGGACTTCGACCGTGCCTCGGAGTTCGATCGTAGCCAGATCTGGCGGAAGGTGTACGAAGAGGAGTTCGGCATGCCCGGTGGCGAGCCGTTCGGCGTGCTGGTGGGCGATTACGAGTTTGCCAACGATCCGCAAGATGTCGAGTTGCTCGGCAAAATGGCGGAAGTCGCCGCCGGTTCGTTCTGCCCGTTCATCGCCGGCGCTGCGCCCAAGCTTTTGCAGTTGGACAGTTTCAGTACGTTAGAACAGCCGCTCAACTTGTCGGGCACGTTCGATCAGCTTCCCTATCTTCGCTGGCGATCGCTGCGAGATCGAGACGACGCTCGATTTATTGGGTTGACATTGCCGCGAGTGCTGATGCGATTGCCTTATGAGGATGATGGCTCTCGCGCCGACGGTTTCCGTTTCCGCGAAGACGTGGAAGCTCCCGACTACCGCAACTATCTGTGGGGCAGCTCGGCCTACGCCTTTGCGGCTGTGCTGATCCGCGCGTTTGGCGCGAGCCGCTGGTTTGCCGACATTCGCGGGATGGAGCGCGACGTCGAAGCCGGCGGCGTGGTCACGGGCCTGCCGGTCCACAGCTTCTCGACCGATCGGCGCGGCGTGGCGACTAAGGCGTCGCTCGAGGTCCGCGTCAGCGAGTCGCAGGAACAGGAATTGGCGCGGTTGGGCTTGATCCCATTATGTCATGCTTGGGATACGGACTACTGCGTTTTTTACAGCAATGCTTCACTCAACAAGCCGAAGCAGTACGATGAACCGGCGGCGACGGCCAACGCTCGCATTTCCGCGATGCTGCAATACGTGACATGCGCATCGCGGTTCGCGCATTACCTGAAAGTGATCGCCCGCAACAAGCTGGGGAGTTTTCAGAGCGGCGAGGAGCTGGAAAAGGACCTGAATCGTTGGCTCAACCAATACGTCACCGTGGACGCCAAGGCCTCGCCGACGATCAAGGCTCGCTATCCACTCTTCGCCGGCAAAGTCGAAGTGCGGGACATCCCCGGAAGTCCGGGAAGTTACCGGCTGGTTATGCACTTGCTGCCGCATTTTCAACTCGATCGATTGACCGCCGCCTTGCGGCTGGTAACACGGCTGACGTCACAGCCGGGGTAGGGATTCGAAGCCATGATGATCTTGGAGCTCGGAGAGCAGGCAGGTTGTCTGCAGATGTCGCAGACGCTTGACGAGCTGGCAGGGCCGCAGCGTGCGCACCTCTTGAATTACCTCAAAGCATCGAGCCATGCGCGCGGATTGCTGATTAATTTCGGCAGCGAGCGGTTGCAGTACGAGCGGCTTGTGTTCACAGCACGTACTCCGTAGATTGCAGCACATACCCCCCAACTTATGCGAGGCCGTTCATGTCCGCATCCGACCATTTTCGCGCGGGACGAATTGACGAGGCGATTTCCGAAGCCCAGGCGGCGGTGCGCAGCCGTCCGAATGACGAGGGCGCCCGCTACCTGTTGGCCGAACTGCTCTGTTTCACCGGCGAGTTGGACAAGGCCGATAAGCAGCTCGACGCGCTAAGGGACCTGGATCCCAAGAGCATGATGACTGTCTCGATGTTTCGCCAACTGATCCGCAGCGAGCAGGCGCGCGAGCAGTTCTACCACGACGGCCGCGTGCCGGAATTCCTCGAGAAGCCCTCGCCCAATCTGGAGCTGCACCTGAAGGCTTCGATGTTGATCCGCGAAGGAAACTCGGCCGAAGCCGGTCGCGTGCTGGCGGAGGCTGAGTCGCAGCGGGCGCCGGTACGAGGCGCCTGCGATGGAGAACCGTTCGCCGAGTTCCGCGATTTGGATGATCTCAATTCGTCGTTCTTCGAGGTGTATACGGCTACCGGAAAGTACTATTGGTTGCCCTTCGAGAAGGTCGAAGAAATTGAATTCCGCACGCCGGACCGGCCGCGGTATCTGCTCTGGCGCAGCGCTCGGCTGTCGCTGCGCGAGGGCGCCGATTTGGAGGTTCACTTGCCTGCGCTGTATCAGGGTTCGGCGCGGCAAGACGATGTGCAATGTCGACTTGGCCGCATGACAGATTGGCGGGGCGGCGATGGGGCGCCGAGCCGCGGCATCGGTCAGCGGACATTCCTGGTCGGAGAGGAAACCCGCGGCATCATGCAGATCGGCACGATCCGCTTCGAGGCGTCGTAGAGACATGGCGGATTTCGGCCGCAAAACGACGCTGGTTCCTTCGATGCTCGATCGCCTCTTGGACGACGAGCCGGATGTCTCGCGCGAAGCGCCCAAGGATGACGCCAAAGTCCTCCGCGAGATGAAGGACGCAGTGAGGCGGGACCTGGAAAATCTGCTCAACACGCGGGCCCGCTGCTTGTCTTGGCCCCCCGTGCTCGAAGAGCTGCCGGCGTCGCTGGTGAACTATGGCTTGCCCGACTTCACGAACACCTATGCGCGCGCTGTCGAAGACCCCGACACCCTTTCCAAGTCAATTCAGTTTGCCATCGAGCAGTTTGAGCCGCGCTTGCGCAACGTGCGCGTGGAGATTCTGCCCAGCGATGTGCCGACCGAACGAACCCTGCGGTTTCGCATCGATGCAACCTTGTACGTCGAGCCGGTCGAAGATAAAGTGTTTTACAGCTCCTCTCTGGAGCCGGTGACGGGCAACTTCGAAGTGAAGTAAGTGTAGGGTGGCTGAAACGCGCACACCGTTTCGGTGGGCCGGTGCCCGCGGCGGGCTTGTCCCACCCTACGATTGCTGGGATTCGGTGGGCAAAGCCCACCCTACGCTGTTGGAAATGAGGTTGGGTCGTGGGCGACGAGCTGCTCCCTTATTACAACCGTGAGCTAGCCTACATTCGGACGAGCGGTGGGGAGTTTGCCAAGAAATATCCGAAGATCGCCGGACGGCTGCGGCTCACGCAGTCGGGCAGCCAAGACCCGCACGTCGAGCGGGTGCTGGAAGGGTTCGCGTATCTCTGCGCGCGGATCCGTCATAAGCTTGACGATGACTTTCCCGAGATCACCGACGCAATGCTCGGTGTCCTCTACCCGCACTATCAAGCGCCGATCCCATCGATGGGCGTGGTGCAGTTCCATCTCGACCGCACGCAGGCCGAGCTGACCGCCGGCTATCAGGTTCCCCGCGGCACGCCGCTGGAAACCGAGCCCGTCGACGGCGAGCACTGCCATTATAAAACTTGCTACGACACAACGCTCTGGCCGTTCCACGTCGAGACCGCCGGTTTATACGGCCGACCCTACGAAGCGCCCGCCACGCGTTCTTCGGCTCAAGCGCCGGCGGTTGTGCATCTGCGGCTGGCGACGTTTTCCGAGGCGGTCGCCTTTGGCCGGTTTGGCTGCACGTCGTTGCGTTTCTTCTTGCGCGCCGGCGAAGCCCAGAACGTTTATCAGCTCTACGAGTTATTGTTCAACAACACGTTGGAGATCGCGCTGGCCGGCTCGCCGCGAGATAACAAACCACTGGTGCTTCCCAAGACGGCACTTCAGGCCGTGGGATTCGCGCGCAATGAGGCGGTGCTGCCGTTTTCGCAGCGATCATTTGCGGGTTACCGTTTGCTTTCGGAGTTTTTCTCGTTCCCTGAAAAGTTTCTCTTCGTCGAATTGACCGGCATCGACCCGCGGTATCTGCAGCACGTCGGCAACCGGCTGGAAATCTATTTCTATCTCAATCGCACCTCCCCCGATCTGGAGCGGCAGGTTACCAACGACACCTTTCGGCTGGGATGTACGCCGATGGTGAACTTGTTCCACATGCGGGCCGATCCGTTCGTGCTCAGTCAGACGCAGACTGAGTACCGCATTATCCCTGACGCGCGACGACCCGCAGCAGTCGAGATCTACTCGATCGACAAGGTCTTTGCCACTTCGCCGGGTGGCGACCAGGTCGAGTTCGCCCCCTTCTATTCCTTCAAGCACGCGGTGGATCACGCCGAGCAGAACACGTTCTGGTACGCCTCCCGGCGCCCGAACCTCGCCGATGTCGATGAGCGCGGCGAAGCGGACGCCAGCACCGAGATGTACTTGTCGCTGGTCGACCTGAATTTCACGCCCACCATTCCGGCCGAGTGGACGATCGACCTGGAAATCACCGCCATCAATCGCGACTTGCCGCGGCGTTTACCCTTCGGCGGCGGCCGGCCGGAGCTGGAGTTGCCGGGCGGAAAGGGCCCGATTTCGCAGGCGCTCTGCGTGACACATCCCACGCCCACACATCGCCCGCCGCTCAAAGCGCGTGCCTTATGGCGGATCATCAGCCACTTGACGCTCAATCACCTTTCGCTCACCGACGATGAAGAAGGAACCGATGCCTTGCGCGAGATTCTGAAGCTGTACGACACGCGCGACACGCCCGAGACGCGCGCGATGCTGGAAGGCATCGCCGGAGTCAAGAGCCGCCGCGTCGTGGGCCGGATCAGCGGGCAGCACGGCGGCTTTTGCCGCGGCATCGAGATCGGCCTGTTGTTGGACGAGGAAAAGTTCCTCGGCAGCGGCGCCTTCCTGTTTGCCTCGGCGCTCGACCGGTTCCTGGGCTTATACACCTCGATTAACTCCTTCTCCAAACTGGTGGTTACGACTCGACAGCGCGAAGCGCAGGGAGAAATCTGGCGATGGCCGTTGCGAACGGGCGAGCAGGTACTGCTGTGATCCAGCGGTTGTTCCGCGAACCGTATCGCTTTGATTTCTTCCAGGCGGTACGGCTGCTCGACAGCCATGCGCGGGGCGAAGCGGAGAACCGCCGCCGCTGGCCGGTCGGGTACGACGCAACGCCGGTGCAGGAAATCGTTTGGTTTCGGGCGCCGCCGTCGCTGTCGTTTCCCGCCGGATCGATCGTCAACCTGACCGTGCACGACGGCGAGGGCGCCGATCGCAGGACGCCGCCGGAGATGACCGTTCCCTTTCTGGGACTGACCGGACCTAGCGCTGTGCTGCCGCAGCATTACACGTCGCTGTTAATCGAGCGCTGCCACGTCAAAAACAAGGACTACGCGCTCCGGGAATACTTCGACCTCTTCCACCACCGCCTCATTTCGCTCTTTTACCGCGCCTGGGAGAAGTATCACTTCCAGTTCGCCTTTGAGCGAGTTCAACTTGAGCGGCCAGGCGAGGACGATGGTTTTACGTTTGCGCTCTACAGCCTGGTCGGGCTGGGTGTCGACGGCCTGCGCCGGCGGATGGCGTTTGACGACGAGGCGGTGTTGTTTTATGGCGGATATTTTGCCCATTTTCCCCGCAATGCGATCAGCCTGGAGTGCCTACTGGGCGATTATTGGGAGATTCCGGTAACCGTGCAACAGTTCCGCGGTCAATGGTTGTACTTGAGTGAGGAGGAGCAGACCGCCTTGCCAAGCGCGGAGCGGCCCCTGGGACGGAATTGTGCTTTGGGGGTGGACGCGATCGTCGGCACCCGCGTCTGGAACGTGCAGAGCATGTTCCGGATTCGCATTGGCCCGGTCACGTATCCCGAATTCAAGGAATTCATGCCCGTTGGACGGCGCTTGCTCCCGCTGTGCGAGATGACACGGCTTTACGCCGGGATTGAGTTCGATTTCGACGTCCAGGTGGTCCTCAAGAAAGAGGAAGTCCCTTGGTGCCAGTTGCCGGCCGATCCGACCGCGGCCCCGCGACTGGGATGGAATAGCTGGGTTCGTAGCGTTCCGATGCAACAAGACGCCGACGAGGCCGTTTTTCGGTTAGAAAACGTGTGAGGCGACGCCGTTCACGCTCGTCGGACGGAGTTCCGCTTGGGAAACCAGAAAAAAATCTGGCCGGGCACGCAACTTTTCGCGGTATATCTCGATAATCTAAGCGTCAGAACGATTCAGCGGCCGGCAAAACTAAGCCTTTGCCAGCGTCGAATGATCAATCTGGTTTACGTCAACGTTTCGGCAACACACTTTTTTCTTGGAGGACAGTTACATGCCAATTTACATGAAGATGGCAGGTATCGAGGGCTCATCCACCGATAAGGCCCACGACAAATGGATTGAGTGCGACATGGTGAGCCTCAGCGCGAACCGCGATATGGAGATCGGCGCAAAAAGCGTGCAGCGCGCCCGCGGCACGACGAACATCTCAGACTTGACGATCGCCCGCCAGCTTGATAAATCGTCAGCGCTGATTTTCAAGGCCCTTCTCAAGGGCGAGGTCTTTGACAAAGTTGAAATCCACCTCTGCCAGGACTTGGAAGGCAAAGGCAGTGAGCCCTACCTCAAGTACGAGCTCGAGAACGTCCTTGTGTCGAGCTACAGCAAGTCGGCCGTCGCCCAAGGCGGGAAACCAAACGAGTCGCTCTCGCTCAACTACACGAAGCTCGCGTTCATCTATTGCGATACCGATGTCAAGAACAAGCCGGGCGGTAAGATCGAAGCCACCTATGACCCGGCCGCGCACGAGGTTAAGTAGTTTCGCTCGTTCGATCAACACACGGGGCGTGGGGGGGGGGGGGGG
>JBBDYH010000050.1:23344-35925 GCA_040901795.1 Pirellulales bacterium
CCCCCCCCCCCCCCCCCCCCCCCCCCCCCCCCCCCCCCCCCCCCCACCCCGCTGTGCGTTGCAGCCACTATCGCGTTACGAAACCGCAAGATTCTTACAAGGCGCGCAGGTGGCTGCTGCCGACGCAGGCGCCGCCTGCGCCGCTCAGCCAGTACGGGGTCGAACCCGTCGTGGCAATCGACACCCAACAAAGAGGACAGCGACTATGGCCATTTACGTGAAGTTGGGCGATATCGAGGGCTCAGCCATCGATAAGAAGCACCTCAATTGGCTTGACGTTCAAACCGTGAATTTTGGCATGCACCTCCAGAAGTTGACCGCCAGAACGCAAAGTGACCTCGGCTTCGGCCCGCTTACGGTCAATGACCTGCAGGTGACCCGCGAGGTCGATAAAGCGTCGGTCCTGATTGAGAGAGCCTGCGTCTATCGCGAGGCGAAAAAGGTCGAAATCCACTTCTGCCACGATCTCGAGGGGAAAGGTAGCGAGCAATTCCTCAAGTACGAGCTCGAGAACGCCCTCGTGACAAGCTACTCCCTAACCGGCCGCCACGAGGGCGGGCGGCCAACCGAGTCGTTCGCGCTCAACTTCACGAAAGCCACGTGGACCTATACCGAAACGAATCCGAAGATCCAGTCCAGCGGTCAGATCATGGCTGAGTACGATTTTGCCGCGGCCAAGTAATAGTTTCGATCAAATTCGTGAGCCCACGGAGGCCTGCGGCGCGACGCGCCGGCCCCACGCTCGCGTTGCAGCAATCGCGTTACCAATCGAAAGACTCTTACACCGAGCGGAGGTGAACCTGTCCATGCAGGCGCCGCCTTTGCCGCTCACTCAGAACGGGATGGAATAGCCGTGGCAACCTATACGCAAGAAACTCGCCGCATAGCCGTCGAAACGCCGCTGGGCAAGGATGCGCTGTTGCTAACGACCATCGTGGGGCACGAGGAGATGTCGCGGTTGTTCGGCTTCGATCTCGACTTCCTCTCCGAGAAGGACAGCATCGATCCCAAGTCGATCGTCGGCAAGAATATCACCTTCTCGGTTCAGTTCGCCGACGAAAGCTGGCGATACTTCAATGGCCACGTCAAGCGGTTTGCCTATTGCGGCCGCGACGACAGACTGAACGTCTATCGGGCGGAAGTTGTGCCCTGGCTGTGGTTCCTCACGCGGACCAGCGACTGCCGCATCTTTCAAGGCAAGACGGTCCCCGATATTATCGAGCAGATCTTCAAGGATCTCGGCTTTACGCACTACAAAATGGATTGCAAGGAGAAGCATCCCTGGTTGGAATACTGTGTCCAATACCGCGAGACCGATTTCAACTTCGTCTCGCGACTGATGGAAGAGGAGGGCATCTTTTATTTCTTCAAGCACGAGAACGGCAAGCACACGCTGATCATTAGTGACCACAAGGGCGCCTACATCGAGGGCAAAGATGCCGACGTCGTGCGGCACAAAAACTGGAGCTCGCCCGCCGGCCTCGATAACATCCATGCTTGGGAGCATCATCACGAGTACCGCAGCGGCAAGTGGGCTCACACCGACTATAACTTCGAGACGCCCAGCACGTCGTTGATGGCAACCACCAATAGCGTGGTCAGTCTGGACGGCAACGGCAAGCTGGAGTTCTACGACTTCCCGGGCGAACAGGCCACGAAGGCCGTGGGCGACGCCTCGGTCAAGATTCGCATGCAAGAAGAAGAGACGCCCCACGACCGCGTCCACGGCGAAGGCTGGTGCCGCTCGTTCTCACCCGGCGTGAAGTTCAAGGTCAAAAAGCACTTCATCGATTCCGAGGTGGGCAAAGGCTACGTGATTACCCAGGTCCGCCACGTCGCACGTGTGGGTGGCGGCTATGTCACTACGACCGAGGCGCAGGCGGACGAATTGTATCGCAACCACTTCACCTGCATTCCCGACTCGGTCACTTACCGCCCGCAGCGGATCACACCCGAGCCGGTGATTCACGGGTCGCAGACGGCTGTGGTCGTTGGGCCCAAAGGCGAGGAGATCTACACCGACAAGTACGGCCGCATCAAGGTGCAGTTCCATTGGGACCGCGAAGGCAAAAAGGACGACAAGACGTCGTGCTGGATCCGCTGTTCGCAGATCTCCGCCGGCAAAAACTGGGGCGTGATGTCGATTCCCCGCATCGGGCAGGAGGTGGTGGTCTCGTATCTGGAAGGCGATCCCGATTGCCCGCTGGTGACGGGCGTCGTCTACAACGCCGAGCAGATGCCGGCGTACACGCTGCCCGATGAAAAGACCAAGAGCTATATCAAGACCAACACCAGCCTTGGCGGCGATGGCTACAACGAGATCCGCTTCGAAGACAAGAAGGACAAGGAGCAGATCTACATTCACGCGGAAAAGAACATGGACATCCGCGTGAAGAACGACTGCATGGAACGCGTGGTGAACAACCGGCACGAGGTCGTCGGCTGGGAAAAGGATGGCAAGAAAGGGGGCGACCAGTACGAGCTCTACTATCAGGACGTGCACGTTAACATCAAACGCAACAAATACGAGCACATCGAAGGTTGCTATGAGCTAAAGATCGGCAAGGGAGAAGCCAAAGACGGTGGTAACTCCGACCTGTATATCGAAAAGAACCGCACCGAATGCATCGGCAAGAGCTACGGGCTGTCGGTCAAGGAAGACTACAAGGTCAAAGTCGACGGTGGCGTCCATTTTACCATTGGGGGCGACCACCACGAAAAAACCGGCAAGCTGTACGCGCTAGAGGCCGGGCAAGAGATTCATCTGAAGGCGGGCACAAAGATCATCATCGAGGCTCCTCAGGTTTGTATGAAGGGGGCGGGTGGATTCGTCGATGTCGGCCTTGGGGGCGTCACCATTCAAGGCACCATGGTAAAGATCAACAGTGGCGGCGCCGCCGGTACTGGCAGCGGCGCCAGCCCGCAGGCCCCACCCGATTGCAAGCAAGCGGCGCCGAAGAAAGCCACCAAGGCCGACAATTCAAAGACCGGATACAAGTCATGTTCAGACGGCGGTGGAACCTCAGGCGGCGGTGGAGGCTCGGCCGGCGCCGGATCCTGAAATGACAGTTTGAAACGACCTGAGTTTAGACGTGGCGCGGGTTGAACGCACTTCAGGAGAACCTGCGGGCCATTGACCCAGCCACCGGCTTTTCGCAGTCCTGAACCTCGTTCCGAATCCCTGACCTCTGACACCCGATTCTTCCCATGCCTCCTGCCGCGCGTGTTGGCGACATGCACACCTGTCCGATGGTGACGCCGGGCACGCCGCCCGTGCCGCACGTTGGCGGCCCGGTATTGCCGACGGGTGAGCCGACGGTGCTGATTGGCTTCATGCCGGCGGCGCGAGTGACCGACAAGTGTCTGTGCGTTGGTCCGCCCGATCCGATCGCCAAGGGTTCGCCCACGGTCCACATCGGCAAGCTGATGGCTGCCCGGTTGGGCGACCTGACGATGCACGGCGGCGTCATCACCGTGGGCTGTCCGACGGTCTTGATCGGTGATGTCGGAATGCACAACGTCCAGCAACAAGACTTCTCCTGTGTAATTGCGTCATCTCGGAATATGATCATGATGCTAACTGGAAAAGATATCCCAGAGAGCCAACTTCGGGATGAAATGCGCGTCATTATGAAGGATCCCACTCACGATTTTAACCTCAACGGCATCGATCCCAAATTCGCCAAAGAGCTTCTGGCAAAGCACGGTGTGAAGAATGATTCCCAGGTCGTTACCAACAATGACGACCTAAAGAAGCTGACCGATGCCGGCAAGCCGGTCTTGGTTGGCTTTCCGGGCCATCGAGTCATGCTCGAGTCAGTCAAGACGGATAAGGATGGGAACAAGACTTTCATTGTGCGGGATCCTGATCCCGCTTCTAAAGGCGAGCCGACGGAGATGACGGAGGCCCAATTTAATGCGAAACACAACAAGAGTGCGATCGTTATCGTGCCGAAATAGCGGGTCGGCCATCCCAAAGTTCCTCCCCTTACTTGCGATCGCTTGTTTCACTGTAGCAATTACCCAGGGGCGTAGCGCATTAGGCTCGGAGCCACCTATGACAAAAATCGTTCCTGATGAAGTGATCAAACTTGCCGCGCAGCACCTGAAGTCTCCCGAGTCGGAGTGGTGGGTCCGAGAGCTGACTAAAAGCTTCAAATGGCTGAAGGATGAAGAGCTCTATTGGGTATTCGACACCGATTCGGATAAGTCAGTGATGGCATTGCGCGAATCCGGTGGCGACTACAAATGTCTGAATTGTCAGGGCGGACTACCGATTATCGGACAGGTGATATCCGAGCGGTTGGGCAAGGTGCCTTCCGATAAATTCAGCGTTTCCGATCTCGCCCAATTGCTCATGCAATGGCATCAGGACCCACGCGGCTATATTGCTACTCCGGAGTTTTTCAAGAAGAAGCAAGATCAAGACGCGCTGGATAGTTGGCTAATGGGCACCGAAAAGGACCCTGCCGTCTTACGTTCGATGTGCGTTAGTCCAACGTATACGAACGACGATGCCGGCAACTGGAAGCTTACTTTTAACGCCTTGAACCAACGTGGCGGAGTAGACCAATGGTTGGTCAATGGAAAGATAGACAAGTTCGAAATCAAGTCCGTAAAGATCATGATGCTGAAGCCAAAGGGAACATTTTATTATCCCGATGAGCTCTAGCCGGTTGCACATAGATCCATTGACCGCACGATTACGTTTGCTCCAATAATGGCTGCAGGCCACGTGGATAGCTGCTCGATTCACAGCCGACTCGCCGAAGGAGACGCAGTCAAAGTAAAAGTTAGAGCGACAAGCTCAAAAACTGGTGCGCACCATGTCACGCCGAAAGTACTCCTCCAATCCAAAGCATGAAGAACCTTGGAAAGGCGGCCGCAAAGGCAGCGCTCTCGATCTCTCGCCCATTGAGGCGGAAGGGTTGTTAAACGATCCCATCAATTGCCTGGCAGTTCCGGAAAAGCGCCAGTTTGTCGCCGTAAAGAACGAGAGAATCTACGTCTTTCAGGACGACGGCGCGGGCGGCTACCATGCTTATCCCGTCACCGGCAATGAGGTGTTTACCAAGTATTCTGCGATTGCCAGGCAGATCGCTCAGTTGCTAGGAACGGACATCAAGCGCCTTAGTCGCATGGATTAGTCGGCTATCAGAAATGCATTGAAACCTGGGCGCGTCACTCCAGGATCAAATCCAGCGTCTTCGTCCGTCCGCTGTTGTCGACCTTGAGCTTCCGCGTGGCGTAGCGGAACGTGTTCTTCACCGTGGCTTCGGTCCACAGCGTGTAGACGCCCGGTTCAACATCCTCGACGCTGAAGTTGCCCTGCGAGTCGGTCCGTACGACCACCTGCGTGGCCTCACCTTCCAAGACGATCTTCGCGCGCTTGGCTGGTGTTCCGTAGTACGAGACATTGCCTTGCAGCCGCGCCGGTTTCAGCTCCTCGCGTGGCGTCACGTCGCTCTTGAGCGTGGCGATGGCGTTGGCGATTTCGGCGGTCACGTCAGCGGCGACCGGCGCCCCGGTTGCGTTCGCCGTTGCCGTTACGGCGCCCGCTGGCTTTTCCGGGCGACTCGCGCTCACCGCCAGCGCCGCCCGCATCTGCTTACCAAGTTCTGCCGCGTCGGCGGCCTTGAGATAATCGCCGCCGCTGCGCCGCGCGATTTGCACCAGCTCCGACTCGGCCTGGCGGACCATCTCGTCGTCGCCCAAGCGGAAAATGTAAATCGGCACCGGCCGCCGATCGATCGCCTCGAGCACTTGGTCCTTGGTCGACTTGTGCTTGGCCATGCCTTGGTTATTGCCGCCGTCCGTCACCACAATCAGCCGCCGTTCAGCCCCGCCCGGCCGCTCGAACGTATCCACCGCCTTTTGCAGAGCCAGGTAGAGCGGGTCCTCGCCCCACGGTTCCAAGGCATTGAATCGCGTATCCAGCAGCGTCAGATCGCGCGGCTCAAACCGGCTGAGATGGCGGGCGATCTCCACGTCGTCGCCGGGCAGCAGCTCCTTGAGCACTTCGAAGCCGAGCGTTTGTTCGAGGTAACGCGTCTGTTCCATCAGGTCCGGCTCCGAAACGCCCTGTTGCCACGCGAGACGATGCCCAAACAAGACCAGACCCACGCGGTTATCGCCATCCACTGACAGCCGGTCGAGCGCCTCGCGGATTGCTTGCTTGGCGACATCGAGCCGCGTCACGCCAAGGTTCGACGAGGCCTGCACGAACCCATCGCCTTGCGGCGCCTTAGCGCTCATGCTTGCAGAGCAATCAAGGATGAACGTCACGGCCTGCGTGCCGTCGGCAGCGTGCGCCAAGGCGGTCGTCAGAGCGGCCGAGGCCAGGATCGCGAAGCGAAGAATCAGTCGCATATCGTGCTCCTTGAAAGGCTTGCGTCGGAAAACAGGTCCCGCGGGTCGCACTGCAAATTGTCTGGGACGGCTTCACCCAAACCACTGACAACGGGGTCGCCGCGGCGACTCAGCGCCACTCGTTAAAATGGATCGCGCTTCTTCCGACCTTATCGTTTTTCTCGGCTCTGCGGACCGCCGCGGTTGAGCCGATTCGGCCGGTCGCCCTATCCGTAACGCGTATATGGGATGGACTATGCGGGCTGGGGCGACTGTGCCTGGCGGGACGCGCCAAAAGCTTGTAACCGCTTGCGAGGCTGGATAGACTGGGCGTGCAAGTCGGACTGGGGTAAATCGTCCGCCGTCCGGCATGCAGCGTCGCGAGCTCGGCGAGTGTTGCGTCTTGAAAGTGCAGGGCCGCCACGGTCGTCAACGTCTGCCTCTCGTGTAACCCGCTCCGATTTGACATCCGCGATTCAGGGGTGACCTATGTGGCTGTTCGGCAAACAGGGCCGTTGGGGTAGTACTGCGCAACGACGTCGCCAACGAAGCTACCGGCGACGGAACCACCTTTCTCTGCGGGGCGGGTTTCTCGAGCGGCTGGAAGACCGGCGGCTGCTGGCGATTACGGCAACGTTTGCCGGTGGCGTGCTGACTTTTACGGGCGATATTGCAGACGACACGCTGACAATAAGCGCTCGTAACAATCTGAGCACGATGGTGGACTACAACGGGACTGGCCTGGCAGCGGCGACTCAGGCCGGATTGACCGCCATCATCGTCGATCTTGACGGTGGTACGAATACGCTGACGATCGAGGGTTCAACGACCCCGGACACAGCACTTGGCGATCTGATTGACATTACGCTAGGAACGCCCACTTCGACGGTTCAATTCACCGGTGGTGTTCCTTACTCCATCGATGATGTCCAAAATCTGACCGTCGACGGGCGAGCAAACGCAGACACGATTTCGGCGGACGGGGCCAACAGCACGGTCAATCTCCTGATTGACGGCGGCGCGGACGCCGATAGCCTTTCGATTCCGGCCGGTCTGACGGCCAGCGCGTTGACGGTTCAGGATCCGACTCCCACCGACGACATTGAGGTCAATGGCACGATCACTACCACCGCGGCCGCCGGCCAGGATTACCGCGTTCCCGTGACGCTTACGGGTCCCACGACGTTGAACTCCGGCGCAGGCCCGATCAGCTTTTCTGGCACAGTCACCGGAACCGCTTTTGCCCTTCTTGCCAACAGCACCGGTACGACCACGTTCGGCGGCGCCGTGATGGTCGCTAGTCTCCAGACCAACGCGGGCGGTCAAACGAGATTGCACACCGTCACGACCAATGCCAGTCAACAATACCTGGACGCCGTTCTGTTGACACAAGATGCTGTCCTCACGTCGAACGCGGCAAACATCATCTTCAACGGCTTTGTGGATGCGGCCGATAACGGGGGCGCTGGCTCAGCGCATGGTCTGACGGTCAATACTCCCGCTGGTAACAACGAGTTCCACGCCGCCGTTGGCGGAAACAACCAGGCAGGTGCTGATCCGGACGGGCTGGAGTTCCTGACGACCGACGACACGGGATTCGGTGGACAAACGATTCTCGGCGTCGCCAACCCGACGATTGCCATCTTGACGACGGGCGACCAGGAGTACAACGACCCCGTGCTGTTGATGGACGACACGGTCCTCACATCGACTGGCGGCAACATCACGTTCAACAACTTTGTCGATGCGGCCGACAACCTGGATCCCGGAACATCTGACTTTGGCCTGACAGTCAATACTCCCCTCGGCAATAACGTCTTCAATTTCGAGGTAGGTGGCGACAATCAGGACTTGCTCTTGACGCCTTCTGACGCGGACGGGCTCGAGTTCCTGACCACGGACGCGACGGGCGCGGGCGGTCAAACGCAATTCGATGTCGCCGCGCCGCTAATTGCGGTCACGACCACTGGCGAGCAACGCTATGGCGACAACGTGCTCCTCAACGCTGACACGATACTGGTCGCCAGCGACGCGGCAGTCGACGGCAATGACAACGTGATCTTCGAGGGGACGATTACGGCAGTGACCGACAACGCCCAGTTTCTTGTGGTCAACGCCAACGATGTCACCCGCTTCGAAGGCAATGTCGGTTCATCGGGGCTACGGCTCGAAAGCCTGACCACTGACCTGGCGCCATTTGCAGCCAGCGGCACGACCGAATTTGGCAGGATCGCGTCGCCTGTAGACCTGACGGTGTTCACCGCGGGTGATCAGACTTTCAACGACAACGTGTTGCTCCGCACCGACACCGATCTGATCGCGTCCAACGGAGACATCACGTTCAACAGGTTTGTCGATGCGGCGGACAACGGCAACGCGACCACGTCCGCGTTCGGGCTGAGCGTCAATACGCCTAACCTCGGTGACAACCTCTTTAATAACGAAGTCGGCGGTGGGAATGTTCCTGGTTCCGATCCGAATGGGCTTGAGGACTTGACTACCGACAGCACAGGTGTCGCGGGGCAGACCAAGTTCAATTTCGCAGCGGGGCCCAATACCGTTTTGACGACACTAAACCAAACGTACAACGATCCGGTGTTGTTGTTATTCGACACGGTCCTTACGTCCAGCGCGGGCAACATCACTTTCAATAACTTTGTCGATGCGGTCAACGATGGACTGGTTTTGTTTTCATTCATCGGCCTGACGGTGAACACGCCTCTCGGGGACAATACGTTCAACCAGGAGGTTGGAGGCAATAACCAAGCCGCACCATTGATGTTTTCGGACTCGGATGGTCTGGAATTCTTGACCACCGACGATACGGGAATCACGGGCGGAAGAACGATCTTTAATGTCGCCGCGCCGACATTCGTGGCGGTCAAGACGACAAACGCGCAGCTTTATCAGGACGCCGTACTGTTGGAGGCCGACACCATATTGTCTGCCAGCAACTCCTTCTTGCTCAGTGCTTCCGATGTGACATTCGAGCAGACCGTACGCAGTTCAACCGACGGCGCCAATGGCTTGAACGTCAATGCCACCGGCGATACCACCTTCCAGGGAAAAGTCGGCGATAATAACCAGCGCCTCGAGTTCCTCCGCACCGATGTGAATCCGGGGCCGCCTCCGGCAGTTGCGATCGATGTCACCAGAATTGAGATTAGCACTGCCCCCGGCGAAGTCTCGATCAATACCTTACTCGATCAGACCTTCAATGACCCGGTGATCATCGATTCGCCCACGGACCTTACGCTCCTCTGCGCGGGCACGGACGTGACCTTCAACAACAAACTGGGCGGCAACATGCCGAACGAAGAGGACCTGATCATCGAAGTCGGCGGGACCGCCACTTTCAATCAGCCGGTGAATGATCTCGAGGTCTTCAGGTCGCTTGTCGTTCGGGGCAAGGGCGCTGCGCCCGGCAAGACGATCATACGCACGGCCAACTTCATCGTGGGCCAAGATATGCAGTTCGACACGCCCGTTTGTGTTGACTCGCCAACGAATCTGACGACGTTCACCGCGGATAACGACGTCCTGTTCAACTCAACGCTCGATGGGATCAACGCCGACCAAGAAGAAGTCCGCGTTCAGTCGGGCCGCATCACGCGCTTTGGCGGCGATGTGGGCTCGACGGGACGTTTGACGAGGCTTGAGACGGATGCTCCCGGCAGGACGGAGCTCGGCAGAGCGGGCGGTGCGGCGGTGACCGTGTTGACGCTCGGCGAGCAGTTGTATAACGACGCGGTCCTATTGCAGCAGGACGCTACCGTGACTTCGGCGACGGCCAACATTACATTCAACAGCTTTGTCGATGCGGCCGACAATATCCTCTTTGGCTCCTTGCACGGCCTGACGGTGAACACACCGATGGGCGATAACCTCTTCAACGGCGAAGTGGGCGGCGACAATCAAAACACGGTGTTGGCGCCGGGATCCGCAACCTCCGACGAACACGGTTTAGAGTTCTTGATCACGGATTCCACAGTTATCGCGGGCCAGACCAAGTTCAACTTCGCCGCGGGGCCCAACACCGTGTTGACCTCGGTGGATCAAACCTACAACGACTTCGTGTTGCTGATGTTCGACACCGTTCTCACGTCAGCGGCCGGTAACATCACCTTCAACAACTTCGTTGACGCCGCCGAAGCCGTCGTACCCGTGGCCGGCAGCTCGGCCTTTGGCTTGACGGTCAATACGCCGAACGTTTTGGGCACCGCAGGCAAAGGAAACAACGTCTTCAATGCCGAAGTTGGCGGCGACAACCAGGATGCCTTGATGGATTCCGACATCGATGGCCTGAAGTTCCTGAATACCGATTTGACTGGGGGCGTGGGCGGCCAAACTAGGCTCAACATTGCCGGTCCACTCGACGTGTTGACAACCGGCCTCCAACATTACGGAGACGCCGTGCTCTTGCAGCAGGACACTGAGTTAACTTCCAGCAGCGAGAGTGTGACTTTCGCAAACAGGATGGATGGAGAAACCGCCGATGAGCAGCACTTGCATGTAGATGCGGCCACGTTTATCACGTTTGATGGCAACGTCGGAACCACCACACGGCTGGATCATCTGATTGCCAACGCGACCACGGGCAACATCAGCCTTCGTGAAATGCGCGTGCAAGACACACTGGCCGCTCCAGAGGGCGTCATCGAGCTGCACGCCGACCAAGGGGCGATTGTCGACCTCAATGGTGCCGCGGGGCTCAACACGTTCGGCCATTCGTTGATTGCCACGGCCCGCGACGGGGTCGAGTTGGATACGGAACTGACGAGGCTGGTGGAGGTTCGAAATACAACCGCTGGCGACATCCTGATTCGAGAAGAAAACACCCTCTCGGTCCGCGAAGTAGTCAACAACGCCCAAGACGCCATTATCACGTCCAAAGGACACACGCTCACTGTCGAAAACGTTGCGATGATTGAGAACTTCGGCAAGCGGAACTTCATCATCAGCGTGTCCGACTTGCCGAACATGATTGCCAACGACGACGTTGTCGTCGCGGGCAAGATCCGAGCGGAGCAAATCGTCTCCCTCATCGCCGGCGACGATATCACGCTGGAGGCAACCTCCGACGTGCGGTCGGATAACCTCTTTGTTTACATGAAAGTTGATGTCGTCAATGTCGACGCGGTTGGGGGCACACTGATTCTGCTTGGCGCGCTTCAGGGAAACAATTCGCTGCAATACCCGTTGGTCGCCGAAGGAGATACCGGCGATGACTTGTTTAGCATCCAAAAGCTGCCGCAGTCGGCGATCGCCATCCTTGCCCGTGCCGGCACGCTCGACAACACGTTCATCGTGCTGACCGACGCCGCCGAAGACGTGAGGGTGTTCGCCACCATCGTGGATCTGGCCGGCCAGTCGCCCGGCGGCCTCAACCCGATCGAAATCACCTACGTGGACAACGAGCAACTCGACCTGGTGACGCTTGGCGGCGACGACAAGGTTTTTGTCCAAATGCCTGAACCGACACACGGCATTCTGGCAAACATCGTCCGCACGAGTACGGGCGCGGGCGACGACAGCTTGAAGGTCAACGGCTCGACCTTGAACGACGTGATCCGCGTGAACTCGTACACCACCGACCCGAATTACCGCTTCCAAGTCCGCGGTGATACCGGCGAAACCGAATGCCTGCAGGTGTTTGGCTTCACCGGGAACGACATCATCGAGAATGCCGCCCCGATTGCTTCGCTGCTCGACGGCGGCAACGGCCAGGACACCATCACCGGCAGCGATTTCTCGATCCAGCCGGCAACCGGCACAGAGGTGTACGACGTGATCTTTGGCGGGGGCGACGCCGATTCGCTGTTGGATCCGCTCATCGGTCGCCGGGGCCTCTCAGGCCGCGCCGGCAACGACTTCCTCTACGCCGACCATGACTACAACTTAGGCACACCGGTGTTGACGATTGCCGACGGCGATATTGTCAACGGCGGTCTGGGAATGGACGTGATCATTGCCCTGGGTGGTGATTCGATCCAGCGCGATTCGGGCGACTTCGAGTCGGATATCGTGGTCGGTCAAGGTCTAGGTTTGTCGATCAATGATTTCCTCTTCGCGCAATTGATTTCCCCCAGCGCGGCCAACGTCGACCAGCAATTGCAAGCCGGGTTGGCTAAGAAGTGCGCGATGCCGATTCCGTAGTGTCAGAACAAATCGGCAGGCAGAGCCTGGGCTGCGCGAAATTAGGTGTTTAGGGGCGAAGTGGTATTTGTGATTTG
>JBBDYH010000051.1:0-27600 GCA_040901795.1 Pirellulales bacterium
TGCGATATGTTTCATTCGCTACTCCAAACCGGTTTATCCCGGCGCTTTCCTAATCCTCACTAATCCTGCAGCACTCATTAGTGTCGATTAGTGGAGATAAGTGTTCCGTACTACCTCTGCTCGTAGAACCGCTTACACAACCGGCACACAGTAACCCGAAGCGTGAGCGAGGAACCGGCAGATTCGGCCTCGCTTACGCGTCGGGTTACTATTGTTAGCGGTTCTTAATCTCACTTCTACTCCTCTTCTATATAATCTTAATCCTGGACTCAGGCGGTTCGACTCCGATGCTACTACCTCCGCGCATTGCAATGGCGTTTGCGTTTCTCTTGAGCGCGATCGGTGGCCTTCTTGCTCAAGACAGGATCGTCTACCAACCCGCCGGCGCCCCGGCCGATCCCAAGGTCGAGATTCGCTGGAACAAGTACCACGATTACGCCGAGGCCACGGAGCTACTCAAGAACCTGGCTAAGGCGCACCCCGATCTCTGCCGGCTTATGAGCCTGGGCAAGTCGTACGGCGGCCGCGAGATGTGGGTGATGACGATCACCAATAGGAAGAAGGGGGCCGAGAACGAGAAGCCGGCGTTTTGGATCGACGGCTGCATTCACGCCAATGAGATTCAGGCCACCGAGGTCGTGCTCTATACGGCGTGGTATCTGGCCGAATCATACGGCCGCTCGCCGCAAATCACGCGGCTGCTCGACGAGCGCGTGTTCTATCTCATGCCGATCATGAGTCCCGACGCACGCGACGCTCACATGGCCCAGCCGAACACGACGCACTCGCCGCGCTCCGGCTTACGGCCGGTCGATGACGACAAGGATGGACACACTGACGAAGACGGCGCCGATGATCTCGACGGCGATCAGCACATCACGCAGATGCGGATTAAAGATGCCAATGGGCGATACAAACCGCATCCCGATTACCCCGATCTGCTGGTCCCGGTTCAGGGGGACGAAAAGGGAACCTACACGTTGCTCGGTCAGGAAGGTTTCGACAACGATGGCGATGGCCGCGTGAACGAGGACGGCGACGGGTTTTACGACCCCAACCGCGACTGGGCTTGGAATTGGCAACCCGACTACGTCCAGAACGGGGCTCATCGCTATCCGTTCTCGATCCTTGAGAACCGGATGGTCGCCGATTTCATCAAGGCGCATCCCAACCTTGCCGGCGCACAGTCGTATCACAACTCAGGGGGCATGATCCTTCGCGGACCCGGGGCCAAAGACGACCGTTTCGAACCCGCAGATATCGCTGTGTACGACCTGATCGGCAAACGCGGCGAAGAAGTGCTGCCCGGCTACCGGCTGATGAACGTGGCCGAAGACTTGTACGAGGTATACGGCGGCGAAGTCGATTGGCTGCACGTGATGCAAGGCGTGTTCACTTACACCAACGAGCTGTTCACGCCATTCAACTTTTTTCGCAAGCTTTCGCCGGAGGGCTTCTTCGGCCGGCAGGAGGATCAGCGGGCCTTCGAGAAGTATCTGCTGCTCGGCGACGGTGTGGTGAAATGGCACGAGGTCGATCATCCGCAGTACGGCAAAGTGGAAGTTGGCGGGCCGAAGAAGAACTGGCTGCGGCAGCCGCCGTCGTTTTTGTTGGAGGAGGAATGCCACCGCAACATGGCGTTCACGCTGTACCACGCCGACCAGATGCCGCTGGTGAAGGTGCAATCGATCGAGACCAAGCCGCTTGGCGCGGGGCTCGTCGAGGTGACCGCGGTGGTCGTCAACGAGCGAATTACGCCGACACACTCCGCGGCGGATCTCAAGAACAAGGTCACGCCGCCCGACATTGTCTCGATCGAGGGCAAGGACATCAAAGTCATTGCCGGCATGCACGACAGCGAGCAGTTCTTCATTCGCCCCGAAGTGCAAAAGCGCGAGCCGGAGAAGATCCAAGTGCCGAGCATCGGCGGCATGAGGCCGGTCTACGTGCGCTGGATCATTGAGGGGGCTCCGCCGTTCGCGGTGCGCGTGAAGAGCGTGAAAGGTGGAACGGACGCCGCGACAAAATGAGCATGCTTGATGTTTCCTGCGACAAGAGCTGCTTCTTCCAGGCCGTCACCTGGCTGGTGTGCACGCTAAACTGGCTCGCCAACTGGGCCGTCGTCTTGTCGCCTCGACATGCCGCCAACGCCACCTTCGCCTTGAACGATGCTCCAAACGCCCGACGCTTCCTGCTCATCCCCTGGCCTCCTGATCGGTCGTCCGCTACCCGGCAGACTACACCTTATCAGGTTGTCCCAGTTTTTGCGGTCCACCTCACTCGCGAAAGTGTCGCCGATTGGGTCATCTTCGACGGCAATTCGTTCGTCAAGAAAACCAGACCCGCCGGTACAATAGCCGCTAAGGAACGGACAACGAATAACTTCGGTACTTCAAGGCGCGACAGAGAGATTTTGAACAGGAGTTAACAGAGAAAACGGAGGTTTCTCTGTTGCCTCTGACTTCTCTGCGGCCTCAATCCAGATTGGCACCGGGCAGGATCAGGCGCGAAATGCCATCCGTCAACTTGGGCGAATTGAAGTTGATGATCAAACCGAGTGGGATATCCAGTAGCTTCAGTATAGCTGAGCAATTGCGCTTGATGGATCGGAATCACCGCTTCAACCGCTTTGACCTCCACGAGCAAGCACCGATTGACCAACAAGTCGAATTTGAGAGCCACGGTCTTTTGAAACTGTTTGTAGCGAACGATCACGTCGGACTGGTTTTCGACTCGATGACCGCGAATCCCGAGCTCCATCGTCAGGCGCCATTCGTAGACCGATTCGCTGCAGGCCTGGCCCTTTGTCCTTGTGCACTTCAATGGCGGCGCCGATACAATCGTGGGTTATTCCAGAGGCTTGGGTGAAAAGCCGATGCATGGGAAGGTCGTTGACAACCGAGAAGACAGAGGAAACAGAGACTTTCTACGCTGTTGTCTCCGTTGCCTCCTGTTCTTTCAATCCCTGATGGTGCACCGCCTCCCGCCAAATGGGGAAGTTAATTTTCGGTCATTCCTTACGGACTTCATTGTTCCGAACCGCCGCGCGCTCAGTGAGCGTAGTGAGCACCGAGGGCGCCCAAGCGGAAGTGCTCTGGTGGCCTTTTTTCGCGCGTCGGTCGCCGTCGCCGGGACTGGGGAGGAGGCGATTGACCGTCGAGAGAATGTGGCTGCTCAAGCCGGGGAGTAGGCCATGCACCGCGACGGCGAATCTGGCGGGCAGCGAAACGACGAAGTTGGGGTCGCCGCGGCGGCAGGCGGAAAGGATTTGCCGTGCGGCGCGCTCGGCGCTGATCGAGGCGCCCGGTAGCGAGTCGCTGATCGTAAACCAGGCGTACTCGGCTTCGTGCTGACCCTTGAAGAGCGCGTGCGGCGGGCTGCCCGTGCGCATCAGGCCCGGGATCACCGTCGTGACGTAGATGTGGTCCTTTTTCAGCTCCATGCCCAGCGACTCCGAAAACCCCGTCAACGCGAATTTGCTGGCGCAATAGGGAACCAAATGGGGCACGCCGATGACGCCGCCGATTGAGGAAATGTTGACGATGCGGCCCGACTGTCGCCGCTTCATCTGCGGCAGGACGGCGAGCGTCGTGTAGACGTGCCCCCAGAAGTGCGTCTGCAGTGCAGTCTCGAAATCCTCGAGCGTCATCGTTTCGATGGGGCCGACGGAAATGATGCCGGCATTGTTGATCAACACATCGATGCGGCCGAAGTGGTCGGTCACACGGTCGATTAACGCTTCCGCGTCTTCGCGGTTAGTGATGTCACACCGATGGGCGAAGACGGCGCCTGCTGGTTCGAGCATTTGCGCGGCTCGTTCGAGCGTGTCCTCATCGCGGCCGCAGATGACGACTGTCGCGCCCGCGGCGAGTGCCTGCCGCGCCATCACCAAACCCAGACCCCGTGAGCCGCCTGTGATCAGCACGACTTTATCTTTAAACGAAAACGACCTGCGCGCCAGCCAGCGGCGGGCGACGACGGCGGCCGCGCCGGCGCCGAGGGCGATTTGACGAACTGTTTGCCCAGCCATTTTCTCCTCCGAATGCAACAGGTAGGGTCGAACAAAGTCGCCTTGGCGAGCGACGGCCCACTACGAGGCTCAATTCGTTATAATGTCGCGTATTCAACCCCATTTCCCTCAGGCGGCAATTAGCATGCCGTCCGCTCATCATCAGGCATCGCATGCTGGCGCATGACAACACACCAGTTCCGTCGCGGCGTGGTTTCCTCAAAGTCGCGGGGGGCGGTTTCGGACTGATCGCTCTTGCCGATCTGTTGGGTGTCAGTGAATTGCGGGCGGCCGATGTCGAATCGCCCGCCGGAAAAGCGAAGCCTCTCAATCCCCTCGCCGCCAGGCCGGCCCACTTCGCGGCCAAGGCAAAACGCGTCATTTGGTTGTTCATGAACGGCGGGCAGTCGCAGGTCGATACCTGGGACTACAAGCCGGAGTTAGCGAAGCGCGATGGCCAGTCGTTGGCGGGCTTCGACAACAAGACGGGCTTCTTCCCGGAGCAGGTCGGCGGGTTGATGAAGTCGCCGTTTCAATTCACGCAGCAAGGCGAAAGCGGCGCATGGACCAGCGAGATCTTTCCGAACGTCGCAAAGCACGTTGACGACCTGGCCTTCATCCACTCCTGCTTCACCGAAACAAACAACCATTCGCCGGCGCTGTTTCAGATCAACACCGGCATGAGCCGGATGGGTTTTCCCTGCGTCGGCTCGTGGGTGACGTACGGTCTGGGCGCTGAGAGCCAAAATCTGCCGGGCTTCATGGTGATGTACGACACGCTCGGTCGCGGATTACCGAAGGGGCACTCGCTCAATTGGGGCGCGGGCTTTTTACCGGGCGTCTTTCAAGGCACCGCGCTCAATCCAAACGGCGACCCGATCGACAACCTCAGGCGACCCAAGGAGCTGACGCCCGCGCGGCAGCGGTCGCAGCTCGACCTGTTGGCGTCGCTCAATCGCGGTTTTCAGGAGAAGCACGCCGCCGAGGCCGAGCTGGCCGCGCGGATCGAGAGCTTTGAGCTGGCGTATCGCATGCAGATGCAGGCGCCCGAGGTGCTCGACATTTCGCGGGAGACCGAGGCGACGCGCAAACTGTATGGCCTCGACGACAAGCGCTGTACCCACTTTGCCAAACAGTGCTTGATGGCGCGGCGGTTGGTCGAGAGCGGCGTGCGGTTCGTCCAGATTTACAGCGGCGGCATGGAGAACGAACGGAGCTGGGACGGGCACATCGACATCGCCGGCAATCATCGCCAATTCGCGGGCGAGACCGACGTGCCGATTGCGGGTTTGTTGACCGATCTGAAGGCCCGCGGTCTACTCGACAGCACGCTGGTGATCTGTGCAGGCGAGTTCGGCCGGCTGCCGGTCGCCCAGAAGGGGCAGAAGCCGGGGCGCGATCACAACCCCCATGCGTTCACGGCCTGGTTCGCCGGGGGCGGGGTGCGCGGGGGCATGCATTACGGCGAGACCGACGAGATCGGCCTGCGCGCGGCGGTCAACCGCGTGAGCATCAATGACCTGCACGCGACGATTCTGCACCTGCTGGGCATCGACCACGAGCGGCTGACCTATCGCTTCAGCGGGCGGGACTTCCGGCTCACTGATGTGGCCGGGAACGTGGTGCAGCAGATCATTGCGTAAGACACGTGGGCGAGTCGCTCTCTTCGAGCCTGAGCCTCAGAGCCGAAGGCCGAGAACGCGCAGTCGCGTCCGCCGCGGCGGACGCGGCCACGTGGGCGGACGGTCTCTCGCCACTAGTTTCGCCTCGCTCGGCACTGAGTTAAGATGAATCTTCGGGGAAGGCAGCCTGACGTACACCTCACTTCTCAATTGATCTCTTCATGACGGATCTCTTCAACAGCCGAAAGCGGCGCAGTTCGCTGCGCCTAGTAAGTCGCTTCCGTGGCGCCATGGCGGCGTTCTTTATAGTCGCGCAGTTGTTTCCTCCTGGCGTCGTACTGGCCACCGATCTGCCAGGCGTCCTACCGGCTGCTCTCGATCAGCCGCGGATCAACGCGGTGCTGCGGCGGACGCCGACCGGCGACCCGCTGACGGCCGACTTCGGCGGCGTGCGGGGCTTCAATATCGATGCGTTTTTCGACACCGGCGCCAGCGGCGTACTGCTATCCAAAGAGACAGCGGAGGCACTCGGCGTCCAAAAGCTGAAACATCCCGATCCGCAATCCGGTCAACTGGTCGATGTCGAATTCGAGGACGTCGGAGTTGCAGGGAGCGAATTCTTCGGCGTGTCCGAAGAGCTCTACGTCAGCCTGTCACCGTACTTTGAGCCAGGACAGGAGCCAACCCTCCCAAGTTATAACCAAACCTTTGGACCGATCCGGACACAGATTAGCCTAGAGGATGCTAACCCGTTGATTGGTCCGCTGGACATCTTCGGCATGCCGACGATGACCGGCAAAGTGATCGTCATGGATCCCAAACCGACCGACATATTTAGCAATCCGATACCGGGATTCATGCGAACGTACGTTTATAATCCTGGCACGCCGTTCAATCCCGCGACGCCGCAAACGAACCCCGGGATTCCGGCGGTTGACCGGCATATCGACCTGAGTTACGGAGCATTCGAACGATTTACACAAACGACACCCGCCGGCGCGCCAGGCCCGACGCTTCGCAATAATCCGTTTATCGGCCCCAACCCGGTCCTTCAGCTCGATCCCAATCCGCCCGCCGACAACACGCCGGGCGTTAGCATCACGTTCGGCGATCAAAGTTCAACCGGGAGCTGGCTGCTCGATACTGGCGCCGCCGCTTCGATCATCTCGCTGGAACAGGCGGCCAATTTGCACGTCCGTTATCGGCCGGGGACTGAGGGAACCGACAATCCACGGCTGGAAACGTTCGATCCCATGGACCCCAGCCAGCCCGGCACGATCATTCCCGATCAGTTCGCGTTCGACATCGGCGGCATCGGGGGCACCATCAAGCGATCGGGCTTTTATCTTGATTCGCTGCTCCTGCGAACCCAAGAAGGAGACGTGACCAATCCGGACGATCCTGACCATATTCGCTATCTCGGAGCGCCTGTGCTAGTCTTCGACATCACGTTGCAGGACCCGATGACGCAGCAATCGTTGACGCTTGACGGCATCTTCGGGATGAACATGCTGGTGGCGACGGCGTCGATTTCCTTTGGGCCAGGCGGCCTTCCAATCTTCGATGGTCTACAAGACGGCTATTTCAACTGGGTCGTGTTCGACGAGCCGGATGGAACGCTGGGCCTGGACTTAAAGAGCTTTGTTGCTCCGCCGCCGAATGAGTGGCTCCGTACAACGGGAGGCAATTGGGGATCGGCGGCTAACTGGTCGCAGGGTTTTGTCCCTGATGGCGACACTCAAAGCGCGCTGTTAGGCATGTCGCTGCCTAGCAACGGCGTGGTGAACCTGCAGGCAACGGATCGTACTTTGCGCTTGCTGCGCTTTAGCAACGATGACGCGTCATATACGCTGGCCAGCGAAGGGGGGACGCTGGTTTTTGACTCGTCGAGCGGCCCGGCGGCAATTGAATTTGACTTTGCCAACCAGCGTTCACACGAAATATCCGCGCCGATTCGGATCGCAAGCGACTTGGAAATCAACACTACCGATCCCGTGTTTCCGCTGACACTCTCGGGCGGTCAAACCTGGGAAGCCAACCGCAAGATGGCGGTCCGCACGGGGACGCTACGATACAATCTCGATGCTGCGGACCTGTTGATCGTAGACGGCGGAAACACGCTGACGATCGATGAGGGCGCCACGGTTGAGTTGGCTGGCAGCCGCACGCCGCTGACGGGCGCGCATAGCGTGCTGGACGTGGTCACGCATATCGACGTGGTCAACAACAGCGCGGGCGGGTTGCTCGTCGCCGCCGGCAATCACGAGGCGGGGTCGATCACGGGGCAGGGAAGTACGTCGGTGGCCGGCGGCTCCCTCATTGCCCAGGCGGTCCGTCAGTCAGCGCTCAGCATCGCGGCAGGTCATAAAGTAACTACACGCCTCAATGGAACGAGCTCTGGAGTTTCGGTCCTAGGATCCTTATCGCTCGCGGGCACGCCGAGTGCGCCGACCGCGACGTTCGACCTGACCAACAACTCCGCGGTGATTGACTATAGCGGGACCAGCCCGGTTGCGACAGTTCGGCAGCAGATCATCTCCGGCCGCGGCGGACCGGGAATGAATGCCACCTGGACAGGGCCAGGGATCACCAGCAGCGCCGCGGCTGCGGCCAATACGACGGCGCCGGAGTCGCGATCGGTGGGGTATGCGGAGAACAGCGCGTTGCCGTTGGGTCCGTATATGAACTTCCGCGGCCAGTCGGTGGATGACACTTCAATCCTCATGGCCTACACGCGTACGGGTGACGCCAACCTGGATGGCGTTGTCAACGACGACGACGTGACGATCGTCGGCGCGACGTATGCGCCCGGCGTCGCCCAACCGCACTGGGCGTTGGGCGATTTTGACTACAACGGCTTCGTGGATGACGACGATGTGACGCTGTTAGGCGTGTTCTACGATCCGACGGCGGCGCCGTTGATCACGCCTGCGCCGGCGGCTGAATTCGCTGTCACCGCGGTGCCGGAGCCGGCGAGCATCGCATTCCTGGCGACAATGGCGGCCGTTCTTCTGGTTCTCCACCGATCGCGCGCTCGGCGGCCCCGCCGCTCGCTTGGCACTGCCGGTCGGCCCGTCTAAGATAGAATCGGTCCACGTCGAGTACGTTTGAGAACCCCCCATCATGCCACCGCCGATTCGCAAATACGACGCGCTCGGGTTTCCCGTACCCGCCACGTTCGACGATCTACAGATGCCGGATCGAGACGCGACGAGTCCGGCCGCAAGACCTGCGTCAAACGCGCCACCGACGA
Organism: Pirellulales bacterium; assembly: GCA_040901795.1. Taxonomy (GTDB): domain Bacteria; phylum Planctomycetota; class Planctomycetia; order Pirellulales; family JALHPA01; genus JBBDYH01. The sequence goes on from JBBDYH010000051.1 coordinate 8,885, forward strand.
GACGTGCCGGCCGCAAAAAGCGGATCATCCTCGGCCTGGTTCTGTTGGGTATCGTCGTCCTGGCTGCGGTTCCATGGCTGACGGACGTTGGCCAGGGACTGCTGGGCGACTGGCTGGCGCAGCGGGCGCGGCAGAAATTCGTCGACGGCGACATGTCGGGGGCAGTCGCCGACTCCACACGCGCCTTTTCGTTGTTAGGCGACCAATTGAACGAGGATCGGCGGATTGAGCTGTTGGCGATCCGCGCCAGCGCCAAACTGGCGATCCACGATCTTGAAGGAAGTCTGGCGGACTTCGATCGCGTGCTCACGTCGCCGAAACCGCACCGCGAGTTGCGCGTCAGGTACTACCTCAACCGCTCGTGGGTCCACTGCCGGCTGAAGAACTATGCCGCCGCCGTCAAGGATTCCTCGTCCGCGATCCAACTCTTCGGCCGCGATCACGAGGTTCTGCTCAATCAACGGGCCTATATCCGCGCCTTGGCAAACGCCGAAAAGCAGGACAAACAAGAATTGGAGGCCGGCTTGCAGGATGTCGAGCGCGCGCTATCTCTGGAGCCCGACAAGCCGGCCTTCCTCGACACGAAGGGCTATCTGTTGCATCTGCTGGGCCGCAATACCGAGGCCGAGACCGAGATGAACCGGGCGATTGAATTGACCGCTGCCCTGAACCAGCATGGTTACGCCGCGGACGACGCCCGGCAACTTCGCGAGGATCTGGCGGTGATGCACTATCACCGCGGCCTGATTCACGACGCGCTGGGCCGCAAAGATAAGGCCATCGAAGACTTTCAGCTAGCCGAGGAATACGGCTACAACCCTGAAGCCGGCGTGCTGTAACTACCGGCGCCATCACGCGACTCGTCGTGCGCGGCTCTCGGACCCTGCACAAGCGTCCGACAACAGGTCCCACTTCCGCGAATGGGAATGGGCGTCTCTACCAGCCCATCACCATATTCGACTCGATGACCTTCCGCGCTCGCTCCAGATCCGTGCCGGTTTCGTGCATGTAGAGCCGAATGGCGTGGACCTTGTCACCGTGTGCCTTTGAGAGGCAATCGCGGGCGGTATTACACACGTCCACTCTGCCGTTCAAACCGAGGGCCGCCTTGCTGATCACCCAGGTGTCGCGGGGCCGTTTGGTCATGCGAATGACCTTGTCGCCGGGATACGCGTCTTTCACGACGCCGCGCGCGGCATCCTCGTCGCCGGCCCAGGTGATGATGATGTGTGCATCGGTCTCGATTTCGAAGAGCGGCATGCCAGATCCTCCACTGAAAAGAAGCCCGCTTGGACCGTGGCAAAGCGCACACGGTCCGCCAGAGACTCGGAGAAGCGCAGAACGGAAAGCTGTAACCGTTTTTGTAGTCCGTGACTTTTAATCCGTCAACGACGAACCTGCGTTGGGTGTCTGTGGTCTGTTCACGGGAACTACCCGCGGTCAGCCAAGGAGATTATACCACGTCCCCGCGCCTGGTCGCCGGCGCGGCCATGGCACGCGTTCCGATTTCCAGACCATCGTTGTTCTCCGGCCGTCCTTCGGTGTGGCGCCAGTTGTGGACCGGTTTCAAGATTTCAAGGACCTCCGACAGAAGCTGACCGTCGAGCGGCTGCTCGATCCATGCGGCCCATTGCTGAATTCGCCGCGGGTCGGCTGACCCGGCGATACAGGTAGCGATCTGCGGGTTGGCGATGGAGAACTGCAGCGCGAGTTGAGCGATATCGACGCCGCTTTGGCGGCAATGCTCAGCGGCTTTGCGACAGGCCTGCCGCACTTCGGGCGTCGCCTTGTGCCAAGTCGGCAGCTCGGCATTCGTCAATAACCGCGCGGCGAACGGTGCGGCATTCATGATGCCGACGCTCTTCTCTTTCAGGTAGGGAATCAAATCGCCCAGCATCGTGTTCTGCAGCGTGTAGTGATTGTACGACAGCATCACGTCCAAGGGCGCCTGGTCAAGGACGTAACGGAAGATCTTCATCGGGTAGCCGGATATGCCGACAAAGCGAACTTTGCCCTGTTGCTGAGCCTGGCGCAGCGCGGGCAGCGTGTCCTCAACGATCTGCCGCATCTCGACAAATTCGATGTCGTGGCAGAGGCAGATATCGAGATGATCGACGCCCAGCCGGTGCAAGCTAATATCGATGCTCTCCACCACGCGGCGGGCCGAGAAGTCAAAATGAGCGGCGTCGTAGCGGCCGAGCTTCGTGCCGATCAAGTACCGCTCGCGCGGCACCCCGCGCAGGGCCAGGCCCAACAGCACCTCCGACATCCCGCGGCCATAGTAAGGCGACGTATCGATGAACGTCAGGCCGCAATCCAGGGCAACGTGAACGCTCCGCAAGGCTTCGTTCAAATCAACTTGCCGGAACTCCTGCCCCAGCGACGACGCGCCAAAGCTGAGCACGGGGAGCGAGAGGCCGGTGTTACCAAGGGGACGGTGGTGCATGGCCGACATTTTCGAGGCGCCCGAAGGGGTGAGACCCTGATCGCTTTATGTTTCTGATTCAGGATCGATGTCTTCGTCGATCTGCCGTCGAGTCAAGGCGCGTCGCTGAGCCCGTATCACACGAAAAACGCAGACTTGACGTGCATCAACGACAAACAAGGCGCGATACACATTGGGGCGCTTGCCAAAGAGTAACTGCCGAATTTCACGTTTGGATTTCCGCGCCTCTTCGGCGAATCCGCACCGCTGAGGGTTTTTGTTGAGGGTGTGCAGGCGATCGATGAATCGATTGAACCAGCGGCGGGCAGTCATAGGAGCGTGCTTCGCTGCCCATCTCTGCGATTCTTGCAGATCGCGGAGGGCTCGCGGCTGAATGACCACTTCATAGGTCATGCCGGTTTATCCTCGGCAAGGTTCTGGAGGAGCATTTGCCTGGCTTCCTCGAGGGGAATGCCTGGCACGCCTCGATCGACTTCGTCGAGGCCTTCCAGGATTGCGGCCAGATCGCCGTCATCTTCAACGGCGTCATCTGCCAGCCGCTCCAGGGCCTCACGCAAGACCTGGTCTTCTGAAGCGAAACGACCCGTGGCCATCTGCTGTCGGACTAATGCGGCGACATCCGGCGGAAATGGATATGACATAGGAGACCTCCTTAAGGATCATTTTACTCCATCCGCACGCCGATCGTGAGCAGCAAATTTGCGAACCGTTGCTGGTCGGCCGTCTGGATCGTCAACACGTGATCCGACGTGGTAACGGCCTCGTAAAACTCCCATTTCTCAATCGGCTCAAGGTTCAGTTTTAGGCCCACAGCCTGGATCACCCTTCGATAGTCATCCCATACCGGCGGATCTTCGGCGAGCGCGTATGGACCGGTCGTCTCGTACATCATCGTATTGGCCCGCTCGATCGGTATCGCCGACAACAATGCTTCGAGCACCTGTGTGCAATTCACGATCCCCGGCGCGAGGTTCAACGAAACGAGCTCGGCGTTCGGGCCTAGCGTCGACGACGCTGGATAATTCCCGTCGGCGATCAACACCTTGGCATGATGTCCCGCGCGGCCAAGGACTTCGTTAATCTGCGGATGAATCAAGCGATGTTTGAGCATGAGATTCCTGCTGCGTCAACTGATTCCGTGCGACTGTGAGTCGTTGACTCGCAGCTAGTGGTTCAAGGCCTGCAGATGACGCGTGAAATGCTCAGTCAACACTTCTGTGTAGGTGTCTTGGTGTGTGAGCAAGAGATCGCGCACCCCAGGGCCCAAACGCTCGTCGGTCAACACCGATCCGAACGTACAATGCAGGATCTGTCGTCCCGGCGCGGTGAAGCCGCGGCCGGCGGGCACGTCCGCCCAGCGCTCCAGATAGACCTGCTCCAGCCTGGTTTCCCCGTCGAGCGCGGTCGGCGCCGGCACGGAGTCCAGCGTGGCCGACACGTGATACGTCGCCTTGTCGGCATCGTATCGTGTACGGCAGAAGTCTACGATTGCCCGAAACATCGCCGGCTCGTGCCGCGCCACGACGCGCAACGCTTCCAGGTAGCTTGTACCCGCCGTCTTGACATGGAACCGCCCGTGCGTCGTTCGTGCCAGCGCCGGATACATCGACAGCTTGTCCGAGCCCGAGTGCAGGCTGAGCTTGTACGGCCCAAGCATTTCGGCGATGGCGGCGTGATCACGAAGCGACGCCTCCAGCCGTGCCAAGTCGCCTTTGTAGTCTACCCCCTTCTCAAAACTGCCGACGTACCGCGGCGCCAGACTGACCAGCTTCATCCCGCGTGAAAGGCATTGAGCGGCGATTATATAGTGCTCGGCTAACGTCGTCGGCTGCGCGGTCTCGTCGATACTGAGCTCAATCTCGTAGTCGCGTCCGCTGGCTGTCTGGACGGTGCGAATATGATCGCCCAGCGTGATCGCATGGTTGATTGCGCGGCCGTACTTCACGGCTGCCCGCAGGCACGCCGCTTCGTCCAACTCAATCTTGGCGCCGGACTTCAGCCGGATCGATTTGCCCCGGTACTCATTAAGCCAACCCACTTCGTCTCGCAGCGGCTGGAACTCTTCCCGCAATAGCGCCAGCGAATAGTCATCCGCCTCCGGGTCGACCAACGCCGAGGGGTCGATGGTAAAAAACGTGAACCCGACGGCCGCTGTCACATCGACATCGGCCGGAATCTTGAGGTGGTCCGCGTCGGCGCCGATGGAGCCCGTCCACCCGGCCTGCTCGGCGCCTTGAAGCGCTTCGCGCATGACTTGCTTGGGCGAGCGCCGCGTGCGCGTCATTTCGCGGATCGACTGCTGCGGGAAGATCGGCAGGATATCGCCGCCGGCGGCCTTCATCGCCGCCACGTGGCCAGGCGTGGCCAACCCAATTCGGTCGCCAAAACCGAAGCTCGGCGCGAGTCCGAGCACAGTGCAACGCTGGGATGGGGAAGAGTTTGCCATCAGCCGAACGATCGGGCGCCGCTTATCGATCTCACACCGGTGTTCAGCCTAGCAAGATGGCCCGGCAGACGGAAGCGCAGCAGCGCGGGATCGAAATAGCTCGCACACTTCGTGCGCTGGACGGCACACGGAGTGTGCCTACTACAATGCGCGCACGGCGGGCAGTTTGATCGTAAACATCGTCCCTTTGCCCAAGGCGCTTTCCACGCGGATTCGCCCGTGGTGCGCCTCGATGATATCTCGGCACATCGAAAGACCTAGCCCCGTACCCCCTTTTCCGCTGGCATCGGGGCCGGATTTCGTGGTAAAGAAAGGATCGAAGATTCGCCGCAACGTCTCCGGCGGCATGCCGCAGCCGCTGTCGCGAACGACCAGATCGACCATGCCGGCGACGTCGTCGCTAAGCAGCTTAATGGTCAGCATGCCGCCGTTGGACATTGCCTGACGGGCGTTGATCAACAGGTTCAACAGCACTTGCTGAATCTGATTGCCGTTGGCCAGCACCTCGGGCACAGCGTCAAAATGCTTCTCGACCCGGACGTGGTACTTCGCCAGCTCGCGCTCCAAGAGCAACAGCGAGTCATTCACGACGCGCCGCAGATCCGTGGACTCCATCGTCTTCGAGCGGTTCCGCGCAAAGCCAAGGATGCCGTTGGTGATCGCGGCGGCGCGGTTGCCCGCTGCCAGAATCTTGTCGAAGGCCTTATCGCGCGTGGCGGCGTCCTTATGGCGCAACCCCATCTTGGCGTAATTGATGATCGTCATCAAAACGTTGTTGAACTCGTGCGTGGTCGTGCTCACCAGTTCGCCAAGCGCCGTGAGCTTCTGCGCTTGCCCAAGCTGCTCCTTCAATGCGGCGACTTGTTCCTCGAGCGGAATTGCTGCCGGAGCAGCGGTTTGGACGTCGTGCCCGACTGGGGACATGCTTACTCCAGCAGCTTTGCGCCCCGACGAAGCTTCGCCAGAAGCGTTGTTTTCACACCACCGGCCATCTTCTCCGCCTTGCGCAACTGAGAAGTGACCGGGCGTCTTACCGGGATTAACGTAAATGCATCCGTAGTTGTCGTTTAAATGCACACCATCGTATCGTCCCACTGGGCTGGCCGACTGAAGCGTGATGCAGTTACAATCGCCGTGCCGCTCACGACGCGACGCCAATCGAGCGCCGCTACGGAACGGTACTTGCGGCCCGGCGAACTGGTCAATTTAGGAAGGATTGCGATGGAGCACGGACGCATCCATAGCGTGGAACTGTTGGAGCTGGCACTCCAGGCCGCGGCGCAGTTGGGCTACCGCATTCGAGAAGATGCACTCGGTTTTCCGGGCGGCGCCTGTCAACTCAAAGGCCAAAAGTGGCTATTCGTTGATCCCACGCTCTCGTCACGGGAGCGATTACAGCTTGTCCTCGATGCTCTGGCCGCCGATCCGATCACAGCGACTACCGAACTGCCGCCCCCACTAGCTCAGGCCGTCAAGCAGGCGTCCGCTGCGTGACAGAATCCGCGGTTTCGCGCCGGCCTCCGCAGGACATTAGATTTGCTGCCGATACAGCCCGTGTGTCTCGATGTACTTCTCGACGGCTCGCGGCGTTCGGAAGCGGATGCTTCTTTCCCCGGCGACACGGCGGCGGATATCGCTGGAGGCGATGCCGATCGGCGCCATGGTCACTTGTGCGGCCTGCGCGGCGGCGATCCGATCGTGCGACATGACGTTGACCAGCACGGAGAAATCCGGGTCGGGAGCGTACGCCCGGCAGACGACGAGCGGCAGCGCTAGCTGACAGATCCGCTGGGGATCCTTCCACGTTGGGAGGTCTTCCAGAGCGTCCGCGCCCAGGATCAGAAACAGCTCTCGATTCGGCTCCTCCGCGTACATTTGCTCGAGCGTATCGACGGTGTAGCTGACGCCGCCGCGGTCGATCTCCACGGTCGAAACGCGGAACGGCTCATGACCGCCGACGGCCAAGTGGAGCATCTCCACGCGGTGGTGGGCATCGGCCGGCGTCGCATGCTGTTTGTGGGGCGAGGTGGCGGCCGGGATGAACCAGACTTCGTCGAGCTTGCGCTGCTCGCGGCAATTCTCCGCCACCAGCAGATGGCCAAAGTGGACCGGATCGAAGCTGCCGCCGTAGACGCCCAATCGCATGAGGGTTCAGGGTTCGGGGTTCAGGGTTCAGGCCACAGGAGATGTCGCGCGCCAGAAAAAGCGTGAGTCGGCTTCACGGAGCATTCGAGCTTTCTTATTAGACATCGTGAGCGAAAGATAGTCTAATAGATAAATACGGCCGTACACTAGTTTCTTTCGCAACTGAACCCCGAACCCTGAACCCTCTCCGCATGTCCCAGCAAAGCCTGTTCGACGCCGAATCCGCCCCTTGGGAGGCCGACGACCAGCGCGAGCTGCTCGTGGCATCGCTCGTCTTCCCCACCGGGCCGGATAAGTCGTTCGACTATTCGGTGCCTGGCGAGCTCCGCGACCAGATCGAAGTCGGCCGGCGCGTGCGGGCCCCGTTTGGCAAAGGAGACCGGCCGGTAATTGGTTACTGCGTGCGACTGGCATCGCGAAACGATCTACAGAGGCGGCTCAAAGAGATCGCGGCCGTGATCGATCGGCGCAGCTTGCTTTCTGGGCGGATGATGGACCTTACCGAGTGGATGGCCGAGCGGTATCTCTGCACGCGCGGGCAGGCGCTGGAGGCGGTGCTGCCGGCGGTCGTCCGGGGGCGGGAGAGCACGCGCCAGATCATGCTGCTGAGCGTTCCCAGGCACATCGCCACCGGACTCGACAAGCTGAACCTGCCGGACAAGCAGGCCGCGATTCTCAAGCATCTCGCCGCACAGGCTCGGCCGCTGACCTCCAAGCAGCTTTGCGCCGCGCAGCAATGCACGCTGGCGCCGATCAATGCCCTGCGAAAGAAGAACCTAATCACCGTCGAGATGCGGTCGGTCGAGGGCGAAACCGCCGAAAGCATGCCCCAGCGCGAACCGCCCCTCGCACTCAATCCCGCGCAGCAGCAGGCGTACCAGACGATCCTGACGCCGCTTCACGATCGTCGGCACGAAACCGTTTTGATCCACGGCGTCACCGGCAGCGGCAAGACGGAAGTCTACATGCAAGCCATCGATGAAGTCATCCGCTTTGGGCGGCAGGCGATCGTGCTGGTGCCCGAAATCAGCCTCACGCCGCAGACGCGCGAACGCTTCCGCTGCCGTTTCGATCATGTCGCAGTGCTGCACAGCCATCTGCGCGATGCCGAGCGTCACTGGCACTGGGACCGCATTGCCCGCGGCGACGTGCAGGTCGTCGTCGGCGCCCGCAGCGCCATCTTTGCCCCCACGCCGCACCTGGGCCTGATCATTCTCGACGAAGAGCACGAGACGACGTTCAAGCAAGATTCCGCGCCCCGGTACCACGCCCGTGAGGTAGCGCTGTGGCGCGCCACTCGCGAGAACATCCCGTTGGTCCTCGGCTCGGCGACGCCGTCGCTGGAGACCTGGCACCGCGCTGCTCAAGGCGAATACAAGATCGTCGATATGCCGCAGCGCGTGTCCAACCGGCCGCTCCCCGACGTGGGCGTGATCGACCTTCGCGATGAATTTCGCGACCGGCAGTCGCGGGGCGCCGTCAGCCGGCAGTTGCATCAGGCGATGGAGCAGGCGCTCAAGGATCGCGGACAGGTCATCCTGCTACTCAACCGGCGGGGCTATTCCACCCACATTCAGTGTCCGGCGTGCGGGCTGGTGTTGCGGTGCCCCTACTGCGAACTGTCGCTGACGCACCACGTCGAGGGAGAACGGGCGATTTGCCATTACTGCGAGTACGAGACTGCGGCGCCGGCGAAGTGCCCGGACTGCGGTGGCGGCGGCATCCGTTACAGCGGCGTGGGCACGCAGCGCTTGGAGTCGGAAGTGCGTGCCCGCTTTCCCCAGGCGCGCGTCCTGCGGATGGACACCGACACCATGCAAAAGCCCGGCAGCCACGCCCGCGCGCTCGACAGCTTTCGCCGCGGCGAGATCGATGTCCTGCTGGGCACGCAGATGATCGCCAAGGGGCTGGACTTTCCCAACGTGCTCTTAGTGGGTGTCGTGAACGCTGACACCGCCTTGCACTTTCCCGACTTCCGCGCCGCCGAGCGGACATTCCAGCTTGTCACGCAGGTCGCCGGCCGAACCGGCCGCGGCGAGCGCGGCGGGCGCGTGTTGGTGCAGACGTTCAGCCCCGACCACCCGGCGATTCGTGCGGCCGTACGGCACGATTACGCGGCCTTCGCCCGGCAGGAGTTGCCGGTCCGCGAGCTGTTGCACTACCCGCCGTACGCGGCGATGGCCCGGCTGATCATTCGGGGCGAGGCCATCGAGCCGACAAAACAGTTCGCCGAACACCTGGCCGGGCTCGTCAAGGAGCAGCTTCTGAAGCGGCAGCCCGCGGTGGGTCCGGAGAACCGCGTCTTGGGTCCGGCGCCGGCGCCGATCCCGCGCCTGCGGGGAATGTATCGATTTCACATGCAGGCCCAGTCGGCCGACAGCGAAACATTGCGCGCGGCAATCCGGGAGGCGACCGCCGACCTACAGTCGCCCGACGGACTGCAGTGGACCGTGGACATCGATCCGATCGATATGCTTTAACGCGGTTTATGGTTTCAGGTTCAAGGTTCCAGGTTGGAGGGAGCGGCGTTGCCCCCTCACCTTGAACCTTAAACTTTGAACTTTGAACCTGCCTTCAAATCCGTCTGGCTCCGTTGCCGCAATCCACGTAACATAGGGTAAGAGTGCCGCTGCTCGCCGTGAGCAATGGCACACTGGCCAACCCCGGCCTTCCGGCTGGGGCTACTTCTGACCACCGCCCACTGACCATTGCCGGTGTCCTACCGCTCCTTCAAACGCGTTCTTGGCGAGACCAACCTCGAGCGGAAGTGCCGCTGGTTGTTCGGGATTTGTCTGTTCATTCTGATAGCCGGCAGCTTTTGGTGGTATGGCACCCAGACCGAAAAAATCGTCTACGAAAACACGCGCACCACGGCACGCACGCTCGTCGGGTCGGTTGTGCTCCGCGTTCATTCCGGGATCTACATATCACCGCCCAATGAAAATGACAGCGTCGGCGGGGCAAAGCCACTTAGCTACGAGGAGCAGCTTAAGTCCTGGCACAAGCTTTGGGAAACGAGCGACGAGTACGGCTACGAGATTTTCAAGGCGGAGAGCGATTTCCCGAAAAAGTTGGCGAAAAGCAAAGAGGAACAGGCAATTGTCGACCACTTTCGCCGCCTCGGGCCCTTCGGAGGGTCAACGGAGTCGGATGGCGGTTCCGCTGCGGAGCACTTTTACGAGGATCGCGATCCTGTCACCGGCGATTTCTTGTATTACCAGCCGGTTTGGGCCAAGGAATCGTGCCATGGCTGTCACGAAGCACAAGACATTTCGGGCCGTGCGTTTGCCCGTTTCCCTCCTGACGATCCTCGTTTCGCTCCTCTAGATAAGCGGCTCAAGCTGGGCGACCTGATCGGCGTTGTCAAAGTGGTCTTGCCCTACTTGCCAACGCAGAGCGCGATCAACTACAACCGCGCGCTGTTCTGTGCCACGGCGATCATCACGGTTTTTCTCGCCATGCTGGTGGCCTACGTCATCGTCCGCTACGTGATCGTCAAGCCGCTCAAGCACCTCCGCGATGTGAGCGACGAAGTCGCCCGCGGGAACATCCTGGCCCGCGCCGAAATCCAGACCGCCGACGAGTTCGAAGACCTGGCCAAGGCGTTTAACAAAATGCTGCGGCATCTGACCGACGTCCAGGAAGAGCTGCGTAACGTCAACGTGACCGTCAATCTGAAGGTCGATGAGCTGGCGCAGCTCAATATGCGGCTCTACGAGATGAACCGGCTGAAGAGCGACTTTTTGGCCACCATGAGCCACGAGCTGCGCACGCCGCTCAACAGCATCATCGGCTTCAGCGACGTCTTGGGCTCGATCAAGTCACTCGACGACAAGCAGAAGCGCTACGTGCAGAACATCCAGAAATCCGGCCGTGTGCTGCTGGACATGATCAACGACATTCTCGACCTGGCCAAGATCGAGAGCGGCAAGATGGAGGTCCGGCTGAGCGAGTTCCGCATCGACGACATGATCGCCGCCCAGTGCGACATGGCCCGTCCACTGGCCGAGCGCAAGAACATCGACGTGGATTGCGACATCGAGCCGGACCTGCCGATGATGTTCCAGGACCAGGGCAAGGTCCAGCAGATCCTCAACAATCTGCTCTCCAATGCGATCAAGTTCACGCCGGAGGGGGGGCGGATCGTCATTACGGCACACCGCAACGGGCAAGGCAACCTCTTGATGGGCGTGGCCGACACCGGCGTGGGCATCGCCGACGAAGACCAGACCAGCATTTTCGAGAAGTTCCGCCAAGGCGCTTCGGCGCTGTCCGGCGGCGACGCCATGACGCGCGAGCACTCCGGCACCGGCTTGGGTCTCTCGATCGTCAAGGAGATTTCCAAGCTGCTCGGCGGTGAGGTCTACCTCCAAAGCCAACTCGGCAAGGGAAGCACATTCACCGTCGAACTCCCCTTCAGCCGCGCCGACCATCCAAGATTTGACTCACCGCTCGATGAGAACATCGGCGAGCTGGTGCGCAGCAAGCGCGAAGAGCTGCAACAGGCGATGGCCGAGGAGTCGTTCGTGGGAGACGAAGGCCGGTGAGACACGGAATTGCAAATTGCAAATTGCAAAATGCAAATTGAAGCGGCGCTTCGTCCCGTATTTGCCAATTTGCAATTCTCATTTTGCAATTTGCAATCGATTCTTATGCCAACGCCGATTGTCAACTCGCTCCCTACGGTTCTGCTCTACACCGACGGCGCTTGCAGCGGCAACCCCGGCCCCGGCGGTTGGGCATTCATTCTGCAGCACCCTTCGAGCGGCAAGGAACTTGCGCGCGCGGGCGGGGAGGCCCAAACCACGAACAACCGCATGGAGCTCACCGCCGTAGTCCGCGGGCTGGAAGCGCTCAAGAAACCCTCGTTTGTCGAGCTGTTCACCGATAGTGAATACGTCCGCAAGGGCTTAAGCGAGTGGCTGGCGAAATGGAAGGCCGCCGGCTGGCGTCGCCGTGAAGGCAAGCAGATGAAGGAAGTCAAGAACGAGGACCTGTGGCGCGAGCTCGACCGGCTCATTGCACAGCACCAGATCAAATACACGCGCGTTGCCGGGCACAGCGGCCACCCCGAAAACGATCGTTGCGACGAGCTCGCCGTTGCGGCGTACCAGCAATTCCTCAGGAGATGAATGTTAGCCGCCGTCCCGGCACTGACCGATTCTCAATTTCACTTCAGGTTGATGATTCCCCGTTCGGCCAACTTCGCCATTTCGGGCGGGAGAGCTATCGAGAGCGGGGGAAAGGCCTTGCAACATTCGGCGGCAAACGAGGATGTCGGCATGTAACCGACGCACTTATGGGCCAGCTTGCCGGAGCTGTCTGCGAACGCCAGCGTCGGATAGCCTTGCAGCCCATAGAGCTTCTCCACCTCTTGATCCTCATAAGCCTTTAGGAGGATGAATCGCGATAAGAAGTAGCGGATCCAGGCATCATTGAGTGTCTTCTCTTCGAGCAACTTGCAGGGGCCACACCACGTGGCCGTCATCATCACGAGCATCGGCCTCTGCTCGGATTGGGCTCGCCGGAGAGCGGTCTTGTAGTCCGTTTCCCAAGCGGTTTCGTCGGTGTGGGGGGCTGGCGTGCCGATATAGAAGCCGAGGTCCGAACTGTAAAGCCGAACCGTCCCCGCGTCCGACGGTTGCCCTCCGGTCAGCTTGACACTTTTACTTAGGTCCACATGACCGTCGGCGGAGACCGTCAAATTGTAATCGCTGGGATTTAGGCCATCGATCGTGAACTCGCCGGTTTTGGAAACGGGAACGGAAATCCCTTCTGGCCACCGCCTGCGCCCTGCGAATCCCTTGTGGGGTGTGTTGATCGGTGGCATAGAAACACTTACCTTGACCGTGGCGGCAGCCGCATCAGAAGCGGCGTCGAGCGCCACTTTTCCTTTGAGCGACACGCGCTGATCTTCCGGTAGCAGCTTCAGAGTCAACTGCCCAAGGTAGAGCACGTCTGCTTCTTTTCCTAGCAGCGGAACGTCAAGGGATTGATAGCCATGTGCTCTGAAGCAGAGCGGCTGCCTCAGGTCGCCAACCTCACCGGCGAAGTATCCTTCCTCTAGAATGGGCATCTGGGCCAACACCATTTCCGGATCTTGCTTGCCACCCTCGACGATCAATTGCCCTACCACGACATTAGTCTGATCAAACCCCCGCGCGACGTATGTCCGTGCCGAGTAGCGTGCGCGAGCGATCTGCAGGAGAACTCTGGCCGCTAAAGTGGTCTTCTTTTGCGCTGCCAGCGCATCGAGCAATTCCAGGATCTCTCCATTCGTAACGATCTCGGCCTTCACGCCCAGCAGCTCTCGAGCTAGCCGATCCGCTGCGCTGCCAGAATCAGTTAGCTTCTGTTCCAGATCGGACGCCACGCCGTACAGGCCGACCCCAGCCGTCTCTTTGAATGCACTGATGAACTGTTTCGCTTCCTTTACTGTAGTGTCCACCTCCGGCTCCACGATCTTGTCGCCCACTGGATCCGCTGCTGCAACTGGCTGGTTGACTTCCGTTGTGGATGGGCGGTTGCATCCAAGCAGGCTTATTGTGAGTGCCATCGTGATCAAGAATCGCATTGGGTATTATCCTTTCGACTGATGATATAAAGGCGTGGAGCTAGCGCAGCCGTTCTAAACGAGCGGCGCCTGACCGTTACTTGCGATAGAGAGAGCGCGGCTTGACTTTCCGCCCTTCAATGGGAAGACGTTCCAGCCCGGCCGCTAGCAGCGCCAATATCCGCCGCACTCGATGCTGCTCATTGACTGTTGTTTGAGCCAGAGGCGCGCGCTGGAGAAGAGGACACCGAACGCCGGGTCGCTGGCGACCGAAACAGATTGCCGGCATCGCCGTCATCGGAGCCCCAGCCGAGCCCGTCGGCATCACGCAGCAGCCTCTGCAGCCGATCGCCCACAATCTGGTCCTTCTCCTTTTTCCGGCGATCGTGCAACGTCCGCAGATGGCGGACTTGTGCTTCGAGCTCCTCCAGCTCACGGGCCCGCATCTGCTGACGAGTTTCGAAGTGTTCGGCGATGACCTTGTTCAATTCCTCGCGGAGCGATTCGCGCTCCTGCGAGTCGCTGGACTGCTGGTGTTTGGCGACTAAAGCGCGTGTCGATTGGGCATGCGCGTGATCCGCCTGCCGTAGCCGCGCCGCCTCCGGTGAGACTCCATCACCGGCTTCACCAGCGTAAATGTTGCTTTCGTAACCGCCTTGGCCGACCTGGTAGCTGCTATTGGCCGCGGCGCCTTGGCTCGAAGATGTGATTGCCGCACTCTGTGCCAGGGACTTACCGATCCACAGAGCACTGCCGGCGGCGAACATGATCAGTAACGCGACGATTTTCAAAGAACGGCTCATAGAGGTTTCCTTTCGTGTTGCGAGAATTGGCTTCAGGTCACGGTTGATCGGCTGCCCACGGTTCTTGCGCGTCCGCTGACAGCGCCGCCATACGCTGGCGAAGTCGCTTGGTTTTCTCTGGCCACGGATCGGCCTGGGATTCGATGGGCGTACGATGCCACTCGGCCTCCAACGCAGTTGCGGCCGCACGCGTCTCTCGCAATCCGTCAACGTCCCAAAGAGGCGCCGTGGGCGACGCAGCACTACTGGCGTTGACGTCGTAATTGCCGTCCCCATGGCCAAGATCCGGCGATCGATCGTAGATCAGCCACCCAACTGCAAGTGCGCCGACGGTTACAAGTGATCCTGCGATCGCCAACCGAAGCCGCATTCGCGTCTGACGCGCCATCCCTCGGCTGGTCGATCTGCCTCTCCAAGTGCGGCTCGGCTCGATGCCGATCTGCGGATTCTGGAGGTAGGCCAACTCCATTTCCAGCGCCTCAATGACGTCGTCGGCCGTGGCGAATCGCTGCAGCTTCTCCTTGGCCAGCAGCTTGAAAATCAAATCCTCCAGCCACGCCGGAACTTCCGGATTCTGTTCACGCAGCGAGCGAGGCTCGTCATGGACGATCCGTTGCATGACGGCGTAAACCGACTCGCTACGAAACGGCGGATGCCCCGCGCAGAGTGAGTACATCAGGCTCCCTAAGCTGAACAGGTCCGATTGGGCGTCGCACGACTCCCCGCGTATCTGCTCGGGAGCCATATACTGCGGCGTTCCGGCCAGGAGGCCCGTGCGCGTAAAGCTGGCATCGTTCGCGGCACGCGCCAGCCCGAAATCCGCGACTCGCACCCGCTCGGTCCCTTGATCCAAGAGGACGTTGCTGGGCTTGATATCACGGTGGATGAGCCCCTGCCGGTGAGCTGCGGCGAGCGCCTGCGCAACTTGGAGGCCGACGCGGACGACCTCTACCACCTTGCAAGGCCCCTCCTGCGTCAAGCGGCGCTCCAGGGTGCCTCCAGGCACGTATTCCATCACAAAGTACGGCAATCTACCGTGTTCATCGACGCCGTAGACCGGAACAACATGCTCGTGCGAGATGGCCGCCATCGCGCGGGCTTCGCGCGCAAACCGCTGACGAGCTGCTCCAACGTTAGCCAATACGGGGTCGAGGACTTTGATCGCCACATTGCGATGCAGGGCACGGTCGAAGCCTTTGAGCACAATCCCCATACCACCTCGGCCGAGCATGCCGATCACTTCATAAACACCCAGGCGTCCGAGCATCGCTGGATCATCCGACGGCGCCAGGAACGTCAGCTCGGAAAGTAACCCTGCGGCCTGGCATGCAACGGGCTCGGAAGCATGATCTGTCTTAGGTTGTGACCAGGACTCTGGATCAGGCGAGCCGCCGAGCAGCTCCCGGGTGAGTAGCCACGCTTGCTCATCCCCTGCTTCCTTCTCGAGCCGTTGCCGGCACCAAGGGCAGTCTTCCAGGTGAGCGATAAACGTCGATGTATCGGCCTCGCTCAAGAGTCCGGCGAGGTAGTGTCTGGCGTCTTCACGAGTACACTGGTTCATCGCTCGCTCCGGGACAATTCTTGGATCCGCTCAAGAATGCGGGCGAGCACACGGCATCTGGCAGCGTAGACGCTGCCCACGCGCATGTTCAGCCGCTGGGCGACTTCAGTCGGTGGCTCCCCGTCTACTGCGGTCCGCCAAAACGCCAGCCAGGTGTCTGGCTGGACCTCACGCTGGATTTGGCCGGCGGCCCAGCAAAAAGCAAATCGCTGCCACTCCGTCTCGTCCTCTTCAATACCAGACTCTGCGGCGGTTAGCTCTTGCATCTGCCATTGGACGCTTGTCCCACCGACACTTCGGTCACGCCGGGCTTGGGTTCGCAGCATTCTCAGGCACATGTGATGCGTTGTTTTAATCAGCCAGGCGCGGAAGCTGCCAGGCCGACCGGAAGGTCGCCAGGCGCCGATCGCGCGATGCACGGCCAGCAGGACTTCCTGGACGACGTCACGCGCGTCGGGCTCCTGCAATCCTCGACTGCGGCAGTACCGGAAAACGGCGCCTTCATACGTCTCCAGGAACTCCGACCAGGCGGCCGCGTCGGCCGGCTCCGCGAGGCGAGCCAGCAGACTGTAATGAGTGTCCGGGAGTTGAGACATCGGGCGGGCTTTGCTTGGTGGAACGCCTATTCAAACGGAACCGCGCCCTAGGAGGCTTTACATAGAAATGCCACGAGACTGAGAATTCTGACACAAGATCTGCAAGATTTCACAGCTTTTAGGGAAACGGCCGTGAATGTTGCGTCCACCAGGAGATCGGAGGTAGCGTTCACCGGTTGCCGCATGGCGCCAGCATCCGTAGGCCGTCCTGCACGATTGGCATTCGGGCCGGTCCGGAAGAAAACAAGGCCGCGTCCGGCGCGATCGTCTAACTGGAAAGAAGGCGGCGGCTCGTCAGTTCTGCTCGCCGTGGCCGTCCTCTTTATTCAGATGCATGCGCAGATAGCGGGCGCGCTCGATATTCCGGTCGGCCGTATCGAGCTCCACGCCGCGGAGCTTTTGCAGATGGGCAGGCTGCGTGCGAATGAAGAGCTCGTTGAGGTCGCGGATCTCTACGTCGTGGATCAACCCCAAGTTCACGCCCATCCGCACCCGCGACAGCAGGTGCATCGTCTCTTCGCTGCTAATCGTCTGCGCCGTGCGAAGGATGCCATAGGCGCGGCTCACCTGGTCGTGGAGATTCTGCTGGCTCTCGCGCACCAGAAACTCGCGCGCCCGGCGCTCGTAGTCGATGAGCACCGGCACGATGTCGCCCACCTGCTGCACGAGCTCCAGCTCGGTGCGGCCCAGCGTAATCTGGTTTGAGATCTGATAGAAATCGCCCATTGCCTGCGAGCCCTCGCCATACAGGCCGCGCACCGCCAGGCTGATCTTTTGCAGGCTGCGGAAGACCTTCTCGATTTGCCGCGTGATCGCCAGCGCGGGCAGGTGCAGCATCACGCTGACGCGCACGCCGGTGCCGACGTTCGTCGGGCAAGCGGTCAGATAGCCCAGCCGCGGATGGAAGGCGTAGGTAACCTGCTCGGCCAGCAAGTCGTCGATGTGGCTGATCTGTTCCCAGGCGCCAACCAGGTCCAGCCCGCTGTGCATACACTGGATGCGGAGGTGGTCCTCCTCGTTGATCATGAGACTGATCTGCTCTTGAGGATCAATGAGCACGGCTCGGGCGCCCTGGCTTTCGGCGTGCTCGCGGCTGATGAGTTGTCGCTCGACGAGAAACTGCCGATCAACGCCGTCGAGCTCGCTGACGTTGATGTATTGCAGATCGCCGGAGGCCTGCAGCTTGGCGATCTTTTCGCGCAGATGGCGTTCGATGTCGACGCGGTCGTGCTCGCTAGCGCGGCTGATGAAAGGAAAGTCAGCGAGATTGCGAGCCAGCCGAATGCGGCTGCTCATGACAATGTCGGACTCGGGTCCGGTGCCGCGGAGCCATTCGCCGATGGTTGTACTGAGGTTGTTTAGTTCCACGGTCGCTTGATCGATTGACGACGGACTGCGGCGCACCGGACGCGCTGCGGTCATACGCCTTGGGTGTTAAGAGGCGGATTCCTCGATGCGGCGGATTTCGTCGCGGAGTTGGCTGGCGCGTTCGTAGTCTTCGCCTTGGATGGCTTCCTTCATTTCGCGGCGGAGACGAATCAGCTCCGTGCGGCGTTGCGTGCCCGCCGCCAACCGCTCGGGGCGCTTGCCGGAGTGTGTCGTCTCGCCGTGGATGTTCATCACCAACGGCTCGAGCTCCTTCTCGAAAAAAATGTAATCATGTGGGCAGCCCAGACGTCCCTGATTGCGAAACTCGTAGAACGTGATGCCGCAGACGGGGCAGGCCTTTTGATCGAGACGGGCCAACTCCTCGGCCGTTTGACCGACGGCGAGATGTTGCGCCAGCGCCCCGGCCATCGTCGCGGCGGAGCTCTCCACCGAACCTTGCGTTAGATATTGCCGAGCGCAATCTTCGCAAAAGTGCAGTTCATGGTGCTTGCCCCCTTCCAGTTCCGTGATATGGAAGGTGGCCGGCTTGTCGCATTTTTGGCATTTCATGCCTGTCGCCTCAGCGACGAAATCGTCGCAAACGTATGGAGTCCAAGGGATTCTAACAACGGGTAGGGGAGTGTCAAGGTGAACCAACCCGCGTACGCTCGTCTCTCAATATAGCCGAAGTCGCCGACGTCATCCTGAGCGAAGCGAAGGATCTTTGGCCAGCCGCGTAGATGCTTCGCTGCGCTCAGCATGACGGCAGGCCGGATGCTTCGCTGCGCTCAGCATGAC
>JBBDYH010000051.1:27700-35733 GCA_040901795.1 Pirellulales bacterium
CAGCAGGCCGGATGCTTCGCTGCGCTCAGCATGACGGCAGGCCGGATGCTTCGCTTCGCTCAGCATGACGTACACTGGGCGAACACCATGAAGCGAACCCCTTGGTTGTCGCTCTCTCCTACCGGTGATATTCTACCAGTTCGTGCAATTCAATCACGCTTTCGGTCGCTCGTCATGCCGCATTATCCCGACTTCGCGACCTTTTCGCGCCTTGCTAGCGACGTCCACCTGGTACCGGTCTATCGGCGGCTGATCGCTGACTCGCTCACACCCGTGTCAGCGTTTCACCTGCTCGATGCCGGTGCTTGCGCTTGCTTGTTCGAGAGCGTCGTCGGCGGCGAGAAGGTCGGTCGGTACAGCTTTCTGGCAGCCGATCCGTTCTTGCAGGTCGAAGCCCGCGGCAACCGCATGACTGTAACTCATTCCGGAAAGATCGACGAGTTCGACGCCGCCGATCCGCTCGCCGAGCTGAAAGCCCGCGTCGAGCGGTTTCGCGCCGCCCGGCTTCCCGAACTGCCGCCGTTCACCAGCGGCGCCGTGGGTTATGCTGGTTATGACGTTGTCCGCTACACCGAGCGGCTTCCCAACGCGCCGCGCGACGATCGCCACCTGCCCGATCTGTCATTCGCCTTCTATGACCGCATGGTCGTGTTCGACAACATTACCAAGACGATTACCGTGGTAGCTATGGCGCGGGTCGATGAAGCCGCTCGCGCCAGTGGCTCACGCGATCTTGAGGCGGCGTATGCCGACGCCCAGCGGCGCGTCGACGAAACTGTTGCTCAGCTCAGCCGGCACAGCGGTGACCTGGCGCCGGTCGACATCGATCTGGCCGGTGAACCGGAGATTTCCTATCGGTCCAACTTCCACCAGCGCGAGTTCGAGGACGCCGTCCGTAAATGCGTTGAGTACATCCGCGCCGGCGACATTTTTCAGGTGGTCATCAGCCAGCGGCTGGAGCTGGAGGTTCGCTCGCCGCCGTTTGAGATTTACCGCACGCTCCGCGTTGTGAATCCCAGCCCGTTCATGTTCTACTTGCGTACGCCATCCGTCACCTTGGTGGGCAGCTCGCCGGAGGTGATGGTCCGCGTGGTCGATGGGAAGATTACTGTGCGACCGCTGGCGGGCACCCGCCGCCGCGGCAAGACCGAAGAAGATGACCGCCGGCTGGCCGAAGAGCTTTTGGCCGACCCCAAAGAGCGCGCCGAGCACGTGATGCTTGTCGACCTGGGTCGCAATGACGTCGGCCGGGTAGCGAAATACCGCACCGTGGAGCTCTCCGACGTGATGGTCATCGAGCGCTACAGCCACGTCATGCACATCACCAGCAATGTCTCCGGCCAGCTTGCCGAGGGGAAAGATTGCTTCGACGCACTGCGATCATGCTTGCCGGCGGGCACCGTCTCGGGCGCGCCCAAAGTCCGTGCAATGCAAATCATCGACGAGTTAGAGCCCCATCGGCGGGGCCCGTATGCCGGCGCAGTGGGATACGTCGATTTCGCGGGAAATATGGACACGTGCATCGCACTAAGGACGATCATAGTGCAAGATAATAAGGCCTACGTTCAAGCCGGCGCCGGGATCGTGGCCGACAGCGACCCGACGGCGGAGTACCAGGAGACGCTCAACAAGGCCCGTGGCTTACTGAAGGCGATCGAAATCACCGAGCGGCGGACTCAAACCGTTTAGCAGTCGGCGGCACGCCGACTTTTACGCGAAATAGCGCTCGACACGTCGAACAGCCCGCGGCCGATCGCGGGGGAGAACCTATGTACAAAACGATCACGTTGCTCGCATCAATTTGGTTTCTCGTTTTCGCTTCGCATGGAGGAGCGGCAGAACCATCGGCCGATCAACCAGCCGCCCAGCCGGTGATCCGCATGCTCGTCCCCGGTTTCTCGGTGCGCGAGCTGCCCGTCAAGTTGACCAACATCAACGACGTGCTCTACGCCCCGG
Organism: Pirellulales bacterium; assembly: GCA_040901795.1. Classification (GTDB taxonomy): domain Bacteria; phylum Planctomycetota; class Planctomycetia; order Pirellulales; family JALHPA01; genus JBBDYH01. The sequence goes on from JBBDYH010000051.1 coordinate 29,657, forward strand.
ATGGACGGCTATTCGCCGCCGGGTACGACGGCCGCATCCATGTCCTCCGCGATACCGACGGCGATGGGCTCGAAGACAAGGTCGACGAGTTCTGGTATCGGCCGACGTTACGCACACCGCTGGGGATGGCGCTGGCGCCCGAAGGACTGTATGTCGTTGCGAACGCCAAGGTAGTGCTGCTGAAAGACACCGACGGCGATGGCCGCGCCGACAAAGAGGAAGTGGTGGTGACCGGATGGGTCCGCGACGACGGCGTCACCGGCGGCGGCGTGGATGCCCTTGGTCTGGCGATCGACCGCGAAAACAATCTTTACTTTAGTCTCGGTTGCGCCAGCTTTGCCAATCCCTATCGCATGAAGGACGGAAAGGCCCATTACGACATCACCAGCGAGCGCGGCACAATCCTTAAGGTCTCGCCCGACCGCAAGACGCGCGAAATCTTCTGCACGGGCTATCGATTTGGCATCAACATGGCGTTCAACCACCATGGTGATCTGTTCGCGACTGACCAAGAAGGAGAGACCTGGCTTCCCAACGGCAACCCGCGCGACGAGCTGAATCACATTCGGCGCGGCAAACACTATGGCTTTCCGCCGCGCCATCCGGAGCACTTACCCGACGTGGTCGACGAACCGCCCGTGGTGGAATTCGGTCCTCAGCATCAATCGACGTGCGGGTTGGTCTTCAACGAAGCATTAGCGGTGGATGATGCAAGGACATTTGGCCCGAGTTCTTGGAAGGGCGACGCGTTTATCTGCGGGTTTTCACGGGGCAAGCTCTGGCGGGTGCGGCTTGTGAAGACACCACACGGCTACGTCGGTCGGCAGACGCTCATCGCGCAGAGCAGCATGATGCTCTTCGATGCGGCGCTTTCGCCCCGCGGCGACTTGCTCGTATCGTGCCACGTAGGACCGCCGGACTGGGGCGTTGGGCCTCAAGGCGAGGGCAAACTCTTCAAAATCAGCTATACGGGTGAGTCGCTCGCGCAACCGGTCCTGACCTGGGCCAACAATCCGATTGAGGTCCGGGTCGCATTCGACCGTGCCTTGCCGCCAAGTGCTGAGGAAGTAGCAAGGAACCTCAGCGGAACGCACATCGAGTACGGCCAGCACGTTCGTGCGGCCGATCGATTCGAGAACCTCAAACCGCCCTACGAAGTTGTCAAGCAACAAGAGCAAACGCCGCGCGGCAAGCTGCCAATCGTCGCCGCACGCCTGAGCAAAGACCGGCGAACATTGATTCTTACCATCCATCCGCATCCGCAACCCGTGCATTACGCGCTGAGTCTGCCGCTGGTGATGGTCGATCCGGCCGCTGACGCCACGGCAACGATGGAATTGGATTACACGCTCCACGGCGTTGAGGCGGAGTGGTCGCCCTCGCGCAAGGACGTAGAGGGCGGCGGCAATCATGATCGCAGCAACAATCGCATTGCGTGGCGCGGCTGGTTGCCGCATCTCGCCGCAGACGTGTGGCCACATTTTACGAAGGGCTCGGCGGACCATGAGCGATTGCTGTCGCTCCATGCTGCCGGCGGCTCTCTTTCCGTTCGGACGACGCGCGTGCCGGCCGCCGGCAGGACGCAGTCTGAGCCCGAATCCACATTGCCGTTCGAAGCGATGATGGTCGCTTGGGCGCCGAGTCCGGTTCCCTCCGTTGCAGGAGACCCGGGCAAATCCGCAACAGAAAGTACTCTGGTCGGTGATCCGCATCGGGGCAAGGAGCTCTTTTTCGGCACGGTCGCCCAATGCGGAAGCTGTCACACAGTGCATGGCGAAGGAGCGAAGCAAGGCCCGGATTTGTCGAACCTGAGCCATCGGGATCGCGCATCGATCCTGCGCGATATCGTCACCCCCAGCGCGGTCATTAACCCCGATTACGTCTCATACACCGCGAACTTGCACGACGGGCGGACGTTCACGGGCGTTTTGCGTCCCGAAGGCCCGGACAAACTCCGTGTGCTCGATAGCAGCGCCAAAGAAACGCTGCTGGCCGTGGCCGACGTCGAGCAGCTACTGCCCGCCAAGACGTCGGTCATGCCAGAGGGCATCGACAAGAAGATCACCGCCGAGCAACTCGACGATCTGTTGGCGTTTTTGAGGCAGGCGCCGCCGGCCGCCAGGCAGACAATTGAGGCCCCGAGGAACCAATCGCCGCCGCCGCGGAAACGCAGCGAAGTGGAAAAGGCGCTGGGAAAACCCGCCAATGACGATGCGGACTCGAAGAGAACTGAGCAGCGACAGTTGCACGTCCTTTTGCTCGACGCCAAAAAAGACCACGGCCCCGGCGAGCACGACTACCCTGCCTGGAAGAAGAAATGGTCCGGTCTGTTCGGCAAGCTGCCAAACGTTACAGTCGACACCGCCTACGGGTGGCCCACTGACGAGCAGCTTGCCAAGGCGGACGTGATGATCTGCTACTTCTGGAATCACGACTGGTCGCCGGCCCGCTATCGCTCGCTCGACGCCTATCTCAAGCGCGGCGGCGGGCTGGTGATGATCCATTCGGCCACGATCGCCGACCGCGCGGCCGAGCAGCTCGTGGCACGGCTGGGCCTGGCATATCATCCCGGCCTCAAGTTCCGCCATGGCCCGCTCGATCTCACGATCGAGACCGACGACGACGAGCCGATCACACGCGGCCTGGCGCGGTCGATTCACTTTCATGACGAGAGCTACTGGCCGCCGCTGGGCGACCCCAAGCAAGTCAACGTCCTGGCGACAGCCGTCGAAGAAGGCAAATCCTGGCCGCTCGTCTGGACCCACGAGCCCGACAAGGACGAAGGCGGCAAAGGCCGCGTCTTCTGCTCGGTGTTGGGGCACTACAGTTGGACGTTCGACGACCCGCTATTCCGCCTCCTGATCCTCCGCGGCGCCGCCTGGACGGCGCGCGAGCCGGTTGAGCGATTTGACGCACTGGCAACCAAAGGCGTGAAGTTCAACGATAAGTGAGTGGTAAGCGACGACCAACGACTTGGCTATTAATTGTGCGGGCATAACCCGTGAACTAGTATGAACGCGGGAATTTGAAGTGAAATGATGACCTCCGCCATCCAGCATCTTCTTGAATCGTTCGAACGCCTTTCGACAAGTGAACGGCGCGAGGCGGCTCGCGAGATTCTGCGCCGCAGTATGGAACAGCCGTACGGAGCGCTGTCCGATGAGGCGTTGGCCGAAATTGCAGAGTCATCATTCGTGGAGCTGGATCGGCGAGATGGACGGGCCGGACATCACGACGCCTTCCTGAACGGATACGCGGCAGAAGACGAAGGATTGTACGATGACAATCCGACCGAGTGAGATCTGGAGCGCATACAACGTTACAATCTTCGCTTGCCAAGGAACCCGAAATGCTCAAGAAACGACCGTATTGTGTAGAACTTGCTCTGATGATTCTCGCGGCGTGTATTGCCTCATCAGCGTCCGCAGCCGATGAGAGTGCGTCGAAGTACCCCGCCTTCGGCACCATCGAACGCAAAGACGCGGCCTTCGATAAGCTGCTCCCAAAGGACGCCAAACTCGAAAAACTCGCCACGGGGTTCGATTGGGCCGAGGGACCGGTGTGGTGCAAAGCGGAAATCCCGGGGGCTGAAAAGTCCGATGCCGTGAAAGACGACGCCGCGCGCGGCCGCGTGCCGTTCCTGCTCTTCTCCGACATTCCGCCCAACCGCATCATGCGCTGGAGTGAGCCGAGCAACGAGGCCGTCATCTTTATGCACCCGGCCGGCTACACCGGTAAAAAACCGCGTGGCGGCGAGCCGGGTACGAACGGGCTGGCGCTCGATAAGGGAGGCAACCTCGTCGCCTGTGACCACGGCGACCGCCGCGTGTATCGGCTCGAAAGCAACGGCACGAAAACGACCCTCGCCGACAAGTACGAAGGCAAGCGGCTCAACAGTCCCAACGACCTGTGCTACAAATCGAACGGCGACTTGTACTTCACCGACCCGCCGTACGGGCTGGAAAAGCGCTGGGAAGATCCGGCACGCGAGCTCGACTTCTGCGGCGTGTATCGGCTGAGCCAAGACGGCAAGCTGACGCTGCTCACCAAGGAACTCACGCGGCCCAATGGCATCGCCTTCTCGCCCGATGAGAAAACGCTGTACGTCGCGCAAAGCGACCCCGCCGCCGCCATCTGGCGCGCCTTCGATGTGAAAGAGGACGGCACGATCGCCAACGGCCGCGTCCTGTTCGACGCCACCGCCTGGGTGAAGGCCGGGAAGAAAGGTCTCCCCGACGGATTGAAAATCGACAAAGACGGCAACCTCTGGGCGACGGGGCCGGGTGGCGTAGTCGTGCTCGATAAGAACGGCAAACACCTCGGCACGATCAACACCGGCGAAGCCACCGCCAACTGCGGTTGGGGGGGCGACGGCAGCACGCTCTACATCACCGCCGATATGCACCTGGCCCGGATTAAGACCAGCACTAAAGGCGCCGGCTGGTAGCTGCGCGTTATCCTCCGCAGATTCGCTCGATCGCCTCTTGTCGGTAAGACCCGCACAACGTGCGCGACAAACAAGCCCGGACGGCCGGAGCACTGTCTCCGCAGCGAACTGCCGTTTGCGCGTCCGCTTAGAGCGTCTGTAGCGGGCCCCGCGGGACCACACTCGCTGAAACCACTAGTGCGATTTGGCGATTGGACTTACGGTTTTCTAAGCTAAGGTTTTCTTGGCAAGGCAGACTCCCTTAAAAAAAGCGATTAACCCTTGCCGCATATGTCAATGCGAATGCGGACCATGCTCCCCAACGGTGACGGAGCGGCCCCAGTTCGCGCGGTCCGCAAGCAACACGACAACCAATGCTTCGCGTCCCCGTACAAAACATCGAGCCCGGCATGATCCTGGCCCGGCCCATTCCCTTGCCTCAGGACCCCCGGCGCTATTTGCTGCAGCGCGACCGTGAAGTTCCCATGGACCTCGTCCCACGCCTCAAGGAGCTGGGGATCTTCGAAGTCTGGGTGCGCTGCCGCGACCTGGAGTTCCTCGAAGACATGATCGACGAGGGGTTGGGCGACCGCCAGCGCGACGTCTACCACCAGGTGCGGCGCAACTTCGAGGGCGTGATGCGCGGCGCCGCCGTCGAAATGGACATTGGCCGGTTCCAGAACTCGATCGGCGACCTGTTCGGGTTCCTGAAGAAAAGCTCTTGCGGCAGTGTGCTCTTGTCGAAGCTCGACGCCTTCGACAACTACTTGATGTCGCACTCGACCAATGTCTGCTACATGTCGCTCTTGCTGGGTTTGAAGCTGGAGCGCTACCTGATCGAAGAGCGTTCGTTCAAAAAGCCCCGCGAGGCGAAGGACCTGCAACTGCTCGGCCTGGGCTGTTTGCTGCACGACGTCGGCAAGATGCGGATCCCTCAGCACATCCTGAACAAGCCGACGCGCCTCTCGACGGAAGAGATGGCGCTGATGGAGATGCACACGATCTACGGCCACCAGATGGTCAAGGGCCAGGTGCCCGCCTCGGCCGCTCAGATCGTTTTGAACCACCATCAGCGCTACGACGGCACCGGCTACCCGGCGCGGATCGACGCGGCCACCGGCGAGGAACTGCCGCCGTTGTCGGGCAAGCTGATCCCGGTCTTCAGCCGCATCGCCACGATTGTCGACATTTACGATGCCGCCACCTCGCAGCGCTGCTATTCCGCGGCCAAGCTCCCGGTTCAGGTGCTCCACGAGATGCGCACCTGGTGTAAGGGCTTCTTCGACCCCGTGATTGAACAGGCGTTCTACGAAATTATCCCTCCGTTTCCGCTCGGCCAGGTGGTCACGCTCAACAACGGCGTCCAGGCCGTCGTAGTGGACTTTAACCCGCGCTTTCCCGTGCGTCCCAAGGTGCAAGGCATCCGCACGCCGAACGGCGAGCGGATTGCGGACCCCTCGCAGGAAGAAGTGGATCTGTCCAACAATTCCGAAGTTCACATCGCCTGGATCGACGGCGTCGACGTGCGCCCCTTCCAGGCCTCTCAGGAAACCCAGCGCGACGAAAGCCGCCAGCCGGTGCTGGTGTAGCCGCCGGCTGGGCTGCGCGAAAACGGTTGTTTGAGGCGTTGTTGTTTTATCCTACTTCTGTT
>JBBDYH010000052.1:0-35525 GCA_040901795.1 Pirellulales bacterium
ACATGACCCCTGAAAACCCGACAAAACTACCACCGCAAAACGGGAATGCACCCCTGCTAATCGACACGTTGACCACCGGAAACCGGATCGTCATTACGCGAAACGACGAGCCGGTCGCACAGCTCATCCCAGTACCACCGCCGCAGCCGATCCTCGTCTTTGGTGGTTGCCGCGGCATGTTGACGGTCGTGGCTGATGACGATGAGCACCTCAAAGACTTTGAAGAATACATGCCATGAGGTTGCTGCTGGACACACACGCCTTCCTCTGGTTTGTATTAGGCTATGCGCGGCTCAGCCAGGTCGCTAAGGCGGCCATTCTCGATCCAGCCAATGCCAAGCTCGTGAGCCCCGCGACGTACTGGGAAATCGCCATCAAAGTGAGCATCGGGAAGTACAAATTGCACGAGCCGTACGAGCGGTTCATCGAACGAGGCATTCAGGGAAATGGTTTCAGCATCTTGGCGATCGAGCCAAAGCATACTGCGGTTTGTGGCGACGCTGCCCTTTCACCACCGCGATCCGTTTGACCGGTTATTGGTCGCTCAAGCCTTCGTTGAGCAAATCTCCTTGGTGAGTGAAGATTCGGTGTTGGACGCTTATGGCATCGTCCGCGTGTGGTGACCCAAAGCAAGAGGTCGACCAGTGTCACCGCTCCAGCCGCTTCGCTCCCTTGCGCACCGGGTCATACGATTTGCGAAATCTCTCGATCGCTGTCTGTATTCGCCCGCTGTCCTGATTAACGACTGCCTGCTGCGCCTCGCTCAAAGTTTCGCGCGCCCCTTTGACATCCGCCCTCCGCTTTTCCACGGTTGCCGGCTCGTTCCGCGTTATCAGGGCAGGGATCACCGCTGATTCTTCCGCGAGGCGTTGCATTTCCTGCGACGCCCGATTCACATGATCCCCGGCCGTTTGCCAGTCCTTTTTCGCCACCGCCTCCCCAAGCGCATCAACCGACACGTCGATCTTGGCGATCTGCTCCAGGGCAAAAATCCGCGCCAGCCGTCCCTTCGCCGGCACTGCCAGGCAGAACGAAATCAGCAGTGTCGCGGCCGTGAGCCAGACGACGGCCATCAGTGCGACGGCCACCGTGCCCAGCGCCGAAAGCCGCATCAGCGTCTTGTTCTCGCTCCGCACGCGCCACTCGAACAACCCCCACGCCCCCGCCGCCAGCAGCACCCACCACGTCGCGTGCTCTGCGACCTGGTGGAAATCGTTCAGCCACGACAGCATCCACGACACGCCTTGCTCGTCGATGATCGCCGGATCGATCAAGCCGTCTCGCATGAGCTGGTTGAACTTTGGCACAATAAACAGCTCGATGCCGGTGATGAGCAGCACCGCCAGCGCGATCACCACCACGATTGCCGCGGTTGCCCACGTCGTCCACAGCCATTTTGCTCGCATCGTCTTCTCCTTCCAATCGAGGGCCTTATCGATCACCACCGCCATGACGCGGTGTCCGTGCGTCGCTTCCAACTCCGTTCGCATTTCCTCGGGCTTGCCAAACTCCGCCAGTGCGCGGGCGAGCGCTTCGTCCTCCGACAACCCGCCAGTGCGGTGCTTGGCCGCGGCATCCAGCAAATGCTCGCGCAGCTCTTGCCGCACGTGCCGCCGCAGCGACCGCGGTCCGCCGATGCTGCGGCACACCTGGTCCAGGTACTGCTCAAGCTTGTCCATCGGACTTCTCCAGAATGCGGTTCACCGCCTGGCAAAGCTCACCCCACGATTCCACTTTCTCTGTGAGCGCCCCGCGTCCTTTTTTGGTGATATGGTAATAGCGCCGTTTGCGCCCCGTCTCCTTCTCTTCCCATTTGCCAACGATCAATCCGCCTTGCTCCATTTTGTGCAAGCTCGGGTACAGCGACCCCTCGCGCCAGGTGAGCGCTCCATCGGTCTCGCGATGCACGGTGGCGGCGATCTCGTAGCCGTACATCGCCTTGCGGCTCAACAGCGACAGGATCAACAGCGACAGCGTGCCTTTGAGAAGCTCAGTGTCCATCCGCGGCGTGACCAAAGGATTCCGATACATTGGACTCCTTGGTATTATCCGCGGCTGGCTACGTCTGTCAAGCGATCTGCGAACAATTTCTCGATACCACGCTCCGCCGGGACCGCCGCGTTTTGGATTTCTCGGTCCCAGTCTCTGCCTGGGACCGCACTGCCCACGAAGCTCTGCTTCGCAACCTTCGTTTCCTTCGTTCCCTTCTGTTAAACTCAGTTCGCTCGAGTCAGTGTTTAAGGTGGAAACGAAGTTGAAATCCCCTGCGCAATGTGATGGAAAGCGATCGGCCAATCTCCTGCCGGCAGCAGCTCGATCCGGTCGCTTACTTATCGGAGCCGGATCGCGAAGCCATCCGCTTGCTGTCGCTCGCCGTCTATCCGCCCGAGACTTTGGCCGACTGGCCCGGCCGGCACATCGAGTGGTCGCCGCCCGAATGGTGCGTTCCCCTCTGGAACGAAGATGGGACGCTCGTCTCCTACGTCGGAGTCCATTTGCGCGACGCGCTGTGCGAAGAACATCCCGTCCGAATCGGCGGCGTCGGCGGTGTCAAAACACACCCCACCGCCCGGGGCCGCGGCTTGGCAAGTCTAGGCGTTCGACGCGCGGTTGAATTCTTCGGCCAACAGCCAAACATCGACTTCGCACTCCTGGTCTGCGAGCCGCGTCTGCTTGGTTTTTATTCGCGTCTCGGCTGGCGCGAGTTCAACGGACGGCTGCTGGTTCAGCAGCATGGAGCGTCGGCGGAGTTTACGTTCAATCGTGTGATGACGCATCCCATTCGTGCAGAGGCTCCGACCGTCGGGGTCATCGACCTGCGCGGCCCGCCGTGGTGATTCGTGATTTCAATGACTGTCCTGCTTCACGTGGAACTGAAATTCGAGTAAACACGGCAGGTCCCGCAGCTCGCCACCACCCCGCTTGCCGGGGCGGAGCGATGTTTGCAAACCAGAACTCGTACCCGTTGCATCGCTCGGCCACCGCCCGCCTCGTGCGGGCGGGGCCATGTTTGCAGCGGTGCCGGGGATGCCTTTCCCCTTTTGTTACTACCGGCCAGCAACCACTAGCCACCAGCCGCGTACAGACCGATAATCAGCGCGCCCGTCATCGTACACACCAGACCGCAAAACATGAGGGACCATCCCATGTCCAGCCTCACCCGCCGCCGGTTTTTCGAAGATTCGCTTCTAGCCACGGCCGCGGCTGCCGCCGCCGCATCGGCGCCCAGAGTGCTCGTCGGTGCAGACCAGGACGAAAGCAAAGGCCCCAACGACACGCTCACCGCCGCCATCATCGGCTGCGGCATCCGAGGCAAGCAGCACGCCAGCGAGCTCGCCAAATTGAAGGACTGTCAGATCGCCTACGTCTGCGATCCCGATAGAGACCGCGCGGCGGAGCTGGCCAATACCGTCGGCCAAAAGCAAGGCCGCGAACCCAAGGCCGTCCAGGACCTCCGCAATGTGTTCGATGACAAGTCCATCGACGTGGTCTTCGTCGCCACGCCGAATCACTGGCACGCGCTGGCCGCGATCTGGGCCATGCAGTCCGGCAAAGACGTCTATGTTGAAAAACCTGTCAGCCACAACGTCAGCGAAGGTCGCCGCATCGTGCAGGTCGCCCGCAAGCTCGGCCGCATTTGCCAGGGTGGCACGCAGTACCGCTCCAGCGGCTCATGGATGCCGGCCATCGAATACCTCCGTGAGGGCAAGCTCGGCGAGGTAAAGCTGGCCAAAAGCATCGTCTACGGCCGCCGCGGCTCGATCGGCGCCCCCGGCACGTACGAAGTCCCGCCGAGCGTCGATTACAACCTCTTCATGGGACCGGCGCCGTTGGATCCGCTGAAGCGACCAAAACTTCATTACGACTGGCACTGGGTCTGGAACACCGGCAACGGCGAATTGGGCAACAACAACATCCACACCCTCGACATCTGCCGCTGGGGCCTCGGCGTGACGGGCTTGGGCCGTGCCGTGCTCAGCTACGGCGGGCGGCTGGGGTACATCGACGCCGGACAGACGCCCAACACGCAGGTCTGCGTCTTCGATTTCAGCGACAAGACCATCGTCTCGGAGACGCGCGGGTTGAAGACCGAGCCGTTCCAGCCTAAAACCGGCTGCATCTTCTACGGCGCCGAAGGCATCATCGCGGGCGGTTCGCTTTTCGACCACGAGGGCAACCTGGTTCGCGCCTTCGAGGGCAAGTCGCAAAACCACTTCGCGAACTTCCTGAAGGCGGTCCGCAGCCGCCAGGTTTCGGATCTCAACGCCGACATCCTCGAAGGCCATCAATCGACGGCACTGTGCCACATCGGCAACATTTCGTACCGCCTCGGCCGTCATGCGTCGGTCGACGAGATCCAACAACAGTTGGGGCAACTAAAAGTCCACGACGACGTCCAGGAGACGCTCGAACGGACCACCAGGCACATCGGCGACAACAAGCTGGATCTCACGCAGGCGCCATTGACGCTGGGTACGCTCCTGCGAATCGACAGCGACCGCGAAGCCTTCGTCGACAACTCCCCCGCTGATGCGCTCCTCACGCGCGAGTACCGCCGGCCGTTCGTGGTGCCCGCAGATAGCGAAATCTGACCGCAAAGCGTAAGCCGCCAATCACGTCGAACCTATAAGCGACGCAAAGATGACGGGCGATACAGCACAACCGATGTTGTCTCACGGCAAGGCCGTTCCATGGCTCGGCCCACCTTCGGGAATGCCGATCCCCAACCGTTTGAACATCGCGCTCGTGGCCGGCACGGTGACCGCTGCGGTCAGCTTGCTGTACCTCGCCTCGCACGTCGAGCAAGCTTGGGCGGTTTTCATCGTGGGCATTGTGTATTCGTACGTAATGTTGACTGGCTATGCGCTGATGCACGAGGCCACGCACGGCAACCTACACTCCTCGCAGCGCTGGAACTACTGGCTGGGTGTCGCCGCAGGCACGTTTTTTCCGGTCCCCTTCAGCATGGTCCGCACGACGCATCAAGGGCACCACCTGCGCAATCGCACCGACTTTGAGATGTTCGACCTCTACTACCCGGGCGACAATCGGCTGGTGAAATATGCGCAGTGGTATTCGATCCTCTGCGGTCTGTTCTGGCCAATCGTGCCGCTGGGCGCCGTGTTAACCGCCATCTGGCCGGGCCTTTTGCAATTGCGGCCGTTCCAGCGGGCGCGCTCGTCCAGCTATCTGGTGGGCGATATCCACGCGTCGGACTTACGGATGATCCGCGGCGAAGTCGTGTTGATTGTCGCGCTGTTTGCGGCGTTGTTTTACTTGCTGGATCTGCGGTGGATTCCGACGCTGGTGCTCTACGCCTGCTTCGCGGTCAACTGGTCCACGCGACAGTACGTCGGCCACGCCTTCTCACACCGCCACGTCATCGACGGGGCGTGGAACCTCAAGCACAACCGGCTGATGAGCTGGATCTTGCTGCACGGCGAGTACGACCTTAACCATCATCGCCGGCCCGACGTGCCGTGGTATTATCTGCCCACGCTCTCGCCGCGCGACGAACCGCGCGTGAGCTACTTCCGGCAGTATTGGAGGCTGTGGGGGGGGCCGCGACCCAATGCGGAGCCTGCCCCCGAGGCGTTGGCGGATCTGCCGCTGTCGGTGCATCCATGATCGCCTTGGCAGGGCAACGTTCGTGGTTTCCCGGCTGGCGACATGTGGGGCGCGCGGCGATCCTGGCTTTCACGGTGCTCGTTGTCTTTTGCGTCGTGTACGGTGGGACGGATTACCTTTCCCGCGGTCGTACGCTCGTGAAGGTGCATTTCGATGCCGAGTTATCGATCCCCTTCGTCCCGGCGATGACCGTGGCGTATGTCTCGATGTACGGCCTGTTTGTGCTGGCCCCGTTTCTCCTGCGGACTCAGCGTGAGCTGCGCGCGCTGGCCGGGGCGCTGGTCGCGTCGATTCTCGTCGCCAGCGTGTGCTTTCTCCTCTGGCCGGCCGAGGCGGCGTTTTCTGAACCGGAGGACCTGGGCATTTGGGCCGGACTCTATCACGCGGCCGACCGCATCAACTTACGATACAACATGGTCCCCTCGCTGCACGTGGCGCTGAGCATTGCCACCGTGTCGATCCTCGCTCGTCGCGTCACACGGTGGGTCGCCGCGCTGCTCTGGAGTTGGGGCGCATTGATCAGCCTTTCGACGCTCTTAACGCACCAGCATCATTTGCTCGACGTGGCGACGGGCGCCGTACTGGGCATCGCCGTCGATTGCCTGGTCTTCCGCAATACCATCAGCTCAAAAACTTCAGGCCAACCCGGCACAGGATCGAACACCGTCGGCTTGACGGCGCCCACCTTCTGTCCTCGCGCGACACAGCGCTCGACGAAGGCGCTCCAAGCCACGGCGGCGGACGTCGCCAGCGGCCGCACGTCCAGTTTATCGAGTTGACCGAGCTGAATAGCGTGCCTGTAGTACGGGTTTGCGATCAGCTCGGCCTGCAACCGCGATTGGAGTATCGCGAGCTGATCCTCCGCAGCCCGACCATCGGCGGATTCCAGGTACAAGCGATAATGCGGCGGGCGAGCGTCGGCGACCGGGACGACCAGCGCAAATGCCGGCGCGATTCGGACCTCGGCGCATACCCGCTCGAAGCACTCGCGGACAAACGGCTCGGCCAACTTCTCGCCCACCAGATCGCCGATGCGGTCCGCTTTGCCGACAAAACGCACCAGTGGACAATCGTGCTCGAAGCCGACAACCTCAACAACGTCGCGCAACTGATAGCGGTAAAGTCCCCCGCCAGTGGTCATGACCACCCGATACCGTTCTCCGAGCATCAACTCGTCCGCCAACTGCCAGTCGTCGCACGCTGCACGTTGACCCACGCCATCAGCGACCGGCTCGAACTCGAAGAAATGCGAGTCGATCGCCAGAGTGCATCCGTCGCGGCCGACAAGCGGGATCGATATACAGCCTTCAGTCGCCAACAGCCCCTTGGGCTGGAGTTCAACCGCCGGAAACAGGGCGCGCAACTCCGGCAGAAACATCGCCGCACTGGCATCGCCCCAGGTACTAATGAGTGCCAACTTGGGCCACAGGTGTTGAAGCGTCGTCCGCATGTCGGCGCCAGTCGCGATGATTCTGTCAACCTGCCGTGCTCGTTCACGCGAGCAACGCAGCATGCCAGTCAGTTTTCTGCCGATGGCGCTGGGCGGCGCATCGGTTGGCCGGCATTTGCCATCGAAGAGGTCGCGGCAGATTCGCTCCTGAAGCCGTGGAAGCGAACCGACGAGCGTAGTCAAAAACGTGGGACTCCATACCGAAATCAGGCTCAGGTCCTCGGCCGCGAGCAGAAACAACAGCGTGCCATATCGCCAGCTTTCCATGTCACCGAGCCGCGATACGAGCGGCGGAACGGCCAGCAGCCGCCGTATGGCCATCCGTTGCCAGAGTCCCAGATAGGCCGTGTCATCGTCGAAGCCGATCGGGATGCCTCCCGGCGTGCGACGTTGCCGGGCCATCGTCGGTGAGATCGACCAATACGCGCGGCCGCTCCGCACGGCGGGTCGGTGTTGAAACAAGTCGGCGATCCAAGTGGCCACTGCCCGCTGAAACTCCCGCCGCAGCGACGCCGTGTACGGAATAAACTTTTCCGCGGACGTCGTGCCACTCGTCGGTTCGAGCAATTCAACCAGCTCCGAAGTGAGCACGCCTTGCTCACCGGCGGCAATCCGATCGATGTCCGGCGCAAGGTCGTCCCAGGTCCCCGGCGGCACGCGGCGGCAGAAGTCGTGCACGGCGCCAATTTCGGCGAAGCCGTGCTCCTGGCCGAATTCGCAGTCCCGGTTCGCCCGCACGATCCGCTTCAGCACGCGCTCTTGTGCATGGCGCACTTGCCGCAAGGATTGTTGAAACCGGCGCGCCGCCGGGCGGCAAGAGATCATCCATGCCGTATTCAACCACCACGCCACACTCATCGCGCCAGTTCCTTGTGGGCAGTTGCCGGACTAACGCCGATCACGCGCCACGCGGCAGCCGTAAAGTTCTCACGAGATAGGGGCGCCAAACAACACAACTCATCGCCAAGTGCATGGGCGGGGTTGCTGTCTAAGAAGAACCGGACATGCGGGTCGCGCATCCGAGCGGCTGTTATCTCGCCCAGGCCGTCCCGCAATTGGCACGGATTACGGGGCCGGATAATCCCCTTCGAATCGTCGTACGTGTCGCCAAACTTCGATCGGCCCAGCGCGTGAAGGACTGCCGCCTCGGCGGGAGGTGTGGGGACGTCGTGCCGCGGGTAAAACTCGTGAAAGAAGACGGGCAGAAATCGATAGGTGCGATACCCCTTGGAGATCAGATACCAGTAGAGCGGCTCGTCGTGGTACTTGTCGATCAACGACAGCGCCAAATGACCCCACACGTGGCTCAGCGCCGGATCGCCCCAGAACTCGCGGTCGACGATCGTATCGCCGGAGAACAGTGCCCGCACGACTCTGCCGGCAACCGACACATTCAAAACGCATTGCGTCGAAAATCCGCGCAGCGAACCGTCGGCAGGATCGATCACTTCGATGACCCACTGCTTCGCGGCAAGATCCTCCTCAAACTGCCCGAACGTCACGCCGTCATAGTGCCGCGCGTAGAGCGCGAACATTTCCTTGCGCCGAGACGCGTTCAGCTCGTCTAGCGGCGTCAACCGTCCGAGGAGTCTCATGGATCACCAGCTTCACTTTCCGCTAAGCCTTAGACGGCTACAGACAACCCAATTCCAAATACGGCGGCCGGCCATCCAAAGATTTACGGAGCGGCTCGCCATCTTCCCAGCAGACCAGAAACAACCGCGTCTTGTACTCCGCACCTCCGTAAGACTGCAGTTCGCGCAGCAGTGGGTCAGACTCGTGCAGCCCCACCAGCAAGTACTGATAAGCCATTCCCGCAGCGCGGCGAAGCAATTCATCGAGCAACGCATGGAACACAACGGCGCAATGATCCGCCACGATCGGCAGCGCGCCCATCAAGTACCGGAACGGCTTTCCAACTGACGGCAGCGGCGGCAGGCCGCGCGCCCAGGCCCAGGCATTATAAAGCGTCCGCGAATAACGCAACGAGCCGCTATAACCATGGACGACGCTTTGGCGGAAAGTCTGTTGGTCCCAGCCGCCGAGTATCCCCGTCAGTCGGTCACCGACATATGCTAACAGGACATTTTCGGGCCTAAGCGATCTGAGAAGCCCATGTGCCGAAAAAATGTCGGCGGCCGTGTAACACGGAAAGAACTGCCGCGCGGGTCCATGTTGCGTTAAGAAATCGAGAATCACCACAGCATCGCTCGCCGCAGCCGGCCGTATCGTTCCCTGGAAATGCAACGGTCTTGCCTGTTGTCGCCGCCGGATCGGGATCGCAACGGTATAAAACCAACCGGCCTCGTGATATGCCGGCAAGCCGGCCCGTCCGGAAGTGAGCACCGCAAGTGCCGCCTCGTTGCCTTCCGCGATCGTGGTCAGGTACAGCGTCGTGCGGTTGTCGGCCGTATGCAGCTTGCGAAAATAGGCGTAACCGCGGGCCACCAGACCGCGGTTGCGGTGCTGCTCAAGGACCCGCAAGGCGCTCAAGTAGCCGATTGGCTCGGGCACACCGTTGATGTAGCGCTCCGTGATCGACCGCGAACCAAAACCGATGATCCGTCCCGACTCGGTATCGCGACAAGCGATCGTTTGGTGAAACCGGCCGTCGACGCTCGCGCCGCCGAAGTAGCTGGGCTCGCGGTGAAACGCCACTTGGATGCGGCCGTCCATCGGCGTGTCGGCCAGCACTCGGCGGAGGTCCTCGTCGTCGGCCTCGGTTGCCAATTCAAGCCGGTACCGGCTCATACGCGCTCTTCCACTCGCCCAATCCGGCGCCGAGTCTGAGGCCTTGTCGCAGGTCAATGTCGTAGTGGGCGCTGATGTTCAGTCCGAGGTAGACGCCCGCCAGCATCAGGCTGCCGGCGTTCGCCACTCGGTCTTGCAACCGCTGCCAGATCGAGCCCCAAGCGTAGAACTGCCGCCGCGCGTCGAGACACAAGGCCTCCAGCTCGCCGGGTGACATCCGCTTCGGGTGGAAATTCACGTCGCCGACGCGGCTTTCGGGATCGAGCCACCACCGCGGCTTCAGCAATCGCCCTTCGGCGGCGAGACGCCGGTACAGCGGCGTGCCGGGAAACGGAATCAAATGATTGAACGCCGCCAGAAACAGCTTCTGCTCACGGGCGAAATCGATGCTGCGTTGAATCAACCGCGCGTCGTCGTTGTCGTAGCCGAAGACGAAAGTTCCGTAGACTGCCAGCCCGTGCTTGCGAAACTGCCGCAAACTCCGCTCATAACTCCCCGAGGCGACGTTCCAAGACTTCCCCATCCGGTGCAGGTTTTCGGGATCGAGCGACTCCATACCGATCAGCACGCCGCGGCAGCCGCTTTGGACCATCAGTTCGAGCAGCTCGTCGTCCTCGGCGATATGAATGCTGGCCTGTCCCACCCAATGGATCGCCAGCGGCGCAAGCGCCAGGCACAGCTCGCGCGCCTTCGCAGGCTGGCTGACGATGTTGTCGTCGACGATGAAGAAGCGGCGGCTGCCGGTCGCCGTCATCTCGTCGGCAACCTCCCGCGCCGGGCGGTGACTCTGCGCGGCCTGATGGAACGCCGTGATCGAGCAGAAGTCGCATTTGAAGTTGCAACCGCGCGCGAACTCCACGAGCGTAATGTTCTGGTAGCGCCGGCCAGCAAAGACCTCGCGCCGCGGCTTCAGGCCCGACAAAGTCCGCATTGAGGCGCCCTGATAAACGGGCCGCAGCGCGCGATGGCGCGCATCGTCGATCATCGGCTGCCAGACAGACTCTGCGTCGCCAACGACGATCGCATCGGCCTCGGCCTGCGCCTCTTCCGGCAAGAGCGTCACGTGATAGCCGCCCATGATGACCGGAACGCCTCGCGCGCGGAACTGCCGCGCGATCTTGTAGGCCCGCAGTGCTGTAAACGTCTCGACGCTGATCGCCACCAGATCCGTCGGCTCGTCGAAAGGAATCTCTTCCATCCGATCATCGTAAAACCGCACTTCGACATCCGGCGGCGTCAAGCTGGCCAACAGCGCCATCGAGAGCGGTTGCATTTGCCAGGCGCGCACGTACGGCTTGTTTTCCTTGCGTCCGACCGACGGGTAGATCAGCGTGAGCTTCATCGCCGGATCAATTGACAGAGGCCTCGGACGGCAGCTTGTCCTTCAGATTTGCCGACAACTCTACCCACTCGGCCTTCGACCGGCACGTATACCCATTGGCAGCGCTCGCAGCGGCTTCCGCCATATAGACCGGGTCGCGGTAGATTTCAGGACCGGTCTTTTGTGGCAGATGCCGGGCGTAAAACCGGTATCCCAGATTCAGTGACACCCATAACGGCAAGATCGACCACGGTGCGCCGCGGAAGCGGTGCACGAGCGACCGCCAGCCGTAGCTCTGCCGCCAGGACCATTCGAGCCCTTCTTGCAACCGCTCGGGGCCCATTTGCCGCGGTTGAAAGACGACATGCTCGACGTCGTAGAGCGACCAGTTTTTGTGCAACAGTCGCCCCTCCGCTTCGAGCTGCCGGAACGCGCCCGTGCCGGGAAAGGGCGTCATCACCGCATACCGCGGCAGATCGATGCGCGCCTTGTCGACAAACTCGACCGTCTTCTCAAAAACACTCGAGTCGTCGTTGTCGAAGCCGAAGACAAAACAACCCTGCACGCCGATGCCATGATCGTGCAGCCGCTTGACGATCTCGGCATACTGGGCCGCGGAATGGAACTGCTTGTGCGTCTGATTCAACGTCGCCTGGCTGACCGATTCAAAGCCGATCAACAGTCCCTTACAACCACTCTGCGCGGCGAGTTTCAGCAGTTCCTGGTCCTCGGCGATCCGTGTCGTCGCCAGCCCAACCCAGCGGATACCCAGCGGGATCATCGCCCGATACAGCGTCTTGGCATAGACCACGTCTTCGACCGGGCTAAGGTCTACGAACAACGCGTGACGACGTTCGAATGTCTCCAGCTCGGCGACCACCTCCGCGACCGGTCGATGGGCGTAGATATTCGCCCAGGCCGCCGGCACCGCGCAGAAGTCACATTTATGCGGGCAGCCGCGCGTGGCTTCGATGCTGTTGATCGTGGAATACTTTTTCTTATCGAGCAGCTCGCGGCGAGCGATGGGAACCCCGGCGAGACTGCGACCGGTCGGCAGATGGTACCGCTTCTGCAACCGCCCTGCCGCGAAGTCGCGCAGTAGCTGCGGCCATGACTGTTCCGCATACCCGGTCACGACGGCGTCAGCATGTTCGGCGGACTCGTCAGGTAACAAAGTCGCGTGCACGCCGCCAAAGGCGACGGTATGGCCGCATGCACGTAGCTGGTCGGCAATCGCGTAACCTCGTAGCGCCGTCCCCGTGATGCAGCTTATCCCGACAAGATCCGCTTCAAAGTCGAGATCGAGCGGCTGCACCCCTTCGTCCTGAATCGTCAGCTCGACTTCGAGGTCGTCGGGGATGAGCGCCGCGAGTGTGGTCAGCGTGAGCGGCGCATAACGCAGTGAGCGTTTGAAGATGCCCGTGGTGTTGCGATGGATCTCGCCGGCGGGTAGGAGGAGTTGAATCTTCATCGACATCGCTCCAGGCTCGGCGGAATAGTATTGGTAGCGTTATCGCACTCAGCCGTCTCCATTGTTTGAGCCAGGTACCGCAGGATCGCCCGAGCCATCTGGATCGGATCCCGCCCCCGCGGCCGCAGGTAATGGTCAGCGCCCCATAGCGGATAGACTTGCCCTGGCGTTCGAGTCAGGTTTCCCAGCAAGATGCCCGCCCCATCGTTCGGCCCACAGTGGCGTATGCGGCGATACCACCGCCTGGCAAGCGAATTCGTCAAATGGTCCCGCAAGGGAAACCCGACGACATGGATCGCGCGCATCCCGGCGGGTAGCGTCAACGTCTTGTGCAACGGCGAATCCGCGGTGCAATCGAGCTCGCGCACGACGCCGAAATCGTACCCTCGCATTCCCAGCAGGCACCGAAACCACCACGTCCGCAGTTTCCAGCGGAGCACCCACGAGACGAGCGGTGTGCCGTAGAGAATGCCAGACAGATTGACCCAAGCGATAACGTCGCGGAACGCTTGACCCGCGTCCGGACGATCGAGCGCCAGCTTGATGTCCGAACCGCCCTTGCTCAGCGAGATCAACACCGTCGGCCCGAGATCGTGCTCTTGGAGCCAGTTGACTATGATCTCCGCGTTGGACTTGATTGAACCGAAGCTTTGGACGGGAATCATCTCCACGTCGATTTCCAACGGGCTGGCCGCCTCGCGGACGAGTCGTCCATCGGCGCCGCTCGCCGGAAACTCCTGGTAGAAAGCGCCCGGCACGATCGCCAGCTTAAACGGCGCATCGCCGATCGGTCCGGTGTCGTCCAGCAAGTCGTCAATCGCCTGAATGAACGGCCCATGCTGCCCTGAGGTACAGACACGCTGATAGAGGAGCGCCGTCGCAAACTCGATCCCCTCCCGCTCCGCCACAACACGCAGCTCATCAACGGTCAACTCTGCTAAGTTGACGTGGTCCCGCCAATCGCTCGCCCGATCGAGCAACTCACGCTCATACGTCGACAGCATCCGTTCATCGAGCGGCATTGGGGGGCACTCGCTTCCGAAGGGCGTACACGATGAGAGCACCGACGAGAATTCCTACCAGCCCGGCGGCCACGCCGGTCCAGATCGCGGTGCGCCGGACCGCAATCCACAGAATCGGGTTGTCGAACATGTTGGCCGACGCGTGAAAGCCGGCGATCTTCCAAGCGCCATTCGAGCGGACCAAGGTCGCGGTCCAAAGCGTGTTGACCGTGAATTCGCGTCCGTCGGTCAACACGAAGTGGTCCTCCGAGCTGCCTTGCGAAACGCCCGTATCCCCGTAGAGATGGGTCAACTCGGTGGGGATAGGATCCGTCGTCATCTCGGCCACGATCGGGTCATCGCCCAGCATCATCTTGTCGTAATATGCACGCACTCCGGCCGGCGTGCGGCTGACTTCAGCGTTTTGCCAGGTCACGATCACATCGTCGGCCAGATACGTCATCAACCGGTCGACGTCGTGCTCGTTGATGGCATCGACGACTTGCTGGCGAAACTCGCGCAGCTCCTGGTGGGCAGGGTCTTCCGGGGTCGGAACTTTGCCTTCTTGTCCCCAGGCGGAAGCCGCGAACGCGCACACAACCGTCAGTAGCACCGCCCGGCATCGGTTCATAAGTATTACCCCCTGTGCGTCAAGCCTGTAATACAGATCAGTATTTGCGTTCACTCGCGATCCATTTCCGGCTAATCCCTTTGGTTGTCGCCTTGCGGCCGTGCCAGGCACATCGGTGTTCCTTCCGGCAACCTCGAAAGCCAGGCGAAAAACTCCACCAGGTCGCGGTCCGCCTCGATCATCGTCAGCGGGCTGTACGTGATCCCCGCCAGACGATCGACGTCGTCCTGCAAGAACTTCTGCGTCAAACATCGCCGCATTCGCAAGCCGAGAGGTTGCAGCCAGCGACCGACGATCGAACGCGAACGCGGCGCAAAGACGATCGTCTCGACCAGCGTGCGGTCCGGCGGCAGCGGCTGCGTGGCGATCAGCATCAGGCTTCGCGCCCGGCGAAACCGACCCGCCACGAGGATCAGCGGCCCGCCCCAATTGGTGATGCTGACCTCCACGACGTCGCCCAACGACAACCGGATGAACCGGTCCGCCAGCGAACGCCCCGTCACTCGTGCGGTATAGCTGTAGCGCCGTGCGAACTCAGCCGGACAATCGACTGTGGCCGGCCCGAGCATTATCCGATCGTGAACCGCGGCGAAATGTGCGCCGTCAAAACCGTTCGACGCCAACATGTACCACGTACACTCACCCACAAATCGGAACGGCACGCCGGGTACGTAGTCCTCGGGCCGTGCATCTGCGAAGAACGGCAGCGGAAACAGCGGCTCGCGCCCGTTGAAGAAGAACACCAGGCCATGGCGTTCAACAACCGGATAGGTTGCCTGCCGTGCAAATCGCGGAACCTCCGCCGCCGCGGGGATGAATGTGCATCGGCCATCTGCAGCGTAGCGCCAGCCATGGAATGGGCACTCGATCGCATCGCCCACCACACGTCCGCGTCCCAGGTCGGCGCCCAGGTGCGAACAGCGCCCGTCCATGACGGCGACCGAGCCGCTTGCGGTCCGAAACGCCACCAGCGTCCGGCCGGCGAACTGCTTCGAGACGGGTCCTGGATTCACTTCGCGAGACGCGCACAGCAAGTACCACGCGGCCGGCGCCGCCGGCAACCGGTCGACGGGAGGAGCCCGATGCGACGAGCGCACCGTGACGGGCGTTTGCACGACGCTGGCCATGTGGTGCATTCGGCCGCAGTGTGAACGGCCGCCTCCGCGTTAAGCGTTCAGAAAGCACCCGCGCGATGTGACTTGTCTAGTCTTCCGTCAACGGAGAGTCAAGGACGGCCCCAAAGGGGGCGCAACTCGATATCCAGGGGCGGAGCGAAGCGCAGCCCCTGGATCAGGTGAGCATGAGAATCGAAAGCCCTGAAGGGGCGAAACTCGCGATTCCTTTGCCCGATCACATGTAATTCTCCGATTCCCCAAACATTCCTCGGATTGTTCGTGTGTTTTACCACATAGCCCCGTTCTAATAGGTAGTGGCCGATTTTAGAACCGCTAACAGTAACCCGACGCGTAAGCGAGGCCGCAGTTGCGTGGTCCCTCGCTTACGCTTCGAGCTTTCCATGTGCGGTTATGTTAGCGGGCCTTAATGCTCACCGAGCCTGATCGCCGAATGCCCGCAAGCGAAGGACCGAATGGCGCCAGGATCGCCGCAGCTCGACGTTTAGGTCCGGATGCTCTGGCCAACCTGCTCGAATCGTATCGAAACTATTTGCGACTGTTGGCCCGAACCGGAATCGACGCCTCCATTCGCGGCAAAGCGGACCCCTCCGACCTGGTTCAGGAAACGCTCCTCAAGGCAACTCAGAACATTCAAACTTTTCGCGGCAAGACCGAGGCGGAGCTGGCCGGCTGGCTCCGGCAGATCCTCAGTCAGAATCTCGTCGACCTGGTGCGGCGTCACGGCGGCGTGAAGGGAAGCCTGGCCCGCGAGCAATCGCTCAACGAACTGCTCGATCGATCGTCAGTGGCCCTCGAGGCGGTGATATCGCGGCACTCCGGTTCAGCCGGCACGCTCCCCTTCGGCCGCGACCCCGGAGTGTTGCTCGCCGAGGCGATGGCAAGTCTGCCGGACGATTACCGCGAAGTCATCACGCTGCGCAACCTGGAGCACTTGGACTGGGAACAGGTCGGCAAGCGGCTCGGCCGGACCGCGGCCGCCTCCCGAATGCTGTGGGTGCGTGCCCTCAAACGTCTGCGGCCACTCATCGAGGCTCGATTATGAACCTGACAACCGACCGCCCTGCGACCGCTTCCGAAGACCACATCGCCCAGGTCCTGGAGCAATATCTCGCCGATCAGCGCGCCGGCCGAGCTCCCACGCGCCAACAGCTCCGCGAGCAGTATCCCGACCTGGCCCACGACTTGGATGAGTGCCTCGAAACGCTCGAGTATCTGGAAGGCTGGGAGCTGGGCCCTGAAAGCCCGCCCGGCGCCGCTCCCTTGACGCGCGACCAACTGCTCTCGCGAACGCTCGGCGACTTCCGCATCATCCGCGAGCTCGGCCGCGGCGGCATGGGCATTGTCTACGAGGCCGAACAGCTCTCGCTCTCGCGCCGCGTGGCGTTAAAGATCCTCCCCTTCGCGGCGGTGCTCGACCCGCGGCACTTGCAGCGGTTCAAGAACGAAGCCATTGCCGCGGCGCAGCTCGCCCACCCGCACATCGTCGACGTCCACGGCGTCGGCTGCGAGCGAGGCGTTCACTTCTACGCCATGCGCCTGATCGAAGGCCAAACTCTCGCTGCAGTAATCGACGCGCTCCGTTTAGCAGATGCCGGCACGGCGAGTTTAGCAGTCGCCGGCACGCCCAGTTTAGCAGTCGGCGGCACGCCGAGTTTAGCAGTCGGCGGCACGCCGACTATGGAGTGCGGGGACTCGTCACCGCTTTCTTTTTCAAGTGACGATGCGTCAAGAGCAAATGCAACGGTGATTGAAATCCAAAGCGACGACAAGTCGTCGCACTCCAAGGACACCGTCATCGCCGCCCTCTCCACCCTCCGCACCACCAAACCTCGCGATTTCTACCGCCGCGTCGCCGAGCTCGGCATCCAAGCCGCCGAAGCCCTCGACCACGCGCACCAAATGGGCATCATCCACCGCGACATCAAGCCGTCAAACCTGATGCTTGAGTGTAGCCCTCTCGATCGTAGCCATCTCGCTCCGCGAGATGAAGCATCGCTGAACCCTGAACGGAGCCTGCCCGGAGTTCACCCGCCGTGGCGGGCGGCGGGAACCCTGAACCCTGTGAAGCTCTGGATCACCGACTTCGGCCTCGCCCGCATCCAAGCCGACGCCAGCATGACGCTCACCGGCGACCTCCTCGGCACGCTCCGCTACATGTCCCCCGAGCAAGCCGCAGGCAAATCGGCGATCCTCGACCACCGCACCGACATCTACTCCCTCGGCGTCACGCTCTACGAGCTTCTCACACTCCGCCCCGCCTTCCCCGCCGATGATCGCCAAACGCTCCTGCGTCAAATCGCCAACGATGAGCCAACGGCGCCGCGAAAACTTAACGCGGCAGTCCCTGCCGAATTGGAGACAATCCTTCTCAAAGCCATCGCCAAGGATCCGGCTGAGCGGTATGTGACTGCCGGAGAGCTCGCCGACGACCTAGGACGATTCAGAGACCACAAGGCCATCAAGGCCAAACCGCCGACTGTGTGGCAGCGCGTCAATCGATTGGCGCGGCGGCACCCAGCCGTGCCTGTCAGTACGATGTGCGTCCTCCTGGTTGCGCTCTTGGCGACACTGGCCGCCTATCGCATCTCAAGCCGAGAGCAGTCCAGGACCGCCGCCGCGCTCCAGGAGAAGAATGCCGCCCTCCAACAGGCCGAGGAAAACTTCGATTTCGCCCAGGATGCTGTCGACGGCATGTATACGCGCCTAGCAATGCAGTGGATTGCGGACAATGCTGCGCCCACGCGGCTGCAGCAGGATTTCCTCAAGCAGGCTGCCGCGTTCTATCAGCGCATCGTACGCGAGATTCCGCCGAGCGGCGACCAGTTGTATCGGGTCGCCGTTGCGTTTCAGCGGCTCGGCGCGATCCAGTACTACCTTAAGCAATACGCGGCCGCCGCCGAATCGCTGGAGCACGCACTTCGCCTCAGCGAGGAGCTCGCCGCCAGCGAGCCACGCAGCCGCGTCGTCAAGGATTTGCCCAGTATGTATCGCCTGCGGGCGGTAATCCTGCTCAAGCTGGGCGATCGCGATGCCGCCCGCGAGGCGGTTGAGGCGGGTCAAAGGCGCCTCGAGCAGCTCATCGGGCAGGACCCCGCCGTGCTGGAGCTGCGATTCGAGCAAGTCGAATTCGATCATATTCAATCACACCTATTGGCGTCGGGGCGGCAGTTCTCCGCAGCGGCGGCGTGCCTCGGCCGAGCGCGGCAGCGGCTTGCAGAACTACGCCAGCAGCCCCGGCCCGACCTGCACCTCCGCATCGACACGAACCTCGTTGAAAACCACGAGGATCTTGCCAAAATCCATCTCACTGAGGGCCGTCTATCGGCCGCGCGCGAGGAATTCCAACAGGGGCTGAGAGTTTTCAACCGTGCGCGCCAGTTTGGATACACGGACTTCCGGCCGCTCGCTGAACTTCAGATCTCCTTGACAGAGGGGCTCGGCGAAGTGGCCGAGCAAGATGGGGACTACGATCAGGCCGTCGAACGATACAACGACGTGCTTCGCCTCAGGCGAGATCTCCTGCCGGGTGGTCGCGAGCCGTCCCAGTTCATCGTCGCAGTCTTCAAGCGACAGACCAACTTGGACGCGCAGATGGAACATGGTCCGTTCTGCGCGTATATCGAGACGCAGCTCCGCCTGTCGCGCGCCCTCCGCCAGCTCGGCCGGTCGTACGAGGCGGAGTATCGGCTCGGCCAGTCGATGCTCGCAATGTACGTAATCGCCGCGGAACGGCCATCGGTTCTCCGCTACCACGTCGCCGAGGCGAACATTTGGGCCCTGACTTGGAAGCTGCTCGAGGAGGTTCGCCCCTCGGAGGCGGAGCCGGCCCGAGACAAGGCCCTCGTTATTTGGCGAAAGGCAATGGCCCGATTTCCGCACGCGGCCGTATACGAGAGCGGCGTGCACGGCGCGCAAAGCGACCTGGAGTGGTTTCGCTCGCTCCTGGACGACACGTCCGCAGCCTTGCTCACAAGCGAAGCACTACCGCCGAGCCCGATGGCCGCGGACGGCTTTCCAGACATTGCGTTTCGCCACCATGCCACGGCCCGTTCCTTTTACGACGGTGAGATTTACGAATCTGCAATCAAATGGTTCGAGAAGTCCGTGGATCTCCGCGACGTCGATCACACCTATCCGTGGCTGCACATCGCAATGGCACAGGCCAAGCTCGGCCGGCGTGAAGCGGCGCGCGAATGGTTTGACAGGGCCATTGCTGCAATCGATGCCACGGATGACGCCGACGGTGAACTTGTCGAACTCCGCGGCGAAGCTGAAGCGCTGCTGAACGGCGTCAGCCTCACGCACAGCACGAACGCTTCGTCCTTCATCGGCCTGGGTGACCTTCCCGGTGGCCAATTCGACAGTGGACTTGGCTCCGGCGGAACGGACAGGCCGTTGATTTCTCGGGATGGGTCCGTAGTGGTCGGAACCGGGACTTCCGATCAGGAACGCCGCGAGGCCTTTCGATGGACGTTGGACTCCGGCATGGTGGGTCTGGGTAGACTGCTACCACCGGGCATCCCTTTCCCCGAGAGCCCGATTGGGCCATTCAATAGCACTGCTCGAGGCGTGAGTGCCAACGGTAACGTTGTCGTTGGATTCTCGGTGAGTGAAAGGACGGATCATCAGGAAGCTTATCGATGGACTCAAGATACGGGGATGGTTGCTCTGGGGTTCTTGGATGGATTTAAACCGCGGATCTCTCGAAGCCATCCCCTCGACGTTTCAGACGACGGGTCGATCATGGTCGGGGTCAACAACACATATCCAACTAGCTTTATACCTTCGAGGACTGGCGCATTTCGTTGGACTGAAACGGACGGCATGGTGAACCTCGGCGGCCCGCCGGAATTCACAAGCTGGCCTACTCACGAAGCCCGCTTAGTCTCCGGCGATGGCGCTGTAATTGTCGGGGCAAGCAGTTCTGGTGGCAACTTCAGTCAGAAGCAACGGGCATTGTGGCGCTGGACTGAACGAGCGGGCTTTTCCGTGTTAGATCAATCGCGTTCTGGCGTGTGGGGCTTGTCCGCGACGGACATCACTCCTGACGGCGCCGTGATCGTCGGGTGGCGCGAAACTTCCGCCCGGCCTCCCGGCGACAACCGTTTTCGATGGCGTCCATTCCGTTGGACAGAAGAATCCGGTGTGGTCGATTTGGATGGCTGGGACCTGGATACCTTTGGTTCGGTCGTTAACGCGGCCGTGACCGACGACGGCGCCACGATCGTGGGCTCTCCTGGTGCCTTCAATTATTATCCTGCTAATGCAGTTCCACCGTCGTTCATCTGGGATGAACAGCACGGGATGCGCAACCTTTCAACAGTACTTGCTTCGGAACATGGATTGGCGGTCCAAATGGAAGGTTGGACAGCGCTGCGTGCCACGGACATCTCTGGCGACGGCCGCCGCATCGTGGGCACCGGCGTTAATCCGCAAGGTCTTAACGAAGCCTGGATCGCGATTCTCGAAGCCAGATTGCCGGCAGGCGATTTCAACGGCAACGGCCTCGTGGAACAAGCCGACCTCAATTTGGTTCTCGAGAAATGGGGCCAACCGGCAAGCGCGGTCGTCCCCTGGATCAATGATCTGCCGACAGGCGCCGTCGAGCGCCGCACGCCTCCACCCCGCTACCGCAGGGAGTCCGCCGGGGCGACTGGCCGGGGTGGCGCGATACTCGGAACAGAACGTTGAGGAATGAAACAAAGCGGCCGGTGAGGTTTCGCCACGAAGCACACCCTCACCGGCCAAGCATCTCCCCGGCGCTCGGTTTGCGCGCCGGAAGCGATGTCGTTTTCATTATATCGCAGACCAGCCTCCCAAACACTTGGAGACCCGTATCATGACTTTCCGCACCTGGCTCAGCGCTTCGTCAGTGCGCTTGGCAACCTCTGTCCCGCGCTCACTGCGAGCTACCTCGCTGCTCGGTATTGTGTTGCTTGGGCTGTCGATGACTGAACAAGTAACCAATGCGCAGAAAAGAGGCGGTAACACACCACCACCGCCAGAGCCCGTTCTGCCCGCTGCCCGGTACTCGTTGACATGGCTCGATGGTGGAACCGGCTGGGAAGCGCTCATTCCCCACGACATTAATCAGTCCGGAGTTGTTGTTGGGCGGGCCTATGACCCGAATGCTCAGTTCACGAGTCCCCAGTCGGCCTTCGCCCATAGTTCCTCAACCGGAGTAAGCATCAACCTGAATGGACTGGCCGCCGCCTGGTGGGACCTGAATGCGGCGGAACGCACATCGGCTTTAGGGTGGCGCGCTATTAACGCGATTGGCATAAATGATAACGGCCTCATTGTTGGCAGCGCCAGCAATACCGACCCAAACCTGCCAACGCGGGCCTTCATCCTGGTGGACGCGTTTGGTGTCGAACCGTACTTCCTGCTCTTGCCGACCGTGGGAGCGGGTGATCACTACGGACGCCGCATCAATAACCAGGGCGAGGCGGTGGGCAGCGCAACCGATTCGGGCGTCGTTCGTTATAAGGCCACCTTCGCAGATAACTGGCCGTACTACCAAGCCACTTTGGCCATAAGTGCCGATGTCGACGGCGTGATGGATATTAACGACAACGGTCACCTCGTTGCACGAGCAATCACTGGTGGTTCGTATCGACAAAAGAGCACCGGAGAAACGGACTTCGTTGCGGGGCATGGGTTCTCGGGCGTGAGTAGCGGCCTGTCGGAGATGGTCTGTGGTAGACGTCCCAAAACCAATGGAAAGAACGGCCTGCCTGGTGGATCATTCCGAATGCCTCTGTTCGGATCAACGACCGAGGCACTGCTCTTTCCGGAGACGGACAATGCTCCTGACGCTGCCCTGAACGATGAGGGCGATACGCATTTCGTAAAGTCGTCCGGTACCGGTTTCCGACGCGGTTTCCTCTACTACGATGCAACCAACCCGGCCACCGGAACTCTGTATGGCGTGAACGGCGACGGCATCTTGCCTTTGGATAAGCTGGTCGTGAACCAGGATGCAGATTGGCTAACCGACAGTACCACGAGGTTGCTTGGGATCAGCAATCGTGATGCCACCGGTCTGGGGCCAATCTGCGGCTGGGTTCCCGACGTCGATCGTGGCTTTTTGCTCACGCCGTATGTGCCGTGAAGCCGGTGACCTGTTGACGCTCGGCTCTGTTGTGGCACGGTCTCCCGACCGTGCCACTTACCCGACCGAAGGTCTCCTGGTGTTGATTGAAGTGATACTTTCGCCGAGCCGTCGAACGTAAACGGTGCTCGCCTCCGCCCGGCTCGCCCGGGTGGAGCGGGAGTTTGAAAACCAGAACCGCAATCGAAAGGAAGTTCCCGCCTCCGCCCGGCTTGCCCGGGTGGGGCGATGTTTGAGAACCAGCTCGCATCGCGCCCTAAACACCGCTCCACGCAGACGAGCTGCGTGGTGGCGAAAAGATGGTGCGGACCGCGAGTCTGGTTTTCAAACACTGGCCCACCGAGCCAAGCTCGGTGGTGCCGTTAGTAGACGCACAGTGATCGTGCGTTGAACGAAGCAAACAAAGCGGCCGGTGAGGTTTAGCCGCGAAGCACACCCTCACCGGCCAAGCATCTCCCCGGCGCTCGGTTTGCGCGCCGGAAGCGATGTCGTTTCCATTATATCGCAGACCGCAAGGAGTCTCACACATGAAGATTTTCACACGAGGCGGGCTGTTTGCCAGAGTTGCACTCTTGACCGCAAACCGTCGCTCCGCGAAGTCGCGGCACAATCGCCCGTTTGTCGCCGGGCTCAGAGTCGAGGTCCTGGAGGACCGTACCATGCTCTCCGCAGGCGCGCTCGATCCCAGCTTCGGCATCGGCGGCAGGGTTGTCACCGACTTCGGGAGCCCGAGCGATTTCGGCGAAGCCGTCGTGGTGCAGGCCGACGGCAAAACCGTCGTGGCTGGTTCGACTTCGAACGAGTTCGCCGTGGCGAGCTTCGCAGTAGCGCGGTACAACGCCGACGGCTCTCTGGATGCGTCCTTTGGCAGCAACGGTCGAGTAGCAATTGACTTCGGGTCGTCTCGGGCTGTGGCGCATGACGTTGAGCTGCAGCAGGACGGCAAAATCATTCTGGCAGGTGCTTCTTTTCACGGCGGGGGCAGCGATTTCGGGGCGGTCCGCCTCAACCCAGACGGCAGCCTAGACGACACCTTCGGCAGCGGCGGTAAGCTGACGATCGCCTTCACGTCCTTGAACGACGAGGCCTTCGGCATCACAGTGCAGTCCGATGGCAAGATTCTGGTGACTGGAGCTTCGCTTCAGGACGCCACCGAACGGGACTTCGCCGCGGCGCGGCTGAACGCCGACGGCAGCTTGGACAACACGTTTGGCACGGGCGGCAAACTGACGATTGATTTCGGCTTTACGGAGGGTGCCGCTGGTTTTGCGGAGGCTCTGGAGCTACCGGACGGCAGAATCGTTGTGGCCACATCCATCTTTGATCCCGAGCCGTTCCGCCTCTTTGGTGCGGTGGCTCGGCTCACGTCCATCGGCGAACTCGATAGCTCCTTCGGCAGCGGCGGCACGCAGACGATCGACTTCATCGGCAGTTCCATGGCGCTACAGACCGATGGCAAAATCGTAATTGCCGGATACTCCGACCAGGGGGCAACCGGCCTCGACGTCGCCGTAACCCGACTGAATGGCGACGGCAGCTTGGACCATTCCTTTGGTGGCGATGGCAAGCAGACGATTGACTTCGATTCTCCTGAGGACTACGGCGACGCCGTTGCGGTACAGACCGATGGCAAGTTGATCGTAGCGGGCAGCTCCTATCAGAGCGCCATCGGATACGATTTCGCGGTGGCCCGACTGAACAGCGACGGGAGCCTGGACGATCTCTTCGCCCATGGCGGCAAGCAGACGATCGACTTCGGCTCTCCCGATGACACCGGCCTTGGCGTGGCTTTGCAAGCCGATGGGAATATCGTTGTGGCCGGGTACGCCGGGTACGCCTCTTCTGAAGGGGGCAACGACTACGACTTCGCGGTGGTCCGGCTGCTTGGCGGCAGCAACGCCGGTCCCGCCGCCAGTGCCGGCGGATCCTACACCGTCGTACAAGGTGGATCGGTCCAGCTCGACGGTTCGGCGACGAACGACCCTGACCAATCGAACACGACGCTCGCATACGAATGGGATTTCGATGGTGACGGGTTCTACGACGACGCCACCGACATTGCACCGACCTTCTCGGCCGTCGGCTATGAGGGACCGATAACCTTGTCGGTTGCCGTCCGCGTCACTGACGACGGCGGCTTAACGGATGTTGCCACAACCTCGGTGAGCATCGTGCCGTTTGCGATGCAGGCCGATCCCTGCGATCCCACCAAGACCGCGCTGGTGGTCGGTGGCACGCTGGCGAGTGATTCGATTGTGTTCAACCCGGGCGCCACTGCGGGAGAAGTCGCCGTATCACTCAACGGCGCATCCCTTGGCACGTTCCAGCCGACAGGCCGGCTCATTGTTTATGCCCAGGCGGGAGACGACGACGTTCAGGTCGCCGGGTCGCTCGGCCTGATTGCCGAGCTACACGGCCAAGCGGGCGACGACCGAATAAAGGGAGGCGCGGGGCACGACATCCTCTTGGGCGGCGACGGCGACGATCTCTTGGTGGGCGGCGGCGGGCGGGACTTGCTCATCGGCGGCACAGGCGCCGACCGGATTGTGGGCAACGCCGACGACGACATCTTGATCGCCGGCTCGACCGCCTATGATGAAGACCATGTCGCCTTATCTGCCATCATGGCCGAATGGACCAGCGCCGGTGACTATACAACGCGGACGGCCAATCTCGCGAGCACCTTTAGTGGCCTATCCCTCGACGACGGGACGAAGGACGTGCTGACCGGCTCCTCGGGCCAAGATTGGTTCTTCGCCAATCTCGAAGCCGGCGTCCTCGACAAGATCACCGATCTCAGTGCCGATGAGTTTGAGCCAGACATGGACTTCATCCTTTCCGAATGAGTCAGTAACAGAGAGCACACCCCCTCGTTCCCATGCTCCGGCATTCCCCTCGTTCCCACGCTCCGCGTGGGAACGGGCTGGGGCCGCTCCGCGGCGCGTATCCATTTCCCTGTCGTTCCGGCAAGTTGTCTGGGTTTAACGGCCCGAACCGGGATCGTCTTCTCGCATGCGCAGAACTGGTCAAAATTTGACCAGGCGCTTGAAACTGTGCCACCAGTTGTGATATATGGACGCATGGACATTAATGAAGAACCATACCTCAAGCCAAATCGATCAAGTTCAAGCACCGTATATGTCCATCCCTCTTCTTCGTTACCTTCGTTTGCTTCTGTTAACTACTCTGGCGTGCGTCCAGTTCCGTGTGAAGCAGGACACATCTGTGTTCATCTGTTTTCATCTGTAGCGATCCGTGTTCCTTTGCTCGTCTGCTGAGCTTTGCTGGTCCAACGAGCTATGCGGGAGTTTTTCCAAGACTTTCAAAACAGGGGGAGTTAAAAAACGAAAAGTCCCGCTCCTTCATCCGCGACCGCGCAACGCAACAGTTTGCCGCTCATGCCTTTCCCACGACAACGCCGCTCCGTTAACCGCCGAGTTTTTTATCAAAGTGACGTGTTTTGCGAATGATTCATTCCGCGACGCAAAAACAAAAACCAGTCCGCAATCCGGACTCAGGCCCATCCACTTAAGCAGCGTCACATCTCGGCATCTGTGTTCATCTGCCTTCATCTGTGGCCATCTGTGTTCCTTCCCGCCTGGCCATTGGCATTTGCCTTCCGTAACGATTATATTCCTTTCATTCCCGCCCCCTGCAACGGCCGGCCGAGAAGTCCACCGCTTCACGTCATACCCAAAGGAATCATTATGGGAAGCAAACACCAACCTTCGCGCCGTGAGTTCCTGAAGACGGCAGGCGCGGCAGTCGCCGCGCCCTATGTGATCACCTCTGCCGCACTGGGCAACCAGGACCGCCCGCCGGCCAGCGACCGGATCGTGATGGGCGGCATCGGCATCGGCAATATGGGCAGCGGCGACCTCGGCGCCTTCGCCGGCCGCGGTGATGTCCAGTACGTGGCCGTCTGCGACGTGCGACAGGAGGTTCGCGAGAAAGCCAAGGGACGCGTTGACAACAGTTACAAAAACAGCGACTGCCGCGAGTACAACGATTTTCGCGAGCTGCTCGCGCGCGACGACATCGATGCGGTTCACGTCGCCACGCCCGACCATTGGCACGCGATCCTCGTGATCGAGGCCTGCCGCAACGGCAAAGACGTGTACTGCCAAAAGCCCGAAACGCGAACGCTCCGTGAAGGTCCGCTGATGGTCGAGGCCGCACGTCGCTACTCGCGCGTCGTCTCCGGCGGCAGCCAGCGCGTGCTGGAAGATTACAGAAAGATCGTCGATCAGAGTTGGAGCGGCGAACTGGGCACGATCAAGTCGATCAACGTCAACGTCAACCCACTTCCGGTGCAGTGCAATCTGGCGGCGGAACCGGTCCCGCCCGGAATGGATTGGGACATGTGGCTGGGTCCGGCGCCTTGGGCGCCGTACAACAGCAATCGCTGCTCCGGCAGCTACAACATCGACGGAAAAAGTAGCTGGCGTTCCTTTAGCGATTACTCGGGGGGCGGCATGACCGACTGGGGCGCTCACCATTTCGGCGGCGCCACGTTCGCCGTGGACGTCCGCGAGATGCAGCCGGTGGAGATCGTCTATCACGATGAGAAAGACGGCAAGTACCTGACCTACCGCTATGCGAATGGATTGTTGCTGACCCACAACCGTCCCAATACCCGGAATCTACACATCGAAGGCACGTCAGGTGAAAAACGCCCGGCCAAGCCCGTGCCCACGTATAAAGGACAGGGCGGCATTTACGGCGACTTCATCCATTGCGTGAAGACCCGCGAAAAACCGTTCCGCGACATCGAGCTGGCTGTGAACACCGCGGTCGTGAGCCACCTGGGCATCGCCGCGTACACGTTGCAGCGCTCGCTCAAGTGGGATCCGGCCAAGCAAGAGTTCCCCGGCGACGCCGAAGCCAATCGCCTGCTCGACCGCGCCCGCCGCGAGCCCTGGCAGGTGTAAGACAGAACGTGTCTGGTGACCTTGTGTCTGGTGACCTACTACCAGGTCACCAGACCACGCGGCACAAGACTACCAGACACCAGACTACCAGACACCAACCCATCCACAGCACAACCAACTCACGTACACAAGGAAACCAAATATGCTCGACCAAGCCTTTGAAGCCCTGAAAACCTACGACTGGGGCATGGATCCGAAAGTTTTGGAACCGATCGACAAGGCGGTAATCTCGAAAGACGCCGAGGCCGGCCGCAAGGAGTTGGAGACGCGCCTGGCCGCGGTGCTCAAGAGCGACTCAACGCGCGACGCGAAGGACTACGTATGTCGCAAGTTGATGGTCATCGGCACGGCGGCGTCGGTCCCGGCACTGGCCCCCTTGCTCTCCGAAAAGGATTACTCGCACATGGCCCGTTATGCGCTGGAGCGCATTCCGGCGAGTGAGGCCGCTGGGGCCATGCGAAGTGCTTTACCGAAACTCAGTAGCGAGTTGCAGGTGGGCGTAATCTCCTCGCTAGGCGCACGCCGCGACACAGAAAGTGTTGCGGCCTTGGCGAAATTGCTCGGCGAAGCGGATGCCGCGGTGGCTCGCGCAGCGGCTTACGCGCTCGGCGCGATTCGCAACGGCGAAGCCGCCCGGGCGCTGGCCAAAGCGCAGCCGTCCAGCCCCGAGGTCAAGCAAGCCGCCACCGACGCGTCGTTGGCCTGTGCCGAGGAGCTGTTGGCGGCTGGCAAGAAGGCCGAAGCCACTGCGGTTTACAAACGCTTTATCGGCGAAGACCATCCCAAGCACGTCCGTCTGGCCGCCACCCGCGGCATGTTGGCGGTGGCAGGAAAACGCGAGCCGTAAGCCGCTTGCTTGCGGATTGGCGTATAATTCCTCGTGCGGTGAAAGCGGTTACAGAGGAATTGATCATGGCGAGTCAGACCTTGGAAAAACGTTTGTCGTTACTCGAAGCGGAAGTTAACAAGCTTCGAAAGGAAGTCGCATCCACCAAGGCGAAGAGCTGGGAGCGCGCAATCGAGAAATATGCTGGAGACAACGACTTGCAGGCCGTGTTCTCGGCGGCGATGAAGTTGCGCGAAGCAGATCGTAAACGAGCGCGCCGAAGGCGCAGCAAGCGTGCGAATTAGGGATGACACTGCTTGATAGCGATCATTTTTCGGTCCTTGCCGATCCACGTCACCGTCGACAAGCGGAGTTGCGGCGCCGGCTACGGGGATCAGACGATCTGATCGCTATTCCGATCGTCGCCGCCGAAGAGCAGTTGCGAGGCTGGCTGGCCGAAATCCATCGGATCCGTCAACCGCATAAGCAAATCGTTCCATACGTTCGATTGGCCAAACTTATTGACTTCTTTAGCGAGTGGCAGATCATCCACTGGAACGAGCCTGCCGCTGACGAATTCGTTAAACTTCGCGAACAGCGAATCCGTATCGGCACTCAGGACCTGAAGATTGCAGCGATTGCGTTGGCCAATGACGCACTGCTCTTATCGGCCAACCTTCGCGACTTCAATAAAGTACCGTTGCTTCGCGTGGAAGACTGGCTCCGTGAATAGAGTCGCTAAACAGGAGCGACTTCAAACCCGGATCTTATCCACCGCCGTCCGCTCGCGTTCGGCTGGACCCAGCCGGCGGGTGGCGCCCATCGCGTCCAGCATGGCGTTGTAAACGTCGATCCCCTCCGCGCCGACATCGATGAACTGGCCGGTCTTGAAGCGGCCATTGGCCCCGCTGATGGCGTGAAACACGCCCGACAGCTCGCGCTTGATGTCGTTATGGCGGCCATCTCCCGATTCGGTGGAGATCGTGATCAATGAGTTCTCCAGCACCGTCTTGCCGTTGGCCTCCATGGCGTCCTGACTGTCGAGTCGCTTCAGGAAGTAAGCCACCTCACGCATTTTCATGTGAGCGTGCGCCCGCAGTTGCTCGTTCTTTTTCTTTTCGTCAAACTCATGCCACCATTCATGGCTGCACGCGGCCGAGCCCGAAGTCTTGCGCTGTCCGCCGTCGTCGAACTCGAAGACTTTCTTCCCCTCATACTCATACGTACCTTTGAGGCGAATGCGCTCGCCTGCCGAGAGGAACGTGATCGAGCCAAACCGCACCCGGTCGCATTGGATTGCCAGTGCGTAAAGGTCCGCCATCAGCCGCCACTCCTCGACGAGTTTATCGAGCACCATATCGATCCCCTCGCCCCCCGGATCGGCCGCCGGCCCGTGGATCAGCTTGGAGTCGCCAGGGCGACTTGGAGAAGGGCACTCTTCTGTCCCCTCTGCGGCCATCTTGAAGGCGCGTTGTTCGTACTCGCGGACGCGGTCCAGATGCTCCGCCAGCCGAGCCTTCGACGCGGCCCCAAGCGGCGAATTATTGCCCGTGTAAAACTTCGATTGTTCAACGACCGAGTCCAAAACACTCCGCCGCAGCCGCTGCCGCCGTGCGGTTGTCTCCCCCTCTTCAATGGCCACCGATCCAAAGATCCGCTCGAACAGGTCTTGCGGCTTCTCTTGCATCGTCGCGGCGGGTGTGCCGTCGTCGTTGAAGCTGTGTACGAACCGCGTCAGTCGATCGTCGCGGCGAAAATAGGTGCCCGCAATCAGCGTCGGGATCATACCGGCCGGAAGCCCATCCGGATACTGCGCTCGGCGAATGACTTGGTCAATCGAGGGACCGCCGGCGCGTGCCGTGCCTCCGGGCGGCTGGGCCGTGAAAGCGCCCGAAGCGCCGTCGTAGTGTGCGTTGATCCCCGACTGGTCGCAGCGCACCTGGTCCACCTGCCGCATGATCAGCAGCTTTTTGGCCAGCGGCTTGAGCGGCTCCAGCACGCCGTCGAATCCTTCCTTTTGCAAGGGCGCCGGAATCCCCAGGCCAAAGAAGACATTGAACGCGCGCACCGGAACAACGGCCGCTCGCCCGGCCGCCGCAGCGGATGAGACGAACATCTCCTCCATAAACGGCAGCCCAATGGCAACGGTCCCCAAACCTTTGAGCATCGTCCGACGGGTGATGTGTCGCTGGTTCATGGAGTTATATCCTTTTCAAATCTCACCGGTCGTTTTGTACGTTACGGGCCCGTCACCTCAACGGGACCCAACGGGAAGCGCCGCATCACGCTCCATTTGGATCAGTTCGACCATGTAGCCCGCGCGTTCAACGTCATGAATCGCAGAAGCAATGGCTTCTTGCAGTGACTGATGCGTCCGCTCGAACTCTAACTCCAATCCCTGACCCCGAACACTAATCGAGCAATCGTCACACCCTGCTTCACCCAATGCGTCAGTCGCATCCAATAACTCCGCGTCCGACAGTTCATCGGTGAAGGACCCGCTGGCGATTATGCGGAAACGATATTCCGGCATGTGAGAAACTCCCTAGGAGCTCGACGGAACTGATCCGGGGCAACGATCGACCTTGCGGCGAATCCCCTTCGCATGATTCTCGGGATTGCGAGGTGTAGACCAAATTGACATACGACAGTCACGATGTCCATGTTGGCATTGAATCACTCCCCAAGCGTGAGCTCGTGGGCCAGCCTTCTTGATCGTCCAACCGCAAGACTCCGCGTAATTCAAGGCTTCGCGAATGTGCTTATTCGGATGGTCGGCCATGCGTGCCTCTGATTATACACACGGCTCACTTTGTGGTTTCACTTGACGTTTCTTTCCTAGATTGTTCTCCCTCCATGGTCTGCACCAGGTCACTCAACACAATCGCGGTCATCAAGCTGACATACGTGCCGCCATTTTCCGTTGCGGCCGTGTGAATCTCTTCGACGACCGGCTCGTCCGCCTCCGTCAGCGGTCGGCCAATAGCGAACTGTGTCAGCTTTCGCGTAATCGCCTTCCGGACGCGGGGACTTCCGGCCAACAGGTCCATCATTTCCGCCGACGACTCGTACGCGACGGATTTCTCCACGTCCGGGAACAGAATCTCGCCGTCATCGCGCAGCTTATTGCCGTGTTCGTCAACCTCGTGATAGGCCCCCAGGCCATCGAGTTTTTCCAGTCCGAACGCCAACGGCTCGAACTTCGAGTGGCATCCTACGCAAGACTTATTGGCAATCCGCTCCATCGCGATGGCGCGCTGCGACATGCCCGGCTTCGGCGGAACGGGCGTGGTGTCGACGCACGGCGGCGGATCTTCCACTTTGCTGTAAAGAAACTCGCGGAGAATGAACAACCCCCGGCTGACCATCGATGCCTCGTCACCGCCGATCGTCAACACGCTCCCCTGCGTCAGAAGTCCCCCGCGCGCGGGAATCGAAGCAAGGTCGTACCGCTTCAGTCGCTGTTCCGTCGGTCGCGACTTCGCGTGGGCCTGGATCTGCTCGGCGCCAAGAGCGCGGCTGTAGACCGCAACCAGATGGTACGTTCCTCGCCACGCGCGGTCCTTGCTCGATTCGTTGGCCAGGCCAAGTTGAAAGCCGTTGTCCCAGTTGGACAAATCGCCATCGGCATCGTGCGACGCCTTCTCGTCGCCGTCGATGTACAGCCGCGCCTTGCCGCCCGCGTTGCGCGTGTAAACAACATGCATCGGCCGCGTGGAGACCGTTCCGCTGGGGCTTGCCAGCGACGGTTGACCGTTGCCATCGGTTTTCGTAGTGCGGAACCGAACATCGAATTTGTCGCCGTCCTGACCGAGCGTGAAGTTCCGTTGGCTCACGCCTGAGGAGAGCGTCAGAATGCGGGCCGGGCCGTTCTGCTTCGTATCGGCGGGAGTGATCCACGCTTCAAGCGTGATCGCCTTCGACTTCTTGATCGCATCGACCAATCGCCTGGCCGGCACGTCGGAGGTAATGAGGGTTGGCTCTTTTACAGTCAACCCACTGGGACTCCATTCGACAGCCGACTTGCTCTTAATCGTGAGATAAAGGGGGAGCCCTCGCTTTGCCGTGTCGTGAATCGCGTCGCCGGTCCCTTCGTCGAACCGGTACAGCGCCTGCAAGCCCTTGGGTAGTTGTCCCTCAAATGCGACGGCGGCGCCTTCCCTTGGCCCAAACCGGTAATGGGCCGCCAGCCGCGGCGTGGCGAACGTGAACCTGGCGTTCAACAGATCCCAGAGCGGGCGCTTCTGCTCCCAGGCAATCTCTTTGAAAAACGCCAGTGTTTCCTCGCGCATATCACCCGCCAGGCTTTCGTTCCACTTGGGAAACCGGCTGGAGTGCGGGCGCAGATTGTCGAGCCGATCGAGATACATCCACTCGTGAATGAACCGGGCCGACCATTCCATCGCTCGCGAATCCGCGAGCATCCGTTGAACCTGGGCCTCGACGCGACTGCGGTTTGCGAGTTCGCCCGCCTCCGCGGCGCGCATCAACTCCGTGTCCGGCGGACCGCCCCAAAGAATGTAGCTGAGCCGCGACGCCAATTCATAGTCGCCCAAGCGCTCTTTGCCATCCTGCTCCTGCCGGGATTCCATTCGGTAGATAAACCGCGGCGACTGGAGCATCGCCTCCACGATGTAGCGCACCGCCTGGTCGTAATCGCCCCCTTCCTTTTCGACTGCCTTGGATAGCTCGACATAGACGGCGATTTCGCTTTCCTTCAACGGCCCCCGTAAAAGCCATTTTCCCATAGCCGCGACAAGTTCGCGTATCGCGGCGTCTTCGAGCTGGCGGCGCTCGGAAAACTGCTCGGCGAATTTCGTTACGTCGAATTTCGCGGCGATGATTTCCGCCAGACTGGCGTACGCTTCCACGTGAGCTAGATCGACATTCAGGCTGTAGGCGGTGTTGCTGAAACCGTCGGCGCGCAGATCGGGCGGTAACAATCGTCGGGCTTCCTCTTCGATATCCACGCCCACCGCATGTCGCACCGTTCGAATGTACTCCGGCGCCGTCAGCCGACGTAATAAGCTACCGGCTGATTGCTTTTGCGTGTAATCCGAACGGTCGATGACGTCCAACGACCAAACGGCCCCCGCTTCAATCCACTCGCGCAGCAGCCGCTTTTCTTCTGCGGTCAGCGGCGGACGCTCCTTGGGCATCTCGTCCGAGTCGACGTAGTCCAACAGCAGACTTTCCGACGCCTTGCCTGGCACGATGGGGGGGCCATTCTCACCGCCCCGGAGTGCGGCCTTCTTGCGGGACAGGTCCAAGCCGCCCTTTTTTGACGCGGTTCGATGGCACTCCAGACAACGCCGCGCTAAGAGCGGGGCGATTCTCGCTTCGAAGTGTCGATCGCGGTCGGCTTCCGTCGCCGATTTGGACGAGTCACCGTCGGCTGCGTAGCCCGTCTTGACCTCCAACGCTCCAATTAGCGAACCAGCAGCAAGCAAGAAAAGCGCGATTGCCATGGTCACAAACGAGTATCGGACTCGCATCGGCGGCGCCTCGGCTGGGAAGGAATGGCGGTTTCAATACAGGTGAGGGTCGCACAATGGCTCGATGACGACCCTAACCGGCAGATCAGTCGAGGTTGGGACAGTTCAGAAGTATTCTCTTGGCGGGCAGACCGGGATTATAGATTGTCGAAGCATCATGACGCAACAATCCGAGCACTGATTACCAATGCAAGGTTTGGCATTTTTTGAGTGTGGTTACCAGCCGTTCAATTGCGTTTCGTTCCAATTTCGCTGAAGATATTACGACTGGATATGTGAAGGCGCCGTTGTTTCAAGCCGTTGTTTCAAGAGGACCGGCAGTGATGCACACTCGTCCGCTGCAGCGCACCCTCGCTGTTGTCGCCATCTCCCTTGGGTTCGCTATTACGTCGGCTGCGGCGCAGGACGCCGATGAAGATCTCATCCAACTCGTCGTCAACTTGCTCGGCGAAAACGACAAGGACCTGCGGTCACTGGGGCTGGAGCAGGTGCGGACCGAGGCCAAGGGGGATGCGGCCACCAGGCGATTTGCGGCGCTGCTGCCGAAACTGCCGCCGGACGCTCAGGTGGGTTTGCTGCGTGCTCTGTCCGATCGTGGTGACAAGGCCGCGCGTCCGGCGGTGCTCGACGCGCTTAAGAACAGTCGCGAGGAGTCGGTCCGCGTAGCGGCAATCACTGCCTTGGGCGGACTTGGAGAACAAACTGATCTGCGGCTCTTGGTGGAGTTGCTGGGCAAAGGCGCCAAGGCCGAGCAAGACGCTGCGCGCACTAGCTTGGTTCGCATCCGTGGCGAGACGATCCCCCCGGCCATCGCCGCAGAGATGAAACGAGCGACTCCACCACTCCGCGTAGCGCTGATCGAAATCCTGGCGACACGCCGGGCACTCGATACGGTTCCCGATCTGCTGTCGGTCGCTCTCGACGCTGATCCGAAGGTGCGTACCGCGGCGATGGCGGCGCTGGGGCAAATCGCCGGTCCGGAGCATATTCCCGGCATGGTGCAGGCCGTGCTCAAAGCCCAACCAGGCGCCGAGCGCGAGGCGGCCGAAAAGGCGATCATGTTTGTCTGCGGACGGAATGCCGATGCCCAAAAGCGCGCCGATCCATTATTAGCCGCGATGGATGGCCTCAACGAAATGGACCGGACCGCGCTATTGCCGACACTGGGACGTATCGGCGGTCCTCAAGCGCTCCGAGCGGTCGAGGCGGCGATCGCCGATGCCGACCTCACGCGTCACGAGGCCGGCCTTCGCGCTTTGTGCAATTGGCCGAATGCGTCGGTCGCTCCCCGGCTCATCGAATTGGCCCAATCCGACAAACACCCGGACCATCGAACCACGGCGCTGGCCACTTTGATTCGCGTCGCGCCATTGCCAGATGGCCGACCAGATCGAGAGAAACTGGAGTTGGTTCGCAAAGTCATGGAGATGTGCCAGACGGACGAGCAGCGGAAGCTAATGCTGAAACGCTCCTCGGCCATCCGCATCGTCGAGACGCTGAGGTTTGTCCTGCCCTATCTCGACCAGCCGACGTTCGCCGAACAGGCCTGTGAAAGCGTTGTCGAGCTGGCGCACCATCGCGGGTTGCGAGAGCCCAATAAGGCCGAGTTCCACCGTGCGCTCGACAAGGTGATTGAAACGAGCAAAGACGCCGTCGTCGTCGATCGCGCGAACCGCTACAAGAAGGATCAGACCTGGGTTCGGCCGAAGTAACCGACGCCACGTTGAGCCGGAAAGTCGCGGCTCGCTCGCTGCCCCTCCGAGCGAGCCG
>JBBDYH010000053.1:0-34593 GCA_040901795.1 Pirellulales bacterium
GCGCTCGATACAAACCAAAACAAACCACGAACTTCGGCACAACGCAACCGGCTCCGCCGACCCCACCACATCTTGACAGATGGATCACAGTGATGCATAACGATGCCGAAGGGCCGACGTAGATACATCCGTATAGGTAACACTGTGGCGAATCTATGCGAAAAACAGCCCCGAATGGCAAGAAACTCGAACGACGGCGAGCATTCCAGCGGACGCATACACCGAGATTGAGCACGTCGCCGAGGAACACAAAGTTTCCGTGGCATGGGTGATCCGACAAGCGGTCGAGCAGTACCTTTCGAGTCGCAGACCGCTTTTTGCAGAGGGCAAACCGAGACAATCCGTGAGGTAACGCAGTAGCCTCTGTTCCCGGTCACACAATCAAAATGCAGGGACGTGATGGCGCGACTCGACGATTTGGTGGCTCAAGTGGCAGACAAGAGCCTCCGGCAGAAGCTGGAGTCTGCTCTTGCAGACATGAAGCGGCGCCAGCGATTCGGCCTTGTCTTTGAAGAGCACATTCCCGAAACCAGCGCGTTGCTCGGCTTCCCCGTCGTCGTCGGCGCCACGGTGCAACGGCGAACCACTCTTGAGGGGCAACAGCTCTATCAGGTGAAGTCCGTTAATGGCCGAGGCAAGGTTGTCATCGAACCCGAAGGAAGTGGACCCGAGGAGATAGCAGCAGCAAAAGACTTGATGGTCGTGAAGCGATTCGGCGATCCGATCTTTCCGTGCCTCACGCCGATCGGAGCGGTTAAGAACGGACCGGACGACAAGCCGTACCACGCCGTTATCAACGGGGAAAACTTCCACGCCTTGCAACTCTTTGCCTTTCTCTACGAGGGGAAGGTCGACTGCATCTACATCGACCCCCCGTACAACACCGGCTCTCGTGATTGGAAATACAACAACCGCTACGTCGACAAGAACGATGTCTGGAGGCACAGCAAGTGGCTCTCGATGATGGAGAAGCGGCTCCGGATTGCGAAACGTCTGTTGAAACCGGACGGCATTTTGGTTTGCACGATCGACGAACACGAAGTGAATCACCTTGGGATGCTTCTGGAAAAGGTCTTCCGCGAGTACCTCCACTACATGGTCACGATTGTGATCAATCCCAAGGGCCGCGACAAAGCCAATTTCGCCCCGGTGGAAGAGTACGCCTGCTTCGTGGTTCCCGACATTGGCCACGACCTCATTTTGCGAGCACCGACCAAAAAACTGGAACCAGCGGCCGAGCCCGCAGAGACCGAGGGGGAGGAGGACGAGAACGGGGATGATGAAGAGGACGCACCGGACGTTGACGAAGTGCTAAGTGCGGATGTCGAGGAAGTGGAGTGGGAGAAGCGTCATGCCCGCCGGCGAGGAGGCGGAGCCGAATCCTCATCGTATCGCGAGAAGCGGTGGAACCAGTTTTACCCCATCTACATCGACGAGAAGGCCAAGAAAGTTGTTCGCGTCGGAGACTCAATTCCTTTGGGCGAGGAGCCATCGTTCAAAAAATTGGGGGGCCTTCGCCCCATCTGGCCGATTGATACGGCCGGGAATCATCGCGTTTGGGCCTACTTCGGCCCCTCCATGCAGAAGCTCATCGACGCAGGACGTGTGTTGCTCGGGAAGTATCATTCGAAGCGCGATGACTGGACGATCAACTATTTGGTTCCCAAGAAGACCACAAAGAAGCTGAAAACCGTATGGTGGGAGAAAAGTCATGATGCCGGGACTCACGGGACCGAGCTATTGAAGAAGTTTCTTGGTAAGCCCGGCCTATTCCCCTTTCCGAAGTCCGTTTATGCGGTGCGAGATACTCTCGCGGCAGTTGTCCGCGACCGTCCCGATGCCCTCATCATCGACTTCTTCGCGGGCTCAGGAACTACGTTGCACGCAACCTGCCTTCTCAATTTGGAGGACAAAGGAAATCGCCGAACCGTTCTTGTGACCAACAACGAAGTGGCAGAGAAGGTGGCGGCAAAACTCGTTGCCGACGGAGTGTATCGCGGTGATAAGGAATTCGAGCAGCTCGGCATTTTCAGCGCAGTCA
Organism: Pirellulales bacterium; assembly: GCA_040901795.1. Taxonomy (GTDB): domain Bacteria; phylum Planctomycetota; class Planctomycetia; order Pirellulales; family JALHPA01; genus JBBDYH01. The sequence goes on from JBBDYH010000053.1 coordinate 2,042, forward strand.
CGCGACCGCGGTGCGAGGCAACGATTAGCGGAAAGCGTGCCGACGGCACTCCGGTGCCCGGCAAGCATATCGACGCCAATGGGAAGATGAAGGGACGCCCTTTCGCGGAAGGTTTTCCGGAGAACGTCGAATTCTTCAAGATCGACTATCTTGACCCCGACGACGTAGACCTTGGAAACCAGTTTGAGGCGATTTTACCCTCGCTGTGGCTTTCCGCCGGTGCGAAGGGTGCCCGGAAGCCCTGTCGGGACTGCGAATTCTACCTGCCGCCATATTCGCCGTACGCCGTACTGCTCAATGAGCGAAGTTTTCGCAAGCTTCGCAAGGCATTGGAGGAACGTCCGGATGTTACGCATGTCTGGATCGTGACAGACTCAGAAGATGCCTTTGCAGAAATGAAATCTGCATTGTCGCCGAGATTAGTCACCTCGATGCTCTACCGCGACTACTTGCGAACCTTCAGGATCAACACGAGGCAGAATCTATGAAGCTAAAACTGAAGGGATTTCAAGATGATGCCGTTCTGAAGCTGGTCCGTCACATGCGAGGGGCCGGTCGCGATGCTCGTGCTGGAGATCTTCAGTCTGTCTGCCTTTCGTCGCCCACGGGCTCAGGCAAGACGGTGATGCTCACGAACGCCATCGAGTTTCTCGTGAGAGGAGACGACGAGCACGGTCCGATTCCTGATGCCACCTTTCTTTGGATTACCGACCAACCGGAGCTAAACGAGCAGACGTATCGCAAAATGCTGTCGACGAGTTCCGTGCTCAACGGCGATTTGCTCCATGTGATCGATGCCTCATTCGACTATGAAACTCTCCGACCGGGAGCGGTTCACTTCCTCAACACCCAAAAGCTCGCCAAGGGGTCCGGTCTCGTCACTGCGGGAGACAATCGCACGTTCACGATTTGGGATGTCGTCAAAAACACGATCGACGCGTATCCCGGCAAGTTTTTCGTCATCATCGATGAGGCCCATCGTGGCATGGGCGAAGGGCGCAGCCAGACCGAGGCTAACACGATCATCCAGAAATTCATCAAGGGCTCCTCCGGAGAAATCCCCCCTGTTCCCATTGTCATCGGGATTTCTGCCACGCCGGAACGGTTCAACCGCCTCATAACAGGAGCGGGGCGAATGCATCGTCCCGTCGAGGTCGACGTTGCTGAAGTTCGGCTATCGGGACTCATTAAGAAGGTCATTCTGCTGCATCATCCGAAGCGCGAGCAGGCAAACGACATGACGCTTCTGAGAGAGGCAGCCCGTTCGCTGAAAGATTTCACCAGCCGCTGGTCCCGTTACTGTGCGAAGCAAGATGTATCCGACGTTCTTCCTCTTCTTGTCGTTCAAGTTGAGGATGCCAGAAACAAGAGCCAAGCATCCGAGACGGACATCGCACAAGCCATGCGAGTCGTCCGTGACGTATTTGGGTCATTACCCGGAGATGCATTCGCTCATTCGTTCCAAGAGTCGACGAAGCTCAAAATTGACGGAGAAGAGCTTCGCTACCTTGCTCCGCCCGATGTCCAAAATGACCAAGATGCACGGGTAGTTTTCTTCAAGACCGCGTTAAACACGGGGTGGGACTGCCCTCGCGCCGAAGTCATGATGTCGTTCCGGACCGCGGCCGATTCGACGTACATTGCTCAGCTTGTCGGGCGAATGGTTCGCACGCCGCTTGCTCGGGAAATCATCGATGATGAAATCCTCGACACGGTCACGCTCTTCCTTCCGCACTATGACTCCAAAGGCCTGAAGAAGGTTGTCGAGAAGCTAACCACGTCCGACGACGACCCTGTTGCTCCTGTCGACTTAGAAGAAGCAGATGACATCGCCGAGCTCAATAAAGCTCCGAATACCGAAAAGCTGTTTGAGGCGTTGTCTAAGATCCCTTCCTATGTCGTTCCACGAAGGCGGAAGGTCAGCCAGATTCGCCGGCTGATGAAATTGGCGAGACTGCTGACATACGATGAGATCGATGAAGACGCGATTGCATCAGCCGAAAAGACGATGATCGGCGCTCTGAACAAGGAATTCACACGGCTAAAGAAAGACAAGCGTTTCAAAGCCATCGTGGAGGAGCGCGGTCAAATCGAAATCGCCGAGGTCAACTGGGAGGTATTTACTGACATCTTCAGGGAGGGCAAAGGCAAGACCGTGAGTATCGCCTCCGAGAATGTCGAAGACCTCTTTGAGTTTTGTGGCCGGCGGCTCAACGAGGGCATCCATGTGAAGTGGTGGCGTCAACGCGTGAAGGGTGAACCCCCGTCAGCGCGAGAAAGAGCAAAGCTTGAGCTATTCGCACTCTGCATCGATTCGGACGTTATTGCCAACCTAGAAAAGGTAGCCCAGGAGCAGGTGGGAAGCTGGCTCGGGGACTATGCCGGAGAAGTCGAAAAGCTGGATGAGCAAGGCGTGCTGGCGTATGAGGAGGTTCGGAATCAGGCATCAGTATCGGAGCTCGTGCCGCTTCACTATTCGTCCACAATCTTTGCACGGAAGGGCGATGATACGTGGAAGAATCACCTGTACGTCAATGAGGACGGAGTATTTCACGCTGACTTCGATACGCCCGAAGAGGCCGTTTTGAAGAAGGAGATTCCCCGTAAGGAAATCGTTGGTTGGCTTCGCAACATGGATCGGAAGAAATGGGCTCTGTGCGTCAACTACGAAGTCGATGGTGAAGAACGGCCGATGTACCCCGACTTTCTATTCCTCCGACAGGAAAAAGGACGACTCGTCGTTGACATCATTGACCCACATTCGATCCACCTGGCCGACGCGCCCGTCAAGGCAGCAGGCCTCGCCAAATTCGCTGCCAAACACGCCAGCAAGTTCGGACGGATCGAGCTGATCCTTCTCGATGGTAAGAAGTCGAAGTTACTCGATTTGAAGAATGAATCCGTCCGAAACAAGGTGAGAGCGGCCAAGATCATCGAGCAATTACGAGCCTTTTTCGATTAGTGATCGGACGGCAGCAACGCCGTAATCGCCCCGCCCTCGTCGTCTTCGATGAACCACAGCGCTTCCGGTCGGTCCGGATCGTCGAACACTTGCAAGTAATCCAGGCCGTTCTTCTCGTTCGCCAGGCGCTGCAACTGCAGGAGGCAATGGCGAACTGAGTCGCGGTACAATCCAATCGCACCGGGAGTCGTCATGAACGGCTTCTCGGGGCCGGGCTGGAACATGTACCGCGAGCGTGGATCGTCGTATGGGATCTCCTGCGCTTTCAAAATGGGACGCTCCACCATCGCATAGTACGCCTCTTGCGCGTCACGCGATATACGAGCCGCTCACGACGACTCATCTGCATCTTATAAGAACGAGGCAGTCCCCCGTGACCGCTCTTCAATCGTCCCGGACGCGCTTCTCGAAGTACTCTATCCCCGTACTCCAGTTCGTCGAGCTCTTCGAGCAGGTCCCCTTCGCGTTCCGACACAATGTCCATGACCTTGTGCTTCGCAATCTCTGCCAGTTCTGCCGATATTCGAAGAACCTTCTTCGTCGCTCTTCAGACGTCATCGCACGCTCCAAGCCATTGTCCCTAAAACGACCAATGCACCAAGTGGGTAATGAAGACACTGCGCCACGACGAGCCCACGTGTGGCGTCGGTCGATGACATTAGCGTTCCGATTCGACGATCGCACACGGCTGACTCGTGCTCCAATAAAATAATCACGCGATTAGTACTACAGCGCCGCATCGCTATCGCAAGCACAACATGTTGCGGTAGCCGCCGATTCGCTAGCACAATGTCTTCTGTTTTCCGCGGCGCCTTAGCGCTGTCGTATTAAACTGCTGCCATGAAACTCGATCGCGAGCCACACGCAATCTGTGTCGGCATAGTACTGGTGCCATGGATAGCGGTTGTCGTGATCGCAAAACGGCTCGTGAGTCATTCCCGGTGCTAAAAACACCTCTTCATAAAGCGTTCCAAAATCGTCTCCGCGGAACTTCTGCATCCGCCCAACTCCATATACCTGTGTATGTACCTCCATAAAGTCATGCTTATTATGGATTCCGCAGTGCGTACCAGCAGCCGCAAACCATAGGTTCAATTCGGTCGTACCGATCTTGTCCTTGTCAGACCGCCACAGTTGTGTATCCGCCAAATGCGGAAGCGGAAATATATCTTGAACGTGACGCCACCTCTTCTTCAGGTCTTCACGGAACCTGAGGATTTCATCTTCGATCAAAGGCGAGTCGAGACTGATGAGGACGAGGCGCTCATAATTTGACACCACCGTGTTGCGAAAAACAGTAGAGCGCCATGGCCGTATGACCGTATTTTCGACTGTCACTGGCCGATCGGCACAATTAACCAGCACCGTCGGCGAGTCAAGCCGCACACTCTCCGGCCCTTCAATGAGTCGCGATTTCAAGAACGGCGTTGAAAAACTCAAATCGCGTTGCATAATGGCTCGTCATCTGCGGGACGATCGTCGACGCATGTCCTCGATCAACTTAGCAGTGTACTCGCTCCCGTGGCAACCCTTCATTTCTCCGCAAATACGTTCAAGCGTCGCCACTTTTTCGGAATAAGCGATGGGCAGGCGTGCGACTGCGACCGCCGTTGCCCAGACCGTGTCGCGGTGAAGAAGACGATTCCCATCGTCTCGTAAGAAGTCTATGAGGAATTGCGACAACGCTGGGGCGAACGCCGGGTCGTACTTGCCTGCATAGCCGAGCGATTCAATCGCGTACACCAGTGAACACGACCGTTCAACGACGTGCCGATTACTGGCGATAAAGTTTTTGAGGGCGAACGCAACTCTTCTCGCAGTGTTCATATCCCGCGAATACAAGGTTCCAAAGGAGCGGAACGCGTCACAAACAAGATCCGTGATTGGTGGCCCGAAGCTGCTTCTCTTAAGGTACTCGATCAAGAGATCGACTGCCTCGCGGTTTCCCAAGTGTTTAGCGATTTCGATGGCGGAGTTGACTTCACCGTACCGGTGTCGCTGTTCGAGATCGCTGATTTTCAGCTTGGTTCGGGAATCTACGGAGTGGAAGGCTGCGGACGTATTGACGATCAGATCCTCATACAACTGCTCGCTCAAGTGAAAAGCTACTACTTGGGCGGCAATATCTTCGCTCGTCGCATTATCACCGCCAACGGAGATGTCTTTGCTTTCCGCCTGCATTCCGATGCGACGTTCATACCCGTCGACCACGCCGCCCGCACATGTCCCCATTACTGCGCATTGCCCTCGTCCGCGGTTACTTCGACCGCTGACGGCCATGACGGCCGTGTGACAATCGGGGTGGCTAGCAAGCAGTCCAGCGAAGCGTGCGATACTTAACGAATCGGCGCCCTCAAAAATAAAACAGCGGTGACCGGCGGGCACAGCAACCGCTTTACCCCGACTCTTAATTTGCCGACCGTGCGACGTTCGCCCGCTGGTGCTACCTAATTGTGGCGAGGCACCGGCCGGAGCATGTTGCTCAGCCAGAAGGACCTGCTTTCGCGAATAGTGCACCGATAGCAGGCTAAGGAGTCTTTCCAGAGCGGCTATCAGCATAGCCACGAAATCCATCGCCGCCTCCCTGGTCGTTATCGACCGCAGAATTTCACCCGAATCATAAGAACACGACTCTCTTTCAATCGCTGCCAGTGTGCGTTACTACTGGGTTCCGTTCTCTTCAAGCGATAAGCTCCGACTATCGTTCCACTTGCTTCAGTTTGTCGCAAATATCGGTCTTCGGTCGTCGTCGAGTCGCACTTCGAGCGCCGCGAGAATGTGGTTTATCTGCTCCTCGATCGCGTTCACGCCGAACACATTATCAAGAACAATTGGTTCGTCGCGTGACTGCAAAGTGATGACGAGCCGTCCGGACCCTAAGAGGATCCACTCAAACGGATCGTCAATCGACTTTCGGACCGACATTCCCGGCCCTGCAGGATAACGTTCGTAGTCGCTGAATGGACCACGGTGATGAAGCAGCTCATTGTTTTTGAGTTCCCAGCAATCGAATCGGTTCGCAATCCAGGCGCAGCCGACGATCAGGATGTACACACAGGGAAACACGCAGTACAAGGCGGGCGTTGCATGGAACTCGAGTCCTTCGTAGATTGCCAACATCATCGGCCAGACAGGTATGTAAAGCGACAGTAGCCATAGGCTCACCACTGCGCTCACTGCAGCGAACAGCACCGTTAAGATCGACCAACCTCGCACGTCAAAGGTTCCAATCAAAGCAATCACTGTGGCAACCACGACCGTTGCCCATCCGATGGCGCGGCAAAGCCACGCGACATCAGGAAATACAGCAACTAGCGTTGCGGCGACGACGCAAACGGCAGCTAGTGGGTACGCCACTATGAACGTGGGCCAGGATCGAATTATCACCCGGTCTTGATGCGCTTTCCCGAATCCGTGTTTTTTTAGGGCAGAAGCCATGGTGTTCTCCGTTTCGGCCAGATATTCGCGCGCGTTGATCAAGGCACGTGCCCGCCTTTGAGCGCCGTACCATGAGCTTTCAGCACGCTTTCTTCGGGGTTACTTTGCCTAATTTAACAAAGCCTTCTCATCGCACCCTATTCATCGGGCGCCGAATTCGAGGCAATTGGCACGGCGAAGGCCGCAGAGAAGGAGACGGTTGCGCAAAAACAGCGATTGCGCTAACGTGAAGCCGTCCCAAGCATCCTACTCAACTCTGGGACACCGCTCCCATCGCATGTCACTGCGATGGGAGCATCTTCGGAGTTATCGGCTGCACGAAGCACAGACTCTTGACTCCGTTGCCCAAAAACTCTTCAAATGAACCGAGTGAACATGCCCTAGATTCATAATTGCACGACTTCTCCCAACGTCAAGCACGCGTACATAAATGTACGACGGCCCTTTTATTTCCTTGCAACCATGCCGAAACCGCATCCTACGACTCTGAGTGCTTTTTGTCCCGATTCCCTTCGCCGTCTAATGAAAAACCGGGGATATGAAAGTAATGCTGAGTTAAGCCGCCAAATAACGCTAACCCGCACGGAGAATTATATGGGGCGACTCCTTAGTTCGGGGCAGCGAACCCGACCATACCTAGACTACATCGACGCGATCGCCGCTGAACTGCGTGTGCCATGCGAGGCATTCTGCCCGGAAACAGAGCCGCGATGGACGTTCCGCGATCGTTATTCCCCAAAACGCTTTGAGGATCTACAGCCCGAAGTATTCGTATCAAAGGAGTGCTTCATCGTGCACAAGTCGCTGCCGTGCTCTCTCATACCGGATGAAGTCTATAGTACACCACAGTTCGCAGATTGGTTGCGGAACGAGGGTTGGCACGCCGACGACGTTAAGCGATACATCGCCAGCAAACTATCCAAAGTCCGATCGACGGTTATTCCTGCATCATGCCGAAAGTGGATTCTCGCTAATTTTGCCTTCATCCGAGCCTTGCCGACGACCTGCCTTGAGCCCTTATTGAAGCACCTTCGGTCCGTTCTCCGACATCCTAGAATTCACCTTGGTTTCCTCACGGACGAGAGTTTTGACGAAATTACGCGCGATATTTCCGGCACGCTTAAGACTGGGCCATTCCGCCGCTTAACTCTGTTCGACGACATTTGTTTTGCCGTACGCCTCAATTCAGGATGCTATGCGTATTCCTATCACGGTCTATCGGCGCGCAATCTCCTTTCCAAACTGCGAGAGCACGCCTACCACTATCCAAGCCGCTACGAATATCCACGAGTCGCGGATCGCAATCCCGAGTTCACGACGTCCACATCCCTCTCCATCGATCGGATCGCAAACTTCATCGGCGACCGACCACGTCAGAGAACAAGAAAGAAGCGATCTCCAGGGTTGTGAATTCGGTCTAAGTGAAGGCCCCGTTCCGAAGAACGGCGGTCCCGTCGGTGGAGCGGCAGAAGCATGGGGACCACCAGAACGCAGTCGCGGCCGTCGAAGCTACGGCGGACTGAATCCTTGCCGGGCCCCTCCGGAGTCCATCCGTCAGAAAGGACGCAGCGCATCGTGCTGTGCCGCGCTGTTTTCAGAGGGCCGTAATTTGGGGAGCGGACTACTCGGCCGACTCAGCACGGCCTCTTCCTTGGGACACAACCCCAGCGAGTGAAACATGTTCCAGCGACCTCTGGTTTGGTAAACTGCATTCTCCTGATCTCCAAAGCTCGTCAGCCACGTCAGAAGGCAAAGAGAAGGGGCCGGGGATGAATTCGATCTTCTTGAGTTATGCTAAGGAGGACAAGGTACCTGTCGAGTCCATTTTTCTTGCGCTGAAAGAGGCCGGTCTGGATCCCTGGATGGACAAGCCACCGGCGCCATTCGATCTGGATGGCATTCTGCCGGGGCAGTTTTGGGACACAGTGCTCCGAGAAAAGATGAAAGGCGCTCAACGGGCATTGGCCTTCCTTTCCCCCACATCGGTTGCCAAAAAAGGATATGTCCAGCGCGAGTTCAGGCTGCTGCTCTCCTATCAAGCAGAACGTCCTGCGACAACGCAGTTTCTGATTCCGGTTCTCCTTGCGCCCTGTGATCCGCCGAACCACCGTGTGGACACGACTTCGCTCGCCGACCTCCAGTGGTTCTCACTATACGAAAGCAGTCTCGACAGTCTCATCCGTTTCCTTCATCGAAGCATTGATTCTGACTCCGATCAGGAGCGAGGCACTGTTCGTTCTTCCGATCCAGAAACGATATCACTTCACACGCAGATTTACTTTCTGAAAAGGCAAATGGAGCAACGGGAGAAGTACCTCGTCGAGCAGCTTGAGAAGCGGATCGATGAGGCGGAGGCACAGCGAGATGACTGGAAAAACGTTGCCATCGATGAATCATCGCGGCACGGACATTTGGGGAAAATGGGCGAAAGCTACTAGAGTGCGTACGTCGCATCGACCCTGCCGCGCTGCATGACCACTCACCAATACGTTCTCGCTGTGGAATTTTGCTCCGGCCTGTTGAACTTCATTCAATGTCAATTTTTTCCGCGATCAATCGTCATCCTCGTATTCTTCTTCCTCTTCCAGGAAAACATCGCTCTCGTTCATCGTGATCAACACAAGTAGCATGCCCATGCTCGTGACCGGGATGTACTCCTCCGTGACAAATACGCGGCCAAGATCGTTTCGTTCGTATGTATTGAACCAATCTCGAACTCTTCCCTCGTTCTCAGACCGATCGCCTATGCCTAGTTGGAACTCGGCCCACGGCTCCATCGCATTTTGAGGGAGCACGCCCTTGTTTGGGTAAATCCCCGCATCGATCAGGGCTTCCGATGGGAATGTCCATGCAACTGCACCCTGCCTGATACCTACGAGGGCACACGGGAAGTGCGATAATTGGACGCAGCGAATCGCCGTACTGACGAGCGACGTCTGGAAATCGTCGGCAATTCCCTCAAGCCGCTCAACTGAGAGCTCACCTGAATTTACGATTGGTTTCACCAACCGCGTGGGAAGCAGCAGGCTCGCGGCGAACGAATCGGCTTCCCGCTCAATGATGTTCATACTCCGAAACTCGTTGATTGAGGCATGCGATTTACCACCGTGCGTCAAATAGGCATGGTGATGTTCAAGGTGGTAGTGCCCGAGCTCGTGCGCGATCGAAAACCTAGTGCGAGGGTGGTGCGTGCCAGGCTGGCATCCTGCGTCGTACTTCGTGTTGTACATCAGCGCGAAGCATCGCTTCTTGCTGCTGTAGCGAAGCTTGCCATCGAATCGATCACCGAAGTCGCGCCCGCCGGCGCGAAGGCGGGGATACTCTTCCTTGGCAACACATAGAGGGTCGATCGGATACGACAGACCAAGACTACCGATGAGAGCATCTGCCTGTAAACTGGCCTTTGACAGAGCGGCTTGCTCAATCTTCCATTTCGTCGGAGTCATCTTCAGGTTCGTCATCATCCAAAAGCTCCTCTAGCAACTCTTCTTCTGTTTCATCTGAGTGGTTGGCACCGTCTCCTTCATTGCGGCATAGAGCGGCTTCACGATCCATCGCGTTGTGATCGTACTCAGGCGACCAATCGACACCCGGTTGTTCGTCAACCTCTGGAAGCTCGCCGCGTGTTACTGCATCGACAATTCGGTCGATCTCATCTTCTGAGGCTCTGCGACGCCTGGCTTTCTTCAATGCCTCTTGAGCTTCTGCCGGAGTCAGCCGGCAAAGCCCTTTGAACCTTTGGAGCTTATCGGCACGTTCGTTCCAAAATTGTTCATCGTTCATTTTTTGCCTCGCACTCTCTCGCGTTCCTGAGCGAGCTTTGTCATCTCCCTGCGAATGGTCTCGTGTGCTTTGTTTCGGGAAACGTATATGGAATTCTTCGATGTGCCGTGGATCTCGGCCAGGCTCGCCGCGTCTGCGGTGCCGGCGACTAGGAGGTCGGCTTTGATGATGGCTTTTTGGAGCATTGGCAATTTGTTCTCGATGATGTTGTCCAGGTCTTTGAATTCCGTTTTTTCATCCTTCGTCAGCTTATCAGGCTCGATCTCGCAATTCTCCGGAGCATCGTATTCGTCGGGCAAGACGGGATGCCTCCGACGGTGCTTCTTCTCGTGCCGATAGACATCGATGAGGGCGCTTTCTGCCATGATGTACAACCAAGCCCCAAGGTCACCCGCTCTTTTATCGTAAGTACCGGCTTTCTGCCAAAGCTTGAGGATGGCTCGGTTGAGGGCCTCGTCGATGTCACACGGCTGCACGGTCGTGCTGTATTTTCCTTCGAGAACTTCTCGCACCGGCTCCAGATGTCGCCCGAGCACCTCGCGCAGAGCTTCCTTGTCTCCGTCCATCATCCGGATGGCTAAATCTTCATCGTCGCTTTCGTCGGTCATGGCTCTTGCCGCCCAGGTGGTCCGCAGCCTCCGCCCTCCAACAACGATACGAAACCACCTTAACTGATTCGCCATCGGAAAAAAATCTGCTCGGGCAGTTAAGGTCGGCGCTGGCGCGTTCGTATGGTCTGCAGAGCGGGAATCGGCATTCGATTCCTGCGTGCGAAATCGCCCACTTCGGGCATGGCTTTTTTGTTGAGGTAATATGAAGACGTTAAGAACTGTTCGGCTGAAGCCGAATTCGTCCGGCAAAGACCGAACCCGCCGTGGCGGAGCCACAGCCGCACAGCTTGGAGGCGAATGGGTGGACATCGAGAACTACGGCCGCACGTCGGTGGATTTGACCGGCGTGAAGCTCTATCACATCGCCTACAGCGATGCGTACGACAACGGCACGTGGGAGGAAGTGATCGCCTTCAAGGGCACGCTCGGTGCCGGCGAAGTCATCCGCGTGCACGCCGGCCGCGGCCCGCTGATCGTGCTGCACCCCATCGACCAGCAGGGGGCCACGTATCACTTCTTCACCATGCGCGACGCCTACGTGTGGAACAATAACCGTGGCGACTGCTCTGCCCTGTGGCAGGCGGGCGAGAAGTTGCCGCTCGACAAGGCGTGCTACGACGCCAATCCGCCCGAAGGCGTCATTCTCGTGCGTAGCGGCGACAAGCTGGTCGTGCCGGCGGGCTCGATGGCCACGGCCGGCAGCCGCCGATAGTTCTAAGTCCAAAGGATGGGCGGCGTCGGTCGCCGCCCTCCTTTTTTTTCAACAACACGACGGGGAACGAAACGAATGAGATTCTTACACTGGGATTTTCACGGAGGGCCTGACAATGTGTGCAGGTCGAACTCGATCATGCCGCCAACGTCATCTTGCTCAACGACGTCAACTACTCGGCCTTTCGCCACGGGGGTCGTTACCGCTATTTTGGCGGCTATTACAAGCAAACGCCAGTGAGGCTCGTGCCGCCGCACGAGGATAGCTGGCACGTCGTCGTCCATTTGGGCGGCTACGCTTGCCGCGTGAACGCGAGCATGGTCCTCACTTAGCTATTCGCTGCCATTTGAGAAACCGAATCATACGCATGGGACGCTCGCGCCCACTACGTCACTCGCTCAAGGACGTGGCACGGAATCCGTCAGAGATCACTTCTCTAACCCTGGAATTCGCCGTAGAATCTGGAAATCGTGGAAGCGTGACTGAAGAGCACAGCTCGCAGAATTCGCCGGTAAATAGGCTGCTTTTAGATTACGGACCAAGCGCCTTTTAATCCGTAGGTCCTGGGTTCGAGTCCCAGCAGCCTCATTTCACGTGACTTCCTCGCCGGCTTGCTTTTGCGCCGAGACAATCGCGATAGCCAAGGTGAACGTCTGCGGCCGCGAGTGCGATCGGTTGACGCCCGCAAGTTCGCCGTCTCTGGGCAAAACGGCTATACTGTTATCCGGCACGTTAACCCTGTAAGCCCTGGGTGGAGCAAGTGATGAGCGCCGTTCCGCTGAGGCGTCCGCCTCGTATCGAGGCCCCGATCCATCGCGTGGCGATTCTGTTTGCCGGCGGGCCCGCCCCAGCCGCCAATGCAGTCATCTCCGCTGCCGCCATCTCGTTTCTGCGCAATGGCATTGAAGTGATCGGCGTGCTGCACGGTTACTCGGGACTGGTCAAATACGCTCCCGATCAGCCGCTGGTCGAGGGCCGCGATTACGTGCTCATTGACAGCAAAATGCTCCGCCGTACGCGGAACTCGCAAGGGATCATCCTCGGCACGGCGCGCACCAACCCCGGCAAAAACGTCTCGCACCCCAGTCACTTGGACGATCCGCAGGCGGTGGCGCCGTTGCGCACCGTGTACGAGGCGCTCTGTTCGATTGGCGTCGATGCGCTGATCTCGATCGGCGGTGACGACACGCTCAAGACCGCCAACAAGATGAAGATGTTCCAGGACCGCTTGCCCGAGGGTAGCAAGCTGCTGCCGGTCGTCCACTTGCCCAAGACGATCGACAACGACTACATGGGAATCGATTTCACGTTCGGGTACTTTACCGCGGTCGATACGCTTTCCAACGAGATCAAGAACCTCTTGCACGACGCCGAGGCCGGACGCGCGTACTTCCTCACCGAGACGATGGGGCGCAGCGCCGGCTGGCTGGCGTACGGCGCCGCCATCGCCGGCGAAGCCAGCCTCGTCGTGAGCGTCGAAGACATCCACGGACCGTATCGGCTGGAAGAGGAAACCACCGATCCGGCGACGGGTGAGACCAAAGTCCGGCCGATCATGAACGTCGAGGCGGTCGTCAAACGGATCGTCAAGACGATGCGCGTCCGCGAAGAGCAGGAAGGCAAGCAGTACGGCGTGATCGTGATGGCCGAAGGATTGGCCGAGTATCTGCCGCAAGATCGCCTGGCGGGTATCCCGCGCGACGAACACGGCCACATCTCGATCGCTCAGGTGAATCTAGGAAAGATGTTTTCCAAGCTCATCGAAGAAGAGTTTACTCGGCAAACCGGACGTAGGCGCCGGGTAAACGGCCTGCAGCTAGGCTACGAGGTGCGCTGCGCCCGGCCGCACGCCTTCGACGTGATGCTGGGCAGCCAACTGGGCGTCGGCGCCTATCGCGCGCTGATCGAGCAGCGGCTCAACGGCGTCATGATCTCGTGCTCGGGCCAGTTGGACCTGGAGTACGTCCCCTTCGAAAAGCTGGTCAACCCGGAAACGCTGGTGACCGTGGTCCGCTATATCGAGACCGACTCGGATTTCTACAAGCTCGCGCGATTCTTGGAGAGCGATGTGGGGGATTGACGGCTTACAACCGCCGCACGGTAACCCGAAGCGTGAGCGAGGAACCGGCGGTGTCTGCCTCGCTTACGCGTCGGGTTGTGAACCGGCGGTGTCTGCCTCGCTTACGCGTCGGGTTGTGAACCGGCGGTTTCTGCCTCGCTTACGCGTCGGGTTACTGAGCTATGCTTCCTCCAATCCGCGCAACCCCACTCATCGGCCAAAAGCGTCGGCATAAAGCGCAGCTTTGGCCAAGAGCAGCGCGTTTTTTTGACACTCGCCACATTTCGACCTAAAGATTCATTGGCGGGACAACGAGCGACGACGAGTCGAGCGAGTCTCGCCAAGCAAGTCGAAATGGCAAACCGGCCGCAAGGCCGCGACGCAAAGCTATGGGCCCGCCGCAAGCGGGTCGCCAAGCCGCCGAAATTGCAACCGAAGTCAGCAGGTTGCGAACGCGGGTGCATTCATACACCAGCAATCGCCCTTCTGACGGCCCTGTCCGCCTGACTAAGCCGAGCCAACACACTGGCCGGCACGCAGGCGACGGCTTTTCATCCGGTTGACTATCTCCAGGAGCGGCGACTATGGCGACAAATACTCTCTCGAATCGTGGCTATCGCACTTTCATGCGGCCGGAGCAGTTGGAAACCCGAGTGATGCTTTCGGCCAGCCCGAGCGACGTGGACACGGATTCGGCGCCGGCCGCTGAGACGCAGGCCTTCCAGCAAGTCGGCTGGGGCGACGGCCAGTTCAATTTTCAGATTACCGGCACCGAATGCCAGTTTTCGCCGCTCGGTCTGCCGGCTTATATGGCCGGAACGGTTAGCTATGTGATGGCGAACGGCTCGCTGATGGAGGGCATCGGCACTTATCAAGAGACGTTGACGCCGATCTTCATGGATCTGATCGGCGGCGACGGAATCCCTGACACTTTTGTCGGCACGAACGGGCTCGCGACCTTCAGCTTTTACGCCGGCAAGGCGCGCGACATCCTGGTCGGCACGGTGACAACGGTCAATGTCTCGTATATCCAGGGGCTGACTGCCCTCGGGGAGATGATCGTGGCCAGCACTGGAACGATTACCGGTTCCAGTGGGCTCTTTAAGGAGGTCACCGGCGGATTCACCAGCCAGAGCGTCGTCGGCTTAGCCAATGGATTTGCGATGAGCACCTCGGTGCAGTTCGTGATTCAGGATTGCCGGCTCGATGCCCACTTCGCCGTGAAATTGGCCAAGTCCGTTGCCAGCGAGCTTTCCGAATTGCACGGAACGAAGCTGAAAGCCGCGGCCGTTGATGCATTCCACGCCGGCCACGATCACGACGGGCACGGCAAGCATGACAAGCCTGGGAAGCATTGGCAATCGCACGACGATGACCGCTCGAATCGGCGCATCGAGAAGGTGGCCAAGCACGACTCGCATCACGACCATTCATCGCATGCGGGTAAACTTGACCGCTGGTCGTCGGATCTGGCCGCCCACCGCCGTGGCGCCGCCTAGGCTTACGACGGATAGGGCGTGGCACGAGTCGCCGTGGCTCGTCAGTGGTCTGCGTGGCACGTATCCCCCGCAGCCGCTGCCGTTCGCCGGATCTCCACGGAACCGTTCACCTCCACTGGGGTTCAATCGGCAGAGCAAGGTCCGCCGTAAGTCCTTCGGCCGACTCGCCAACCGGTTAGAATCCACAGGAGGGGTGTATGAAGCGCCCGATTGCACTGCTGCCGTTCATCGGACTGATATCTCTGGCCGCGGTTTTCGCCCGAGCAGGCGACTGGCCGGAGTGGCGCGGGCTGAATCGCGCCGCCAAGGCGACCGACTTCAAGGCGCCTTCGGTCTGGCCCGAGCAACTTACGCCGAAGTGGAAAGTCACCGTCGGCGAAGGGGACTCGACGCCGTCTCTCGTCGGCGACAAGCTGTACGTCTTCGCCCGCCAGGATGGCAACGAAGTCATCCGCTGCCTGGACGCCAACAATGGCGAGGAGATCTGGCAGGAAAAATACGAAACGGCGCGCGCTGAGGCTCCCCAGCATTTCGGCCCCAGAGCAACACCTACCGTCGCAGAGCAGAAAGTGGTGACCTTCGGCGTGCGTGGCAAGCTCTCGTGCCTTGACGCGGCAACCGGCAAGTTGCTTTGGCGCAAGGACAATTTCAAGTCCTGGCCGCCGTTCGACACCGCGTCATCGCCGATTGTTGTCGAGGGTCTCTGCATTGCACAGGTCGGGGGGAACGAGGATGGCGCCATCGTCGCCTACGACCTCACCAGCGGCGACGAGAAATGGAAATGGCCAGGCGGCAGCCCCTCACACGCCTCGCCGGCGCTAATGACCATCGACGACCGCAAATTCGTCGTCGCTCAGGTTGCCGGCAAGTTGGTCGCCCTCGATGCGAGCAATGGAAAGCTTGCCTGGGAGACAGCCAACGGCACGGCAGGCGGGCCGGGCGGCCGAGGCGGCGGATTTGGCCGCGGGCGCGGGCAACGCGGACCCGGTGGTCCCGGCGAGCGCCGCGGACCGGGCGGTGACGAGCAACGAGAAGGTCCCGCGAGACAAGGGCGGGAAGGTGCCAGCCAGCAGCCGGGACCGGGTGGAGAAGCTGCTCAACGCGGCCCAGAAGGCGCGCGCGGGCAACGCGGACCGGGCGGCTCCGGTCGTGGAGGCCGGGGCGGCGGTATGACGCGAGACCGCTTTGCCACGACGCCGATCATCGACGGCCAAACGATTGTTTACGCCGGCGCCGGCGGCACCATCAAGGCGGTGAAACTCGAAAAGCAAGGAGACAAGGTCAGTGCCAAGGAGCTTTGGACGAACACCGACACTGAGAACAACTCGCTGGCGTTCAACACCCCGATTCTCAAAGATGGACTGCTGTTTGGCGTCAACGGACTCGAAAAGTTGTTTTGCATCGATGCACAAACCGGCAAGTCCGCGTGGGTTGGACCGCGTGACCCCAGCGGGAGCCGTGGGGGGTATGGCTCGATTGTCGATGCCGGCGCTGTGCTGCTAGCGATTACGCCCAAATCGGAGCTCATCGTGTTCAAGCCGACCGCCACAGAGTATACCGAGTTCGCGCGAATCAAAGTTGCCGACTCACCGACGTTTGCCCACCTGGTGGTCGCCGGCAACCGCCTGTTTGTGAAGGACTCCGACTCGGTGGCGCTGTTCGCTATCGATTGATACCTCTGGAGTGCGGCGACTCGTCGCCGCTTTTTTCTTCAATCGATAACGGAATCGCTAGCTGCGCTCGCCCTGGAGATACAGCGAACGGAAAAAGAAAGCGAGGACAAGTCCTCGCACTCCAAAGGGGTTGATTCGCCATCGCGATTTCGTCATTCTGGTCACTGGTACGCCCTCTCCCGGCCCCAGAATTACGGAGAAGACCGATGACCGCTCAAGCCCCCGCCTCCGACCGCCGCGAATTCCTCAAGACTTCTTCCGCCGCAGTCGCCGGTGCCCTCTCGGCACTGGCCATGCCGCAAGGTGTGCATGCCGCGGGCAGCGACGTACTTAAGGTGGGGCTTATCGGCTGCGGCGGGCGGGGCAGCGGCGCCGCGGCTCAGGCGCTCAAGGCTGACCCGAACGTCAAGCTGTGGGCGATGGCCGACGCGTTCGCCGACCGCATCGAGTTCAGCCTCAAGAACCTGGCGAAGTCGGAAGACATTACGGCTAAGATTGACGTGGCGCCGGAGCGCCGCTTCGCCGGCTTCGACGCGTACAAGCAGGTGATTGACGCCTGCGACGTGGTCCTACTGGCCACGCCGCCGCACTTTCGCCCGCTGCATCTCAAGGCCGCGGTCGACGCCGGCAAGCACGTCTTCGCCGAGAAGCCGGTCGCCGTCGACGGCCCCGGAGTGCGCAGCGTGATAGCCACTTGCGAAGAGGCCAAACGCAAAAACTTGTCGATCGTCTCGGGCCTCTGCCTGCGATACGATCCCGGCTACCAGGAGCTGATCAAGCGGATCCATGAGGGCGCGATTGGCGAGATCGTCGCGCTACAGGCCAACGACTACCGCGGACCGATCTGGGTGCGGCCGCGCGAGTCGGGTTGGAGCGACATGACCTGGCAGATGCGGAACTGGTATTACTTCACTTGGCTGTGCGGCGATTTCAACGTCGAGCAGCACGTGCACTTCCTCGATCTCTGCTCGTGGGTGAAGGGAAACGAATATCCGGTGAAGGCGATCGGCACCGGTGGCCGGCAGCAGCGCACGGAGCCGCACTTCGGCCATATCTATGATCACTTCGCGGTTACCTACGAGTACGCTGACGGGGCCAAGCTGTTTGCCACCTGCCGCCAGCAGACCGGCTGCGAGCCCGACATCAGCGGCCACGTACTGGGGACGAAGGGGACTGCTCAGATCGTGACGCGCAAAGGCGGGACGTTTCTGAAAAACGAGGAGGGTCCCTGGCGCTACGGTGGACCGGAAGGCAACATGTTCCAGATCGAGCACGACCAGCTCTTCGCCTCGATCCGCAGCGGGCAGCCGATCAACAACGGCGACTACATGTCGCGGAGCACGCTGTTGGCGATCATGGGCCGCATGGCGGCGTACACAGGTCAGCTCATCACCTGGGAGATGGCGATGAACTCGCAAGAAGACCTTTCGCCGCCGCGCTACGACTGGGATGTTGAGCTACCCGATCCGCCGGTGGCAATTCCGGGGATGACGAAGTTTGTGTGACTTGGGTAGGTCATGCATGTCGTTCATGACACGCCGAAGCACTTTTTCGCTTCTTAGCTATCGGCGAAGAATGCAATTACGTCAGCCCGTTGCAGGGGATCATGCGCGTGTCGTAATAGAATGTCTCTTAGCTTCATTGAACCCTTACGTAGCCACTGACCTGCAAGCTCGTCGAATTCTCTGATCCCCTTCACGTCAGGTCTTAGTCGGCGAGCACAAGCATCGTGGATAGTCATTCGCGCGGAGTACTCATTCTTGAATCGTCCAGCCTGTAATTCGCGCGCCGCGACATCGTTGGTCGCGTTTGCGCGTAACTTCGAAATGTCAACGTGCACGGCAGATTGACCATTTGCATCTCGCATCGCCACTAATTCTGCTATTACGTCGTGGACTTTGTCGTTGGCATTCACTTTTCGTTTTCTCCCATTATGCATAACTTGATTGTGGGGCTGCGGACTGGGCTTTTTTGAGTCCTGAATTGAGCCACGCGTCTCGGCGCTTTTTATGATGCTGCGTGCGAAAACTTTCATCCGGTCGTGGACTGCTGTTGAAATAATTCGGGCGGTTAATTCCGATGCCGAGACTCCCTCCAATTCCGCGAGTGCCTTTAGCATCCTTGCATCACGGACCGCAATCCGAAACGTGAGTGGCTCGGTTTCGTCGCTCAATACGACTCTTAGCGAGGTTGGGGTGCCTACATTCGGTTCTGAATTCCCGTATGTGAAGAAGTGATCGATCGCCGCGTGTGCGGAACGATCGGCATTGTCTTTGAGCTGTCGTGAAAGACCGCTCGAATCACCTCGGATCCATGCAGCCAGTAGCTCGTAAAGCTGGCTTACATCATTGAGTCCCAGCCGTCGTCGGCATCCGTCTCCGACCGTTTGGTAGGTAATCGAATGCGCAGCGGAAACGGCGCGAACCGCCTCTCGGTACGACCGATGAAGCGGCATACCGGCTGCGTGGTTGTCCCGAAAATGCCGGAACACTTGCAGTATCTGATGGAGCGTTTCGGGAGTAATCATCGCCATTTCATGGAACGTAAGGAACGTACGTTCTAATGATACCGGCGTCGCCAAAGAAAACAAGGGGGTACGGCGTTAGCTCCTTTTGCAGACTGCAGTCGGTCCGATTCAAATCGTCGGCTGGTCTGTCGCACGCGCTCACACACAGCCGCGACGGAAGCAGAGAAGAGGAACCCGTGGTCCGCCGCCAGCCGAATCGCTGACCGTTTGGAAAGTCCCGATAGGGACGACGATCGTGTAGCCCGGCACGCGAGTGCCGGGAAACATCCGCACGCTGAATGTTTTCGAAGCCCCAGCGGGGCGGCATTGTTCGAGCACCGCCAAGATCTCGGGATCAGCAATGTCGCCCCGCTGGGGCTGGCCGCGTTGTCGTACCTGTAACCCAGGGACTTGCGTCCCTGGCTACACGATCGTCGTCGCTCCGCGACTTCTGCGGCCGCGGCTAAGCCTTCACCGGCCGATGCTCGGCAAAGTAGGCGAGCTGCCTTTGCGCGGCGTCAAGCAATTCCGAGTCCTCAGCATCCTATAGGCCCTCGGCAGAGAAACCTCTGGCGAGCGTCGCGAGGTTGGCGATCAATTGGCCGAAGCGCATTTCAGGGCACGCGGCGCTCAATTCGATGAGCAAGTTCAGAAGCTCTTGGCGAGTGGCGTCCGTCATGGCGGCTACGGAAAGTGCTTGTAGATGTCCTTGCGATTTAAGATTCTCACGAAAATCACGGTGTCATCTTCAAGCGCGATTCCGACACGGTAGTCGCCGATGCGGAGCCGAAAATAATTGCCCCCGCCCTTGAGCTTCTTCAGGCCTGGAATCTCCGACAACACAGCAGCGTTCTCGACAAGCTCGATCAATTCTCTGACGCGGTCGAGCAGCTCCTGGTCCTTGAGCGCCTTGAGGTCCTTGGCGAAGCTCTTCTTGAATTCAACCTTCACGCGCCTTCGCCTCGAGGATCGACAAGACTTGTTTGCGTGAAACAGATGGCCCGCGGAGTCCTTGCTCGATCGCTCGCACAAGCCCAATGTCCTCGAGGGCCTCCTCGACGATCTCTTGCAACAGATCGCGACGCTCTTCCAAGGCTTCAACCAGAGCCGATTTCAGCAGTTTCTTCAAGTTGTCCTCGTCAATAGATGCTATTGACATAGCCACTAGAACTCTCCTTAAGTCACTCCGACCCGCTCCAAACTCGAACGATTATACCCCATTCTCGTGCGTCATAGCACGTCAATTCCAATCCCGGCGGGACGACGGCCGGCCGCCGTCAACTGGCCTTCACGTCCGCAATCGAACCGATCTTCACAGCGTCACCATTACGCGCGCTTTCGCTTTTTCGGTCTCGCTTCGCCTTCTACCTTGCTCGCCTTCGGTTCAGCAGGCCGATAGCGCTCTTTGAAGTAGGCTTGCACGGGTTTGCCGGAGGCTAGCCCCTTCACATCCTCGCGCGATTCAAGTTCGAGCTCGGTGTAGGTCAACTCCGTGCCGTCTTCGGGCCGATTTGAGACGGTTTGCCACTGCGTCAGTTTCCGAACACCGGCAAAGACCCAACGTGCGGGCGACTTGCCCCAATGGAACGACCCGCCGTCGTCCCCTTCTTCAGCTCGGCCGTACCGCTCCGCCTTCTCAAACGCCGCGTCCTCCGAGTTGGCTTCGATGAGCACAAGGTTTTCCCAAACCGGAAATCGTTCTTGCGATTCGTCCTTCAATTCGACGAACATGATAATGTGTGCAGCGTAAGAACTCATCGCCCGGGCCTCCTCCTACGCGGCGGCATTGTCCTTTTGCCTGCGATTATAGCCTCGCAATGGCCGAACGCTGACGCAATACCGCACAGCCGGGAGATCGGACAACGGTGAGGGAGAACCACGCGGCTGACGGGCCGCCAGCAGCGATTGCTCCTCCCTCCGCCGGAACCCCAACCCTTTCTACTGGCGAAAGATCGCTGCGCTGGGGTAATATAGGGCTTTGTCATCCGTTACCTCGTTTCTCAGTCAGTCGGTTCTCGCTATGCGGTACCCACCGGTCAATTGGTCCGAAGGCATGTTTCTTCTGCCGCACCACTTTCAGGCGGCCGAGAAGCACGTGCACGAGCTCGTCCAGACCTCGGAGCGCTGGGACCACGCCTACAACTACGGCTTGCAGCGCATCGACGTCAGTCAGGACGCCATTGGCAACTTCCAGTTCCAGATCAACCACTGTCATGCCCGCCTGCGTGACGGCACGCTGGTCATCATCAATCCGGAGCAGGACGTCGACCGGGCCGAGATCAAGGAGTCGATGCAGGAGCTGGAAGGCGCCTTGAAGAGTGTAACGGCTGACCTGCAGGGCAGCTTGCAGGTCGAGCCGGTGGTCCGCGTCTATCTGGGCGTCCCTAAGCTCAAGATGGGAGCGCCCAATGTCCGCAGCGAGTGGCAGGAGAACGGCAAGCAGCGGTTCAGCGAGGTCAAACGGCAGGTCCTCGAAGAAACCCGCGGCGGCAACGAGCAGGAGGTCGCCGTCAAAGCGCTCAATGTGCGGCTGTTGCTCTCGACCGATGATCTTTCGGGCTACGAGATCATTCCGATCGCCCAGGTGCACCGCGCCGACGAGCGGGCCACCAGCCCCAAGCTCGACGTCCGCTACATTCCGCCGTTGTTGGATTGCGATTGCTGGCCGCCGCTAGGCCGCGAGATCATTCGCTCGATCTACGACATTCTGGGGAAAAAGATCGAAGTCCTCGCCACGCAAATCATCACGCGCGGAATTTCCTTGGCCAGCGACCAGCCGGGAGACGTTGAGCGGGTGCTGATGCTTTCGCACTTGAACGAGGCCTACGCGACGTTGACGATGTTGTCCTTCGCCCAAGGTGTGCACCCCTATCTGGCGTACAGCGAGCTGTGCCGCATCGTCGGCAAGCTCTCGATCTTTTCGAAGGAGCGGCGGATCGGCGATGTGCCGCACTACGATCACGATGATCTGGGCCCCATCTTCTATTGGGCCAAGGAGCGGATCATTGCATTGTTGGACATGATCAAGGACTTCGAGTTCGAAATGCAGAAGTTTGTGGGCGTGGGAATGGGCATGCAGGTCACGCTGCAACCCAAGTGGCTGCAGTCGGACTGGAAGTGGTACGTCGGCGTGCTGCACGAGAGCCTGGACGACGCTGAGTGCCGCGAGTTGTTGGCGCCCAAGCAGCTCGATTGGAAGCTGGGCAGTCAGCCGGAGGTCGAGATCTTGTTCACGCTGGGCAAGCCCGGCTTGCGGCTGATTCCGTTGGACCGCAATCCGCGGGCGCTGCCGGTGGATCGGAATTGGAGCTACTACGAAGTCTCGCGCGACAACGAGGCTTGGAAAGACGTTCAGGCAACTCAGACGCTGGCCATGCGATTGCGCGACGCCTTGATCATCAACCGCCACGAGCTGCAGGGACACCATCGCATCATGGTGCACTTCAAAGGGAAGCGTGCCGAGCTGGAGTTTGCCCTCTTTGCCGTACGGACCGTGCAATGACGCCGCAGTTCGCAAAAGCCGTCGATCCGATCTTCGAATTCGTGCTGGTGCTCTTGGACCGCATCGACACGGGCGAGGGCGCTGCAATCGATGCCGAGCGCGAAAAGGACCGCATCATTCGGCTGTTGGACGAGGCGCAGGCCAAGCTCGGGGAATCCAATGAGTGGCAGCTCGCCAAGTATGGCCTGATTTGCTGGATCGACGAAGTGCTCATCGCCGCCGATTGGCCGGGCAGCACCTGGTGGAACGAGTACAGCCTGGAAAGCTCGATGTTCAACCAGCGCGAGCGGAACGAGCAGTTTTACGTCTGGGCGCGTTCCGCTTCGGAGCTGACGCGGCGCGACGCCCTGGAGGTGTTTTACATCGCGGTGATCCTGGGATTTCGCGGCTTTTACGCCGACCCGCCGCAACGTTCACAGTTGATTGCCGGAAAGTACCAGCTTCCGCCACAGCTTGAAACGTGGGTCAAGCGCACAGCCGACGCGATCAAGCAAACCGGCCGGCCGCCAATCAAAACGACTGGTAAACTCGGCCCGGGCGCCCCCCCACTCAAGGGACGATCCACCTTAGTGGCTGCGGTGCTCTCGTCCGCGGTGCTCTTGGCGATCCTGTCAATTCTGATGTTTCAGTACTTCGAGCCGCTGTAGGGGGAAACCGTGACGGAACTCATCCGATCGATCATCAACGGCATCCTTTCCTCGTGGAAGATGGCGGCGTACGGCGTCACGACGCTATTTCAGCCGTCGCGCTGGAAGACGATCCCGCGCAAGCTTGCGCAGATCTCGCTGCCGGGCATTGTGTCAACGATTGTGTTCCTGATGCTGGTGGCGGTCGCCAGCATCGTCGTCGCGTTCTTGCGGAGCGACCGCGGCAAGACGTATTACGAACCGGCCTGGTTTCGCGATATCTCGATCATCATCATGCTGATCATCGTCATTACGATGGTCACGTACTATACGGTCAAGCTCTGGATGGAAGGAGAGGGATCGCCGTTCGAAGACATCGACCGCGCCTGGCAAGCGGGCATGGAAGCGCTCGAGAAGAACCATTTTGACCTGCGGCAAATTCCCATGTTTTTGGTACTTGGCTCCGAAGGGCCCGACCAAAACCGTGTGATGTTCAACGCCGCGCGTGTCAGTCTGACGGTGGACAATGTACCTCCCGGTCCGGCGGCCTTGCACTGGTACGCGAACCAAGACGCGATCTATCTGGTTTGCACCGAAGTCGGCTGTTTAAGCCGGCTCGCTCAGCACGCCAAACAAGGGGGCGTCGCTACCACCTCCGGACCGGCGCCCAGGCCGACGGGTCCGAGCATTAGCGCCACGGCTTTTCCCAGCCAGGATCTGATGGAAGCGGCGCAACGCATGTCGGCCGAGCGCGACAGCGCCATGGGAGGCAGCAGCGATGGCGATGCTGAGGGCAGCAGCGGGGTCCCAGCGCCCGCGCCGGCGATGGATATCCGCGGCACCATGATGGTCTCGGCGGTGGACGTTCGTGAAACGATTCGCCCCTCCGCAGCTCCGCGGATGGTCGGCAGGTCGCTGGAGCTCAATCGCGAAGAGGTGGAGCTGCAGCGCCGGCGATTGGCGTACCTCTGCAAACTGCTAGAGCGGAATCGACGGCCGCTGTGCGGCCTCAACGGCGTAATGACGCTGGTGCCCATCAAGTTGATTTCAGGCGATAGCTCCGAAGGCGCCTGGACAAAGGAAGCCATCCGCAACGACCTCGATGGTCTGATCGTCGGGCTCAAGCTCCGCTTCCCGGTGGTGGCGCTGGTCACGGGTCTGGAAGAAGAAAAGGGCTTCGACGAGCTGATCCGCCGGGTGGGCCGCGAACGCGCCGTCGGACAACGTTTTGGCAAAGGCTTCGGCGTCTGGGACCCGCCGATCGACGAAGAGATCGAAGCGCTTTGCAAGCATGCCTGCGGCGCATTCGAGGACTGGGCCTATTACCTCTTCAAGGAACCCAATTCGCTCAGCAAGCCGGGCAACCGTTCGCTCTACATGCTGCTCTGCAAAGTTCGGCGGACGCTGCAGCCGCGGCTGGAAAAAATCCTGATCGGCGGCTATAGCTTCGACCCCGAGACGCAGCCGAACGCGACGCCGATCCTCTTCGGCGGCTGCTATTTCGCCGGCACCGGTGAAACCCCCGAGCGGCAGGCGTTCGTCAAAGGAGTGTTCGATCGCTTGCCGGAACAGCAGGAAGAGCTGGAGTGGACGGAGGCTGCGCTCCGCGAAGAAGACCGCTATCGCACCTGGTCCACGGTCGCCTTTTCCACCGCCGCGCTGCTGCTCATCGGCATCGGCATCCTGGGCTATCGGCTCTACAACAGCTCGAACTGAGTTGGGACATTGTAGTAGCGTAGGGTGGGCTTCGCCCACCAATTCCGGTCATCCGATGAAGCGCGGTACGACTGTTTGCCTGGTCGGCGGAGCCCACCCTACTTTCTGAGGCGGGACAGCGTAAATGGGACGGCCGTGCGAAGACGTCGTCACAACGGCACGCCGAGGCCTTCTTCGATTGCTTCGGGATCGAGCACCAAGTCGGTTCCCAGCGAGACGAACCAGTCGAGACCACTGTTGCCGATCATCTGATCGACGGCGAAGTCATCGAAGACCGTGCCGTTGTTAATCGCCGGGCGCTGTTCGTAACGCAGGTTGTGCAGTCGCTCGGCGTAACTCCCCGACGCCGCCCAGCGGCGATGCAGCAGCGCCAAGAGCTCGGCGTCGTATTCGTGGGCGGTGAAGTCGGACGAGAGCAGGTCGCTGTCGTTGCCGTTGGTGAAGCCGTCGAAGTCATGACCGTACAACGAGTCCGCCCCCAGCCCGCCGAACAAGAGGTCGCGACCGGCGTTACCCGCCAGCATGTCATTTCCCGCGCCGCCAACGAGCACGTCGTCTCCTGCGCTAGCGATCAACGTGTCGTCGCCATCCTGGCCAAAGAGTATCGCCGGGATGACGAGCGATTGGTGGACAACGATTCGGTCGTTGCCCCCTTGACCGAAGACCATGACGGAACCGTCAAAGACGAACCGGCCGTGGTTGTAATCGCGGTACATCACGTTGACACCGGGGCCGTCCGGGTTGATCGTGATAAGATCGTCAACGCTTTCCAGTCCGCCAGCCACCAAAGCGCGGCGAGACGGGTCGAGCGGGTCGGGCTGGAATGCGATCAATTGGACGGTGACGAAGGACTGAGCGGTGCGCTCGTTGCCCTGGCCGTCGCGGAGCGCGAGCCGAATAGTGCGGTCGCCGATCGTGGTGTATGTGTGCCAGAACGAGACGATGCCGGTGGTGACGCCGCCAATGGTTTCTGTCCTCATAAAGCCGGCATTGACAACACCGTCGCCCCAGTCGATGGTGGTCGCGTAATTCCCGATGGAGTTGGGATCGGTGAACGTCACCGAGTAACTCCGCAACTGGCCGGGCACCGCCACGGTGGGACCGGTGATGCCGGAAAGGATGAACTGAGGCTCGACGAGTGGCTGCACGGTGATGCTAAAAGCCTCTGTATCGCTCAGCGCGGGCTGGCCATCGTCGGTCACGCGGACCGTGATCTCGAAGGTCTGGCCAGCGTGCACTGCGGTCGGTGTCCAGGAAAACTCGCCGGTCGCTGAGTTGATCATGGCGCCTACGGGCGCGCCTGGCTCAAGGCTGAAGGCTAGCTCATCCTCATCCGGATCAGCGGCCGTGGCGGTGAACATGACCGGCTCTGCGACATTGGCATTGCGGTCAGCGATCGGATCGAGCGCCGGCGGTTCGTTACCGAGAGCGGCAACGCTAATCGTGAATGTCTCGGTATCACTGAGGGCCGGTTCGCCGTCGTCCACGACGCGGATAGTGATCTCGAAGGTCTGCCCGGCGTGGGCGGCGTCCGGCGTCCAGGAGAACTGGCCGCTCGTTGCTTGAATCGTCGCCCCATCCGGGGCGCCCGCAGCGAGGCCCAAAACAAGGTTGTCGCCGTTCGGATCAAAGGCCGTGGCCGTGAACGTCACGGTCTGTCCCACTCCGGCGCTGAAGTCGGCAATCGAATCGAGCACCGGCGGTTGGTTCGTAGTCGTCGCCGAGAAACTGCCGAAGTCGTGAGCGGCTGAGGTCTGGCCGAAGTTCAATGAAACTGCAGAGCCGAATTGATCCAGCGTCGGTTCAATCGCGTTAATGCTGCCTGCCGGCGAGGACTGAAACCAGCCGGACTGCATCACTTCGACAATCACGTAGTGCCCCGGCGGAAAGCTCAGCTCGTACGCGCCGGTTTCGTTCGTGACCGCAGAGGCCTTGATTCCCGCAGCCACATCGCCCGCATCAAGCTGTCCATTAACATTCAGGTCGGCATAAGCGCGGATTTCCCAGCCGGGCAGACCAGCCTCGCCGGCCTCGCGAATGCCGTCTCGGTCGAAGTCCTGAAACTTCACACCGCTCACGATGGGCGGCGGGACGACGCAGTCGCCCGTGAGACCTGTCAGGTTAAAGCCCGCCGCATTACGAGTACTGCTAAAGCTATTGCTCGTGGTGATTACGAGCTTTCCGTCCGGCTGCAGCGCGGCATCGACAGATCCATTGATGTGTGCGGCAGCGCCGGGATGAGCTATTCCATCGCCGCCGCCAAAGCTGTCGTCGCGCGTTCCATTAGGGTTGTATCGGGCAACAACGAGTTTGCTGTCGTTCACACCGGCGACGAGGATCTTCCCGTCCGATTGGACGATTATGCTCTGTGCGGCATCATGGTCGCCAGGGCGAAGCTCAACAAACCTCTCCAGGATCAGACCGTCTGCAACGCCAAAGGAGGTGTCGGGCGTTCCGTCGGCGTTGTACCGCGCGAGCACAGCCACGATCTCGTTGGAGCCGGTCGGGGGATCGATGATGGTCGATCCGGCGACCAATATCTTGCCATCCGGCTGAATCGCGACGTCTCTCGCCCGAGCGGTGTCGCCAACTCTCACCGTGACGAAGCCGGTTCCCGCGCCGAATGCTGGGTCTGGAGTCCCGTCTGCGCTATAGCGCGATACCACAAAAGGCGTGTCGGCCACGAAGAAGTTGCCCCCCATGTCGTCGGTTGTGACGGCGACGATCTTCCCATCCGGCGCAAGCGCGAGCGAGCGGATGATCGTTGGAACACCTACGTAGTTCAGCACCAATCCGTCTCCGCCTCCGAACGTACTATCGAGGCTGCCGTCCGCGTTGTAGCGGGCGATAGCCATAGCCATACCGCTGTTGGTGCTTGCACCGCCGGCCAACAGAATCTTGCCGTCGGGTTGAATCGCGATTGTGTTCACAAAATCGTGGGGAGTAGGGCTGTCGGCAAGATTGGTCTCGACCAGCCCGTCTCCGCCGCCGAAGGACGTATCGATCGCGCCATTGGGTAAATAGCGCGCCATCCCGAAGTTAAGATTGCCTAGACCGCTCAAGGCCCCCACGGCAATGACCTTCCCGTCCGGCTGCACGGCGACGGCAGACGATACGCCCCCGATGTTCGAGTCGAGGGGGGTGATAACAAACCCGTCACCATCGAAGGAGGGATCGGGTATTCCATTGGCGCGGTATCGAGCGATGGAGACGAAGGCTATCGTGCTGTTGAATAGACGACCCGGCGTGCTGCCGACGACAATCATCTTTCCATCCGGCAGCAGGGCCAAAGCCGTGCTGGTGGGGAACACTTCGAAATCATTGACCACGTAACCGTTTCCGTCGCCGAAGGCCGGATCAAGCTCGCCGGTCAGGACGATGTCGTCGCATTCGCCGCGGATCGTGCCATCGGCGATGTAGGGTAAGCCGATGGCGTATGCCGGGCTATGCAGAATCTCGAGTGTTATCAACTCATCCGCTTCGAGTACCGCATCCAGCAGCGGTGTGAATGTAATGTCCACCGAGTTAGCGCCGGCGGGAATGGTGATTTGCGTCGCACCCGGCGCTATCCGAAAGTCACTATCAAGCGTGGCCTAACCAGCAGCCCCGTCATTCTGCAACTGAAACTGGATTGTCAACGGCTGGTCTGTGGCGCCGCTGCGGGTCACGGTAAAGCGCAGATCGTTCGCACCGGTTTCAGAACCCTCGGCGTCGGTCGCGCTGACGGTGATGGTGGGCAGGGCCGGGGCATCGCCGTGGTACCGGACCAGCGCGAAACCGCCAACGGAAGAATATCCACCCCCACCGGCGATCACAATTTTCCCATCCGGCGCAAGCGCAACGGCAGTGCCCGTCACATTGGGACCTAAGACTGGCGTGACGTTTCGGCCGCCGCTGCCAAAATCGGTATCGAGAGTTCCATCAGCGTTGTACCTTGCCAAGAGTTGTCCAGACGTCATGGTTCCTACAACTACCAGCTTCCTGTCTGGCTGAAGGACTACTGCGCGCGCTTCGTCGCTGTCGCCGCCCGGAAAATTGGTAGCCACGATTCCATCGCCGCCGCCAAAGGCGGTATCCGGCGAGCCGTCCGTGTTGTACCGCGCGATCGCGATCGCCCTAGAAGTTTGACCGTCAGAGAGACGGCCCCCGCCGACGACGACGATCTGTCCATCGGGTTGGATGAGCACATCGTTTGCGACGTCGGCGCCGCCCCCGGCATCGATGACCACCAATCCGTCGCCGCCGCCAAATGACGCATCCAGGGTTCCATCGGCATTGAATCGCGCGACGCCAAAATCCCGCCCGTTGGCTTGGCCGACGACCACGATTTTGCCATCCGGCTGCAGGACCACACCCCGGGCGGGGTCATTGTCATTGGCGCCAAAGTCGGTGGTCGCCAGTCCATCGCCGCCGCCGAACGTCGTATCTACAGTCCCGTTAGCGTTGAGTCTTGCTAGGGCAAAATCGCGGTTGCCGCGGCTGCTGTGGGATCCCACGATAACGATCTTTCCATCCGGTTGGAGAACGGCGTCCTCGATGGATTCAATCAAACCGTGAAACCTGGTCACTACCCCAAAGTCACCGAACGTATTGTCAGGGGCGCCATCGGCGTTGTAGCGGGCCACGCCGATTCCGTTCTGAAAGCCGAAGCGAGTGACGAAGCCGCCGACCAAGAGGACTTTTCCGTCGGGCAGCAGCAAGGCGGTGCGTGCCTCGCCGGAACTGAATTCTGTTGATACGAATCCATCCCCGCCGCCAAACGTCAAATCAACGGTCCCATTCGGAAGGTATCGCGACAACGCGAAAAACTGACCATCGGCGCCGCCCGCCAGGATTTTTCCATCCGGCAGGACGAACACACTTCTCGCCGAGCCAGCGTGACTGGTCAGCCACCCGTCGCCGCCGCCGAAAGTCAGATCGAGGCTGCCCGGCAGGCGTTGAGCAACGACCGTGGCGACTTCCCCCGCGATCGTGAAATCGAAGGGGTTTTCGTTGGCATCGTTCGTCGAGAACGTCAATACGCCGCCGAATGTGCCCAGGGCAGACGTCATGAGCTGCACCGAGAAGGTGTCCGAGCCGCCGGGGTCGAGGCTCGCGCTCAGCGGCTCGATCAGCGCAAAACCGGTCGGCACGCTCACCGGACCGAGCGTCAGGGCCAGAGGGCCGATGTTTCGCACGGTGAACGTGCGGACTGGGCCCGATACATTCTGTCCCGCGACCCCAAAATCCGTATCGTCGCCGACTGCCGGTGTCGCATCGCCGTCCACGATCGCCGCGCCGCCACCCGTCACGGCGATTTCAGGTCCATCCGGCGGCAAAACCGTGATCGTGACGCTGGCAGCATTTGAGCTCGCGCTATCGTTATCCCGAACCTCGTACTCGAACGTGCCGATACCGACAAAATCAGGGCTGGGCGTGAAGGTAATTTGTCCCGTCAGTCGGTCAATGTCGATGCTGCCGTTCAACGGCTCCCCATCGTGGGCCAGGCCGACGCTGGTTGGATCAAGCGTCCCATCAGGGTCTGAATCGTTCGCCAGCACGTCGATCACGATCGGCGTGTCGAAAGGAGTTGTCCGTTCGTCCTCGGCAGCGACTGGAGGCACTGTTTCGCGCAAAACCTGGACAAGAACCGTGGCGATGCCGGACGCGAGCCCAGCGGTATCACGCACTTCATATTGGAACGAGTCGTCGCCGACGAAGGCCGGGTTGGGGGTGTAGCTGATAATCCCGGATCCTGGATCAACGCTGGTCACGCCGCTATCTGGAGGTTCGGTAATTGCGACAGTCACCACGTCCAACTGCCCCTCAGGGTCGCTGTCATTGGTAAGCACTTCAATCTGGACGGGCGCTGTACCGCGAGTGATAAGTTGGTCGTCGAACGCTACCGGGGGAAGGTTTGTCGCGGCCGTGACGGTCGCCCGAGCGTCAACCTGCGTGGTGTAGTTGAGTGTGTAATTCGTGATCGCGCCGGCGCTGGTCTGGTCGGCGACCTGAGTGCGCATCAAATCGCCAGCGTGCGAAGCGGCGTAGAGGTCCAGGTGGTACATGCCCGCCGCGGTCCCGACGATCTGCACCTGATACTGGCCGTCAATTCCTCCTGGGATGGCCAGCGATTGCGGCTCGGTGCCCGGTCCGGTGAAGCTCGCACCTGGGATTTCGTTGACGCTTTGCCCCGTACCCGGGACCACGCCCACACGCCGGCCCTGTGGGGCGGTCACCAGCAGGTTCGCCGGGCTATTGAGGATGAAAGCGATGCCATTGTTGACCTGCGTCATGAACCCGGTCCAGTGATAGGTTGCGATGCGAGTGCTGTCATTCAGCGGATTGGTCACTGGGCTGGCGGCGCCGCTGGGGAAGTTTGCCGGATCGTCCTTACCGGCACTTCGTCGAAATACCTGGCCGTGCGCCAGAACGCCCCGATGCGTCGTGTCAATGTCCTTGTTTGTGCCCGTCGCAGCCGGCACCTCTAGTTCAAATGCCGCGGCTACGAAAGCCAGATCGGTGCTCGCGACCAAGTGTGGGATTTGCCCGGCAGTTGTGCCCTGACCGAGGATGCCATGACGCCGGGCGATGTCTCGTACGAGCAGCGCCGCTTTCTTGATTTGAATAGACGTCGCCCAGTCCGGGTTCGTGCGGTGACTATGCCCATCCTCCAGTTCGATGCCGATGCTGCTGTTGTTGGCGTTGGGGGCAGGGGTGCCGGCATGCGTGGCGATGTCGCTCTCCCGGATCAACTGTGTGACACGGCCTTCACGCGTCACGTAGTAATGCACACTGTGCTTTGTGGCCAGGTTGTCCAAGTCGCCGCGTTGAAAGCCATCCGTCGCATGGATGATGATCTGATTGACCGATACGGCACGAGCGCCGTTGTTAACGCCTTCGACCACATACTCCACGAGCGGTGAATCGGGATCGAAATGCGGTTTATCAAAGACTTGAATGGGGTCGCCGGGACGATCAGGGTGTCTTGTGACTCGCGTGGTGATTGGTTTGGGCTCCGCTTGGACGATGGCTTGGCCGGTCGCGGTGCTGGCCCAGAAGGCAATTTGGCCGTCGTTGTTGATCGGGTCGTAGAGCGCGACATCCTGGATCGTACCCGTGAGCCCCGGCACGTTCTGGCCAATCTTGGCGACTTGGATCGGGGCTTCAACGCCGATTGAGTTGGGATTGCCGAACCCGTCATTGAAGATGTTGATCCGGCTTGTGTAGATCGCCGGCCCTTTGGTTGTTCCGACCGTGTCGTTGGCGTGATAGACGACCGTGGCATAACTGCCTTTGGCCGGGACGGCGAAGGCCTGAAGATTTGTGACTCCCACGCGGCTTGTGGTTGAGAATCCATGAAAGGGGCCCGGGCCGCCGGCCGGGTCGCCAATCTGCCAGTCGGTCACTCCGTCAAAATTGAAATCCGGACCTAGTGCTTTGTCACTCGTGGATTAATGGATATAACCGCTTGAGTTTGATGCGG
>JBBDYH010000054.1:0-5392 GCA_040901795.1 Pirellulales bacterium
CATGACCCCTGAAAACCCGACAAAACTACCACCGCAAAACGGGAATGCACCCAAATGAATCAGGCTGTCGCCGACAATCTTCGCCAACTCAGGCCGGCGCAGCACGCATGCGCCATGACACGCGTCGAGCGCGTCGTTTCAACGAGCGCCCAACGTGCTGCGGAACTCTTCGCGAACCGCGTACGGAAGCTCTTCCAGGCGCCGCGACCAGTCGGCGGCATCAGCATCAATGCCATGCCGCTTGAGAAACTCGCACCGCTCGCCGAGCCAGCGGTTCAAGACCGGCTGTGGAATCGAGTCCCAAGTCCGCCAGGTGATAAAGGCCAGCGTGCCGGCCTGAGACCAGTGCGGCAGCCGCCGCTCGACAATCAGAACATCCTGCTTCGGATCAAAAGTTTGCATGCCGCATTGTAGTCATCTCGTCCGCGAGATGAACACTTAATCACAAGAACGTAATTCTGATGGCGGGTAACACCCACCACAGATGCTACCTCTCGCGGAGCGAGAGGGCTACGTAGTCATCTCGCTCCGCGAGATGAAACATTCTGCTATAAGACCAACATCTTCT
Source organism: Pirellulales bacterium (assembly GCA_040901795.1). Classification (GTDB taxonomy): domain Bacteria; phylum Planctomycetota; class Planctomycetia; order Pirellulales; family JALHPA01; genus JBBDYH01. Next base: position 569 of record JBBDYH010000054.1, read on the forward strand.
GAAGTAGCGTCGCATGAACCGCACGAGGCTGATGTACTTTGCTTCTGCTTTCTTAGTGCTCGGCCCGCACCACGTCCATGCCATCGTCACCTCTGATGCCCGCGGCACGCACGTTGTCCCGCCCGGCACGATCACCTTCGGCTTGAACCTCGACGGCGTCGCGCGCGTCGAAATCGGATATCCGGCAATTGACGAGATCCTCCGCACTGGCTCCGGAGCGCTTATCAGCGATCGGCACGTCATCACAGCCGCGCATTTGTTCGATTTGCCACCCGATGGCCAGCTCGACAGCTTCCCGTTCGAGGAGTTCTTGCGCTTCTCGGCGACGTTCGAGGCGGCCGGTGGTCCAGCAACGTTAACTTTTTCGAAAACGAGCGTGCGGATCATGCCCAATTGGCCCGACACGTTTGCCGATCTGGCGATCGTTGAACTGGACCAGCCAGCCCCGGCCGGCGTCCCAAGGTACCCGTTGTATGGCGTCGGCGATGAGCTGGGTCAGCCGACGGTTATAGTGGGCTACGGCGCCACGGGCCATGGCGCCACGGGAGTGAACGACGAATCGACCATCAAGCGCGCCGGCCTCAATCGCTTCGAAGCCTTCGGGGAAGAGATCGATCTGGGACGCGCCGATCGGATACCGCCAGGTTCGGCGCTGGTTATCGATTTCGACAGCGGCCTGGCGAGGAACAACACTTTGCAGGAGCATTTTCTAATCCCATCGGACCTCGGTTTTGGCGCCGACGAAGTGTCAACAGCCCGCGGTGATTCGGGCGGACCGGCATTCATCGGCGGTGCCATTGCCGGCATAACGGCTACGGGCTTCAGCAGTTTTCCGACCGATGTGACGCCAGGTGTTCCCTTCGATTCGGCCTGGGGCAGTCTCAACTTTCAGACGCGTATCTCGTCGTTTCAGGATTTCATCGAGACCGCCACCGACGGCCAGGCGGTGTTTGTTCCGGAGCCATCCACAGCCACGCTTTTCACCGCCGCGACCATTCTGGCATTGCTCTGCCGGGCGCTTTGTCGGGCTAACTTTGGAGGAAACAAATGACGAACAAGCTTTTTCCGCTTCTCGTGATCTGCATCTGCAACACTGTTCATGCCGGCCAGCTCGGCAGCACGCAGGTGTGGATTTCCAACAACCACGCGCGTCTTAAGGTGCTGGCGTAGCCGCAAATGGCGCCCTCGCTCCCACGCTCTGCGTGGGAGCGCGGCCGTGCCGCTCCGCGGTGCGAATCCAGCCTCTACCGCGCATGCCCGGTCAACATATTGGCAGGGCGACACCGCGCGGTACCGAAGCTGGTCAAACTTTGACCAGGCGCTTGAAACTGTGCCACGGCTTGTGCTATATGAACATATGCACAGTTTGACCTGAGACGTCTGTCTGTGTCCGTCTAGCTTCATCTGTCCCGGCGCGCCGGGATCCGTGTTCCCTCGCACGTGGCAATGCCGTTGACCACCGAGAGCCCGAATTAAGGCGCAAACAAAAGCGCAACGGCTCTGGGCTGCCCAAACGAAGGAACGTCGCAACTCCCCGCTGCCCATCGGCTTCGACCACCGAGACTGCGATTCAGCGACCGAATTGATGCGCGTTTTCCGTGATTTCAATTATTTTTGCAAATCAGCGCAATTGCGCAACAACTGACCATGCCGTCCATCATTATTGTTTCAAAACCCCCATAGGATGTTTTGAAATCGCGATACAAAAACAATATTCCCCCTCCCTCAGATCGGCATGGCCCAAACCAGCCCACGACGTTTCACGTGAAACATTGCCAGCTCGCTCCCCAATCTCTATTCATCTGTCTTCATCTGTGGCCATCTGTGTTCCTTGCCGTACTCGCAGAACAGCCACTGCCCTGATATCCTGACCCCCCATGCAACGCCGCACCTTCCTTCAACACGGCCTTGGAGCTTCCCTCGCCATGGCGTCGCCGCTGATCGCTGCGCAGCAGAACAAGCCAGAGAACACACTGCATGACAAGCTGCACGAAGCCGTAGGGGTACTTGCCAAAGCCGCGGCCGAGGGCCAGATCCATGCGGCGTCGCTCTACGTCCGCCACCAAGGAGCCGAATTTGCCAGACCCTTCGGCGCAGCAAAGTCGGCCGACGACATTTTCCTCTTGGCCTCGATTTCCAAGCCGATCTCCGTCGCCGCGGTGATGACGCTTTACGACCAAGGTCGCTTCGATCTCGACGACCCCGTCAAAAAGTTCATCCCCGAGTTCACCGGCGACGGCCGCGAGCAGATCAGCATCCGACAATTGCTCACCCATGTCTCCGGCCTGCCGGATCAACTGCCGGAAAACGAAACGTTGCGCAAGCGCCACGCCGCGCTATCGGACTTCGTACAGGGTGCGATCAAGACGCCGCTCCTGTTCCAGCCCGGCTCACCCTACCGCTACTCCAGCATGGCGATCCTGCTGGCCGCAGAAATCGCCCAGCGCATCACCAAGAAAGACTTCAAAACCATCGTCGACGAAACCGTTTTCCAACCACTCAAGATGACGCGTTCCGCCTTGGGCCTGGGTCCGTTCAAACTCGAAGAGACCATGCGCGCTCAAGTGGAAAACGCGGCCCCCGAATCCGGGGCCGGCGATCCCAGCGCCAAAGAATGGGACTGGAACAGCCCCTTCTGGCGCAATCTGGGCGCTCCCTGGGGCGGCGCGCATGGCTCCGCGCCGGACGTTGCCCGGTTCTTCGCCGAGTTCCTGCATCCCTCAGGCAAGGCTCTCAAGCCCGACACCGCGCGCCTGATGGTCCGAAATCACAACCGCGAAGGTCTCACGCCCCGCGGGTTAGGGTTCGCGGTTGGTGCTCAGGCCGGCGGGAAGGGTTGCTCGGAGCAAACGTTCGGTCACACCGGTTCGACCGGCACCCTTTGCTGGGCGGATCCAGCGACTGACACCATTTGCGTCGTCCTCACGACGTTGCCCTGGCAAGCCGCCACGCCGCATCCGGCCAGGCTCGCCTCCGACCGCGTCGCCTCGGCCGTCAGTTGATTAATCCGAGTGAACACAGATGAGCACAGACCGAAATAGACAAACACAGATGCAGAGAGCCGGTTGCAGTGCGCTATTTTGCCTGGACCCTCGATTTGCCCACCCGCTTTTTCGGAGCCTCGGCCGGCGCGGTCTTGGCCGCCAGTCGGCTGATCGACTCAAGCTCACGAGCCCACAGCGCTTGTAGCTCCTTCGCTTTCTCAGGCAGCTCTGTCGCTAGATCATTCGATTCGGCGCGGTCGGTGCGGAGGTCGTAGAGCTCCCACGCATCGCCTTTGGCAGCCACCAGCTTCCAGTCGCCGACGCGGATCGCGCGATTGCCTTCATGGAGCCACCACAGAAAGTCGCGCTCTACCGTGACGTCGCGGCCAAACGCCGGGACCAGGCTTCGGCCAGGAGCAGGCGGAATGGGCTCGCCTTCCCACTGATTCGATTTCTGAATGCCCGCCACCTGCAGAACCGTCGGGACGATGTCGATCACGTGCGCCGGCGTGTGCCGTAGTTCGCCGCGCGCCTTGATGCCAGCGGGCCAATGCACGATCAGCGGTGTGCTGATGCCGCCTTCATGCACCCACGTCTTGTGGCGGCGAAAGGGCGTGTTCGACGCGCTCGAGAAGCCAGGACCCAAGCAAAGATACGATCGGGCGCTGCCCGGCGGCGCTTGCGGATCGTGGCCACCGTTGCGGACCATGATCTCGGCGCTCGCCCCGTTGTCCGAAGCGAAAAAGATCAACGTGTTTTCATAGACGCCCATTGCCTTGAGCTGCTCAATTAGCCGGCCGATCTCGCGGTCCATCCGATCGACCATGGCCGCATGGATTGCCATTTTGGTGGCCTGAAAGCGCCGCTGCTCGTCCGTCAGTTCCAACCACGGCAGCGGTCGATTAATCTCGCCCGGTCCAAGTTTCGCAAGCGCCTCCGGAAAGTGATATGGCGGGCCTACGTCGCGTTCGAGTTTCGACAGCGTCGTCCCAACGAGGCCCATCATTTGTTGACGCGCGAAGCGTCGCTCGCGCATCGCATCCCAGCCGTCGAGATACTTGTCGCGGTAGCGGGCGATGTCTTCCGGGAGCGCGTGCAGAGGAAAGTGCGGCGCGATGAAGGCGACGTAGTGAAAGAAGGGTCGAGCGGCATATTTGTCGCCATGTTCTCGCAGGCAGTCGTTGGCATGATCGATCGTGGCGATCGTGCTATAGTAGCCCGATTCATCGCCGCCCGGCTTTACCGGTCTATCGTCGAGTGGGTTGCCCCTCGCGGTGAAATAGTTCCCCTGGTTTCGTACATCGAGCGAACGATCAAAGCCGCCGGCCAGCACTTTGCCGTCGATGTGCCACTTGCCGCTGTGGTAACAGCGATAACCGTGCGGCTTGAGAAAGTCGGGCAGCAGCCGTGCCCAGCGTTGCCGGACGCCACCGCCGCCGCCTCCCAAACCTGGCAGTGTGTCGCGATGCACCTGCTGGGCGTAGTAGCCGGTCAACAGCGATGCGCGAGTCGGCCAGCAGCGCGCCGTATTATAGAACTGGGTGAACCGCAGCCCCCCGGCTGCCAGCTTGTCGAGGTTCGGCGTGGCGATCTCGCCGCCATAGCAACCCAAGTCCGAATAGCCCAAGTCATCCGCCAGGATGAAAACGACGTTTGGCTTCTCGCTGGCATCGGCCGCCCGGCTGACAGCAAATAAGCCCAGCGCCAGCAGAAAAGGCGCCGCATTTCTCATCATGTGAACCGCGCGGGAGAGTTGGCGTGCGACAAGTGGACAGGGGCGGGGTTGAACCGCCGACACACGGATTTTCAGTCCGTTGCTCTACCAACTGAGCTACCTGTC
>JBBDYH010000055.1:0-5256 GCA_040901795.1 Pirellulales bacterium
GCGCTCGATACAAACCAAAACAAACCACGAACTTCGGCACAACGCAACCGGCTCACAATTTTTGCCGGCTTGTTGACCATTCAGCTTGGACAGTTACAATGGTGTGCTTGTACCAAAACTGAGAAAACTTGGTGGAAACGTCCTCCTGCCTGTTTGCTCCGCGTGCCCACCGCGGCAGACCTTGGGGCGTTTCCGAGGATGTTCCCAAGTCTTTGTTGGGTGTTCTCCTTTGTTCAGGCTGAACGTGTAGATCCACCATTTGAGTGCCTTTCTCGATCCAGGAACGGCGCTATGGGGGACATTATTTGCCACGCCGGCCGCGGATATAGCTGGATCCGGAGCAACAATCATGCGTCAAGTACGGAACGTTTTTGAAACCATTCTGAAGTACGGTCACGACGAAGACTTCGCGCCGGTGGTTGGCGACGATTTTGTTCCGACCGATGCACCGGCGGGCTCGAAAGAGAAGATCGAGGCCCTGGCGCGGCGGATCGAGATGGGGATGCCCTTGTGGCATCCGGAAGACCGGCGCGACTACAGCGGTCTGACCGGCGTAGTGCGGCCGCGCGACTAGTCGGGCGTTGAATGGACACTTAAGAGCGGCGGAGGGATTTCTTCCGCCGCTTTTTGCTGCGCTTGGCCGAACCCTGTTGTATAATCAGGGAGCGTTGTGATGGCTTGAAAAAGGCAGCCAAGTCTCGCAATGGTTCTGGGCCAGCGGTCTTCCCGATGCCGGCATCAAGACTGTCTACGTAAGGACTACGTGATGGACGTTTCTGTAATCTTGGAAAGAGTTCAAGAAAACGGCTATCGAGCCACAGCGCTAGTGCCGGTGCCTCTAATTGCTGAAGCACCAACGCGCGACGAGGCTGTGGCGAGGATCCACAGTTTGATTGGTGAAAGGCTATCAAACGCCGAACTAATCAACGTTCACGTTCCGAGCAGTACAGAGCTCAATCCATGGCTGGCAATCGCCGGGACGTGGCGCGATCATCCTGAAATAGATGAAGTAACAGCTAGCATCGAGACATATCGTCGCGAGGTCGACTCGGACCGCGATCGGATATGAGCCTTTACGTGCTGGATACGGATCATTTTGACGTTGCTTCGCAGAGGCCACACGCAAATTGTCGCAAAAGTGGCTGCAACGCCTCCGATGAACATTGCGATCACGATAATCAGCATCGAGGAACAGTTTCGGGGTTGGTTCACACAAGTCCGAAAAGCGCGCGATCCATCACGCTTGGCGCGCGCTTACGAGGGTCTGTTTGACGTCGTCGAAATGGCCAGGGAATTGCCGGTGTTGCCATTTTCGCGTAGGGCGGTCGATCGTTACTATGCGCGGGTCTCCCAACCACCGCACGCCTTCGACCGCCGGCCTCCAATGAGTTCGATCAAAGGCGTAATAGACCGACTAATGTACGCGGGTGCGTCACGCCGGACCAGCCCCGGAGGGGCGACATTCTGTAGCCGGGGGCGCGAGCCCCCGGAATCGGTTGATGCGAAAGCTGTGAAGCAACGTAGGGGCGGCATTGTTTTGGTAAACGTAATAGTGCCAATAGTACGACCTGCACGTCGCTGCAAGGCGCCAATCCCCTTTTTGTTTGGGTCTCTAAACAAGAACTGGAGGATTGGAGATCACAATTTGTGACCTCCCAATCTCGCCAGCACGATCAGCAGTTTTTTCGCGGTGATCTGCATCCGCCCAAACGTGATGATCGAAGTTGGCTTCGCGTTAAGAGGGCATTCCAATCTGGCAGCGATGTGATCGACGAGTTCCCCATTTTTGGTGGCACCGACACGCTCGACTTCACGTCGTTCGCGGGCGCCATCAATGTGGCTCTCGACACGACGGCGACTCAGACGATCAGCGCCAAGAATCTGACACTGCGGCTCACTAGCGGCAACCGGATCGAGAACGTCAAGGGAACCGCCTTTTCCGACTTCATTTTCGGCAATGGCCTGTCCAATACGCTGGAAGGAAACGGCGGCGCCGACACGATCGAGGGCAGGTCCGGCAACGATACGTTACGCGGTGGACTGGGCAACGACATCTTGCGCGGCGGCGAAGACAATGACACGCTCCTCGGCCAGGACGGCCTGGATCAGCTCTTCGGCGACGCCGACGCTGACTTCCTCGAAGGAGGGTTCGACGGATTCCTCGACCAGTTGACCGGCGGCACAGGGGCCGACACCTTCGTGCGGTACGTGGGAGTGGTGGAAGACTTTTTCAACCTACTCTTCCCGGTCGAAAGCGAGGATTTTCGGGATTTCAACACGGCCCAGGACGAGCAGCAGCTCATCCTGATGCAACGCCGCGTTCATCTCTTCCGCCGCTTGGCCTTGGTCTTTTTCACACCGGCTGCTGGCTTTTTCTCCACAAACCGATAACTGGCATGGCAGTCGTAATCGAGGCCGTGCTTTTTGCGGAGCTCCTGAATATAAGCGTGGGTGTGGGCGGTGTGGGGGCTGGCGACGCCTCCTCGGGGGAGCTGTTCGATACTGTGCAGCAGAGTTTCTTCGAGCATCTCGCCGAGGGTCATGTCCTTGTGGCGGGCGACGTCCTCAATCAAAGCCGCGAGACGTTTCTCAATGCGCGTGGCCAGGGGCACGCGCTTGATTTCGAGCTTAGGTTCGCGCGAGGGGATGCCCTGGCCGAAGCGGATCACGTGCCCGTTGGGTTCACGTACATGAATCTCGCGCATACCCCAGGGTTCGTCCTTAGGACCGTAGATCACCTCAGCGCCCAGACGTTTGATGCGATCATAGTAGCCGTCGACGTCATCGAGAAAGATGCAAAGCCACGTGCCCGGCTTTCCTTGGCCACCCTGGCTAAGAAAGATCTCGACCTTGTCCAGGCTGACGCAGCCAAACGTGGGCGGGGCGTCCCATTCCCAGGCGAGATTGAACAGCAGCTTTTCGACGTAGTACTTCTTGGCGGCGACAAAGTCCTTCACATACAGAATCGGCGTCACGCACTCGGCCGAGATTGTTTCTTTTACGGCATCACTCATAGGACTAGCGTACTCCGCGCCTCGTATCCAGTCCAATCTCCGTCAAAAACCACCGGCAGACAATGGAGTGCAAACGGCAGCGCCTCCTGCTACACTCACGCGAGTCGCCGCTAGATGCCGCGCATTTCTCTGTCCCCAATCCGCTGCAAACCTGCCATGAATGTGCTCGACACTTTCCGCCTGGACGGCAAGACCGCCCTCATCACTGGTGGCACCAAGGGCCTCGGGCTGGCGATGGCGCGAGCGCTCGCCCAGGCGGGGGCCAACATCGCCCTGTGCAGCCGCAACGCCGACGAGGCGCGCCAAGCGGCGCGCGAAATCGCCGAGACCACGGGCCGTCGCACGGCGGGCTTCGAGGCGGACATCACGCGCAGCGAATCGATCGCGCGGCTGGCCGCCGACATTCAAGGCGCGCTGGGTCCGGTCGATATTCTCATTAACAACGCCGGCTGCAACGTCCGCAAGCCATTGGCCGAGCTGACCGAAGAGGACTGGGACTTCGTCGTCGATACCAGCGCGAAAGGCTCGTTCCTGTGCAGCAAAGCCTTCATGCCGGCGATGATCGAGCGAAAATGGGGACGTGTCATCATGATGGGCTCGATCATGTCGTTCGTCTCGCTCCCCGGCCGCGCGGCGTATGCGACCGCCAAGTCGGCCCTGCTCGGATTGGGGCGAACGCTCGCGCTGGAAGGCGCGCCCGCCGGTGTGACGGTGAACCTGATTTGCCCCGGCCCGTTCGAGACGCCGATGAACCGCGTGCTGATGAACGACCCCGAAGCGTACAAGGCGTTTCTGGCCAAGATTCCGCTCGGACGTTGGGGGCAGCCGGAAGAGCTCGGCGGGTTGGCCGTGTTCCTCTGCTCGCCGGCCGGCGCTTTTGTAACCGGCACGACCGTGGTCATCGACGGCGGCTGGACGGCGGTGTGAGGCAAGACAGGAAGACAGGGAGAGGGGGAGACGAGGAGACTGGGAGACGAGGAGACTATTGAAGCCGACGTCAAACCACAACTCTCCCAGTCTCCCAGTCTCCTCGTCTCCTCGTCTCCTTGTCTCGATCGCACCACGGAAACGCCCTCGCCACGTCGCAAATGGTTGAGAATCAACTGCCACTGCTGCTCACCGCCTACGGCCTGCCATACTCGATGGGCTACATTCCGCTCCAGGACGGCTCGGCCAACCCATCGCCGTGGACGGTGATCGAGCTAATGGATCAAGCGGCTGAACTCGGTCTGTCCGGCATCGAGATCCCGCTGACATCGCGCGTGCCCTCGTTCGAAGGTCGCACAATCGAAGTTGTTGGCCCCGCCGACGACCTTGGCGAAAGGTTGCGCGAGCGCGAAATGCGGATCGTGGCCGATTATGGCGTCGTGGTAGAAAACGATGTGGAGGCATTTCGCCAATATTTGAGAATGGCAAAACGGACCGGCGCCGCCGTGGTCCGCGCAACCTTGAGTAACGTCCTGTGTGGTGACCGGCGAACGTGCCCTGGAGGATGGCCAGCGCGGCTCGAAGCGGTCGCCGCGCGGCTGCGCGAAGTGTTTCCGTTAGCCGAGGAGCTTGGCCTGACAATCGCCCTGGAAAACCATCAAGATGCAACGACGGACGACTTGTTGCGGCTCGCGGACATGGTGGGCAATCATCCGTCGTTCGGCATCACCTTCGACACGGGCAACCCACTGGCGATGGCCGAGGATCCAGTCGACGCCGCCAATCGCATGGCGCACTTGATCCGCCACGTTCACTTGAAGGACTACACCATCCACTTCGCGCCTCAGGGGTATCGCCTGGTGCGCTGCGCCGCTGGCAACGGCGTGATCGACTTTTCCGCGATCCTGGCGATTGTGCGAGCGAACGGCCATACCGTGGTCCCCGGAATTGAGATCGCCGCGCAGACGACTCGCACGAGTCCCTTTCTCGACCGCGGCTGGTGGAGCACCTATCCGCCGCGCGACGCCGCCGAGCTCGTGGGACTGCTGCAAATCCTCTGGTCCCAGGGCCGGCCGGCCAGCGAACCGTACTCCAGCGCTTGGGAGCGCGGCGCCAGCCCCGAAGAAGTTCTGGCCGAGGAATGGGAAGTGGTGAAGCAAAGCGTGGAGTATTTTCGCAGCAACGTCCTTGCACCGCTCGCTTGGCGATAACACTCGACCATATAATGGCCTACACGCACATTTTTCTCGAATAATTGCTAGGTCTTTCCATGCAAGACGTTTTAACCATTGCGGAAATCGAAAACCAATTTCAA
>JBBDYH010000056.1:0-33617 GCA_040901795.1 Pirellulales bacterium
GACCAATCGTCAAGCCCCTGTGCTAGCTACAAAGCCCTGGCCTTTAGGCTGTGCCAGCAAGCTAAAGCTTGAACTCCAACTTCAGGGTTTAGGGTTCAGCAGTTCTTTGCATTGACGTGCCACGATCAGCTCTTCGTTGGTGGGCATGATCCAGACTTGCACGCGGCTTTCGGCACGGCTCACGCGGGCTTCGCCCTTCGCCGTCGCATTCAACTGTGGATCGAGCGCCACGCCGACAAACTCTAAGTCACGGCACACGGCGGCCCGCACGGTCTGGCTGTTTTCGCCGATGCCGCCGGTGAACACGATCACATCGGCCCCGCCCAGTTCGACGAGGTACGCTCCCAGGTAATGCCGCACCGAAGTGATAAACACGTCGAGCGCTAAAGTGGCCCGTTCATTGCCTAGCGCCGCCGCTTGTTCCAGGTCGCGCACATCGCCGCTCAAACCGCTCAATCCCAATAGCCCGCTGTGCTCGGCGAGGTCGTCGAGCACTTCGTCCAACGACTTGCCTGCCGCCTGCATCACCAGGGGAATTGCAAACGGATCGAAATCCCCCACGCGGTTGTTGTTCGGCAGCCCTGACTGTGGGCTCATGCCCATCGTCGTGGCCACGCTTTGGCCATTGCGGATGGCGCATAACGAGCTCGATCCGCCGAGGTGGCATGAAATCACCCGCAAGTCATCGCGACCCAACAACTGCGCCGTCCGCGTGGCGATGTAGCGGTGGCTGGCGCCGTGAAAACCATAACGCCGAATTTCATGCTTCTCGGCCCATTCGTAGGGAGCGGCGTAGCAGCGGAGTCGCTCGGGAATCGTGGCATGGAAACCGGTCTCAAAGGCTGCGATCAATGGAATTTCCGGTAGCCGCTCGCTCAGCAATCGCATCGCTGCGATATACGGCGGGTTATGGGCGGGCGCCACTCGGTTCATCCTCTCCATCGCAACCAATAGCTCGGGCGTGACGCGCAGCACGCCGCTGGTAGCGCCGGCATGTACGGCCTTGAAGCCGATGGCCGACACTTCGTTTGCATCCGTTAAGCAGCCGTGCTCGCGATCGATCAACTGCTCCAGGCACTTGCGCACCGCAACGGCGTGATCCGGCACGTGCGCCGAAAGCTCGTGGCGGAGGCCGCCGGCCTCAATGAAGCATGGACTGCTATCCGATCCGATCCGCTCGACACCACCGCGCGCAAGCTGCCGCTCATCGGCCATGTCGAATAGCCGATATTTGAAGCTGGTGCTGCCCAGGTTGGCGACGAGGATCTTCATGATCGCAGAGTTGTGGTGAGGAGTGAGGGGTGAGTGGTAGATCGGTTGGGAGCGAGGAGCGACGAGCAACCACTCACCACTCACCACTCACTCCGACTATGAAAAATACGCCGCCGCCAGCCCTTCGGCCGGACGCGGGATCACGTGGCTGCCGACGAGCTCGCCGACCTGCTGGGCCGCTGCCGAGCCGGCTTCGACGGCCGCGCGGACGCTGCCGACGTCGCCAGTGACCACAGTCGTCACCAGACCGCCGCCAATCGACACGCGCTTGACAATCTGTACGCTGGCCGCCTTGGCCATCGCATCGGTCGCTTCGACCAGGGCCACAAGCCCCTTCGTTTCAATCAGTCCAATTGCAGTAGGCATGGTAGAGGGTTCAGGGTTCGGGGTTCAGGGTTCAGTAGTTGCGAGTCAACGACTCGCAGTCGGTTTGCGTATTGCAATTTGCAATTTCGCTCGCTCAGTCAGCTCCGCCTTTAGCGGCCGGTTTGCGGCCGAACGCGGGTAGCACGACATCCAATTCCTCGTGCGGACGGGGAATGATTTGCACGCTGACGACTTCGCCGATCCGCCCGGCGGCATTCGCGCCGGCATCGGTTGCGGCCTTCACCGCGGCCACGTCACCGGTGACAAACACCGTCACTAGTCCGCTGCCGACCTTGTCCCAGCCGAGAAAATCTACGTTCGCGGCCTTCATCATTGCATCGCTCGCTTCGACCAGTGCGATAAAGCCCTTGGTCTCAATCATGCCGAGCGCTTCCATCTGTTTTGCCATTGGGTTGCTCCAGAAAGGGTTCGGGGTTCAGGGTTGGAGTTCAGCCTTTAGGCTGCGCCGGCAAGCTAAAGCTTGAACTCCAGCAGGTCATTTTTGTTTCAACAGCTCTACCTTCGTTGCATGATCCAGATCCGCGGCGTTTCCTTCGTCGGTGTCCATGTGCACCTCCAGCTTGCTCGTTTCGTCGGCCCGCACCAACAGGTCTTCGAACACGGTGGTGCAGGTCGACTCGATCCGCAGACTCATATGCTCGCCGTTTTTCACACCGTAGAACCCGGCGTGATCCAGGTTCATGTGCACATGCCGCTCGGCGCGGATCACTCCCTCCTTTAGCTCGACCACTCCCGCCGGGCCAACGAGTACGCAGCCCGGCGTGCCGGCGATCTTGCCACTAGGACGAACCGGGATCTCGATCCCCAGCGAAATCGCATCGGTAAACGCCAACTCGACCTGGCTGGCCGGCCGCGTCGGTCCCAGTACGCGGACGCTGGGCAGCATCCGCCGCTTGTTGGGTCCGACCACCATTACAGTTTGCTCAGCGGCGAAAAAACCGTCCTGGTAAAGCGGCTTTTGCACAGTCAGCTTTTGTCCCGCCCCAAACAACACTTCCACGTGCTCATCGGTCAGATGGCAGTGCCGGGCGGAGATGCTCACGACGAGTTTGTGTGTTCCGGGCGGCGCCACTGAGCGCGCCAGCACCAGCTCGCGCACAATCCGCTCGACGGTTTTTCGGTCTAACTGGGCTGTGCCGATCATCGTTGGTTCGTTTCCACGTCCTAAAGTCGGCGTTCCGCCGACTGCTAAACAGCCGCAGGCGGCGCCACGACCAACTTCACGCCCGCTTCCTCAGCCTTTGATTTCCACTCTTCGCTGATTCCCTCATCCACGACCAGGTAATGGGCGTTGCCCAGCGGCGACAAGTGAGCCAGGCTCTGTCGCCCGAATTTCGTGCTGTCGGCTACCACAATCACTTCGTCGGCTGCTTGCATCATCGCCCGCTCGGTCTCGACCAACAGCAGATTGCTGTTGTAAAACCCACGCTCGTTGATACCGGCGACGCTTAACACGGTCTTGCGCACGTTCAAATGTGCGAGCATTTCGTTCGCATACGGGCCAAGCGAAACACCCGTCCGCGGGTAGATGTATCCGCCCAACATGACGAGGTCGGTATTGGCACTCGAGGCAAACAGGTTCGCGACCGGCAACGAATTGGTGACAATCTGCAGCGGCCGCCCAACCAACAAATGAGCGACCTCGTACGCCGTTGTGCCGCCGTCGAGCAATAACGTGTCACCGTCCTCGATCAACTTGACCGCTTCGTGAGCGATTGCGCGCTTTTTCTCCCAGTTCGCCGGCTGCCGCTCTTCAAAATGTGGCAGTTTTGGCGAGGTTCCAGTGTAGAAAACGCCACCATGAGTGCGCTTCGCCGAGCCGATTTCCTCCAGGTAGTCCAAGTCCCGACGGATGGTTGATTCGGAAACGCGAAGCTCATCGACGAGTTCTGGAAGCGACGCAAACCCTTTTGTGCGAACAAGTTCTAAAACTCGATTGCGTCGCTTTTCTGTCACCACAGTAGTTGCCCGGCCTGTTGTTCCGCCTTGTTCTTCCAGATTATGCCAGAGTCTGTGATAGAAAGCAATCAAATTCTATCATATTTCCTCCAACGTGGTCGCGTCTTTCCGAAACGCGAGGCCGAGTCTCAGCGATACTCAAACCCTTTGAGCAACTCAACCAGCTTGGCTGGCCGACCGACCGTGCGCCTGGCATGATGGAGATGTATGGCCTCCGTCGTTCAGAGAAAACATCTGCTCACGCTCCGGCCGGCGGTCGCTGCCGTGGCCGGCGTGGGGTTACGCACCTATGAAGGCGACCACGACATCCGTGGCTGGCTTTCGCTGCGAGAACGTGCGTTTGCACGAGAGAATCTCGGCGTCCGGCGATGGGCCGTCGCCGATTTTCATGGCGAGTTCCAGGATAGGCGCTGGTGGCGGCCCGATTGGATGTGGTTTGCCGAGGCCACGGAGGAACGACTCGACGGTCCTATCGGGACCGTGGCATTGGCACTTCGGGAGTCCGTTGGTGGAACCGTCCCGGTCGTTCACTGGTTGTGCGTTCTGCCAGGTTGGCGTCGGCACGGCGTCGGCCGGCTGTTGATGTGCACTCTGGAGCAAGCCGCTTGGGACGCGGGTTACCGAGAGGTGGCGCTGGAAACGCACGAGGCATGGCGTGCCGCAGCCGCGTGCTACGACGCGCTCGGTTACGAAGTCATCAAGCCAAGACAGGCGACTTGATCAGCCCATCGGCAATCCAGTTGATCACCTGCGGGTACAATTCGGACTCAGCCGCAAAGACGCGCCCCGCAAGCGAGGCCGGTGTATCTCCCTCGAGCACAGGCACCGTCCGTTGTGCGATGATCGGCCCTTCGTCGTATTGGTTATCTACGAAGTGGACCGTGCAGCCGCTCACCTTCGCGCCTGCGGCAAGGACAGCTTCGTGGACGCGCGGCCCGTACATCCCTTTGCCGCAGAACAAGGGAATCAGCGCCGGGTGAATATTAATCACGCGGCCGGCATAGTCCGCGGGGATCGTGACCAGCTTGAGCCAACCGCCCATGACGACAAGCTCGGTTCTGGCAGTGCGGCAGCAGTCAAACAACGCGGCGGAGAAATCGGCCGGCTTGGCGAACGATTTTGGCTCCACAACGAACGCTGGAATGTTCGCGGCAGCAGCATGGCCGAGCCCCTTCGCCGCGGCGCTGCTGGAAATCACGGCCACAATTTCCGCGCGGAGATGTCCCGCCGCGATCTTGTCGATCAAATTGCGCAGCGTCGTGCCGGCGCCTGAAATCAGCACGGCGAGCCGCAATTTATTCCCATTTTTGGCCATTGAATGAACCGCAGAGCCGCGGAGGCGCAGAGAGGACGGATAACAGATGCTTCTCCGTGTCTCTGCGACTCCGCGGTTCAGTGCCTAATTGTTTTAAATCGGCGCGACGAAAAACTGACAGGCGTAGTCGCCGACCTTCACCTCGAGCGGCGCAACGCCAGGGAGTGATTCGAGCTGCAGCTCGGTGGAAAGCGTCTCGCCCCGGATATAGTCGGCGAACTGCATGGCCGCCGCTTGCAGGTCCGGCGAATCCGTGACAATGCCTGCGCGAATCCGCTGAGTATACTTGAGGGCCATGTCTCTGCGCTGCGTCTGAATTACGTGGATCAACTCGCGGGCCAGGCCTTCGCTGACCAGCGCGTCGGTCAACTCCGTGGAGAGCACGACCACCGCCGATTTGCCCTGTGCGGCGGCCCAGCCCGGCTTGGCCTGTAAGCGCACCTGGAGGTCCTCGGCGTCGAGCGCAACCGAGCCGTCGTCAAGCTGCAACGTCACTTGTTTCTTCGTTTCCAACTCGTTCAACAGCGCGGCCGCATCTGCGTTCGCCAAAGTGCTCTTCAGCGCTGGCAACCGCTTGCCCAGCCGCGGACCCAGCCGCTTGAGATCGGGGAGCACCGTATAGGTGATGTACTGATCCGCCTTGGTGGCGAATTCGACCTGCTTGACGTTCAGCTCTTCGCGGATCAGCGGCGAGTGTTCCTCCAACCAAGATTGCTGCGAGCGGTCCACTAGGATGACTTCCACTTTGGCCAGCGGCTGCCGAACTTTGAGCTTGGCGGCCGTGCGCGCGGACCGGCCCAACGATGAAATCTCGCGAACGACTTCCATCCGCTGCGAGAGTTGCTCGTCGATAAGTCCTGGGTCACCGATCGGGAAGTCGCATAGATGCACGCTCTCCAGCGTCCGCTTGCCGAAGGCGGCAACCGTCAGATTCTGCCACATCGCCTCGGCGATGAAGGGCACAAACGGGGCGACTAGTTTGCACGTGGTCAGCAGACATTCGTACAGCGTCCAATACGCGTCGAGCTTGCCGCGGTCCCGTTTGTCTTCGCTCCAGAAGCGATCACGGCTGCGGCGGACGTACCAGTTTGAAAGTGCATCGACGAACTCGCTCATCCGCGTGCAGGCGGCGTAGTTGTCGTACTCGTCCATCCGCGCCGTCACATACGACGCTGTCCGGTTAAGCTCGCTGACGATCCAGCGGTCGAGCTCGGTGCGCTTGAGAACGGGCGAGTAGGTATTGGCCGATCGCAGAACTTCACTCTCCAGTTGACCGACGTCGCCCGCTAAGCCGCTGCGCGCCGCCGGATCGAACTCGTCGATGTTGGCATAGATCGTGAAGAAGCTATAGACGTTCCACAGCCGCAGCAGGAACTCGGGGATGCTGTCCTTGATCGCTTGCTCGCTGTAACGGATTGTCGTCCACGGCGGCTGGGTGGCAAAGAAATACCAACGCAGAGCATCGGCCCCGTAGCGGTCGAAGATCTCGTCCGGCTCGCGGTAGTTCCGTTTGCTCTTCGACATCTTCTGCCCGTCTTCGCCTAGCATCAGACCGAGGACGATGCAGTTGCGGAAGGGATGAGGATAGGAGAAATGGGGAATGGCGAATGGGGAATGGGGAATGGATGATGGTGGTTCCGGTTCGTTACCCGTTCCAAAGAGCAGCGTGCTAATCGCAAGCTGGCTATAAAACCACCCCCGTGTCTGATCGAGCGCTTCGCTGATGAAGTCGGCGGGGAATTGCTGGCTGAATCGCTCCGTGCCTTGATGGGGGTACCCCCACTGTGCAAACGGCATCGCGCCCGAGTCATACCAGCAGTCGATGACGTCAGGAACGCGTGTCATTCTCGCGCCGTCTGCGAACGGCGAGTGATACGTGATCGCGTCGATGTACGGCTTGTGGACCTTCAGGTCGTCGACGAGGTTTGGGTTTGCCTTCTTCGCCGCTTGCCAAACCTCCGCCCCTCGCAAGCCAGGCTTGGCCATTAACTCGTCGTAGCTGCCCATGGCCTCCATTTTTCCGGTTTGCTCGCAAACCCAGATCGGCAGCGGCGTTCCCCAATACCGCTCGCGCGACAACGCCCAATCGACGTTCGATTCCAAGAAGTTGCCGAAGCGGCCATGCTTGATGTGCTCCGGCAGCCAGTTGATCCCCGCATTGTTGGCGAGCATCTCGTCTTTAAACTGCGACGTGCGGATGAACCAACTCCGCCGCGGATACTGGATCAGCGGGTCTTCCTCCGCGCGCCAACAGAAGGGATACTCGTGCAAATACTGTTCTTGGTGATAAAGCAGCCCTCGGCGACGCAGGTCGCGCGCGATATCCTTGTCGCAGTCTTTGACCCAGCGTCCGGCGTAATCGGGCGCTTCGGACGTAAACGAGCCGTCCGGGGCGACAGCGTTGATCAAAGGCGGACCTTGATTGTCGAGGAAGCGCTGTTGCTCGGCGATGAGAACTTCATAATCCACTTCGCCGAAGGCCGGCGCCTGATGAACGACGCCGGTGCCGCTGTCGATCGTGACAAAGTTTGCCGCCACGATGCGCCAAGCAATGTGCTGCGCGCCACCAGATTTCAACTCGCCGGTTCGTTGACCAAGCGTATTGTAGTAATAGTCGAAGGGCGGCAGGTATCGCTTGCCAAGCAACTCTGTGCCTTTCAGCGTCAATTCGACCGTGAGCGGCCGCTTCACCTTGGTGGCGATTGCCTCCACCAATGCCGAAGCAATAATGAGCCGATCCTCACCCAGTTCCGGATCGCTGACCACGGAGTATTCCAGCTCAGGATGCACCGCGGCAAACTGGTTGCTCGGGAGCGTCCAGGGCGTCGTCGTCCAGACGAGCAGGGATGCGTTAGTCTTCGCGCCCGCATCATCCAGCAGCGGAAAGCGAACATACACGCTCGGATCGGCGACCTCGCGATAGCCCTGCCCGACTTCTCCGCTCGAGAGTGCTGTCCCGCCTTGTGCCCACCACCAGACAATCTTATGTCCCTGGTATAGAAGTCCGCGGTTGAAGAGCTCTTTAAGCGACCACCAGACGCTCTCTACATAACTCTGATGATACGTGACATAAGCCTCATCGAGGTGGATCCAAAAGCCGATGCGCTCAGTCATCCGCTCCCACTGTTTCATGTACCGCCAGACGCTCTCCTGGCAGCGGTGGATAAAGCGTTCGACGCCGTAACGCTCGATCTCCTGCTTGGTGTGGATGCCGAGCTCCTTGCAGACCTCGACCTCCACCGGCAGGCCGTGCGTATCCCAGCCGGCCTTCCGCTCGCAAAGGTAACCCCGCATCGTGCGGTAGCGCGGGAAGAGGTCTTTGATCGCCCGTGTCAGGCAGTGACCAGGGTGCGGCAGCCCGTTGGCGGTGGGTGGGCCTTCGTAGAACACAAACCGCGGGTGGCCGGCACGCTGTTCAAGCGACAACTCATAGATGCGCCGCTCGCGCCAATAGCGGCCGATCTTTGCTTCGAGCTCGGGAAAATTAACGTTGCCTGCGACCGATTCGAACATGAAAAAATGGAGCTATGGGACGGCGACGTTGATTGCAAATCGTAAGAACCGCTAACACAACCGGCACACAGTAACCCGAAGCGTGAGCGAGGAACCGGCAGATTCGGCCTCGCTTACGCGTCGGGTTACTATTGTTAGCGGTTCTAAGTTTAGCAGCCTTTGCGTGGCACGCCCAGAACGAAGTGACGGTGGGCGCAGTAGCGGATGATGGCGGTCCGTTGTTTGTCCAGTCGGCGTCCCAAGGGTCGCTATAAGAGGCAACCCAGTCCAGCGACGCGGTTGACGCGTTGGAATCGCCGGCGACCGCCGGTTTGTTTGGGCCGGCACCAATCATCTGCTGGCAGGCAGTTATCGTGGTGCTAGTCGGTCGGCAGCACCTGGGTCCAATAATCGCGGCGAATACGTCGATCAAGCAGATGGACGGGATAAAGGATCCATCCAGATCCCTCCGTGCGGTACTCGGGATGGATCAAAAACAGGTTCTGCCTGGTGGCTGGATTGACTCCGATTGGCTCATAGAGCCGCCCCTTCAGCAAAGCGAAGTACGCCCCGAGATATAGGCAGAGCGGTACGAGAATCGACAGCAGAATGATGATCAAGGCACGTACGCGCATCGCCGTATCCAGTCGAATTATCGTAGCAAATGCGCGGCTGGCATGCACTGCGTTTCTTCGCGCACTTCGCTAGAATATCAGCACGCGACCAATCCCCGGACGGGTGGCCGAGTGGTTTAAGGCACCGGTCTTGAAAACCGGCGTGGGGGAAACTCCACCGTGGGTTCGAATCCCTCCCCGTCCGCTCCTAAGTCGCTCACTCAATAGACTTTCGAGATCGCTGGTAAAACGACTGGGGCGCGGGGACGCATGTCTTTCTTTGCAGTCCGTGTAACGCCGTTCGCTTTCAACTGTGTATTCATGTAGGAAGCGATCGTGACACTTACCCCCACCACCCGCGCCAGCCTGCTGTTGCGCCTGCGTGATTCGCAAGATCACGAGGCCTGGGTGGAGTTCGTATCTCTTTATGAACCCGTGGCATACCGCCTGTTGCGGCGACACGGATTGCAGGACGCCGATGCCCGCGAGGTGATGCAGGAACTATTCACGGCGGTCAGCCGGAGTATCGAGCGCTGGGATCCGGCGCGCGAGCGCGGATCTTTCAGGTGCTGGCTGCGGCGAGTGGTGCGCAATCTGGTCATCAATTGGCTGAAACAACGCGAGCGGCGCGTGGTTGCGAGAGGAGGTTCCGACCTGCAGGCGATGCTGGAGATGTTGCCTGCTGACTGTGGCCCGGAGACGGTCGAGTTCGATGCTGAGTTGCGTCGCGCCTTATTTCAGCGGGCGGCTGAACGAGTGCGCGCGGAGGTACAGCCCGCGACCTGGCAAGCGTTTTGGGAGACCGGCGTCGTCGGTACTACTCCCGCGGATGCCGCCAGGAAGCTGGGGATGTCGGTGGGTGCGATTCGGGTCGCCAAATGCCGCGTTCTGGCTCGGCTACAAGCCGCCGTAGTTGCATTGGAGAACACAATATGAGCAGTCCATGTTCGATCGCACTTCTGGAATCGGCGTTGGCGGGGAATCTGCCGGCGGCGGACGAGACCTCGCTCAATCGCCATTTGGAAGCGTGCGAGGCCTGCAGCGCCGCGCTAGAACGAATGGCGGGTGGGCCTGCCTGGTGCCGGGAAGCCGTCTCACTGCTCGCCGGAGACGAACTGGACTTGACCATGCCGACTGGCGACGAATGGTCCGAAGTCGACTTCACCGTGGAGCATCTGGAGCCTACCGACGAGCCGAACGTGCTCGGTCGATTGGGCGGCTACGACATCCTGGAGATCATCGGACATGGCGGCATGGGCGTCGTGCTGAAGGCGTTCGATCGCGAGCTCAATCGCACAGTGGCGATCAAGGTGCTGGCGCCGCATCTGGCGCGAAACTCCTTGGCGCGGAAGCGTTTCGCCCGCGAGGCCCAAGCCGCAGCGGCCGTTGTACACCCGCACGTGCTGGCAATTCATCAGGTGCAGGCGGGCGGGCGGTTGCCGTTCTTGGTCATGCCGCTGGTGGCGGGGGAGTCGCTGGCGGAGCGGCTCACAGCCCAAGGGACGCTAGAGCTCAAAGAGATTCTCCGCATCGGCATGCAGGCTGCCGCAGGACTCGCGGCTGCTCACGAACAGGGGCTCGTGCATCGTGACGTAAAACCCGCCAACATCCTGTTGGAAAAGGGGGTCGAGCGCGCTGTGCTCACCGACTTCGGTCTGGCGCGTGCGGCCGACGATGTCACGCTCACGCGTTGGGGCATCGTCGCCGGCACGCCGCAGTATATGTCCCCCGAGCAGGCGCGGGGCGAGCCGCTCGACGGACGTTCCGATCTCTTCAGCCTGGGCTGTGTGTTGTACGAGATGGCGACCGGCGTTTCGCCCTTCCGCACCGATTCGATGCTGGCCACCATGCGGCGCTTGGTCGACGACTCACCGCAAGCCATGGCGTCGCTCAACCCGGAGTTGCCGCCGTGGTTCATCGCCATTGTCGAGCGCCTGTTGGAGAAGGACCCGTCGCGGCGACTCAATTCGACTGCGGAAGTCAGCGCACTTCTGGAAAACTGCCTCGCGCACGTCCAGCGGCCGGCTGCGGTCCCGCTGCCAGAGCAGCTTCGCAATTACCAATCCTCGACAGCGAAGCGCGGCCGTTGGTCAACGTGGAAACTGCTCGCCGGTGCTGCCTTCGCACTGGCTCTGCTCGTGGCCGGCGTCGTGATTGTGCTTGAAACCAACAAGGGAACGTTGACGATCGAAAGCGACGCCAACGTTGAACTGCGCATTACTCAAGGCGACAAGATCGTCGAAGAGCTCACCGTGACGCGCGGTAAGAACGACGTGCGAATCGCCGCTGGGGAGTACGTGGTCGAAATCGACGGCAAGCACAACGCCATCACGGTGAAAAACGGAAGCGTAACCATCCATCGAGGCGAGAAGGAAATCGTCAGAATCGTTGAGCGTGATGCGGCCGATACTGCCGCGACCGAGCGAATGAAGATGACGGCGGATACCACTCAAGTGTTGACTTTCGACGAACCGATCCCGCGCGCTCTGGTCAAAAACCCGGATGTCCTAGAGCTAACGGCGCTGGCGCCCAACAAGGTGCAGGTCTTCGCGAAAAAGCCGGGGGCCACACAGATCAACCTTTGGAAGCAAGACAACACGGTGCATACGATCGACGTGCTGGTATCGGGCGACGCCCGCGAGCTGGAAATGCTGCTTCGCACCGAGTTCCCGAACGCCAGTATCCGTGTGAGGCCGCTCGCGCAAGGTGTTGTCCTCTCGGGCTTCGTCGATCACCAGGACGACGTCAGCCAGATCATACGCATGGCCGAGAAGTACTATCCCAGGGTAATCTCACATATCACGGTCCGTGGCGCGCAACGCGAAGCCGCCGACGGCGGACACGCAGCTCGCAAGTCCGCGCTCGACACGGGCTTTTCGGAGACCAAAGAGCTGGTCCTCTCAATGAACAGCATGCATTACATGCTCGACTTCGACACCGGTAAAACGCTGGACCCTCCCGCGACCGTCGATCGTCCTGAGATTCAGCAGATGGACGTCTACGCGACTCAACTGCAGCCGCATCAGTTCCCCACAGGCTTATCGGGCGCGCAGTCATTCTTACTGCCGGGCCAGCCCATGCGCGGGATGAAGGTCAAGTCAAGCCAGTGGAACGCGTCGGCCGCCGACGTCCGCCGCGCTTTGGCCGGCGACGATGTTCCGCCGTTGACGGAAATGCAATACAAGCCGCTCGAACCGGCCACGTATTTCTTCAAAACCGAAGAGGGCGCCGAGGGCATCCTCGATTTGATGGCCTTGGTCGAAGATCCCAAAGGCATTCGCATCCGCTACAAGACGGTGCTCGCAGATGGCGCGAAAGCCAAAGCGCCGCTCCCGGAAAAGCTCTATGCGACGAAAGAGCACGTGAGGAAAATCGAAGAGTTGATCAAGGGCGCACCCGCCACGACCAATCATCTCGCCGAGTTGTTCGAGCGAGTGCCCGGTTCGAATGGCAATTACCGCCTGCGTGCCGATGTCGTCTCGATCCCGATCGTCCCCACGGACAAATCGGATTTGGAGTTGGGTTCCCAGGGAAGAGTCTTCTACATGCCGGCCAGCAAGGGCTTTTTCCTTCAATGGGACAGCATCGCGGCCAGCACGCTGCACTACTACGGACCCTTCTACGGAATTTCGCTCGCCAGGATCGGCTCGCGGCCTAGGGAATCGGCCGACAAAGTGGAGTCCAGCACAGCAGATGAATCGAGCCGCGCGGCGACCAAACGCATCGAGGACTATTCGATCATTCGGCCGGTCGAGACGATCGCCTGCTCCGTAGACGGGAAGCTGATCGCGATGGCCAACGGCAACTCGAATGCAAGGAACATGCACGGCTTGACGCCCATGCTGGCGATCCTGCATGACGATGGCGAAACGCCGACAAGGCTCAACTACCTCAACATTACCAGCGCCGAAGAAAACGGGATTCTCTTTGCCTCTCCGCGGATGTCTTATATGGAAGTAACCGCGCTGGCGTTCTCGCCCGATGGCAGCATGCTGGCCGTCGGGACCGACATCGGCCAAGTGAAACTGTACGATACGCGGACCGGTGAACTGGTCCGGTCGTTGGACGATGAAAAGGCAAAACTCGCGGACAAGGAGACATCCGAAAACTGGAAGACACTGAAGCGGGCCATGGGTCGAGTTGAGTCGCTGGCATACTCGCCGGACGGCAGTTTGTTAGCCGTGTGCGGCGGCTCGTTTAGTGATTTTTCCGACGTTTTCGACCGAATCGAACGAGGAGGCCTGGGCCGCACTGTCACAGGTCCCGGACGGCTGAAAGTGTGGGAAGCAAAAACCGGGACGCTCAAACACGATCTCGTCGGGCACAGCCAGGCCTTCGATGTCGCATTTTCTGCGGACGGGACCCTGCTGGCCAGCGCCGGACGTTGTGAAGACGCAGGCGGACCGGGTAACGGCGTGCTCGTTTGGAATCCGCAAACCGGCGAAAAAATGCGTACCCTTCTGATCGAGGCCAACGGCGGCACTCATTACGTTGCCTTTTCACCGATCAAGAAACTGATCGTGACCGGCTCAGTGCATTTCGACAAAGAAAACGACACGCGCTCAACGGCCATCGGAGTGGCGTATCCGTTATCCGGTATTACGGAGTGGCGACAAACCATGCCCGGCTGGGCGAAACCGGCCTTTTCCGCCGATGGGAGAACGCTTGCGGTGTTATGCGACAGAAAATCGATCCGCTTTGTTGACGTTGAGAGCGGACAATTGAAGCACGAGCTCCATGCGGCCGACTCGCCCCTAGGCGGAAGATGGAATGATCTGGCAATCACGCCACAAGGCCGCAGGCTCGTGATCGGCGGCGCAACCGCGGCGAGTCGCGGGATCATGCAAATACGAGAGTTCGACAGCCATGACGGCGAGCATGGCGCTCAGGACAACCGCTCTGCTGATGAGGAGACGAAGATCTTCCAAGGCGAGTGGAACGTTGTAGGGCTCGAAGGCGATGGCCACAAAGCCTCCGAAGGTGAACTAAAAACCCAGAAGTGGTCCGTCGAAGGGAACACGATCACCGCATCCGCCCACGGCTCAACCGGCAAGATGCGCTTTACGTTGAACCCCAAGAAAACACCCAAAGAAATCGACCTCGTCGCCTTGGATGGTAACTTGAAAGGAACGACTACTTTCGGAATCTATGAGTTTCAAAACGGGCGTTTACGAATTTGCCACGGCGGCCCGATGGAGAAGGAGACAGATCGTCCGAAAGAGTTTACTGACTCGTCGGGCAGCGGATGTGGGTTAATGATCTTTGAGAGGAAGTCGCAGTAGGAACGCTTGCTTCGGGAGCTTCCTGGACTGGATCATCAAAACCGCGTTGTGAACTGCGTATAGACGAAGTCCACATCGCCCGTGACGCCAGCCGGGTTTGTCGCCTGCACAAAGTCGCCCGCCCAGAAGTGCGAGTAGCCCACCAGGATGTCGCTGCGCGGTGAGAAGATGTACTGCACGGTCAGGTCCAATTCCTGGCCCACGTCGCGGCCAGCCGCGCCGGTCGGATCGACACGAATCGGAGCGCCGGCGGAGTTGTACAAGGCATCGCGCGATTCGTCCAGAAAAAAAATGTGATACCAAGCCAGCAGCTTCAGCTTTTGCGTGGGGCTGGCGGTCCAAATGAAGTTGACGTCGTTGATGTTTTGCCGCGCCACCAGATCGGCGAAGCCAAAGTACTTATGGCCCAGCGGAAACAATTGATTGAACGTGCCATGCCTGCCGTCGGTCGGGTCACGGTCGCCCGACGCCCAATCGTAATAGGCCCATAGCGTCGGCTTCCAGCGGGCTTGTGCCCATTCGCGGCCCAGGCCCCCCGTGAAGAATCCGGCCGACTGGTCGCGCGTGCCGAAGTCGCCGAATTGATAGCCGCCTTCCACTTCCCAGAGCCAGCAGCAGTGCTTGCCTTTCCAGCGCGTGCCGAGCGTGTTGGCGTCAAAGTCGCGCGGGAAGAAAGTCGTGTCCGGTCCATCATACTCTGCCAATCGCAAGAAATAGAAATCGTAAACGTGGTCCTTGCGGCCTTTGTACGTCGTATACAAGCCCATGAACTCCTGGCTCTGGTCGGGGTGGTCGAAGTTGCTGTCGCTGTTGATGTGCTGGGAGAAGGGGACGGGCCGCGTCCAGAAACCGTCGAAGTCCCAGACCTTGCTGCGATAAAACGCCTTGGCGCCGTCGAAGGTGCGCCGCGTGTTGGACCAATCGAGCGGGGAGATCAGGCGCTGATCGCCGTAGAGCAATTCCTGCCGGCCGACGCGGCCCCACCACTCGCCCTCGCCGTAGTCCGAGATCAACCCATCGACGAAAAGATTGAGCGCATCGAAGCGGTTCTCTTCGATCGTCCGCGGCGTGAAGTCCTCGAACTCGCTCACGGCATCGATCGCCTCGCCGTAGAAGCGAAACCAGTTGCTGTACTCGACGTTGGCGAACAGACGGGTGCGGTGCAACAGGAAGTCGTCGCTAAGGCCGCTGAGATTGCTGCCGCGGAGGTTCACCTCGTGATGGTGCCGCGCGCGGTACTCGCCGCCGAGATCGTAGATCCAGCAATCGCCGCATTCGTTCCGTTTCAGGCAGTCGCCGAAATAACAGTACTTGTTGTCGGGCTTCGTCAAGTAGGAGAAATCGTTGTCGTAGAACACGCCCTTGTACGGAGCGGGCGGGGCGGCAGGTTTTTTGGCGGCAGCCGCGGGGGCGGGCGTGGCGGCCGGCGGCGCCGACTGGCCTTCGATTGCCTGGGGCGAATAGGGAGCCGGCTCGCTCGGCAAACCGGGTGGCGGTTCAGGCGGCTGAAGCACCGCCCGATCCAGTGCGCTGACGGGCGACACGGCAGAGTCGGTCGGCTCAAACATCTGACTTGTGCCGGCGTCGTAATCGTGTTGGCTCGCGGGTGCTACTTCCGCAGGAGGGACGTCGCCGGCATGTGCCCACACTGCCGGCAACAACACGCTCGTAAACAGTATGAACAGACAATGGCGCCGAAGCGCACGGCGACTCGATGCGGAATTCATTTTTGCGGTCCGGCAGGTCGGCGTTCGGCTACTGGCAGCCGAGCGCGTACACGGTGGGGCATTTCGACCGGGAGCCCGTCCCGCGAGTAGTGGGACGAGCAACGGTCAAAAGCATTCTGGCGCCATCCGCCGGGCAGCCAGCACGCAGAAAATAACCGTCTGAGTGATGCTTCGGGCTGTGCGAACCACAATCTATACGCCGACGAACAAGGCCCGTACATCTTCACATAGATCGAGCGAGCCTGACGATTGTGAAGATAGTCTGGACTCGCACCACGCGGCATCTTAGCCAAGCCTGGTGTCGCAGGACCAGTCTCTCCAACGCGGCGCGGTCGCCGTTCTTGGCCTGCTCGACCAACTCAACATCCGCCGGTTCATCGGTGATCCGAGTCCGCCCCAGACCGACCCGGATCAGTTCGATGCAAGCCGGCACGAGCCTGACCCCGGCATCCGTGACGGCGGTCTCGTCCAGAACGAGCCGAGGCTGCGGAACACACTGTCCGGTTTGTCACCGCGCTGAGAGCCGAAAGGCAGCCGGAGCGTTGGCTTGGTACGATGATACTGACGATTCGAGAAGGTTCCTGCGCAGTTGATGCTCGTGATGCGAGGCGAAGGTTTACGAAGAAATGCAACGGATGTCGTTTGGAATAACTCGCAGGCGTTTTTTGCAGGGCGTCGCGACAAGCGTCGGGGGGCTCGGTGTACGGGGGCAACACTCCGCGCAAGGAAATCAACGCAGGCGCGATCGGCTCGACGGTTTGCAGGGATACGTGGAAAAGGCGATGGCGCGTTGGCAAGTGCCGGGGCTGGCCGTAGCAGTCGTCGAAGAAGGCAAGCTCGTCCATGCGCGCGGGTATGGTGTTCGCGGCGTGGACGCCGACGCCAGGGTCGATGCCCAAACGGTCTTCTGCATTGCCTCATGCACGAAGGCCTTCACCGCGGCCGCGATTGCCAGGCTGATCGATAATGCGCAGCTTCAGTGGGACGATCCAATCGCCAAGCACCTATCGGCGGTGCAATTGTCTGACCCGGAGTGGATGTCGAGAATAACGATTCGTCAGGCGTTGGCCCATCGCACGGGTTTACCAGCGGCCAACATGCTGTGGAGGAACGGCGCTTTCGGAAGCGACGAGATCCTCGCGCGGTTGCGCGGGCTCCGGCCTGTGGCCGCTCCAGGTGAGCGGTTCCTGTACAACAACATTATGTACCTGGTTCTGGGAAAGTTCGTGGAGCGGGTGAGCGGGCGGAAGTGGAACGATTTCCTTCTCGCCGAATTTTTTGAACCGTTGGGAATGAAGTCCACCGTCGCAGATAGTTCTGGAGTCCGAGGTTTAGAGAACCTGGCGGCTCCTCATGCAACAGACACCGGAAAAGTGCACCGCATTCAGCCGTACTGTCCGGATGCCATTGCACCGGCCGGCGCCATACATTCGAACGTGCTCGATATGGCCCATTGGCTGC
Organism: Pirellulales bacterium; assembly: GCA_040901795.1. Lineage (GTDB taxonomy): Bacteria > Planctomycetota > Planctomycetia > Pirellulales > JALHPA01 > JBBDYH01. Next base: position 17,510 of record JBBDYH010000056.1, read on the forward strand.
GATTGCACCTGAAAGGTGGCCGGTCCGAAAGCCGGCAACTTCTGTCCGCGGCTCGCATTGCAGAACTGCACGTGGCTCCCGAGCGCGCCAAAGCTGAGCCCGCTAAGGAGCCGCCGGTTCCCCGCGCACCGATCAGCAATTATGGACTGGGCTGGTTCATCAACGACTACGCAGGCCGGAAGGTTGTCGAGCACTCGGGCACGCAAAATGGCTTCGTTGCCTGGGTCGCCTTGATGCCGGAGGAGGGCCTGGGACTGGTCGTGCTGGCGAACCACCATCGCACTGGGCTGAACTTCGCTTTGCGATCCTGGATCTTCGACGCCTGCTTGGGCCGACCAGAACGCGACTGGAGCGAGATCGTTCGAACCGACTACGCCAATGGCTACCAACGGCTTCTCCGCGAGGCGAAGGCTCAGTTTGACGCGAACCGCCCCTCGGAGACGCGCCCATTGCGGCCGCTATCCGAGTACTCCGGGCTTTATGAAAGCCAGCTCTACGGACGCTTACGCATCACGGCTAAGGACGACAGGCTGGGTTTGCGGTTTGGAACCCGCTTCGAGGGCGAATTAGAGCACTGGCAGAACGACGCCTTTCGAGCGACATTCGGTAATCCCAGGCTCGACGATTGGATGGTGACGTTTGCGATCAAGGATGGTGAAGTCGCCGGTCTGCACGTCAAGGAATCCCCGTGGGCGCCTGCCTGGTACGACGACGCCGACGATCTGGGGGAGTTCCTGCGCGGCTAACGGCGAACCTTTGACACTGGCAGTTGTCTTTGCCCAAAGCTTTGTACGAGCGACTGTTGGATGCCGCCGAATGGATGAGAAAGCCTGCGATTGTTTGCCGGATGATCCACGAGGAGTGGACGATGGAACTTGACCGGCCGTTTGACGGCGGAGGCTCGTGATCATGGATCGGATTCAGTACCGCCAGACGCGTGACCTCCCGCCCGATGGCGTGCTGGACCTCTATCGGGCGAACCGTTGGTCGTCGGCCGAGAAGCCGCGCGAACTGCTCGCCGCGCTGGCCGGGTCGCACGCCGTGGTCACCGCCTGGGACGGCGAGCGACTGGTCGGTCTGGGCAACGCGATCTCTGACGGCCACCTGGTGGTCTACTATCCGCACCTGCTCGTCCATCCGGAGTATCAAGGACATGGCATCGGCAGACAACTGATGCAACGGCTGATGGCTCGTTACCAGGGTTTCCATCAGCACATGCTGGTCGCGGATGGCCGGGCTATCGAGTTCTACCGTAAGTGTGGCTTCCAGCGGGCTGGCAAGACCGAGCCCTTGTGGATTTACGACGGGGATGACCACTGACCGGCCTGGCGGCTGATGCTGGTCGGTGGCAGGAAGGTCGTGCTTCGAAATGCAGCCGGCCGGGCCGGCAACTCAGCTTGTTGCGTAGATGCGGCCGGGCTCGTCGCGTTGTCGGCGCTGGTCAACGGGTTCGCCGCGCGCGGATAGAACTGCATCGAGAAATAAATGACCCTTCACAGAAAGCAAGCACGAAGCCTCGCCCACGAGTCGCTCCGCCGCGGCCGGCCGCTGGAGTGGTTCGAGACGCTCTACCACCAGGCCGGCGGCGATCCTGCAGTCATTCCTTGGGCCGACATGGCCGTGAACCCAAACCTGTCGGCCTGGCTCGCGCGCACGGACCTGATTGCAGCGCAACGGCAAGCATTAGTCATCGGTTGCGGTCTGGGCGACGATGCTGAAGCACTGTGTGCGGCCGGCTTTCGGGTCACGGCGTTCGACATCTCGGATACCTGCATTGCCTGGTGCCGGCGGCGTTTTCCGGAATCGTCGGTAGGGTACTGCGTGGCGGACCTCTTCTCGCCGCCGCCTGCGTGGCAGCGAGCGTTCGACTTTGTGCTGGAAACCTACACGCTGCAGGTGCTTCCCGAAAACTTGCGTGCCACGGCCATCCGGCAGATTGCCGACTTTGTCGCGGGAGACGGCCGTCTGCTGGTGATCACGCGCGGCCGAGACGCTGCCGATGATCCTGGCGCGATGCCCTGGCCTTTGCTGCAGAGCGAACTGTCTGAGTTCGCCCGCGCCGGCCTGATTGAACTGACCTTTGAGGATTACCTCGACTCCGAAGATCCTCCGGTCAGGCGGTTCCGCGTCGAATATCGGCGGCCGGCGTGTGAATCAAACTTCATGAGTTAAAGGAAAAGGCCATGCCGACAGTTGCCTTCGTAACGTGCCAGGCGTGGCCGGAAATCAACGAGCACGACCTTCTCGCCGCCGAGGTGCTCCGCAGCCAGGGCGTGGCGGTGGTCCCGGCGGTCTGGGATGATCCAGAAATCGATTGGACCCACTTCGACTGCGTCGTCATCCGCTCTGCCTGGGATTATTACCTCAAGCCAGATCCATATGCGAACTGGCTGCGCAGGGTTCAAAGTTCCCGCGTTCGGCTTTGGAATCCGCCACATGTCGTCTTGGACAATATCAACAAGCGGTATCTGGTGCGGCTGGCGGAGCGAGGCATGGATGTTGTACCCACCACGTATCTCCCGGCCGACCAAGGGGCGGTACTGGACGACGTGCTGCATCGCTGCGGCTGGGACGAGGCCGTGATCAAGCCTGCCGTCTCCGGTTGTGCAGCCGGGGCTTGGCGCAGTTGTTTGGCGACTGCCCAGGCGGACCAGGAGAGGTTTGCGGAGCAACTTCGCCGCCAGGACCTCCTCCTCCAGCCGTACATGCCGGAAGTGGCGTCGCAAGGAGAGTGGTCCTTGGTGTACTTTGACGGCCGTTACAGTCATGCCGTCTTGAAGCGGCCGGCGGCGGGGGACTTTCGCGTACAGCGCGAGTACGGCGGCAGCGCAACATCAGCCGAGCCTGGCCGGTGGCTGATCGAGGAAGCGCAATCCGTTCTCTCGGCAGTCGATTTCCCACTGCTGTATGCCCGCCTGGACGGAATCGAGCGTGCCGGGCGTTTTTTCCTGATGGAGCTGGAAATCAACGAGCCGTTCCTGTTCCTGGCCTTCGGCGTGGGCGCGCCTCAGCGGTTCGCGGAGGCAATCCTGCGGAAGCTGCTTCCCACCAGGCTATGACGGTGTCGATTCCCTGCGCTGCTCGACGCGCTAAACGGCGCCCACAGCACACGATAGGGCATCAGTATCCGAGCCGCCCGAGAATCTCCTCCAACGGCTTGCCAGTTCGATTCTTCCGCAACTCTTCTGTTTGCGGAATCGAGAGCGGCGGCTCTAGTTGCAGGTCGCCAACGCCGGGCCGCCCAGGAACGGGCCAGAAAAGGCCGAGGACACGACCCTGTTCGTCGCAAACGACAGCTTGCTCCGTCGCTTCAACCAGCTTTTTGCCCACACCAGATTCAATGTTGATCTGCTGCATTGATAATAAGTCTCATCGTCAATCCAGTCGGGGCGAAAGGATTTGAACCTTCGGCCTCTACGTCCCGAACGTAGCGCTCTGCCAGGCTGAGCTACGCCCCGAGGGTGGTCCCAGCCGGCGGTTGAACGCTCAGCGGGACATTCATTCTAACCGCTGTCCGATGGGGGTCAATCGCAGTCAAAGGCGCACGTCGATCGCCGCGGCGTCGTCTTCGGCATTGGATTGCACTTTTTCCAGCGTACGGCGGCGCGGGCCTTCTCCGATTCTGATCGTGTAGGCGCCCGCCTTGAAGACCTTCGGCCGGAACTCGTTGCCATTGATTCGGAGCGTATAGACGACTTCACCGGTGTCTTCATCGACGACTTGCACGACCGGGTCCTCTTCGCCGGTGACCCGCAGCTTCGGCAGCCAGGCGATCGGACGGCGGGCGTAGTTGTCCTGCTGCTTGATGGTGAGCGGCCAGCCGGCAAACTGGCGGGCGTCGGGTTTGGTCACGTCTACGTGCCGCGGCCAGCATTCCATGGTGATTTCGCGCGTTGATTTTTTGAACCGCACCAGACCGTAGCCAGCCGCCTTGTAATTGTCGGCGGTGGGATTGGCATAGGCCTGCATCGTGACCTTGTTGCCGAAACCGTCGAAGTAGCGGCCGGTGAACGGTAGTGGGTTCTTCGGTTTGTGGTTCATGGGCTCTTCAAGAGGCGACCACCAGCGGCCGTAGTAATTGACGATCGAGGGCGAGCAGAACGAGTACCCACTGTCTTCCCAATCGTTCACGCCGTGATGGATCACGGTCGCCAGATGTTGATCGCCACCCATCATGAACGCGAACGCGCGGCGGATCTCGCGGAGCGCGTCGGCGCGGCCCGACTGCGGCCAGCCGTTGCTGTCGAGATCGGCGAGCAGACGGTTTTCCTTCGTGCCGTGCAGGTGGGCGCCGCCGGCGAAGATCGTCTGCGAAAGGACCGCCTTCATTTCGGCGTCTTTCCAGTCCATTCCCCACTCGCGGAGGAATTTTAACTGACGCTCGCCGAGCAATTCGGCCTCGGGAACGTCGATGGCGCGGCGGTCGTAGTTCGGGTCGGTGATGTGGTCCGGGCGAGGTCCCATGTTGGGGACCACGCCGCTGGGACCGCTCTTCCACTTGCGGTCTTCGACGATGGCAAAGTCAATGCCACCGACATTGAGCGACGTGTAAAAGACGGTAATGCCTTGGTTGATCGGCGTTGGGTCATAAGGATCGGGGAGATGACTGGTCTGGGCGCGTTGCACCATGTTGACGTACTCAGGGGGCATGAGATAGCCGCCATCGGCACCGCCGGGCAAGCGGGCGACGCCGCCTCCCTCGCCCCAGAGATTCCCATGACCGACGTCGTGGTCATCAGGGATGGTGATCGTCGGCCTGTCGCGCGTGATCTCGCCAAACTGCCGTCCGAAGAGCAAGAACGCCGCCGTGTGCTCCTTATGGTCGTAGCTCTGATCGCCCGCGAAGAAGAGCAGATCGGGATCCTGAGCCTTGAGGTTGGCCACGATGTCGGCGCGCGGCCCGCGATCGGTGTTCGAGTTGCACGACAGATTGCCGACGATGATCTCGTCTTTGTCGCGCGGATTGCGGCGGATGAGGCCCTCGTACCGCGAGCCGCCGGCATGCGTGACGCGATATCGGGCGGGCTTCGTGTCGTCCCATTTATCGATGCGGAAGGTCGCGGTCCAGCCGACGGGATTGACGGCGGCTTCGGCGGCGGGCTGCCATTGGCCAGTTCCATCGCGGTCGATTTCGAACGCGACTTTGCGCGCCTCGCCATCCTGGAGCGGATAGAGGACCGCGGTGAGTTTGAGGACGCTGTTGTGAGTGGTGTAGAGGGTGAAGCAAATGACCTGGTCGCGCGGGACGTCGGGGATGATGAGGGGCTGACGCTTGGCTTTGGGTTGTGCTTGTCGCTTCGCGCCCTTGAGCGCTTTGGCGTTTGTGCGTGGTTTGGGGGCAACTTGATTGCCGATTTTGGTGGTATCCGTGGAGCTTTTCGCATTCTGTGGCTCCGCTTGGATACCGAAGATCAAAATAAACGCCAGCGCGAAACCAAACGCCAGGAGAAGCCGATTCATAATTGAGTGGCGGCCCATTGGGCCGTGGGAACGAAATTGAATTTGACAGCCAGTCAGCCCGTCGGAATAGGCTTTCGCGTGCGTGATCTTCAATCACAAGTCGCTGGCCGACTAGCTTTATTTACGCCATCGATGAGGGACCTCAGTCGGACGACATTGCTTCGATCCGCTCGACGTCGCTAGTCTTAAGTCGAAAGATTACTCCCAAGGTATTCCGACACATATATCCGCGGCTGTCTTTTTGAAAATTGGTGATTTGACGAGTGCGCCCGTTCTTCAAATAGACAATGTACTGAGACTTTACAACCGATGTGTTCGATCCTTGTGGCCGCGCGTCGTCCAGCTTGCTAGTTTCAATAGCGAGCGACTCATGGAAAAGCCCATTAGCCGCCTGCTCCGGCGCTTGTTGGGCGCCAGCGAAATCGTCCGTTAATTGTTCTGCGGCTCGTTGGTGCGTGTGTGTTGTGCTCTCATGGGCCAAGCGATTTGGACGGTTGCCGCCAACATCGAACTGAAGTCGAGGTAATAGACTTGCCACGAACACAACAATTGTCGCAAGACAAGCTAAAGCCCTCAGTAATCCAATTTGACTACGCAGGAATGCATATTGGCTGTCGATCGAGCGCTGGAATCGAGCAAAATATTCCTTCCAGACGAGTCGTGGCACACCAGCCGTGGTGAGGCGCGTTACTTCTCGCTCGATCCAGTCGCGGCCCATTAGCTCTATGCGCTTATTCCGCACGCCATTTACAAACTGATGGGCTTGACGCGTGAATCCAGATGTTGTCACAACGTAACCAACAGTACAGTCATAGAAGTCCATTCCGCCAGCAAGTCTCTGAATGTCTGGACTGCCAACCGGCCCTGCCCAGCGCTTCGCTTGTACTGCAATTCTCTCTCCGTTCACTCCTTTGCATATCACGTCAACGCCGTTATCCCCAGTTCGCCCCACTACGCATACGCTGCAGCATCCCAGGTTTTCGAAGACGCGGCCAACTAATCGCTCAAACTCTTTATCGTCCATATGGTGTAAGTTGGTGGCTTGTACCGCAAAATACTGCTCCCACTGCGCCTTCGCCTTTTGTTTTTGCCAGCGGGACCGCGGAAGCAAATGAGCCAATCCGATCCACAGTCCTTGGGTCGACTGTGAGAAGATGAGCCAACAAACGACGACAATAAGTAAGAACGTGACCACTGCGAGCGAGGTCCACTTAGAGGATCATCAAACGGGATGCCAGTATAACTTAACCTTGCGAGTGAATGGCAATAGGAACCTCCGCGCCGGATTTCATTGCAGGCCGGCATGGGCACCAAAGGCCCAACGTACCGATTGTGTTTTCGGTCTTGAAAGTGGGTCCCTCCATCTTGTCCCTCTTTCCCACTAAAGCAGCAATCGATTCATTTTACATCCGAGCCTGCGATGCGATCGAGCAACTTCTTCATCCGCTCGACCGTTTTTGCGTGCTGCGCGTCTTCGGCCAGATTATTTAGTTCCTCGGGGTCAGTCTCGTAATCGTAGAGCTGGACGCCGCGGCGGCCGGCGTCCCACTCGGTGTAGCGATAGCGCTCGTCGCGGACGCTGTACGCGGGGACCGGACCGCGGCGGAGTTGGGTATACGCGGGGCGCTCCCATTTGGCGGTTGGGTTGTCGAGAAGCGGCCGCAGGCTCGCACCGGCGAGGTTCTTGGGCGGTTCGAGGCCGGCAAGATCGGCCAGCGTCGGGTAGAGGTCGACGAGCTCGACGGTGCGCGGCGAAGCTTTTCCGGCCGCGCGCCCGGGCGCTGCGATGATCAACGGTACACGGGCCGAATTCTCGAACAGACTCATCTTCATCCACAGGCCATGCTCGCCTGTGTGGTAGCCGTGGTCACTCCAGAAGACGACGATCGTGTTGTCGGTGAGCTTGAGCCGGTCGAGGGCGTCGAGCAGGCGGCCCACCTGAGCATCGACGAACGAGATTGTCGCCCAATAGGCGCGGAGCGCCTCGTTGCCTTGTTCTTCGGTGACGCCGAACCAGGGCCACGGCTGCGCCGAGGCGAACGCCGGCGCCGGCCCACGCTGCCGCTCGCCGGGCATGTGCTTGCGCATCTGAACGCTGGAAAGCGGATAGAGATCAAAGTACTTCTTGGGCGCGATGTACGGGCAGTGTGGGCGGTAAAAGCCGGCGGCGATGAAAAACGGCTTACCCTGGTGCTCTTCCATCAATCGAATGACTTCGCCGGCCACTTTGCCGTCGGTCTGTTCTTCGTCGGTTCCCTCCGCAGCGAGGATCGTCAGTGAACTGCCGAGGCCGCGTTTGGGCGTGTGGTTGATGAGCTGGTTTTCTTCATCCTTGTCACGGCCGCGAGGGTTGATCGCGACGTGCCACGACGACGGGTCGTCGAGCCCCGGTGTACCGATTTGACCCGGGTTGCCGTAGTGATATATCTTGCCGACCCGAGCGGCGAAATAGCCGTTGTTCTTAAAAAGCTGCGACAGCGTCACGACGTCGGGAAGCACTTTGCGGAAGTGCTTTTGCAGGTCGTAGACCTGCGTGGTATCAGGTCGCAAGCCGGTCATCAGCGACGTGCGGCTGGGGCTGCACAGCGGATACTGGCAGTAGGCACGGTCGAAGCGCACTCCGCGGGCGGCGAGACGATCGATGTTGGGTGACTTGACCTGCGGGTGGCCGTAGCAGCCCAGGTCGTTGTTCATGTCGTCGACGGAGATGAACAATACGTTGGGTTTTTTCGTGGGTGGGTCGGCGGATAGAGCCGCTTCGCCGGCGAACGCAAATACGATCGCCGTGGCGACTGTGACGAGTACAAGGAGCGCACGACCAAGCAGGATTCGCAACACGGATCGTTTCATAGCTCGCCTCCAGGCAACGGCATCGGACCATTGCCGCGATTCTAACGAGCGGCGCCGTCGGCAGCTACTACGCGCATCGCGGAAGCTTTGATTTGCGGCCGGCGGGGAAGCCATCACACTGGCTACTTTGGTCGGACCAGCACCTGAATCTCCGTCAGGTACCGCTTGGGGTTGCCCTTGAAGATCATGCCTGGGCCCTTCAGATACACTTCGCGCGTCGGCAGTTCCGCCACGTAGCACTGCTCACTCAGATAATCGAAAACTTTTGCGTACGAGCGGCCCATCTCCTCGTAGGGGCCTTTGTGAACGAGCGCAACACAAGGTCCGCCCGGCAGCTCGCGGACGTCGATGCCATCGACCTCTTTGCGCTGGCGGATCGGAAAGCAGGCCTCAAAGTTGGCGTCGTTTTCGTGGTACTCGGTATCATAATGCAACAAGAACGGCGGACCGGCGAGGTAGCGCCCGAAGTGCCGCGCGATGCGGCCGAACGCCTGGCCGCATTCGCAATAGCGACCATGCACGCGAATTGCGGCAATGAGAATCGGATTGAGCAGCTTCTCTTCGATCGTGTGCGAAGCGGTCTGAGCGAACATGCGTTCCTCCTTTTGTCTGGCGATCAGTTCATTCAACGAGCGAGCAATGCCGCGATACTGCAATAACTTTTCCGCGATCACGGAGCTTTGCCGTTCGAGCAGTTCCAGCACGTCGCCGTCGTCGTCGTAGCTCCGCAAAAGCTCGGCGATTTCGGCAAGCGAGAGGTCGAACGCCCGCAAGCGAGCAATCACTGCGGCGATTTCGATCTTGGCCGGCGCGTAGTACCGGTAGCCGCTTTGCTCATCGACCGAGGATGGTATGAGCAGCCCCTGCTCGTGGTAGAAGCGCAGCGTCTTGACGGACAGCCCCGTGATACGCGAGAACTCGCCGATCGTGTACACAAATGCCTCGGAAACTCGTAATGGCGTATGCCGGATGGAAGCAGCAGTGGGGCGAACCGGTAATAGCTTACGGCCTCCAGTAACGGGAGAGTCAAACGGAAAAGTCGTGTCATGAGCGATTTTTTCTCCGAAGCTACAGCGTTGGAAGCGGGCTTTTGCTCGAAAATGGCTGCCCACGCCGCCCTCCGCGCATTATCATGGACGAGGTTCGCCGCTGTGTTAGTCCATGAGTGTGTTTATGAGCCGCAAAAGAAATACGCCAAAGCGGTGGACGTCTCCGATTCAACCGCCGAAGAGGGCCGCACCGTGGACAGTGGCCGCCCTGGTCGCGGCGACGTCGATCGCTGGGCTGGTTTATGCATTCTGGCCAAAGCCAGTCCCGGCCGGCATGGTGTGGGTTCCGGGCGGGACGTTTTGGCGAGGGTCCGACGAAGACCTCTTTCCGGACGCGCGGCCGATGCACCGCGTTGAGCTCGACGGCTTCTGGATCGACGAGACGCCGGTCACCAACGATCAGTTCGCCGAATTTGTCGAGGCCGCCGGCTACAAGACGGTCGCCGAGCGACAGCCGGATCCAAAGGATTTTCCAGGCGCGCCGCCGGAACTGCTCGTCCCTGGGTCGATCGTGTTTTCGCCGCCGGAGAAGGAGGTCTCGCTCGAAGAGCATCTGCAGTGGTGGAAGTATGTGCCGGGCGCGAGCTGGCGTCACCCCGAAGGGCCCCAGAGCAACCTTAACGGGCGCGAAAAACACCCGGTGGTGCACGTCTCGTGGGACGACGCAATGGCCTATGCCAAGTGGGCGGGCAAGCGGCTGCCGACCGAGGCGGAGTTCGAGTACGCGGCGCGCGGCGGCCTGGATCGCCAGCCTTATGCTTGGGGCGACGAACTCAAGCCAAAGGCCAAATGGCAAGCGAACGTCTGGCAGGGCAAGTTTCCGGTAAAGAACACCGAGGAGGATGGCTACACGCGAACGTCGCCCGTGCGTACGTATCCGGCGAACGGCTATGGCCTATTCGACATGTCGGGAAATGTCTGGCAGTGGTGCTCCGATTGGTACCGGCCGGACTACTACCAACAGTTGGCATCGTCCGGCCAGGTCGTCAAGAATCCAACCGGTCCTGACAGGAGCCACGACCCCCTCGAACCGGGATTGCCCAAGCGCGTGCAGCGGGGTGGGTCGTTCTTGTGCAGCAGCGAGTACTGCGTGCGCTACCGCGTCGCCGGCCGCGGCAAAGGGGAAGTGACGAGCGGCAGCTCCAACGTCGGTTTTCGCTGCGTGAAAGATTGACGGCGTCTACCGCCGCACGCATTGGGCAAGCCACAAGCGCCTTGCTCATGCATTAAGCGCGTCATTGGTTCGCCTGCTTCCGCCGCGACCGTTCGCCACTTCGTTGGGCAGACATTCTTGTCTGCCATGTGCTGCAGAAGCAGCCGACAGTAGGCCGCCGTTAGAGCAATCCTTCCGCCTGCAATTGAGCTCGCATTGTCACTCGCTCGTCTTCATTCATATCGAGAAGCTGGACCGTCGCGCGTCCAATATCAGTAATGCCGACGATCTCCGCGCCCACCACGACAAAATGGTCCTCCCATTGGTGAATGCGCGGATTGAACAATTCGACGATACTGTCGTTCTGCGGAGAAATCGTGGCTACATTTGGCCCCTTCTTCGCGTTGCAATCCGGGCACGCCAAAGCCAAATTGGCCGGATCGTCACCTCCCTGATGCTGCCGCGCGCGAATGTGCTCAATGTGAAATGTGAAGTACGGAGCAGCGACCTGCGGCAGTCCGCAGTATTCACATCGACCATTGGCCCTTTGCCGCACAAAGGCGCGTCTGGCTGCGTCCATCTAGGCGGACCGATGTGCGTTGAGAAGTTGACGCGCTTTGCTCTGCAAAAGCGTGATGAAGTGAAACACCGCCCGAAACTTTTCATATTCCATCCGCTCGTCGGGCGTCAACGATCCATCGTTCGCTCGTTCGGCCAGCTCGTCAAGACGAACTTGGACCGCTGGAGCCGCACGCAGCTCAGCAACTTTCGCGGCTGCTTCGGGCGTAAGACACTCCACAAATGGATCAAGCGCTCGTTCGAAAATCTCGGTTGTGCTCATAAGAAGAAAATGAAGCCGTCAAAGTTCGAACACGAGGCGCGGTACGAGCGGAGTGGGATCACTCCCATTTGAACCAAAGCGCCAAGCATCTTTAAATCATCGCGCCGGCCGGCACGAATGCCAAACAGCGAGAGCCTAAGCGATTATACAATGTCCTCATGCTGCGGCCAACGGCGGGTCTCGACTCGGCAATCACGGCAATCGCCGAAACAACGCCGACCGTCGCGCTGAACACCACCATGTAGGCCGAGGCACGCGCCGCGGTCGCCAGGCGGAGTACGAGATGGTTTGGACCCATCGACAGCGGAGGGCCGAAGGCGCCGAACAGGTGAATCACCAGCAACAGCGCGCTTCCCGGGGAGCCGACAACAGAAAGCGGCGAATCGTCGCGGCGACCCGCACTCCAAAAGGACTACCCGACATTGAACTGGGCCCAAACTCCGTCGATGAAGCGCCATGTTGCCCCGGTCGAATTCTGGTTCCGCAAGATGACGGGCAAGCGATGCTCGCGAACATTATCGTAGCACTCCAGCACGGCGAACCGCCGCAGCGAGGCGGGAATGCCGACCGCCGTAAAGCCAGGATGTCCGGTCGCCGGATAGGGGCCGCCGTGGTTCATCGCCGGGGAAACCGCCACGCCAGTCGGCATCTTGTCGTTGAGCAGCCGCCCGACGCGCGGACGCAGACGGAGTACAAGTCGATCGTACAAGCGATCATCTTCGCCGCCGTTGTGGGAATAGATGCAGCCGGTGAGAGCGCCTTCCAGTTGATCGATCACAGCGGCCGCCTGCTCGACGTCGTCGGTAACAACCGCCAGCGACGCATTGCCGAAGGCCTCGCGCTGCAGCGCATGGGGATTCTGCAGAAACTCACGGCCGCCCGTGCGGAGCAAGGTGTTGGCGAAGGAATAGCCGCTGCCCCCACCGCGAGCGCCGCCGGTCAAGGTTTGCGCGCCGGCGCGGGTTAGCTGCGTGACGGATTCGGCGAGCGCATCTCCGACGCGGCACGACAGAAGCGTACCTACCGGCGCCTTTTCGAAGCGTTCAATTACCGCGCGGAGGAATCGGTCCGACTCATCGCCGGCCAGCAGGAGGACCAGTCCCGGGTTGGTGCAGAATTGCCCCGCCCCCATGAGGCAGCTTGTCGTGAACTCATCCGCGATGGCTTCGGACCGCTCCCGCAGCGCGGCGGGCAGAATGATCACCGGGTTGATGCTCGAAAGCTCGAGATAGATCGGCTTGCCAGCCGCGTCGGCAGCGGCTTTGAGCTTGAGACCTGCCGAGCGGCTGCCGGTATAGCCTGTTGCGCCCGTGCGCGGATCCGAGACCAACCGCTCGCCGTCCTCGTGGCTCGTGCGGTAGATCAACTGAACGGTCGCCGCCGGCATCGCGGTCGACTGGCTGGCGCGGTGCGCGAGGTCGGCGAAGAGCCGCGTCGTACCGGGGTGCGAGGTGTTCGCTTTGGCGATGACTGGATTGCCGGCCGCAAGCGCCGCGGCAAAGTCGCCGCCGGCCACACTGTTGAAGGCAAACGGAAAGTTGTTCGGGCCGAAGACGAGCACCGGGCCGATCCCGGCGAAGCGCGAGCGGATGTTGAGCCTGGTATCGATCGTCGGCATCGACCAGCCGCCGTCGCGCGCCGCGGCGGCGGCCTGGCGGAGCTGATTTGTCGTGCGGGGCAGCTCCACATCCTTCAGCCGGGGCTTGATGGGGAGCGCCGTCTCGCGATGCGCCATTTCGCAAAGCGCCTCGGCATGCTCGTCGATGAGCGCGGCGTACGCCTCCAGAAACTGAGCAATCTTTTCGGCGGATGTCGAGCGCAGCTCGTGCATCGCGCCTGTGGCAGCATCGAGCGCGGTGTCGCAATCGCGCCGGGTGCTAATCGGGTATTCGTCGGCCAACGGCTCGCAGCGCGTCGGGTCTTCGCCGCGGAATGACTGACGGCTGTCAGAGTTTTGCCATTTACCGGCCAAAAGAACAGGTTGCAACGTCATGCACGCACCCATCGTGACTCGAATCGTTCGGTACACGAGTGATTGTAGTGCGCGCTGCGGTGATCAACCAGATAGTCGCCTTTCGCTCCGCGAAAGGGCGTTCTTTCGCAGAGCGAAAGGCGACAATGCGTGATGACGGCGCTATTCCGGCCGAGAACGCGGCAGCGGTACTTTCAGAAACGTAAAATCCACGTCCCGCTGCGAGCGCACACCGGGGTAATGAACCACCAGCGATTTAGGCTGTTCCTGCTCGCCATCACGAAGGAATGTGGTGCGAACTTGTACTCCTCGGTCGGTAAGCAGAAACGACGATCCCTGGTTCCGCCACGCGCGCCCTTCGGCGTCGTGCAGGTCGAGCCGATATTCCTGGAAGACGATTTCGGCCGGCTCCGGCAAGCTGATGTCGCGCGAGACGACGCAGGCGATCTCCACTCGGTCACGATCGTGGCGGTCGATCGAGTCGATGACAGCTTCGACTCCGTCGCGGGCGGCGCGGCGATCTTCGATTAGCTCGTTCATCACGAGCTGTCGCATTTCGCCGATGGCCATCAAGCTCCAGCGCAGCGTGAGCCGGTCCAGCTCGTGTGCCGCAACGGGAGGGGGCGAAAGTCCCAGACGCGATTGAAGCTGTTTGGTGCTTGGGGCGCAGGCCTGCCAGTTGCCGGCCACACCTTGCACTGGCGTGAGGGTTTCACCCGTAGACGTAGTAGCCTCAACGACTACTGGGTTGCTGCGAAAACCGACCAGGCGGAAACGGTCTTCCCAGATCATTTGCACGTCGATATCGAACGCATGGAGCCGTTGCGGGCCATCCTCGCCGAAGTCGAGCCGATCGGAAAAAGTTCGCATCAGCCTTGTAATCTGTGCGCGGCAGGGGCCGGCGTACGCTGTGGGCGCGATGCTGGCCGCACCCGCCATCAGCAGAAAGCCCGCCTCGCGCGTGTCATAATGGCAGCGGATGCGATTGCTCGATTGGCGGCAGGTTTCGTCGAGGACTTGCCAAAATGTGCCGACGGGAAAGTTGATCGATACCTGGCGGTCGTTGTACTTTCCGTTCAAATCGCTCAGGCGAATGTGATTGCCCGACTGCTCAGCAAGCAGTGCCACAACGCGCGACACAGGCTGATCCTGCACACGACAATCGATGACCGAAGGCGTCCACAGATCGAGCGCGCGGATTTGCGCGAGCAACTCGCCCGCCCGCATGCGGACTTCGGGGTCAGGAGATTGCGCGGCGGCTTCGAGCTGAACGCGCGCGGAGGTGCCGAGTTTGGCCAGCTCGCTGGACGCGGTCGCACGCTCAGAGTACCGCTCGCTGCCGAGTTGCTTGACGAGCCGAGCCACGCGCGGAGTTGCACGCGGTTCATCGGCCACGGTGTGGCCCCTCAACACGAGGTAAAGGATCGCCGTGAGCGGCACAAGCGCCGGGATTCTTCCACGCTGCGAGCGGTGCATGTGCGCGCCCTTCCACAATTCCGGTAGAGGAGGGGCGACGGCTGCAACAACGATGCCACAGGCCGCACCATTGGCGATGCGGCACTGGAAAACAACGCCGACGGCTGTTAGAAAATCACACGGTGTTCGGCCCTTTCGTCTGGCGTGGCCCGTCCTTGAGCCATCGCAAAAAACTGGCGGATGGTAACGAGGGAGCGGCGGGGACGCAAGAGCAGAGGATCCCAAAAAAATGACGAAGGACAATATGCGAATGACGAACGAAGCCCCAATGATGAAGCACCAATGACCAAGGATAGGAACGTATGCTCGATTGTCTAAGTGCTGGAATCCTAGTCGTCGATCATCTGACTGTGCCAATCTCGCATTTGCCGCGGGCTGGCGAATTGGTGATGGCCGACGAGCTGCCGCTGTCGATCGGCGGCAACGCGGCCAACGTCTCGATGAACCTCGCGCGGCTGGGCGTGAAGGTCGGCGCGGTCGGTTGCGTGGGGGACGATGTGTTTGGCCAGTTCGCCGTGCAGACGCTTCAACAGGGTGGCGTCGACGTGCGCGGCGTACGGATTCTCGTCGGTATCGCAACGGCGGCCACACTGATCATCAACGTGAAGGGGGAAGACCGCCGCTTCATTCATGCCGCGGGGGCAAACGCCGCGCTAACAGCGGACGGCATTCCGAGCGACCTGGTCAGACAGTGCAAGGTGTTTTACGTCGGCGGGTATTTGCTGATGCCGGCGCTTGAAAGGCGGGGCACGCTGGTGGAGCTGTTTCGTCAAGCACGGGCGGCGGGCGCCAAAACCATACTCGACGTCGTGGTGCCAGGACCGGGGGACCATTGGCACAAGTTTGAGGAGATTCTAACGGAAACGGATGTGTTTCTGCCGAACTCGGACGAGGCCGAGCTGATCACCGGACTGGCCGACCCGCTGGCTCAAGCCGAACGGTTCCGCGCGGCGGGGACAAAGACAGTGGTGATCACGCGTGGGGAACAAGGGACACTGTTGATCGAGGACGGCAGGCGGATACAAGCCGGCGTTTACCCCACGAGTTTTGTCGGCGGTACCGGCGCTGGGGACGCTTTCGACGCCGGCTTCATCGCCGGAATGCTGGCGGGCGAAGATTCGCTGGGCTGTCTCCGCTGGGGAAGCGCGCTGGGGGCCAGTTGCGTGCGGTCAGTGAGCGCGACCGAGAGCGTGTTCGATCGGCGGGAGGCGCTGGAGTTTATGCGGCGGCATGAGTTGCGGATCCAAGAGTGTTAGGGATCCCGAAAGAATAACTTGAACAATTCACTTCCGCGGCGAGATGGTGTA